>JAFYJN010000048.1 GCA_017538105.1 Prevotella sp. | reverse complement strand
TTGCCCAAGTCTTCAAGCAGGAAGATGCCCATGGAAGCATTGGTGGTAACGGTAATTTCTTCGCTCACGTCAACTCCGTTGAGATAAGCCTTACGCTCAGGAATACGTCGTCCCTCCGTGAGTTTGAAGAAAGCATAGTTGTTATAGGGGTCATCTTCCGTCCAGTCTGACTCTTTCTGGAATACCAACAGATGCTGCCCTGCTGCAGCCGTCACATCACCGTAAGAAGGACGGAGCAAATTGTAAACCGGTTCCTCGATTACATCTTCCGAACGGGCTATCACCAGTTCGTTGACACCTCTCTTGCCCTTTATAATGATGGGTGTCTCGGCAGGGATGAGCGTCTCGTTCTCACCAACACCAAATTCCACAAATACCGCAGATTCTTTAGAGAACTGCACCACCTTGTAGCCATGTACATTAATCGTACCATCGTCAGTATTCTTTGCCAAGGTCTGTGTCCAGTCGATATCGTTCTTTGTCACGTAGGTGACATAACCGTCGGTGTTCATGTTCACCTTCTCCACACTGGTAGTGGTAAGGGCGAACTTCAGGACGTTCCAAATGCCCGTTGACTCGGAATCGGCAGTATACAGGAAACTAATTTGGATTTTCTTGCCACTGTATGCATCGAGAGAAATATCACCCGAATTGAAACGTGTGTATATTTCGGAAGCACCACCAGGTGCCTGTGTGAACCAATTGGGAATGATGAGTTGTTGCCATTCGCCACCCTCCTCTCGAACAAATAATTGGGCATGTGAAGGAGCCTGTCCTGCTGCAGTTTCTTCTACGGTGAGATAATTCGTATGGTCGTATCCCTCAAAATAACGTCCTGCATGGATAAAATTTAGAGAGGCTGATTCGATACTCTCATCGGTGAGGTCGATAACCGGTGACACCAGTCGTGCGGTACCAGTTTTGTTGCTGCCATTGACATAAGCATATTTACGAGTACCATAATTACCTGTAGAGGTCTTAAACTCCCAAACAGGCGGGTTGGTTCCTTCTGTTTCCACAGTAAAGTTGCCCAAACCTTGGTCGAAGTTTTCGTAATATGGCGACTCCACGGTGCCATTGTAATTATAACTTGCACTAACCACAGCGCTTACATTACCATCACTATCCATAGCCACGGCATTGATGGTAGTAGCTTTTGACAGGTTGGTGATGCCGTTAGTATATTTAATGGAAGAACCGGAGAGGTTTCCGGATGCATCTACAGGACTATCTGACCCTGTGGCATAATAGATGGAAAGTCCAGATTCGGCCGTCAGATGTATGGTATATGGCTCGGTAAAAGTGGTGCCGTCTTCCTCGGTAAACTCGGGTGCGGGCACTGTGATATTGATGGTGATGGTGCTTGAGGCTACACTGCTTGTCCCCTCATTGTTGACGGCAATGGCCTTGATGGTGTATGAGCCATTCTTACCCAAGGTGAAAGGAGCGGAATAGACAGTACTCTCATTTGTGGGGGTAGTACCGTCAGTGGTGTAATATACGGTCGCACCTTCTGCGTTGTTGGTAATGATCACAGTCTGCTTCTCGGTGTATGTTCCTGTTTCAGGAGTGATAGTGGGCTTAGCCACAAGAGAGGTAGAGGTTTTTTCAAGGTGGATAGTGACAGATTTAAGAGTCAAAGCATTAGTGGTAGTCTTAGTTATTGTTACTTCCTGGATGTTTTCTCCTTCTGGAGCAGTCCAGGTATCACCATCAACTGTACCTACTGAAGCCGAACAATCGGTAAGCTCTTTGTTAAAGACCAACGATTTGATACAATAGCCATCAGGTGCTGTAAAGGTTAACAACGTTCCTTTGTAGAGACGGATCTCGTTATTGCTAATGTAAGCATATGATGCTGTTCCTTTATCATAAGTCACAGTAACAGTGCCAATGGAACCTGTGACAGAGGTGAAATTTGCAATCGTTATGGTACCACTATAATTTGTTCCGAAAGTGCTGTTGTTCAGGTTGCCCGTTATGGCGTTGGGGTCAACCACAGTCAATACATACGAGGCTGTTCCCGACTTGTAGTTCTCTGTTTCCGACGCCGTAGCTGTAATTGTTGTTGTCTTACCTATTGCCGAAACGTCAAATGAAACCTCGCCCGTTGTTGGGTCAACAGAAATGGCACTGTTCGAACTGGAATAAGTAATCGTTCCGTCGTAACCTTCAGCGTATGTCAAAGTGGGCGGTGTGAAGTCTTCGCCATAATTGGCCGTTACATTTGTTTCAGAAAAAGCGAGGTTAGGATCAGTCTTGGCTATCGTATATTCAGCGGTAGCAACATCACTATCATCCATTCCGTCTTTTACAGCCATCACTTTCAATGTGACATCATTGTTGACTGTGTATGATGAGCCGCTTGAACTAGATGTTGTGGGGTTTGTGCCATCGGTGGTGTAATAATAAGTTACACCATCAGTTGTGCAGTTGAACGAAACTTCTGTTCCGCTGGCTACTTCACCAGCTACGGGGTTGAAGGTGGGAGTGGCAACTTTGTTGGAGGTGCCGTTTGTGTAGGTGACGGTAATAGCGTTTACTAATATATAACGATGACCACTAGCATTATTGGTGAATGTTACTACAATTTCACCAGTTGCTGAGCCCTCAAAAGTCAACAATCCAATGTTGGTACCCGTATTTGATTGTTGACTCGTTCCAAAGGTAACCCCACCAACTGTAATATCCACTGTGGCTGCCGTATAGGCAGAACACCAAACTTCTATTTTTGTTATGGTTCCTGAAATTCCGCTTGTTGAAAAAGTTGCACTTTCTACAGGATCATTTCTTGAACCAATTTGCCATGCATTGCCATTAGTTCCACTATAGGTAGAACCTACAATAGCCCAATTCCAAGTTTCTTCAGCTTTTCCTGTGATAGTTCCCGAAGTATTTCCGTTGGCTCCTGAAGGCATGGCTGTCGTAAGGAAACCGGCCTCATCCGCCTTTGCCGTCAGCGAGACCATCAAGGCGAGGAAAGTCAGTAGTGTAATGTGTAGCAGTTTTTTCATATATTTGAAAATTTGATTTCGTAGTATGTATGATTATTGTAGATAGCAAAATGGTGATTTGTCAGGCTATCTGTATCCAATTCTTCAACATTGGTATTCGCATAATCGGGTGCAAAGGTACACATATATTAAAATATAACCAAAGAAAATGCTCTATTTTATAAGTGCCTTTATCTTTGGTCATTATGGGTCGGGCACCTCCCGTTATCTACCCATTTCTTCTCCATTTTTATAATCGCATAAACGTGATAATCCGAGATTATTATGTATCTTTGCGACATGATAAGGAGCAATGACGAAACGGTGCATTCAGGTGCCCAACTGGTTGAACTGGTCAATGAAATCGGCTTCCTTCCTCTGCTGAGCAGCGGCATCAATGGCTTTTCAGCCGAGGAAGTGGTGGATGACGACTGCCGCTACGTAGTGTTCGACGACGGCGGTTGGGACTGGCCGTTGTGGAAATGGAAAGGGTCGATGGTGACCGATGGTGGACTGGTCTACGGCAAGTTCTTCAACAAGAAAGCGGGTTTCGTGAGTCGTGAGTGGTGGCCCGACCTATGCAATTACCGCCGCCATGCTTACCCAGCTCCCGCGGAAGGGAGCATAGAAGAAACGATTTTGTTGACATTGGGCGAAGGGGGCAGCATGATTACCCGTGAACTGCGCAAGGCCTGTGGCTTCGATGGTCCGAAGATGCGTAGTCGCTTCGATAGTTATATTACCCGTTTGCAGATGGCTTGTCGTATCGTGACAGAAGATTTCGTCTATCCCACGGACAAGCATGGGCGAGAATATGGTTGGGGATGGTCGTTGCTAACCACCCCCGAACAACTCTACGGACGCGAGTTTTGTCGATGCGCACGCACACCTAACGAGTCATTCGCAAGGATGACAGAGCATCTTCAATGTCTGTTGCTCAACACCCCTGAACAACAAATCGTCAGGTTGTTAAAATGAAGAGTTTAGGTGTCAGTTGATGGGATAATTGTTGCCATCCCAAGGATAACTCGATGAATACACCACTTTGCCCTTATATGGTTGGCGGGTTCCCTTCTTGCAAACGGCGGCACACCAGTTGCCGCTCTCGTCTTTCAGTGTAGGTGTGTATTTGGTGGCCTCTATTTTCCCATAATTAAAAGCAGAGACATCGCCAGGTTCGATGTTATACGAAGAGTTGGTGTAAATCATTACCAATTGGTTCATGGCACCACATCCCTCGTCACCTGTGTCACAGATAGCGGTGAATGTGCAGCGTAGTATGGAGAGGCTGCCGCCGCGCAACGTACCACCCATCATATTTTCCATGTTCCAGAAATTGCGGTCAGAGTAGTAATGCCACCCAGCTCCGCTGACGCCATATTGATGGCCTTTGGCCGTCACCTTACCGTAGACAATATCCAGTTCGAACCACTCACCGATGCCGATACCGGCACTCCGCTTCTGTCGTCCCGTGGCAGTACTCTCAAAGGTGATGTCACCTTGGCTGTTGAGGGTGGCCGTGCGTTCAATGGGTGCGTTCTCGTAGGTATGCCCATCAATAACGACGGTGCCCAGGTTGTAGTAGTTACGCAAGGCCAGGGCGTAACAGTGGTTGGTGGTCACCTTGCAGGTACCGTTGGCGGTGATGGCCAGACCGTCAACATCCACGTAGATGCCTTCCACCGAGTCGGTGAGGTTGATGGTGCAGTTGTTCAGCGACAATGTGTTGAAGGAGGGGTTGTATTCAATGCCGCCCGACACGCCTGGGAATTTGTTGACGTCTTTGTAGTTGTATTCGGTCAGCTCGAAGCCAGCCACATGCACACCGTAACGTTTCGATTTCGGCTCCACTTTCACCATGCAACGGGCCGACTGTTTCTTGTCGGTATAAACATAGATATTCACATAACCCGCTTTCTTTGGCGTCACCTTGCCGTTCTTGTCCACCGTGGCGATGCTCTCGTCGCTTGAAATCCATTTCAGCGTACCGTCCTTGGATTCCCACTTGGTGCCGTCGCCTGCCATGTCGAGCCAGCAGGTGCCCTTGTACATGTCATCGGGGTTTTGATAATAGTGAAGGTGTACGCTCTCGTCAATGAACTTTTTGGCGTGGAGGGTGAACGGCTCACCCACTTGGGCCACGGTGCGGTAGTAATAGAGACCGATGCCCTTGCAATAGCCGTTAGGTATATTCGTGGGGTCGAAGGAACCACCACCGCCCGGAGTCTCGGGGGTGGTCATATCGTCATCGTTGTCGTCGTTGCAAGATCCTGCGCATAAGCCAATAGCCATGAAGACGAACAGGAATTGATACAGATACTTTTTCATTTCTTAGTTTTTTAGTTGATGAGTTAATTAGTTGATAAGTTAATGAGTTGAAGAGTTGATGAGTTTTTACTCTTTTCTCCTCTCCTTGATACCCTTACAGTATTTCTCCAGCATGGTGCCTGTGGTGTTGATGAAACGCTGGCGCAGACTACGTTCTGCGGGGTTCAGCTCGTCAATGGGGTAGGAGAGCGGGAATATGCGGAAATTCTTCTTGCCCGAAGTGGCGGGACGTGACACCCAGAAGAGCGAGTAATCGCATGAGGTCATCTCCGTCTTGCCCCCTTTCTTGGTCAGTGTCATGCGCACCATGGCACCACCATCGGTGTTGGGTTTTGTCATGTTCGACACATAGTTGCCCAGTGAATACACCACAAGGTGCTTGCCGTCGCTGCGCTCTTCCACCTCAAAGGGCTGCACAACATGTGGATGGCCACCGATGACATGGTCGACTCCATGAGACAGCAGCCAAGCCACGAGAGCGCGTTGCTGCTTGTTGGGTTGTTGCACATATTCGATGCCCCAATGGGGGAAGGCGATGATGACATCGGGGTTAAGCTCGCGCGCACGAGCCAAGTCGCGTGCTATCTCCACCGTATCTTCCATGTTCACCTTGAAAGGGGCGGGCACGGGGATGCCATTGGTGCCATAGGTGAAGTTGAGCAGACAGATACGTATGCCGTCACGTTCAATCATGAACGGGTATTGCTTGGCACGTTCCTCGGCGTTTTTGTATGTGCCCAAATGGGGTATCTTCAGCGAGTCCAGCATATCGATGGTACGCTTGAGACCACGTTCGCGGGTGTCCACGCAGTGGTTGTTGGCAGTGAGCAACACGTCAAACCCCGCATCGATACTGGCGTACAAGTATTCATCGGGGGCGCAGAACTGGGGGTATCCCTTGTAGGGAGGGCCTCCGAGTGTCACTTCAAAATTGGCGATGGCCAGGTCGGCTTCACTTATTTCGTCTTTAACGCGTGTGAAAACATCATCGTAGTTGTAGGTGCCATCGGCCATACGTGCGGCCTTGATCTGACCGTCGTGTTGCATTAGGTCACCGGCGAAAAGCAAGGTGACATGGTGTTCCACGGTGTCGATGGCGAGACTGTCGTCCTCGCCGCCCTGTCCGTTGTTTTTCGCGTTGCCATTGCAACCGAAAGCCATGAACAAGGGTAGCAGAAAAAGCGGTTTAATCTTCAAAAGTCTTGTAGTATGCATTTTTTTTATTTTTACTGGAGTTAAATTGGGAGTAAATTCGCTTCGAGATTTTTTGAATGTTGATTTTTGAATTTTGATTGTTGACGAGTTGTTGAGACATATGTCGAAAAATTGTCGCTTCGCGAATCTGATTTATCAATGAAGAATTTATAGGGCATTCTCTTGCTCCTTGCCCCCTGCTCCTTCATTCCCCCTCCCTTTGGGAGGGTCGAGGTGGGTCTTTTACCCTTTTACTTTTTCTTTTTCATTTTTATAATTTCCACCTGTGGCGCCAAGGCATTGCTGGTCTTCTCAGTCATACCGTCCACTCTCAGGGTAGCTGTACCGCGGATGTCGGCGGCTGACGCCCCAATCATGAAAGTATAGGTGCCAGCGTCGACCACCCATGCGCTCTGTGCCTCGTCGAACGATGCCAGGTCGCGTCGCTGGATTGTCATGCGCAACGTCTCGCTCTGTCCGGGTTTCAGCTCCTTGGTCTTGCCGAAGGCTTTCAGTTCCTTGGCAGGCTTCTCCAATGAGCCTTCGGGGGCACTGACGTACACCTGCACGGCTTCCTTGCCAGCTACGCTACCCGTATTCTTCACACTCACGCTCACCTCGATGGTTTCACCCTTGATGCTTACCGAAGGCTTGCCATATTCGAAGGTCGTGTACGACAGCCCAAAGCCGAAGGGATAGCTCACTTCGCGACCGAAAGTGTCGAAATAGCGGTAACCCACGTAGATGTCTTCCTCGTGGTTGGTGTAATGGTAACCGGGAACCTGTCCGCTGGATGTGTAGGAGTATACATCCATAGATGTATTGGGGAAATTCTTTGTCGAAGGATGGTCGGTAGCCGCGATGGGCCATGTCATGGTCAGCTTACCTGAGGGGTTGGCCTTGCCGGTGAGGATGTCGGCCATGCTGTTGCCACCTTCCTCGCCAGGTTGCCAAGCCACGACGATGGCATCGGCGTAGTTCTTCCATGAGGCGGTCTCCACCACTGAGCCAGAATTGATGACCACTATCACGGGCTTGCCTTCCTGGTGGAAGAAGTTGCTCACGTCCACAATCATCTGACGTTCCTGCTCGGTTAGGTTGAATTCACCCTCAATGTCGCGGTCGATGCCTTCACCTGCCTGACGGCCGATGGTGATGATGGCGGCGTCAGCATTCTTTGCCTCCTTTTGGCTGCAGATGGCGCTGATGTCCACCTCGGGATATTTCTGTTGTCCGAACATCGGCATCTGGAACCATTTGGCGGGGTGACGGTCGGCCTCGAACTTCAGTTTGGCAAATTCGATATACTTGCGGTATATCTCTGTCAGTTGCTCCGTGGTCTTTATGCCCGCATTCGACAGACCCGTCACCATGTCGACCACATAGGGGGTGTGGACACATCCCGAGCCTGTTCCGCCAGAGAGGAAGTCGTATGAGTTGACACCATAGAGCGACACTGTCTTGATGCTTTTGGCCAATGGTAATGTGCCATTGTTGTTCTTCAGCAGCACGATGCCCTCGTTGGCTACGCGGCGGGTGATTGCCGCATGGGCTTTCAGGTCGGGAGCATTGGAGGCATGGTATTTCTTGAAACTCGGTGTCTTGACGATGTATTCAAGCATACGGCGCACATTGCGGTCCACATCGGCGATGTCCAGTTGTCCACTCTTCACACCCGCCACAATCTCTTCCGCTTGCTTTGGCTGTCCGGGTTCCATCAGATCATTGCCTGCCTTTACCTCATCGATGGTGCGCAGACCCTCGCGGATACCAATCCAGTCGGTCATTACGATGCCCTTGAAACCCCAGTCGTCACGTAGCACTTTCGTCAACAGGTCATGGCAGCCTTGCGTGAACAGTCCGTTGAGCCGGTTATATGAGGCCATGACTGTCCAAGGGTCGCTCTCCCTGACGGCAATCTCGAATCCTTTGAGGTACAACTCACGGGCGGCACGTTGCGACACGCGCTCGTCGACACTCGTACGCTGTGTCTCCTGCGAGTTCACCGCGAAATGCTTGATACTCACACCGGCCCCTTCGGCCTGTACTCCCTGGATATAGGCGGCGGCAATTTTGCCCGTCACCACGGGGTCCTCGGAGTAGTATTCGAAGTTTCGGCCACACAGTGGGTTACGATGCAGGTTCATGCCCGGACCGAGAATCACGTCGCAGCGGTATTCCTTCGTCTCGTTGCCGATGGCTCGTCCCACCTCGTTCACCAGTTCGGTGTTCCATGTCGAGGCCAGACAGGTGCCGATGGGGAATCCCGTGGCGTAATAAGTGCGGCTGTCACCTTTACGGGTGGGGTTGATGCGCACGCCGGCAGGTCCGTCGGTGAGGATGGTCTCGGGAATGCCGAGTCGAGGTATAGCTGCCGTAGTGCCAGCTGCACCGGCCACTGTCTCTGCCGAACCGCCCACAACGGCACCTCCGCTGAAGAAATTATTGGCTCCGCCAACGAGCAACTGGGCTTTCTCTTCCAGAGTCATGGCTGCAAGCACTTCATCGATGTTGTCCGCCCGCAGTTGGGGCGCATTCTGTGCTGTCATGCTGATAGGGAATAATATGATGGCTATCGCTTTGGTTATTTTGTTCATGGTTTTGAGTGTTGTATATGGAATGTTGGGACTAATTTCTTGCTCTTTGTTCCTTGCCCCCTTGCTCCTTATTTAAACAATTTTGGTGCGAATTGGTTGAGGTACTTACGCCAATTGGCCCAGATATGGCCTTCGTCGGTTTCCCAGTATTCGTAACGGTAGCCCTTGCTGTCGAGCAGGTGTCGGAACTCCGTATTATCCTTGATAAGAAAATCAGCACTGCCGATGGCGATGTAGTACAGTCTGGGATGCTTTTCAAATAGTTTGGCTATCTTGCCCTCCAGATTGTCATATACCCATGCGTTTTCGCCCTGCGTCTGATGGCTGATAGCGGCGGAGAAGAGACCGATATAATCGAATGTGTCGGGGTTGTTGGCGGATATCCATAACGAGTGGAACCCACCCATCGAGAGACCGGCGATGGCACGGTGGCGTTTGTCGGCCTGTGTGCGGTAGTGGCTGTCGATGAAGCCCACCACGTCGCTTACGAAGGCAACCTCGATGCTACCCTCCATGCATTTGGGGTTCATGAACATGGGTTTGTACATGCTGTTGGGATATTCGCCGGGTACTGCCTCCTGGGCACCGTTGCCGTTGGGCATCACCACGATCATCGGTTCCGCCTTACCCTGTGCTATCAGGTTGTCGAGAATCTGTGCCGCCCTTCCCAGTTCGCTCCAGGCGTTCTCATCGCCGCCTGCGCCATGTAATAGGTAGAGCACGGGATAACGCTTTGAGGTGTTGTCCTCATAGCCCGCCGGGGTATAGACAGTCATGCGGCGGCGTTCCATGCCCAATTTGGGGGAGGGATACCACACCTTACTCAATGTGCCGTGGGGCACCTCGCGCACAAAATAGTTCTCCGACAGCGGTCCGTCGACGAGGAAATAGTTGGTGTATGTGGCAATATCACGCAACATATACACGTTGCTCGGGTCGTTGATGCGCATTCCGTCCACGTAGAAGCAATAGGTGTGCATCTCGGGGTTCATGGGGCTGCTCACGTAGGTCCACACCCCTTTGTCGTCGCGTGTCATGGCTGCACGGCCCGTCTGTTCCATCTCGCCAAAGGGGGTGTCTACCTTGCGCTTCGGCAGGAAGTCACCTTCCACGAACACTTCTTTCGCCTGTGGGGCAAGAAGACGGAACACCACGCTGTTGTCATTGCGTATCTCGGGCGATGTGATGTCGCCGGTGTTCACTCCGATGGTTTCCTGGGCATTGGCCGTCAGTGCCATACAAAGGAACACGATGATGGTAATTAATTGTCTTGACATGATGGTTATTAGGTTTATATTTTTGCAAATATAACGGAAATAATTGAAAATACCAAAGGAATTGTTTTTTTTGAAGTAATTTTGCACCCGATATGAAACAACAGATACTTCTCGTTAACGACATTGCGGGTTACGGCAAGGTGGCCACGGCGGCTATGTTGCCCATATTGTCGTATTATGGCTTCCCCGTTTATAACCTGCCCACCTGTCTGGTGTCGAACACGCTCGACTATGGTAAGTTTAACCTCCTTGACACGACCGAATACATACAGGGCGTTTTTCCGGTGTGGCGCGAACTGGGCTTTTCTTTTGATGCCATCGCCACGGGGTTCATCGCCTCGGAGCGGCAGGCGAAAATCGTTTCGGCTTATTGCAAGGATGAGGCGGCCAAGGGAACGACCATCTTCGTTGACCCCATTATGGGCGACGAGGGAAAACTTTACAATGGCGTGACCGATAATACCATCGGTTTCATGCGTGATATGGTCTCGGTGGCCCATCTCACCTATCCCAACTATACCGAGGCCTGTTATCTCGCTGACCATCCTTACAGTGAAGAGGGCGTGACGGCCGCCGAGGCTCGGATGCTCGTGGATAAGTTGCGTCACATCGGTGCTCAGTCAGTGCTCATCACCAGCATCCGCGTTGATGGACAGAGCATGGTGGTGGGCTATAACCATCATACCGACGAGTATTTCTCGCTCGATTATACAGAGATTCCCGTCCATTTTCCCGGCACGGGCGATATGTTCTCGGCCATCCTCATCGGCCACCTGTTGCAGGATGAACCGCTGTTACAGAGCACACGCAAGGCGATGGACGGTGTGGCCATGCTCATCGACCTCAACCGCGACAACGAAGACAAAAACCGAGGTATCCCCGTTGAAAATTTTCTACATCTTTTATGATAGCAAACAATGAGCGACGAATGAATCCATTCGTCGCTCATTGTTGATAGCTCAAACTCCCTCCCTGTCTCGGGAGGACCGGGGTGGGTGTGAGGGATTATCACTCCCTACTTTGTATAAACTGAATGTTGTATTGCTCGTATTGGTTCAGTTCGCTGGCAGGAATTTCCTGTCGGTAACCATTGTACCATGGTTGCGAGTTGAAGTAGCTGCGCAGGTTGGCATCACGGAACATCCGTCCGTGACGGGCGTAGATGGAGTTGCGCAGCACACGCAATTGTCCCAAGTCGTAGCCGGCGAGGTCGCTGGCTGTGGCATAGCGTGTAGATAGCCAGTCGTACTGCGTGCCGTAGACCACGTCGCCACCCTCGTCCGGAGTGCCTTCATCTAAACCCATCACCTTGCTTGAATGCATATATCCGAGCATCCTGCCGCTGTTGTCGTAAACGGCACACCAACTGGCGTTATAATTGGTGTAATAAATGGGACTGCCGTCGCGTATCTTCGTAACAATGGCAGAGGAGGTGCTTGGCTGCTGACGCACGTTGGTATAGCCGCCTTCTTGGATGACGGAGCCCAACAACAATCCTGCTGGAGCACTGTCGTAGACACTTGAAGGGTTGGCGGATACAGCCGCTTCTTCATCGGTACCACCCATACCCACTGATTCGGGGGCTGTACTCTCCAGACTCAATGAATCGGCAGCTTCTTCGCCAGAAGCCACACTCTTGTATTTGCTCAGTGCCACGAGGAAGGTGGCAGCCATGTTCTTGTGGCGTTCAGCATAAACTTTCATGCGGGGGATGGCGGAGTTGACGATGATCAGTTCATCGTCGGCCATGGGATTGGGTAGGTTGGCAATGGCGGCTTTCAGTTGTTCGGCGGCGGCATCCCAGTCTTCCTTCGTCCATTGTTCGGACTTGGCGGAGATTTCGTTGCTCAACGATTCTATTACTTCAACGGGCTTTCCACCGTCGGCATTTCCCTTCTTGTTGCAAGAGAAGAGACAAAGGGTCATGGACAATAGTCCAATAAAGAATAATTTCGCTTTCATGGTCAATGAATTGTTCAATTGTTTTCGGCAAAGATAGTGCAAGTTGAGCGAAAAACCAAATTTATTTGAGATTTTCCGAAACGCAGCCTATCTTATGAAAAGATAGTACAATTGAATGAAAAACCAAATTTTAATAGAGTTTTTACTTTCCCTCGTTACGCGAACAGTGACCTTCGGTTCCGAAACACAACCTATCATCACACTAATCCATCGTTGTATGAATGATGAATTGGACCTTCTCTCCGGTTATTGGATGCGTGAATGTAAGTTGTTTGGCGTGCAGGTGTAACCTGTCGGCAGGTGTGCCGTAGAGCGCATCGCCGAGGATGGGACAACCCAGTCCCTCGGGATGGGCGCAGTGGACGCGCAGTTGGTGTGTGCGACCCGTGTGGGGGTATAATGCAATGAGGGTGTGTCCATTCTCCACACCGAGTATTTCGTAGTCGGTTATGGCTTCCTTGCCATGTATTTTGTCTACCACTTGTCGCGGATGGTCCATCATGTCGGGACGCAGGGGCAGACTTATGGTACCTCGTGTAGGAACTAGTTTGCTGATGTCGCGTTCGAGCAATGCCACATAGCGTTTTTTTACCTCGTGCTGTTCGAACTGTCGTTGTAGGGCATGGTAGACCCACATGGTCTTCGCCGCAACCATCAAACCCGATGTGGCCATATCCAAACGATGGACAATCATAGGCCCTTCTGCTTGTGGATAACGTTGTCGAAGGATACTGTAAACGGATTCCCTGGCTGTTTTCCCAGGAACGGCGAGCATGCCCGAGGGTTTGTTCACCACCACGATGTGGTCATCATCGTACACGATTTCCAAATCCTTTCTCTCAGGCTCTTCCAAAGGGTTAGGCTCCACTTCCAAGCCCTGTAACATGAAGTCGAGGATTGGTAAGCATTTGCTGCGGCAGGCTGGATAGAAATGGTTATGATGACGTATCTCCCCCTTGGGTGATGCTCCTTGCCAAAACTCTGCGATGCGAAGGGGCTTCAACCCATGAAGAAAAGCGAATTGCAATAGTTTCGGGGCACAGCACTCACCAGCTCCTGATGGCGGTACGCCTTGTGGTGTGTGGGCGAATATCTCCAATAAGTCGCGCTTTTCACCGAGAGCATTGCACATGACGAAATGGGAGAAGAGCCACCGCTGCAGGTCGTCGGACTTTTGCTTGCGTTCCTTGCGCAATCGTGATGCTTCCGTTTCCACCTCTTTGATACGTTTTTCCAACGAACCCACTTCGGATTGGTGCCGCCGCTTTATCCGTCGCAATTCGGCCTTCATCCATTGACTCTCGCGTATCATGGCCGCCGTTTCTTCAGTGGTTGCTGTAGCACGTCGGTCGTCACGCCGTTTTTTGGCTTCGCGCATCTCCGCCTGAAAAGCCGCCACTTCCTCTAAATGCCGTACTTCCATCGACTGCCGTACTTCCAACGCAGACAGATAGCCACTGTCGTTGAGTAGCACATCCATTTGGTGGTTGATGTCGCTGATCTCTCGTTCATGTACGGCGAAATAGCCGTCGGGTTGCAAATAATCAAACACAGCCGGAACAAACCCCTCCCAATCTTCTTTTCCTCCGATTTGCCCGGAATAAGCGGCAAGGAAACCTATATGCCCCTCTGTATCTTCCACTACCAACACGCCGAACATCTTGCCGAGAGCCACCTCATCACACCATTCTGCATGGTTCGCAATCATGTCCTTGATCTGTTTGACGGCTTCGCGAACCATCACATCGTTGATGAGTGACGGTGTGTAGTAGAAGGGACTGTTGAGTCTGCTCCCCTCGATAGGGAGGGATTTGTCAAAACGGTGTAGAAGACGATTTGTCATGGTGGAAAAAATAGAGACGTCACAAGTGGCGTCTCTATTGAGTATGTGATAACCTAAAGGTAATTCGTTTGTTCAAAAAAACTTACTTCAGTTTCTGGAAACCGTAAGCGGCCACGTCGCCGAGTTCCTCTTCGATGCGGATAAGTTGGTTGTACTTCGCCATACGGTCGGTGCGGCTCAGCGAACCAGTCTTGATTTGGCCAGAGTTGGTGGCCACGGCAATGTCGGCAATGGTGGTGTCCTCTGTTTCACCCGAACGGTGCGAGGTGACGGTGGTGTAACCATGACGGTGGGCCATCTCGATGGCTTCCAAGGTCTCTGTCAACGAACCAATCTGATTCACCTTGATGAGGATGGAGTTGGCGGCACCCATCTTGATACCCTTCTCCAAGAACTTGGTGTTGGTAACGAACAGGTCGTCGCCCACCAACTGGCAGCGGTCGCCAATCTTGGCGGTCAGCTTCACCCAGTTGTCCCAGTCGTTCTCGTCCAGACCGTCTTCGATGCTGTCGATGGGATATTTGGTGATGAGTTCTTCCAAGTAAGCAATCTGCTCGTCGGCACTCAGCTTCTTGCCATTGGGATCCTTCTTTTTGCCGTTCTTCAGCTGGCGATAATCGTAGAACCACTTGCCATCTTCCTGTACGGCGAACTCGCTGGCGGCGCAGTCCATGGCAATCTTCACATCTTTGCCCGGCTCATAGCCAGCGGCCTTGATGGCTTCGACGATAGTGTCTAGGGCATCTTCGATACCGTTGAAGTTGGGAGCGAAACCACCTTCGTCGCCCACTGCGGTGGAGAGACCACGAGCCTTCAGCAACTTGGCCAGGTTGTGGAATACTTCGGCACCCATACGTACGGCCTCACGCTCGTTGGGAGCGCCAACCGGACGAATCATGAACTCCTGGAAAGCGATGGGGGCGTCGGAGTGGGCACCACCGTTCACGATGTTCATCATCGGTACAGGCAGGGTATAGGTGTTGGAACCACCGATATAACGGTACAGGGGGATGTTCAAAGCTTTGGCGGCAGCCTGGGCTGTAGCGAGCGACACACCAAGCACGGCATTGGCGCCGAGCTTGCTCTTGGTGGGTGTGCCATCCAATGCCAACATCTTATAGTCGATGGCGCGTTGGTTGAACACACATTCGCCAACGAGGGCAGGAGCAATTACGTTGTTGACGTTCTCAACGGCTTTCAGCACGCCCTTTCCAAGATAACGCTTCTTATCGCCATCACGAAGCTCCAAAGCCTCGTTCTCGCCGGTGGAAGCGCCAGAGGGTACGGCAGCGCGACCCATCACACCATTTTCGAGGGTAACCTCAACTTCTACTGTAGGATTGCCACGTGAATCCAAAATCTCTCTTCCGTGAATCTTGCAAATTTTCATATTGAATATATTAAACGATAAGTAAATGCAGAAAAAACATATAAAGTGCTTAAACTCACCGCAAAGTTACTTCGTTTTTCCCAAATAAAAGAAATACTTGCCTCATTTTATGATTTTTTTATGCCGCTGATCGTGCAACTGACATGTTGACTTGGCAAAAAATACTGAAAAACGCCTATTTGTTGACAAAAAACTATAATTGGCTGAATAGATTTTTCTGTGTTCGGGAAAAAAGTGTATTTTTGTGGCGGAAATCATTTCCAACTATCACTATTAACGTCAAATTAAGTATTTTAAGGTAAAATGAAAAAATTCTTATTGTTTTTTGCCATGTTGGTCACAGTGGCCAGTGGCTATGCACAGGATGACAGACAGTTTACTGCCAAAGCAGATGAAGGTAAAAGGGAAGCTCCTTCCGTGGAACAGATTACCATCGACATGATTAACCACCTAGGTCTTGATAATGACCAAGCAGCAAAACTGAAAGAACTTAACACGGAATATGCCGACGTGGTGAGTGCACCTGGTCCCAGAGGACGTTTCGGACATCCCGAACGTCGTGGCGACGGTCCACGTATGCGTCCAGCCCCGGAAGGTGATCAGCAACAGACTCCACCAGAGGGTGTGCAAAAGGTTCCCAAACTGGACGGTCAAAAGTTACAGACGGGCGATGGTCAGCAACGCCAGCGGATGGACCGTCGTGACAACCCACAGCGTGAACAGATGAGGGCAAGGCGTGCAGAATACCATCAGAAACTGGAAAAGATTCTAAACGCTGACCAACTGGAGAAACTACATTCCATGCGCCCCGGACCACGCCCCCGTCAGTAATTCCTTTGAATTGACTTATAGACAATCGGCTCCGCTTAAGCGGGGCCTTTTTTTGATGAAATGTAAAATAAGTATTTTATTTGGTCATTACAACGAAAAGCCTTACTTTTGCAAATTGATATAAATAGACATCAATAAACATCAATAAACAAAAAAAGAATATACGCGTATGATGAAAAAACTACTTCTTGTGGTGGCCATGGCTGTCATGGCACTGACAACACAGGCACAATTTGTGAAAGAACAACGTTCGCCGTTGATGTTCGGGCAACGGCAACACCATGCCATGCAAGCTCCTGCAAAAGCCGATAACAGCGGCATCTGGTGGGGCTATTATGACGGTGTGGGTGAACGGTCGGCATTGGGTGTGCAGAGTGCAGAGACCTATTACCAGGCCATCCGCATTGATCCGACCAACGCAGCCTTGGTGGGAAAGACCATTACCAAGGTGCGCGTCTACCTGCGCGACACATCGGTGCTCGAGAACATCAGTCTCTGGCTCTCCACCGATCTTCCGGCAACAGCTGATGAGGCGACGGTCATGAACAAGCAGTTCCGTCCCACCGACTTGAATGGTGGTGATGAGGGTGACTATTATAACGGCAAGTCAACCGATGTCACGCTGCCCGAGCCCTACACCATCACGGACGAGGGGGTATATGTGGGCATGACCTATACCGTGACCAGTGTGTCGTCCAGCGCAGGACAATACCCCATCGTTGTTACCTATGATGCCGAGGAGCAACCGTCGGCACTCTTCCTGAAGACATCGAGCTCGGTGCCCACGTGGCAAGACATGTCGCAGTATGGTTATGGCAATCTGGCCATGCAACTGCTCGTGGAGGGTGACTTCGCTTCCAACGCTGCAAGCATTGTCGGCGTGAACGAGTTAGTGGCTGCTCCCGGACAGACCGTCCATCGTAATGTGACCATCAACAACCAAGGTGCAAAAGGCATCTCTTCCATCGATTATACCATTACGGCCAACGGCGTGGAGGGCGAAATGCAGCATGTCAACCTGCCTGTTCCCTGTGATGTCTTCGGTGGCAATGTTGTAGTGAAAATGCCATTCCAAGGTCTTGATACTCCGGGAACAGACGAAGTGACCATCACCATCAAACAGGTGAACGGAGAGGCGAACGAGACGGTGGAAGGAGCTTCTTACACTGCTCCTATACTTACCGTTGACCGCCAGGTGGAACGCCGTGCCGTGATTGAGGAATTCACCGGACTGGGCTGTGGATGGTGTCCGCGTGGTATCGTGGGCATGGAAATGGTGCGTGAGCATTTTGGCGACTTGTTCATTGGCATCGCCGCTCACCTTTATTCAGGTGCAACTACCGATGCTATGGCACTGGGTTCTGCTAGTAATTATGCCAGGATTTTCAGCGGGTCGGCCCCCTCATGCCTCCTCAACCGCATGGGAGGCGAGATTGACCCCAAATATGGCACGGGTAATTCCATCATCAATGACATTCAGGATGAACTCGACAACGTGGCGGCCAAGGCGGACGTGACGGTCGAGGGCGAGTGGAACGAAGAAAAGACTGGGCTTACTGCGAAAGCTGAGGTAGAAGCCCTGGCCGATGAGAACTTCACGGTGGCTTTCGTGGTGGTAGCCGACAACTTATCGGGCACTACCACAAAGTGGAGGCAGGCAAATTATTATAGCCAATATACTACAGCTCAGGTAGGCGACTCCGACATGGAGGACTTTTGCAAAGGCGGAAAATATGGGCAGTCGTCTGTTTCTGGTCTTTTGTTCAACGATGTGGCACTCGCCACTTCCTACGTGAATTACAACAACAAGGTGGAAGCCTTGGGTGCCATGACACGTGGCGAGAAGGCCGAGCGTGAATATACGCTCACATTGCCCAACAGAGTTGACCTGAAAACGGCTCTGGCCGAAGCCCAAGAAAGAGGCGACATTTTCATCGTCGCATTGGTGATTGACAGCAAGGGTTATATCACCAATGCCGTCAAGGCCACCATTCAAGAGGCTGCCACAGGCATTGAGGGCGTGACTTCTTCATCAGACGTGACCGAGCGGGCACGCTACAATGTTGACGGTATGCGCCTGCAAGCACCCACGCGTGGCTTGAACATCATCCGAATGAGCGATGGTTCAGTACGCAAGGTAATGGTGAAGTGAGTGTTGAGTTTTGAATGTTGAATTTTGAATGATTGCTTTGCAATGAAGATTGATGAATGACGAATTCTTTATTGACAATTCTTCATTCTCAATCGCCAAGGCGATCATTCAAAATTCAAAACTCAACATTCAAAACTATCTTATGAACAGCAATTCTCGGTATTTGGGAAGTGTCCAACACTCATCGCTGACGATGAGTTCCAACTTGTCGATCTCGTAACGTATCTCTTCGAGTTTGGGTGCCACGGTGTCGTGGTAGGCAATGGCTTTTTCGCGAACCGATTCGATACGGTTGGCCACCTTGCGCGCATCGACAAGTTCGTCGACGCCAATCTCGATTCGGTGAACACGCTCGGCTATTTCCTTGATGATTTTCTTGTTGCGGATGGTCAATTCGTCGGCTTCATCCTTGTCGAAGATAGTGTACATATTCTGTACATTCTTGGCCAACTGACTTTGGTAGTGGGTCACCACGGGGATAATATGGTTCATTGACAAGTCGCCCATCACGCGTGCTTCAATTTGTATGCGCTTGGTGTAGGTCTCCCACTTCACTTCGTTGCGGGCGGCCAACTCCTTACGGTTCATGACACCCATACGCTCAAACATCTGTATGGTGTCGTCGTCAAGGTAACGGTCGAAGATAAGTGGACAACTTGTTTCCACGTCCAGTCCACGGCGTGTGGCTTCTTTCACCCACTCGTCGCTATAGCCGTTGCCGTCAAAATGGATAGGCTTGCACGTCTTGATGTCGGCACGCACCACATCAATGATGGCATGGAAGGTAGCGCTGTGCTTTCCATCGGAGAACTCCGATTTCTCCGAGATTTCAGTTATCCGTTGGTCCACACGTTGCTTGAAGTCGGTCAGTGCCTCGGCCACAGCGGTGTTCAGTGCTATCAGGGCACTGGCGCAGTTGGCTTCGCTGCCCACGGCACGGAATTCGAAGCGGTTGCCGGTGAAGGCGAAAGGACTGGTGCGGTTGCGGTCGGTGTTGTCAATGAGCAGTTCGGGAATTTCCGGCATGTCCAACTCCATCTTCTGCTTGCCGGCCATGGTGAACAGGTCTTCCTTGTCGGCACGTTCGATATGGTCGAACAATTCACTTATTTGTTTGCCAAGGAACGAGCTGATGATGGCAGGTGGCGCTTCGTTGGCCCCCAAGCGGTGGGCGTTGGTGGCACTCATGATGGAGGCCTTCAACAAACCATTGTGGCGATAGACACCCATAAGGGTCTCGACGATGAACACCACGAAACGTAGATTCTGCTCGGCGTTCTTACCTGGAGCGTGCAACAGTACGCCTGTGTCGGTGCTTAGGCTCCAGTTGTTGTGCTTGCCAGAGCCGTTGATGCCGGCGAAAGGCTTCTCATGAAGAAGGGCGCGGAAGCCATGCTTGCGGGCCACTTTCTTCATCAGCGACATCAGTAGCATGTTATGGTCGACGGCCAAATTGGTATCTTCGTAGATGGGAGCCAACTCAAACTGGTTGGGTGCCACTTCGTTGTGCCGTGTCTTGCAGGGGATGCCCAACTCCAATGCTTGTATCTCCAGGTCTTTCATGAACGCTTGGACACGGTCGGGGATGGTGCCGAAATAGTGGTCGTCCATCTGCTGGTTTTTTGCCGAGTCGTGGCCCATAAGGGTGCGGCCAGTGAGCATCAAGTCGGGACGGGCGGAATAGAGCCCTTCGTCGACAAGGAAATATTCTTGTTCCCAACCGAGGTTCGAGGTCACCTTCTTCACCTGCGGGTCGAAGTAACGTGCCACAGCCGCAGCTGCTTCGCAGACGGCACGTATTGACCGTTTAAGCGGTGCCTTGTAGTCAAGAGCCTCGCCAGTGTAGGAGATGAAGATGGTGGGTATACAAAGGGTGTCGTCGATGATGAACACGGGAGACATAGGATCCCAGGCGGAATAGCCACGTGCCTCGAAGGTAGCTCGTATGCCACCAGAGGGGAACGACGAGGCGTCGGGCTCTTGTTGTACCAACAGCTTGCCGCTGAACTCCTCTATCATCCCGCCCTTGCCGTCGTGCTCGATGAAGGCGTCGTGTTTCTCGGCGGTGCCTTCGGTCAGAGGCTGGAACCAATGGGTGTAATGGGTGACACCGTTTTCTTCGGCCCACTGTCGCATTCCCGAAGCCACGGCATCGGCAATGGAACGGTCGAGGGGCGCTCCGTTGTCAATCACGTCAATCATCTTCTCGTACACGTCGCGTTGCAGGTACTTGTACATCTTCGTGCGTGTAAAGACTTTCTTGGCAAAATACTCCGAAGGACGCTCTTTGGGGGTTTCTACCTCCAACGGCTTCTTCGAAAATGCTTTCTCTACGACCTGGAATCTTAAGTTGGACATTTATTGTGGAATGTTTAGTGCTTAGTGTTTAGTGCTCATTCGGTATACTCTTTATGCTCCCTCCCTGGGGAGGGCTGGGGTGGGTATTACATCACTCCTATCCACCGTAGGATATCGTTTAGATTGGCCACTACCATGAGCAACAGCAACAGGCCGATGCCGATGTATTCAGCCCAAACCATAAACTTATCGCTTGGTTTGTGGCCTGTTATCATCTCCCACAGAAGGAACAGCACATGGCCACCGTCGAGGGCGGGGATAGGGAGGATGTTCATAAAAGCGAGGATAATGCTCAGGAAGGCGGTCATGCGCCAAAACATCATCCAGTCCCATTCAGCGGGGAACAGGCTGCCGATGGCACCGAAACCACCCAACGACTTGGCACCGTCGGCGGTGAACACATATTTCATGTCATCGACATAGCCACGAAGTACACCAACACCATATTTTATGCCGGCGGGGAAACTCTCAAAGAAACCATATTCCAGATGTGTTTCCTTATAATAGTCATAAATATTCGACTGTCCCACGCCCAGTTTCAGGTCGGGTGTCAAGGTCACCTTGGCCGTGTCGGTGACACCTGTAGCTTTGTGCAGCACAGCCACGGTAGCCTGGCGCAAGGCCATGCTGTCGGCACTACTCTTCTTGGCGGACAGCACGTCGTTCAGACGACCAATCTCATAGGTGAACTCATTCCACGAATCGACACTCTTGCCGTTGACGGCCAGAATCTTGTCACCCTTCTGCAAACCGATACTGGCGGCAGGAGAGTCGGGCATCACACTATCGATATCGGCGGGAACCAGAGGTGCCACGAAGGTGGGCTGTGTCTTGATCATGTTCAGCAGGTTCAGCTCTTCCTTGATAGGCACGCTCATCTGCTTGCCGTCGCGGATGATGTCTACGCGAGTGGCGTCGGTGAGCGAACGATACAGGTCAACATCGAACTTGGTGAAGGTCTTCTTGTCGGTGCCCAACAGGATGTCACCATCTTTGAACCCAAGAGCCTTGGCCTCCTCGTTGAATTTCATGCCCATGGTCATGTCGCGTGTCTGGATATACGAGTCGCCCCAATGGTAGAGCACCATCGAATAGATGAACAGGGCAAGGAGGAAATTCACCAAGACACCGCCAATCATGATGAGCAGGCGTTGCCAGGCGGGTTTGGTGCGGAACTCCCAAGGCTTGGGGTCGTCGTCGAGGTGTTGGTTGGTCTCGTCAACCATGCCGTCGATGGCACAGTAGCCGCCCAATGGCAGCCAACCGATACCATACTCGGTACCCACATACTCTTTCGCCTTGCGCTCATTACCTTCCTTATCCTTCACGGTTTTCTCCGGCACCACTTCGGGCTTCATGTGGAACAAACGGCGCACCCATTTGTCGTAGGTGCTGACAATGTGGAACTTGGGGTTAAAGAACAGGTAAAACCTGCTGACGCGCACCTTGAACAGGCGGGCAAAGAAGAAATGGCCGGCTTCGTGAAGCAGCACCAGCAAGGATATTGACAGAATGAACTGTAACAGTCGTATCAAAAAAACTTCCATGTATTGTTGAATTTATGAGTTCGTAAGTTTGTGAGTTGTTGAGTTTATTGTTTCTTTGTTGATGAGCTTTTAGTTCGTGAGTAGTTCCTCCGCGATACGCCGCGCCTCGGTGTCTGTAGCCACATAGGTGTCGTAGTCGGGTTTCGCGTCGAAAGTGGCGCGGTCCATGGTCTTGGCGATGATGTCGCCCATGGCGAGGAACGAACAGCGGTCTTCCAGAAAGGCTCGGTTTACCACCTCATTGGCGGCATTCACGATACAAGGCATGTTGCCTCCGCGTTTCATGGCCTCGAAGGCCAGTGCCAGACAGCGGAATTTCTCCACGTCGGGCTCGAAAAACTCCAACGGATGGGCAAATAGGTCGAGACGGGCAGAGGTGAGCGACAGACGCTCGGGAAAGGAAAAGGCGTACTGTATGGGCAGACGCATGTCGGGAACACCGAGTTGAGCCTTCACCGCTCCGTCAGTGAACTGTACGGCACTGTGTACGATGCTTTGGGGGTGTACGAGCACTTGGATGCGGTCGACGGGAACACCAAAGAGCCAAGAGGCTTCCATCACCTCGAACCCTTTATTCATCATCGTGGCACTGTCGATGGTAATCTTCGCGCCCATATCCCAAGTGGGATGTTTCAGTGCGTCGCTCTTCGTCACATGGGCCAGCTGCTCCTTCGTGAAAGTGCGGAAAGGACCGCCGCTGGCGGTGAGCAGAATCTTCTCTATCTCGTTGTCGCCTTCTCCCACGATACTCTGGAAGATGGCGGAATGTTCGCTGTCGACGGGAAGAATGGGCACATGGTTCTCTTGTGCCAGTTTGCAAACCAGTTCACCAGCCACGATAAGTGTCTCCTTATTGGCAAGACAGATTTTTTTGTGAGCGCGAATAGCATGAAGAGTTGGCGACAGACCGGCGAAACCGACCATGGCGGTGAGCACCATATCGATGGGGCCGGCCTCGACAATCTCATCCAAGGCCTGGCGTCCGGCGTACACCTTTACATCGGGCAGGTCGTCAAGCAGACCCTGCAATGGCTCGTAGTAACGCTCGTCGGCGATGACCACGGCGGCAGGATGAAATTGACGTGCCTGTTCAGCCAACAGTTCATATCTACGGTTGGCTGTCAGGCAGTAGACCTCATAGCGGTCAGGATGCTCGGCAATGACCTCTAAGGCTTGTGTGCCTATGGAGCCCGTTGAACCGAGTATGCATATCTGTTGTTTCATTTTTCAATCTTTAAACCTCTAAGAGTCCATCGGGCACTCTATAGTCGATTCGTCGTGTCTCGCTATCGATACTCTCGATGAGCGGCTCGGCGGCAGGAAGCAATAGGACATTTCCGTCGGCGGTCTCTACGTTGAACAAGATGTTCGCTGTGCTGTCATCTATACCCGTCAAGGTGCCGATAGTCTTTCCATTGCTGATATCGCAGATGCTGTAGCCGATGATGGCAGCCCATGACAACTGGTCATCTTCGTCGGCCAATTCGTGGGGGAAGAATACGTCGCAACCGGTCAGACGGCGGGCATGCTGCATATCGTCAATGTCGCAGAACTTTACCAAGGCGGTGGTGTCAGTGCGGAAACGGTATTCTTCGAAGAAGAAAGGGACGAGGATGCCGTCAATGCGCAACACCACATAATCGGCATCGACACGGTCGAACACGTCGTCGTCCACCTGCATGGTCACTTCGCCCTTCACGCCGTGGGCCTTACCGATGCGTCCTATCTTGTATACTTCTTCGTCGCGTATCATCCTATTTCCGATAACATCCAGGAATCCAATTCCTGCCAATGTCTTTTATCTCCCTCTGTCTTCTTTTATCTCCCTTTGTCTCCCCAAATCAATATTCCACACGTTGGATATTGGCTCCCAGCTGGTTCAGACGGCTCTCGATGTCTTCATAGCCGCGGTCTATCTGTGCAATATTGTCGATGCGGCTCGTGCCATCGGCGCTCATTGCGGCGATGAGCAACGCGATACCCGCGCGGATGTCGGGACTCGTCATGCGTCCGGCGCGCAGGCGCAGCTTGTGGTCATGACCCACCACCACGGCACGGTGCGGGTCGCAAAGAATAATCTGTGCACCCATGTCGATGAGCTTATCGACAAAGAACAGGCGACTTTCGAACATCTTCTGATGGATGAGCACGCTGCCACGTGCTTGGGTGGCCACGACGAGCAGCACCGACAGCAGGTCGGGTGTCAGTCCGGGCCATGGCGCATCGGCCAACGTCATGATGGTGCCGTCGATAAACGAGTCAATCTGATAGTGACTGTGACGGGGGATGAACAGGTCGTCACCCTCGACCTTGATGCGTATGCCCAAACGACGGAAGGCATCAGGAATGATACCCAAGTTCTTTAGCGACACGTCCTTGATGCGTATGCCGTCGCCCACCATGGCAGCCATGCCGATGAACGAGCCTACCTCAATCATGTCGGGCAGTACCTTATGTTCGGCACCGTGCAGTTTTTTCACACCTACTATGGTGATGAGGTTCGAGGCGATGCCACTGATTTGTGCACCCATGTTGTTGAGCAGGTGACACAGCTGCTGCACGTAAGGCTCACAGGCGGCGTTGTAAATGGTGGTGGTACCCTCAGCGAGTACCGAGGCCATGATAATATTCGCCGTGCCGGTGACAGATGCCTCGTCGAGCAACATGTGGCAGCCTTTCAACTTGGTGGCTGACAGTTCAAAGACGTCGCGACCCTCCACACGCTCGAAATTGGCACCCAGACTCTTGAAACCCAGGAAATGGGTGTCCAGACGTCGACGGCCAATCTTGTCTCCTCCGGGTTTGGCGATTGTTGCTTTGTGGTAACGGGCCAGCAGAGGACCAATCATCAACACGCTGCCGCGAAGCGCCGAACAGCGACTCACAAACTCATCACTCTGTAGATAGTCGAGGTCGAGATCGTCAGCTTGGAAGATATACTCGCCCTTGGCAGGACGTTTCACCTTCACACCGATGCTCTCCAACAACAAAATGAGGTTGTTGACGTCGAGAATGTCGGGAATGTTCTTGATGCGAACAGGCTCTGTAGTGAGCAGTGAGGCGCAGATTACTTCCAACGCCTCATTTTTGGCTCCTTGCGGCTCAATCGTGCCACTGAGGCGGCGGCCACCTTCTATGATGAACGACTGCATAGGCTATCTCTTCTTTTTACGTTTCTCCGTGGGTTGCAAGTCCTTGGAACTAATACGCTCAAACTCAAACTCGTTGGGGTCAATCTGTATCACTCCGTCGGTGTAACGCGCCAGGTCGTCGGCTATTTTCTCATGGTCGGCAGAAGTATGGCTCCATTGGTGAAGGTCACGCTGCATCTGGTTGGCTGTCATACGTGTCAGTTGGTCACGTTCGGCACCGGCAGGCATCGTCTTCAACTTTTCGAACAACTCAAAGACTAGATGCCCATAATGACGTACGGGGATGCGCTGCATGGGGTAGGCCATGGGCTCGGGCCTACCGGCAATTTTCAGAGCTTGACTAACATCGTACGGATAGTCGATGTCCAGACGGAAACCGCTCATGATGGCCAGATGATCCCACAATTTCTGCTTGTGGCCGTTGCCGTCGCGACTTTGGGGTGACATCCGTTGCATGATGTCGATGATGGTTTCGGCACACTTCTGGCGCTCTTCCTTGGTGGGCAGCGAGATGGCATGTTCTACCATCTTCTGTATCTCACGCCCGTACTCAGGGAGTTTCAAGTCCTCGCGCTGGGTGTTGTAGTCTAATCCTTCCATGTTCATATCTTTGTCTGCTAAGTTCAATATATCATAGATATCATAGTTGATACTCAACTGCACTAAACACTAAACTTTCAACCCTACACTTTTCTTCGCCACAAAATCTTTGAGGTAGAAGGGGGTGAAATAAGCCACATCTTCGGTTTGTCCCAAGGCAATGCGCTTTTCTGCCAACGGAAACATGTTTTTGGCCAGTGGTTGTATGCCCTCAAGGTAATGGGCGTTGGGATGGTTGATGGCATCCATGCATTTTCCGGCTCCTGGGCCAAAGAAATAGATGGGACCGCGGTCAAGGTACTCGCGGTAGGTGTCGGCATCGACCACGTCGGCCTGGGTCTCGCGTATTGGACGCAACGCTCGGTCATAAATAGCTGCATACACCTCCATGCGTCGCGCGTCGACCATTGGACAGAGCAAGGCATCCTCTTCCAATTCCCTGCGACCCAACAAAACGGGCACACAGAGCAATTCGAGAGTGGGCACGCTGAGCAGGGGCACGCCGAGACCATAACAGATGCCTTTGGCCATTGACACGCCAATACGCAAGCCAGTGTATGACCCCGGTCCGCTGCTAACGGCTACGGCATCAAGTGGGATGGCATGACTGTCGGCAAACGACAGAGCCGCATCGACATAACCGCCCAACTTCTGGGCATGGTTGCGTCCTTCAAAGTCCTCGGCATGGTAGATGCATGCTCCGTCATCGCTAACGGCCACGGAACACACATCGGTACTCGTGTCAATGTTCAATATGCACGACATATATAATAATATTCAAAATTAAAGTGCAAAAGTACGCATTTTTCAATAGAAATTCGTACTTTTGCATAAATTTCTTGTCTAAGGGCTCTAAAATAGGTTCCAACAGACAGGGTAATGTCCACTTTAACTCCCCATTTAAATTCAATTTTAACTTCCACATAAAATTATGATTCTTTCAATGACGGGCTACGGCAAGGCTGTCGTTTCCTATGGTGACAAGAAAATCAACGTCGAGGTGAAGTCGCTCAATAGCAAGGCTCTCGACCTCTCCACACGTATCGCTCCTCTCTATCGAGAGAAGGAGATGGAAATTCGCCAACTCATCGCTACGGCAGTGGTACGTGGCAAGGTTGACTTCGCTATTTGGATTGAGAAAGATGCGACTGCCGATGCCACTCCCATCAACGGGGCGTTGGTGGAGAACTATTTCCAACAAATTAAGGAGATAGCGAAAAAAAGCGGAATCCCGGAACCCCAGGATTGGTTCTACACCTTGCTGCGTATGCCCGATGTGATGACGAAGACCGACAATGAACAATTGTCTGACGAGGAGTGGGATGTGGCCAAGGGAGCTGTCGTAAAAGCTCTTGAACAGTTGGAGGCTTTCCGTCGCCAGGAGGGAGCGGCCCTGCAAGTAAAATTCACTGAGAAAGTAGATAACATAGCGGCGCTCCTTGCACAACTGTCCGACTATGAGCAGGCCAGGGTGGAAAAAATACGTGCACGTATCATCGAGGGTCTGAAGAACTTGCCTGAGGTGGACTACGACAAGAACCGTTTGGAACAGGAGATGATTTATTACATTGAGAAACTGGATATCAGCGAGGAGAAACAACGCTTGGCCAACCACCTCGATTATTTCCGGAAAACCATGGCCGAGGACAGTGGACAAGGTAAGAAATTGGGCTTCATCGCACAGGAGATGGGACGTGAGATCAACACCACAGGCTCGAAGAGCAACCATGCCGAGATGCAAAATATCGTGGTGCGTATGAAAGATGAATTGGAACAAATTAAGGAGCAAGTGCTCAATGTATTATAAGTGGATACCCACCCCCAACCTCTCCCCAAGGGAGGAGAGTCCTAAACGGCCAACTTTAAGATCCCCAAACTCCCAAATTCCTCAGACTATTGTCTAAACTCCTACACTCCCAAACTCCTAAACTCCTAAATATGGGCAAACTGATTATTGTTTCCGCTCCGAGCGGTAGTGGCAAAAGCACGATTATCAACTGGCTGATGCAGCATGAAGAGCTGAAACTGGCTTTTAGTATCTCTTGCACCAGCAGACCTCCGCGCGGCAATGAACGCGATGGCGTGGAGTATTTTTTCCTCTCTGTCGAGGAGTTCAAGGAACGCATCGAACGTGGTGAATTCCTTGAATACGAGGAGGTGTATGAGGGCCGTTTTTATGGCACCCTAAAGTCGCAGGTGGAACGCCAGTTGGCCGATGGCCAGAATGTGGTGTTCGACGTAGATGTGAAGGGGGGCTGCAGCCTGAAGAATTATTTTGGCGACCGCGCCTTGGCTATCTTCATTCAGCCACCGTCAGTGGAAGAGCTGCGTCGGCGACTGGAAAAACGGGGCACCGATTCGCCCGAGGTTATCAACGACCGTGTGGAGAAGGCGGGCTATGAACTGACGTTCGCCCCGCGCTTCGACCGTGTGCTTGTTAACGATGACCTTGACACGGCACTCGCCGAGGCCCTCCAGATGGTGACGGAATTCATAGAGGCATGAGCATTCGCACGGGCATCTTCGGCGGCTCTTTCAATCCCATTCATAACGGGCATATTCACCTCGCGCGTCAGTTGTTGCGCGAGGCGAAACTTGACGAGGTGTGGTTTCTCGTCACGCCGCAGAACCCGTGGAAACAGGACAACGACCTTATGCCCGATGATTTACGCTACCAATTGGTAATGGCTGCGCTTCGGCGGTTCAAACGACTGAAAGCATCGGACTTTGAATTTAAACTACCCAAGCCTTCCTATACCTGGAATACGTTACAGGCACTGTCTGCCGAGTATCCCGATAGGGAGTTTACTTTGCTTATTGGCGGCGACAACTGGGTGGCTTTCGACAAGTGGTATCATCATGAGGATATTCTTGCCCGGTATCCCATAGCGGTTTATCCGCGTAAAGATGCGCCTATCGACCCAGTCTCCTTGCCACAGGGTGTGCTGCTCATGCAGGCACCCACCATCGATGTGAGTAGCACGGAGATACGCCAACGCCTCGCCGAAGGCCTGCCCATTGACCATCTTGTTCCCCCCGCCGTGGGGAAGATGTTACAATGATTTCCATAGCATGATATAGCCACTTTCATATCTGCTTTTAGCCCTTTTTCCTCTATCATAGCCTTTGCGAATAATTTTTGTTATTTTATCGTCGCTTTTATAAATGTTTTTTTATCTTTGTGCCGTAAAAAACTGACAAGGAATGAGAATAACGATAGTTGGTGCAGGGTCTGTTGGTACGCATCTGGCTAAATATTTGTCAGGTGAGCATATGGATATTTTTATCATTGATAAAGATGCCAACAAACTAGCAATGCTTGATGCAGAGTATAATCTGATGGCTGTTGTTGGTGATGGAACAGCATTCTCTACACTACGACAGGCTGAAGTCGCTAAATGTGAGTTGTTCATTGCTGTTACAGATGTGGCAGAACGAAATGTTGTGTCGTGTGGTATGGCCAAATCAATGGGCGCTAAGATGACGGTTGCTCGGGTGGACCGTTCCGACTATATGGAAAGACACAATCAGGAAGTGATGCATTCGATGGGAGTGGATAAAATCATATTTCCTGAGTTTCTTATTTCGAGAAGTATCATCGAATCTTTGAGCCATTCTTGGACAAGAAACTGGTATGAGTTTAACCATGGGGAGATGATTTTGGTGGGTGTAAGACTTGCCGGCAATTCTTCCCTGTCAGGAAAATGTCTTCGTGATCTGGAGGTTCCCAATCGTTTCTTTCATGTCGTGGCTATTCGCAGGAATTTCCTAACATTGATACCAAATGGTAATTGTCAGTTGTTGCCCAACGATATCTTGTATATCGCGGCTTCGGCTTCCATGCAAGAAGAGGTGGCTTTGCTCACAGGGAAAAAATCGTTTGACATAAAGCATGTACTGATAACAGGAGGTGATAAAATCACCGAGATGACATTGAGTAATGCTCCAAAATCCTTTATGTTCACCGTGGTGGAGAATAACGTGGAACGGGCACAAGAATTGGCTCGGAATTGTCCAAATTGTGATGTTATTCATGGTGAACCCAGTGAATATGATGTGCTTGAAGAGGCAGGAATCAAGCGGGCGGATGCTTTTGTAGCCTTGGCAAACACATCGGAAGGTAATATCCTCTCATGCCTCATGGCTCGCGATATGGGGGTGAGGAGAACCATTGCTGAAGTGGAACGACAGCAGTTCTTAAATATGGCTGAATCCTTCAATATCGGGGCTGTTCTCAATAAGCAGATGCTGATGGCAAATGCCATATTCCAAATATTGATTGATGCAGGTTCGTTGTCTTCCAAGTGCCTGGTATTACCTGGAGCCGAGGTTGTAAGACTCGAGATAAAGAAAGGTGCAAAGATTACCACGGCTTTGGTGAAAGATTTGAAAATACCTGAGGAAATCACTTTCGCCGGACTAATCCGTGATGGCCAAAGTGAACTGGTGACGGGACAGACGTTATTCGTTCCAGGCGATCATGTGTTGGTGGTTTGTCTGAAAGGTGCCCTTCAGAAGGCTAAAAAACTATTTGGCTTCTAACTATGGCGTATTTCAATGTTGATACTGCAGACAAAGCCGTCAACTATAGAATGATTGGACGAATACTGGGACAATTGTTGATGGTGGAAGCGGGATTCATGACATTGCCTTTTGCCGTCTGCCTGTACTATGGGGAAAAGGACACATGGACATTTCTGCTTGTCATGTTGCTGACATTGTCAATGGGTGTGGGGCTGAATATTTACAATAAACCCCAACATAGCGTGTTGAGAAGGCGTGACGGCCTTTTACTTGCCTCTGTGGCGTGGATTGTGTTCTCGCTTTTCGGCATGCTTCCTTATCTTTTCTGCTCTACTCCTCTCGATATTAGTGAAGGTTTCTTCGAAGCCATGTCTGGATTCACCACTACGGGAGCTACGGTGATACGCGAAGTGGAAAAATGTGGCAGAGGTATCCTGCTGTGGAGGGCCGTGACACAATGGATAGGTGGACTGGGTATTATCTTGTTCACCTTGACTTTTATTCCTTCTTTGAACAATAATGGCAGCCTGATGCTTTTTCATGCAGAGGCGACGGGTATCACCCACGATAAACTTGGCGCACGTATTTCCCGCACAGCAAAGATATTATGGTTGTTGTATACTTTGCTAACCATTGTTTTGGTGTTGATGTTATGGATGGGGCCTATGGGCATCTTTGACAGTTTATGCCATGGATTATCCGCTATTTCCACGGGTGGTTTCTCAACCAAGAACAATTGTATAGCGGCATATCACTCACCATACATTAAGATGGTGCTTACCGTCTTTATGTTTGTTGGAGGTGTCAGCTTCGGTCTGATTATCACTTCGTTAAGGAAATCGTGGCGTGTGTTTTGGGAAAATGATGTTTTCCGTACCTATGTTTACATTATTGCACTTTTCTTTGTGTTGATGGTTTTTGCCATCGTCGGGTTGAATCATTACAGTGGGTGGGAGAGCGTAACCATCGACCCTTTGTTTCATATTGTCTCAGCCATGACTTCTACTGGTTTTAGTGCGGGAGACTGGGAAGGATGGGGCATTCTTGTGCTCACGCTTACTTTCTTCATGATGTATGTGGGGGCATGTGCTGGTTCCACCACAGGCGGAGCCAAAGTAGACCGTCTGCTGTATTTGGTAAAAAACTTTTTGGCTGTTGTACGCCAATATGTGAGACCGCGTTTACTCCATTCGGTGAATGTAAATGGGCAGCACTTGAATTCTGAAAGAGGCAATGAAATTGTGGCATTCATCTTCATTTACACCATGCTTATCGTAGTGGGAGGAGTTGTGCTCGTCGCTCAAGGTTTTCCCATAGTAGATGCATTTTTCTCCTCTTTCTCTTGTGTCTCAAATAATGGACTGGGAGCGGGTGTTACAGGCATCACCGGATCTTTCGATTTCCTGCCCTCATTTGGGAAATGGGTGATGTCACTATTGATGTTGGCAGGTCGTTTGGAAATCATCACACTAATTGCTTTGCTCGTCCCAGATTTCTGGCGAAAATAAGCTATTGTGTTCCGCTTTAGACCCTAATCGCGATTAGTGTTATTATTTCATAAAAGAAAGGTTAAGGTGAGCAGTACTTTTCAAAATAACTGTAACTTTGCACTCTACAGAACAATTAAAGAAATCTGATCGGGAACAACAATGAAACAGCGTTATGCAGTGGTGGTGCTCTTTGCAATGATAGTGCTTTCAAGTCTGGTGAGTTTTACGAGTTATAAGACAACAAAGGAACAGGTGACTCAAGATTTGAACCAGGCGTTAGCCAAAGCATTGGATGAACAACAGTCGGACTTGATCAGTGCTGACACAATACGTGTGTTCAACAGCCATTTGCAAATAGAAGAGTTGAAGGGTAGGGCAGTGCTGGCTGTGGATACCAAAAAAGGTTTCTGTCCTCGACCACAGGTCTCGGCGGCCACCATCTTTTCGCTATCTGACCAACGACCTGCGATGGCACTTTGGGCGATGGCATTTCTTTGGGGATTTTTCTGCATGTATCAACATCGGCGAAGCATGTCGATGGGACTGTTTGGCGGACTGGCACTGCAAGAGGGGCGTTTCGTTGACGTAAAAGGTCATGTGGTAAAGCTAACACCCATGCAACAACAACTGATGGAAATGTTATGGCTATCACCTTCTCACCAGCTGTCGAAAGCCGAAATCTGCGATGCCCTTTGGCCCAAGAAAGAGGATGCCAGCGAGACGCTTTACACACTTATCAGAAGGCTGAAACCAGTTATCGAACAACATTCCGAACTCAAAATCGAATCTGAACGAGGAAAATCGTATAGTTTGACAATCAGATAGATAGTCGTCTGTCAGTGAAATGTCAGACAAATGTCAGTCTTTATTTTAGGCCACAAACTAGTCTCTTCATATCTTTGCCGCAAAAAGCAAACGTATGAAGAGATTTCTATTTTTTTGGATGCTGTCAGTATCATTTGTTGTTTCAGCACAAAAGGAGGTGGATTTGCAGGAAGTGACTGTTCAGGGCTCCAAAGTGGTGCAACGGGTGGACGGACAGACCATCTATCCCACGCGCCAGCAACTGGAGAGTTCCACTAATGGCTATTCTTTGCTGTCGAAACTGACGCTGCCCCATCTGCGTGTTGACCCTGTGATGCATACCATCACTGCACTTTCGAATCTAGGCAGTGTTCAGGTACGTATCAATGATGTCGTTGCCTCAAAGGAAGATTTGTTGGCACTCAACATGAAGTCCGTGGGGTATATTGATTTCATTGATAATCCTGGGGTCCGTTATGGAGAGGGAGTAGCCTGTGTTATTAATATCATGGTGAAAAAGACAGTCTGCGGCTACGACATTGGGGCAGACCTGACGAACACACTTACCGCCGTCAATGGCGATGAGACGGTATTTGGCAAATACAACCACGGTAAAAGTGAGTTTGGAGTAACCTATTCGCTGGACTATAGCAACTTCAAAGGAATGGAATATGAAGAACTGGCGACATACGAGCTGGAGTCTGGCACAAAGCAACATATTTTGCGCCGTCAGTTAGATGGGCAGGAGAAGAGCCTGGGGCATAATCTCCAACTGACCTATAGCTTGAGTGATTCAAACTATGTGTTCCAATCGAAACTCTCTGCCCGTCGCGACATTCAGCCAAATAGCACATGGGAAAAGTTTGAAACCTACGAAGACCATTCTTCTACTCGCACGTCCTCGCCGGCGCTTGACCTCTACCTGCATCGTGACTACAAGCAACATCAGTCGCTGACAGCAAACATCGTGGGAACATATATCAAGACCGACAGCCAAGCAGAGCATAATGAGGGTGGCAGTTATGCCTACAGCGTGAAAGGAAAAACGTATTCGCTTTGGGCAGAGGCTGTCTATGAAAACCGTCTGAAACCCTTTACGCTCTCTTTAGGTACACAATATGGACAGAAATTCATGAATAATATGTATTCGGGTGACGCCAACGCCTCCAACTCTATGCGTTCTTCTGTGCTATATTTCTTTGGCCAGCTGAAAGGTCGTCTTGGCAAGCTCGGCTATATGGGAGGCTTGGGCTTAAGTACACGGTATTACTGGCAGGCAGGATGGAATGACCGCTATCTGCTGTTTCGCCCGAGGCTGACACTTGCTTATCCGTTAGCCAGGAACCTGAAAGTGAAATACGACTTCGAGGTGTCGCAACACGTGTCCCAAATAGCACTCGTCAGTGATGTCAGCATCAAACAGAATGCGATGGAGACATTGGTGGGCAATCCTGAGATCAGACCCAATCGCGTGACCTCGCATGATCTCCGCCTGACTTATTCCACACCAAGGATAATGGCTGAACTGCAAGGCTATTGGCGATTGAATGCTGACTGCAATATGGAGAAATATATCCGTGAGGATGGACATTTCTATCAGACCCAGACAAATGCTGGCAATGAATGCAGCTTTTTCTTCATCCAGAATTACAACCGGTGGGAAGCTATTCCCGAGCATCTGTCTGTCACCATCTACGGGGGCATCTATCGCTTTTTCAACTTCACAGATGATTATCGCCATACCTATACGGCATTCAATGGGGGCGCCAGCATGGAGGCTTATTTGGGAAAGTGGACACTATCTGTCTATGCTGATAATGGCTGGAACTTCATGGAGGGTGAACATCGGGGCCATCAAGCGGCGGCGTGGTACCTTACAGCCTCCTATAGCTTGAAGAATCTAACCTTTTCCCTTTACGCCCAACATCCTTTCTGTGCAAGTCCTATTACTCATCAGACAGAGGTGCTCAACCGTTATGTTCAAAAAGAGGTGTCGCAACGCTGCCGCGACTTCGGCAATATGCTGACACTCAACATCACATGGCATCTGTCATCAGGACGCAAATACCGTGATATACAGCGAACGATGAATCATCGGGATACTGAGACGGGAATCTTACAAGGGCCTTAGGCGTGCTTATCCTTACCGAACCATTTGTTGAACCTGCGCTTGCTGGATTTACCGATGAAGGAGAAATTGCCGTGGCGCAGGTTCAGCCACAGCTCTTCCAACGAACGGCCTATCTTGATCCAGGGATGGCCCCAGGCATTGGTCTTATAGAGCCGCTCTTTATAGCTCACGTCTTCGATAAGATAACGAGGATGACGCAACGGAAAGTCCATCTCATGACGTTTCATGGTGAATATACGGCGGTAGGCGCGCGGCGTGGTGTCGATGCTGCCACCGAAATGGGTGCTGTCGGCGGTCAGGCCGAGGTTGTTGACCATGTTTTTCTGTGGCATGATGGCCAACTGTGAGTGGAGCAACATACTCGCCCAGAAAATACTCTCATAATATTCCTTGCCCGTGGCGCGATGGTTGCGACACATGGGGATGAAATCCTTGCGGTAACGGCGCTGGCTTGACAACTCTTCCAACCGCCGCATGTTCTCCTCATCGTCAAGGAAAGCATAGTCGCCTTCCCACTGGTCGATGACCCTGCGCCACGATGCCCAGCCCCAGATGGCGAAGATGGAGGTGAAGAAATAGCTGTCGGAGCAGTGGGGCGTCACCTCGTCTTCGTTGAACCCACATATCATCGCCACACGCGGGTCGTTCTCGTATCGGTCGAGCAGTTCCTTGCAGAAAGGGAAGAACGACTGCGAGGGCACATCGTCGTCTTCCAAAACGATACATTTGTCGGTCAAGGAAAAGGCCCATTTCTGTGACAGGTATTCTGACGGGTCGCAGCCGTAGTTGCGCTCTTGGTATTTGCGGTGTACCTCACATTCCCAGTCTATCTCTTCCACCACTTTCCGACAAGCCTCTATGCCTGGCATGTCTTTCTCTCCGCGCGGACCGTCTTGGTAGAGGAACAGACGGGCGGGACGCGCCTGACGCACTTGCTCGAACACCTGGCTTAGTTGCTCGGGACGGTTGAAAAACAGGATGAGTACAGATACGTCTATCATGGTAGGGTTCATTTTTTGATTTTTGAATGTTGAATGTTGAGTGTTGAATGATGAGTGTTTAGTGTTCTGGGGTATTCTCTCACCCCTTACCCCTCACCTCTTTTATTCTTCAAGAAACCGATACATTCTTTCAGTATCACGGCATTTGCCAGTTTCATGATGGCGAAATAGAGCAGGGCGGCCAGTACGATACGGGCCAGCAACAGGAGAATGTTCGACTCGATGGGCAGCGTGGCGAAGTGGGTGACGATCATGACCACCGCAGCAGTACCGGCGAAGGGCAGCGTATCTTTCAGCAGTGAGGTCAAGCGGTAACCTGTCAGTCGATGAACGAACCACCACCACACCAGGACCCATACTATCTGCAACAGGGTGTAGGCAATGACCATTGTGCGCACGCCGTAAGGATAAAGCAACATCATCAGCCCTATCTGTGCCAGACCGAAGGCGATGGTCGACCACATATAGATATTGCTCCGTCCGTGACTGATTACCATGTTTGTCATCAGGGTGGACAGGGGCATCACGGCACCGCCGATGCAGAGTATCTGCATCAGACTGGCGCTATTTAGCCATTTCTCGCCGATGGTGATTACAATGAATTCGTGCGACACCAAGGACAATCCGAAGAGCAGGGGGAAGGCGATGAAGGCGGTGAAGCGCATCATCTTACGGAAAGCGGCCAACTGTCGCTCACGTTGTCCCGACAGTTCCACAAACACGGGCTGGGCCACTTGGGTGGTCATGCCCTGCACCAACGAGAAGCACTTGAAGTTCCATTGATAGGCCTGGTTGTAGTTGCCTGTGTCTCGGGCGGTGAAATAGTGACCCAACAGGATGTTGAGCACATTGACATTGATATGTCCAAAAATAGCCGAAGCCAGAATTTTGCAACTGAACTTGAACATCCGGGCTACTGGCCGCAGGTTGATATGTAGCGTGGGGCGCCATGAAGAGTGGTACCACAGTAGGATGGTGTTGGTGGCGATAAACAGGTTGGTCTGCGTAGCCAGCGACCAGTAGGAGAACCCTTGCCAAGCCATCAACGCTCCCACAATGCTGGAGAAGAGCACGGCAGTGATGCCCGTCTCTGCGATTTGTTTTATTTTCAGGTTCTTCGTGAGATAGGCAGACTGTGCCGTGCCGAAGCTCGAGAAAACAAATCCTAGGAAAGCGTATCGGCAGAGGGGGACAAGGTCGGGCTGATGATAATAGTTGGCGATGAGTGGCGCGCAGAAGAAGAGTATGACGTATATCACCGCCCCAGCCATCACGTTGAACCAAAACACCGCATTGTAGTCTTCGTGCGTGGGGTGCTGCAGGTTGACGAGAGCCGTCTTGAAACCGCTGCTCTGCAACTCGTTGGCGATGAGCGAGAAGATGCTGATCATGGCAATCATACCATAATCGTCGGGCGAGAGCAATCGTCCGAGAATGATGCCGAAGACCAGTCCTATGAGCTGCTGCATGCCGTTGTTCATGCCGCCCCAGAACAGTCCTTTTGCCGTCTTCTCTTTCAGCGATTCCATGATTGAGTGTTGAATGTTGAGTGTTGAATGTTGAGTGTTGAGTGTTTGTGTTCTTACATTGTTTGGGGCCAGGTATAGTCCTTTATCTTCGCCGCTGACAAGCGGCTATCTTCCTTTATCTTCTTTTATCTCCATAACATGAGAAACTTATTTTTTTATTTTAATTTTCCTGGCGTGTGGGTGCAGTTCGTCGAGATTGGGAAGTTTCCGCCAATCGCCGAAGAGCAACTGCATGTGGTGGTCGCTGTCGTGCGGAACGGGGAACATCCGTCCCTCGAACACATGTTCGGCCAATGGGAAAATGTCTTCATCATATCTCGGCTTGTGGAAGGGCATGCCCATGCCGCTTGTCCATGTGCGTGCACCCGACAGTTTGCACAGGGCACGCAGAATGGGGTAGGTGACCTTTTTGTTGAACTGCGTGATACGCCGTACCTTGCGCATGCTCCGCTCGTCATCGGTTGAGGTGCGCCATATCTTGTACACATGACCCTGTGCCTTCTCGCCAATCTTGTGGAGCCAAATCCGCTGCCGTTCCATGGGCAGTATGTCGATGTAGATACCACGTTCTTTCCAACGACGGTCGTAGTTGTTGCCTTCCTCTAAGTAGGTGCGTCGGTCGTGTATCTTGGCATAGAAAAAGAAATAGTTGGGGTCGTCGTCCATGGTCTGCAGGGCTAGGTGGTCGGGCAGTTCCTCACGCAGGATGGGCAGCAGCCGCAGGTAGTCTTCGCGCCGCATCTCAATGTCGAGGTCGTCGTCCCAAGGGATGAACCCGTCGTGCCGCCATGCACCGAGCAGCGTGCCACTACTCAGCCAATAAGGTATGTCGTGGCGGCGGCAGATGGCATCCACCTCGCTGAGGATGTCGAGCATCACCAACTGCATCTGACGTAGTTCCGACCCCTCGGGATTGAACCGTTGCCGTAAAGCCTCATGGTCTATTTGGTTTCCGTCCATCTTTTTGAAAAGTTACGAGTTATGAGTTTTAGGAGTTTGGCAGTTTAGAAGTTTGGGAGTTTAGACAATAGCCCCCTTGCCCCTTGCTCCCTCAACTATTCTCTCACCTCTCACTTCTCACTCCTCACCCCCTGCTCCCTCAACTATTCTCTTGCCCCTTGCCCTTTGCTCCCTGATTACCGCCGGATTACCCGTCACCGTGCAGTTGTCGGGCACATCCATGTTCACCACGGCACCGGCACCAATGGTCACGTGGTTACCAATCGTGATACCGCCGAAGACGGTTGCCCCAGTAAAAATCTTCACGTTGTCACCGATGGTGGGGCGGTGTCCGTCCTTGTCGTTGCCAAGCGTCACCAGCTGAAGACAGTAGAAATCTTTGCCTATGCTTTCAGCATTGAGGTAGGTCGCGTAGTTATGTTCGAAATGCGCCCCCTCGCCGATGCTCGGACACCAGATGTGGAGTGACCGCTCGGGGGGCAGCATCCATTTTACCCATACCGACCGGTATTCTCCAAGACGGTAATAGAACAGGTTGCGGAATACGCGTTCGCGCGTGCAAACCTTAATAAAGTTCCGCACGCCCGTCTTTCGGTCTTGGTATTTCACCAAATCGGGATCTATCCGCTTGCGGTAAGCCATGTACAATGCAATGTGCGGCAACATCCGCAATGTCGATGCCGATAGTAATATGGCTTGGGTATATCTGTTCATGTTGATGGCTATAATATAATATGGTTGCCATGATGATAGCGGCACGAAAATTTTGGCAAATATACAAAAAAAAAATAAGAATGTCGATATTTATGAAAAACGAGGATTTGTTATATGTTAATAAATATTAATACTGTTAATTATGTATAATATCAAATAGCGTTAGTGGATGATGTGATGGTTATGAAATAAAAAGGTAGTACCTTTGCAGTCCGATTATTTCGGGGGAGTCTTAGGCCCCCGGGGATGAGCGTGTTAATAGCTGTGCCTTTGGCCGGGCATGGTGGTTAGTGAATCGCCGTCCAGGTAGTGAATAAAAAACGTTTTTTAGTAGAAAATCAACAGTTTAAAATGAACACTTTAAGTTACAAGACTATTTCCGTAAACAAGGAAACAGCCAAGAAAGAGTGGGTGGTCATCGACGCTACCGACCAAGTTGTGGGTCGTCTGTGCTCGAAAGTCGCCAAACTGCTCCGTGGGAAATACAAACCCACTTTCACGCCGCATGTGGATTGTGGCGACAATGTGATTATCATCAACGCAGCCAAAGTGGTGTTCACCGGTAAGAAAGAGACCGACAAGGTGTACACCCGCTATACTGGTTATCCTGGTGGCCAGCGTTTCAACACGCCCGCCGAACTGCGCAAGCATGAATATGGTGCCGAGCGCATCCTGCGTCATGCCGTGAAGGGTATGCTCCCCAAAGGCCCCCTCGGCCGCAGCCTTCTCAAGAACCTCTATATCTATGACGGTACAGAGCACAAACATGAGGCCCAGAAGCCCAAGGCAATTGATATTAACCAGTATAAATAAATATAAGGATGGATTTGATTAATGCAATAGGTCGCCGCAAAAGCGCTGTAGCACGCGTTTACGTGAGCGAAGGTACAGGTAAAATCATCATTAACAAGAAAGAACTGACCGAATATTTCCCCTCAGCTATCTTGCAGTATGTGGTAAAACAGCCGCTCAACCTGCTCGAGGCAGCTGAGAAGTATGACATCAAGGCAAACCTCGACGGCGGTGGTTTCACAGGACAGAGCCAAGCTCTGCGTCTGGCTATCGCCCGCGCACTGGTGAAGATCAACGCCGAGGACAAGAAAAACCTCAAGGACCATGGTTTCCTTACCCGCGACTCTCGTGCCGTGGAGCGTAAGAAACCGGGACGTCCGAAGGCTCGCCGTCGCTTCCAGTTCAGCAAGCGTTAATTTTTTATGGAGTGTAGGAGTTTAGAAGTGTAAGAGTGTAGACATTAGTCTGTGGAGTAATCTCTCACCTCTCACCTCTCACCCCTCACCTTTCACCCCTTTATTAACGCAGTTTAGCATCCAAACCGTGAGGACCCGCCACGGCGGTTACCTGATGGTTGGTTCACAGAGAAACTAAAAGGAAAGTAAACACATTATTAAACACAACAAACAATGTCAAGAACAAATTTTGATATGCTGCTGGAGGCTGGATGCCATTTCGGACACCTCCGCCGCAAATGGAACCCCGCCATGGCTCCTTACATCTTCATGGAGCGCAATGGCATTCATATCATCGACCTGCATAAGACGGTGGCCAAAATAGACGAGGCCGCAGAGGCTCTGAAGCAGATTGCCAAGCAAGGAAAGAAAATTCTGTTCGTTGCTACTAAAAAACAGGCCAAGGACATCATCGCTGACAAGGCCACGAGCGTTAACATGCCTTATGTGATTGAACGCTGGCCGGGCGGTATGCTCACCAACTTCCCCACCATCCGCAAGGCGGTGAAGAAAATGGCAACCATCGATAAACTGATGAGTGATGGTACTTATGCCAACCTCTCAAAACGTGAGTTGCTGCAAATCACCCGCCAGCGCGCGAAACTGGAGAAGAACCTCGGCTCCATCGCCGACCTCACACGTCTTCCCTCCGCTCTCTTCGTGGTTGACGTAATGAAGGAGAACATCGCCGTGAAAGAGGCACAACGCCTCGGCATTCCCGTGTTCGCCATCGTTGACACCAACTCCGACCCCAATGAGGTGGACTTCGTGATTCCTGCCAACGACGATGCCAAAGACAGCGTCAACGTCATCCTGACAGCTTGCTGCGAAGCCATCGCCGAGGGACTTGAGGAGCGCAAGGCTGAGAAAGCTGACGAGAAAGCTGCCGCCGAGCAGGCTGAGGAAGTGGCAGTGCGCCCACAGCGTCGTGCCCGCCGCGCCCGTAAGGATGAGGCTGCTCCCGCCAAAGAAGAGGCTCCTGTTGAGGCTGCTCCTGCCAAGGAAGAAGCTCCCGCTGAGGAAGCTCCCGTTGCCGAAGCACCTGCCAAGGAAGAGGCTCCCGCTGCCGAGTAACCATCAAATTGTTAAAAGGCAAATAACCTGTCGATTTGTCGACTCGTTAGCTTGTCACAAATTTTTAAACTTACAAACTCAATAATAATTATGGCTGTTACAATAGCTGACATACAGAAACTGCGTAAGATGACCGGTGCCGGTCTCGCTGATTGCAAGAAGGCGCTTACCGAGGCTGAGGGTGACATCGAGAAGGCCATCGAATTGGTGCGCCAGCGTGGCTTGGCCATCGCCGCCAAACGTTCCGACCGTGAGACATCCAACGGCTGCGTGCTCGTAAAGGTTGCCAATGGTTTCGGCGCCATGATCGCCCTGAAGTGTGAAACCGACTTCGTGGCCAATGGCAAGGATTTTATCGCGCTCACACAGAGCATCCTCGATGCTGCCGTGGAGAACCGCTGCAAGAGCCTCGACGAGGTGAAGGAACTCACATTGGCCGATGGTGCCAAAGTGGCCGACGCCGTAGTCCAGCGTTCTGGTATCACGGGCGAGAAGATGGAACTTGACGGTTACCTCTTCATCGAAGGTGAGAATATCTACACCTATAACCACCAAAACAAGAACCTCCTGTGCACCATGGTGCAGCTCAACAAGGCTGCCGAGGAGCAGGGACACAACCTGACACTGCAGGTGGCTAACACCAACCCGCTGGGTCTCGACGTGGACAGCATACCCGATTCGGTGAAGGAGAGCGAGCTGAAGGTGGCTATCGAGAAGACCAAGCAGGAGCAGGTGCAGAAGGCTGTGGAAGCTGCCTTGAAGAAGGCTGGTTTCAACCTCTACATCGCCGAGAACGAAGAGCACCTGGCCGAAGGTATCGCCAAAAAGGAGATTACCGAGGAGCAGGCCCAGGAGATTCGCGACCTGAAGGTGCGCGTGGCCGAGGAGAAGGCTGCCAACCTGCCCGAGCAGATGATACAGAACATCGCCCAGGGACGTTTGCAGAAGTTCTTCAAGGATTCATGTCTGGTGAAGCAGGAGTATATCTGGGACACCAAGATGACGGTCTCCGACTACCTCAAGAGTGCCGACAAGGAACTCAAAGTGCTCGACTTCAAGCGTTTCACACTGCGCGCTGAGTAAATAAAGACGCAGAACTGTAAAATTCAAAGAGCATGCATCGCCGAGCGATGCATGCTCTTTATGCTCATTACATCACAACCTCATGAAAATATTTGCAGTGGGGATGAATTATCCCTGGCACAATAAAGACGGCAACGACACGTTATTAAATAACGGTAACGGACTACCGGTGTTCTACACTAAACCCGATTCCACCCTGCTCAGAAACGGCAAACCTTTCTTCTTGCCTGATGAGATGGGACGTGTGGAGGGGCAGGCAGAACTGGTGGTGAGGATCAACAGGTTGGGGAAAGGAATCCCTGAACGGTTCGCTCACCGCTATTACGATGCCTTCACCGTGGGGGTGAATTTCGTGGCTACGGATGTGTTGCAACGGTTGAGAAGCCTCGGGCTGCCTTGGGATGCAGCCGTGGCCTTCGACCAGTCAGCCGCCATCGGAGAGTGGGTGGCAAAGGACAAACTGCCACAGTTGCACGATTTGCATTTTAGCCTCGACATCAACGGAAAAAGGGCACAGGAGGGCTGCGCGGCTCAGATGGCACACACCGTGGATGCCTTGGTGGCGCATATCAGCCGTTACATGACGTTACGTACGGGAGACATTCTCTTCACGGGAACACCATCGCCGCCGATGGCGATGGCTATCAACGACCATTTGGATGGAACTTTGGAGGGGATGGAGGTGTTGCACTTCAATGTGAAATGACAATTATGCGGAAAGCATTGCGACATATCATCACGTTTTGGTTACTGTTGTGCTCGTTGCAAGCAGGCGCCCAACGATTTTATAACCTCACGGCTGACGACGTGAGCATTGACAGCGTGCTGCCGCGTTTCACCTATTCCATCCCTTTGGGGGAGAACTACGCCGATTCTGTTTACAAGGTGAGTATCGACTATCCGGAGTTTATCCCGATGAGTGCGTCCGACCGACGTAATTATGTGCGTATCACCCAGGCTGAATTGCCGGTGTTGCCGGCAGTGGAACAGCGCATTGTTGTCAACAGGAAAAAAGGGGCATTGGAGGTTTCTTTCGTGCCTCTTGCCCACCGCGATGGCCGCGATGTCATCTTGGTGAGTTTCATGCTGAGGGTGGAGGCAACGGCAAAGAGCTCCGTCAGGAGAGCACCGGCGCGTGTGTCTCAACATGGCGGGCGATATGCCGACCACTCCGTGCTGGCTACAGATAGGTGGGCGAAAATTAGCGTGTCCTCAACGGGTGTTCACCAACTCACTGCCGAGGTGGCCAAACAGGCGGGTTTCTCTGACCTCAGCCGTGTGCGTATATATGGATATGGTGGTGCGTTGCAGAACGAAAAGCTGGTGGGTGATGAGTTGCAGACGCTCGACGATTTGAAGGAGGTGCCTTCGTGCATGGCCGGTGGACGACGCCTGTTCTATGCCAAGGGGCCTGTGAGTTGGACAGATAAATCGGCGGTGCGTACGCGTAACCCATATTCCGATGTGGGATGCTATTTTATCACGGAAAATGATGGGGAACCGCTGATGGTTGACAGTACGGCTTTTGTCTCTTCCTTCTATCCCGCCAACGACGATTACCATTCTCTTCACGAGGTGGATAACTATGCGTGGTTCTACGGCGGGCGCAACCTTTTTGAAAACGCGCCCATCGCACAGGGATCGTCGAAAGATTATACGATGGCCACTCCTTCCAGTGTGGCATCAAAGGGAATAGTAAGGGTGCGCGTGAGTGCCGGATCAAACAGCACAGCGCAGGTGGCCATCAATGGGGAGGTGGTGGGACAGCTGACGATGTCGCTGGGCGATCACGATTTCGGCAATATGAAGATGGGGACGTATGCCGTGGATTTGTTGCCGACGAACACTATTACCATAAAGACACTGTCAGGTGGTCCTGTGTGTCTCGATTTCATCGATATTGAGGACGACTCGCCACGAGGGGCACCGCGACTTTCCTCGAACGCGTTTCCCACTGCGCAGTATGTGTATAACATCACGAACCAAGACCTCCATGCCGACGACTTCGCTGACATGGTCATCATCATACCTACCACACAGACATGGGCCGATCAGGCTCAACGACTGGCGGATTATCATGTACAGCACGATGGCTTGCGCGTGAGGGTGGTGCCTGCCGATGAGCTCTTCAATGAGTTCTCATCGGGAACACCCGATGCCAATGCCTACAGACGCTATCTCAAGATGCTCTACGACAGGGCTGAACAAGACAGTGACATGCCTTCGTATCTCCTCCTCTTCGGTGACAGCTTCTGGGACAACCGTATGCTCACCAACACTACTCGTAGTTTCTCTCCCGACGACTTCCTGCTGTGTTACGAAAGCGAAAACTCGTTCAGTTCCACTGACTGTTATGTTGACGACGGTTTCTTTTGCCTGCTCGACGACGGTGAGGGGGCTGACCTGTTAGCCGGCGACAAATTGGATGTGGCTGTGGGACGGCTGCCCGTACGCTCTGCGACGCAGGCCAAAGTGGTGGTTGATAAGAGCATCGCATATATGGAGAACAAGGATGCCGGCGACTGGCAGAACATCATTGTATTCATGGGTGACGATGGTAACAACAACCTTCACATGAACGATGTGTATCAAGTGTCGGAATATATAGAGAAATTGTACCCGGGATATTACTGCAAACGGGTGATGTGGGATGCATATACTATGGAGAAGTCGGCGGCGGGAAATATATACCCTGAAGTGACGGCGCTGGTGAAGAAACAGCAGGCCGATGGAGCATTGATCATGGATTATGGGGGGCATGGCTCGGAAATTGCCATCTCGCATGAGAGGGTACTCAAGCTGTCCGATTTCCAACAATTCACCAACACGCACATGCCGCTGTGGATAACGGCATCTTGTGACGTGATGCCTTTCGATGGTCCTGTGACAAATATCGGCGAGGAGTGCGTGCTTAATACCAAAGGAGGTTCGATGGCTTTCTTCGGAACAACACGTACAGTGTGGACGAACTACAACAAAGTAATCAACCGCGCTTTCCTGCGCTTCGTGCTCAGCACGACCAACGGAAAACCCACCACATTGGGCGAAGCGCAGAGGCTGGCCAAAAACTACCTCATTACATCGGGCGAAGACCGCTCCGCCAACAAACTGCAATATTCGCTGCTTGGTGACCCAGCGCTGGCTCTCAACAGACCGATGGAGCGGGTGGTAATCGATAGCATCAATGGCAGAAAAGCTGATGGCGAAGTGGTGGCCAGTCTGGCGGCTGGCTCTGTGGCACGCGTGGCAGGACATGTGGAGGTGCAGGCGCAACTTGATGAGTCGTTCAATGGCATGGTGTCAGCTGTGGTGCGCGACACGAAGCAGACCATCATTTGCCACAGAAACAATGAGGCGGAAGCTTCCGCCCCCTTTACCTTCGAAGACCGACAGAACGTGCTGTTCAACGGCTCCGACAGTGTGCGGAATGGAAAGTTCTCCTTTACATTCGCCGTACCCATGGACATCAACTACAGCGAGGGTACGGGATTGATGAATCTTTACGCGCTGAAGAATGACAATAGTAGGTCGGTGAACGGGGCTTTCAATCGTTTCCAAGTAAACGGAAGCGCCGCCACGGCTAACGACTCCATAGGACCATCCATATATTGTTACCTCAATTCTCCGTCGTTCACCAACGGGGGAAAGGTGAACAGTACACCATTCTTCGTTGCCCAGGTGACCGACAAAGACGGCATCAATGCCACGGGAACGGGTATAGGGCATGACATGGAACTCATCATCGATGATGAGATGATGCGAACCTACAACCTCAACAACAATTTTTCCTTCGACTTCGGAACCTATACCAGTGGACAGACATTCTACACCATTCCAGAATTGGAGGTGGGGAAGCATAAACTGAAATTCCGCGCGTGGGACATCCTCAACAATTCGTCGACGGCTGAGCTGTCGTTCGAGGTGGTCAGTGGACTGGAGCCGACGCTCTTCAGCGTAAGCTGCACCGACAACCCGGCTTCGACCACTACTACGTTTATTCTCAACCATGACCGCAGAGGGTGTCAGGTTGATGTTGAACTGGAGGTGTTTGACTTGAGCGGACGGTTGCTGTGGCGACATGAGGAAACGGGGCTGAGCACCGACAATACTTATACTATGCAGTGGGACTTGACCGTAGATGGTGGACAGCGCTTACAGACAGGGGTGTACCTCTACCGGGCACTCATCGGCAGCGATGGTAGCCAGAAGGCATCGAAGGCCAAGAAACTCATCATCATAGGCAATAATTAACAGCTTGTCACGTTATTTTTTAGCATAATCCATTAGGCAGAAAATGAAGAATATCAAAAGAATAGCCTTTGTGGCACTGTTGACATTGGTCGTATACAGTGCACGTGCGCAAAAGGAGAATATGTTCAACCCTGTGAACACATCGGTTACGTCGCAGACCATCGCTCCCGATGCCCGATCGGCGGGTATGGGCGACGTGGGTGCGGCTACCGACCCCGACGTGCTGTCTCAATACTGGAATCCAGCGAAATATCCTTTCACCATCTCCAGGGCGGGTGTGGGCATCAGCTATACGCCGTGGCTGCGACAATTGGTGAATGATATGTATCTGGGCTACCTTTCGGGATATTACCGTATAGGCGACTACAGCGCGGTGAGCGGTTCGTTGCGTTATTTCTCTTTGGGTGAGGTGTATACGAGCAGTAGCCTCGATGCGGGAAACGACATGACCATCAACCCTTACGAGATGTCGCTCGACGTGGCTTACTCGCTTATGCTCAGCGAGAAATTCTCTCTAGGAGCGGCGTTGAGGTGGATATATTCCGACCTGACCTACGACTATACGGAGGATACGAGTCCAGGAAGCGCTTTCGCGGCTGACTTGTCTTGTTACTACCAAGACTACCTGAACATTGGATCGAGAGAGTGTCAGTTGGGGTTGGGATTGAACATCAGCAACATCGGTAGCAAGATTACTTTTGGCGGCGACGACAACAGTGAGTTCATCCCGACGAACCTCCGCCTGGGAGCGGCGCTCATGGTGCCTGTTGACGAATACAACCGCTTCACTATCGCTGCCGATGCCAATAAACTGCTTGTGCCTACCTATCCTAAACAGGAAGAGGGGGAGACGACCGAGGACTATCAGGAACGAGTTCAGAAAGACTACTACGACGTTTCGAGCATTAGCGGTATATTCAAGAGTTTTAGTGATGCGCCCAATGGTTTTAAGGAGGAGATGGAGGAGATTCAGTGGAGCGTGGGTGCCGAATATGTCTACCACGACCAATTCTCAGTACGCGCTGGATACCATCATGAGAGTGAGAATAAGGGTAACCGCAAATATTTCACTGTGGGCGCGGGATTCAAGATGAGTGTCTTCTCATTGGATGCCGGTTACGTCATCGCCACGGCAAAGAGCAACCCTCTCGACCAGACGTTGCGTTTCACCCTCTCGTTCGACATGGACGGAATCAAGGATCTCTTTAGAAAAAAGTAACCTTTAACCACGAACAACCATGATAAGAGTTGGCATGGGCTATGACGTACATCGTTTGGTGCCTGACCGCGACCTGTGGTTGGGAGGGATAAAGATTCCACATTCGTTGGGCTTGCTCGGACATAGCGATGCCGACGTACTCATCCATGCCGTTTGTGACGCCTTGCTCGGAGCGGCCAATATGCGCGACATAGGGTTTCATTTTCCCGATACGTCTGAAAAAACGCTCGGCATGGACAGTAAAATCATCCTCAAACAAACGGTGGAACTATTGGCCACAAAAGGCTATCATGTGGGCAATATAGATGCCACGGTATGTGCTGAACGACCAAAAATCAATCCCCATGTACCTGCCATGCGCGCTTGTATGGCACAAGTGATGGGCATCGATGAAGATAGCGTTTCCATCAAGGCCACTACTACCGAACGATTAGGTTTCACAGGTCGTGAAGAGGGTATCAGCGCCTATGCCGTAGCACTCATTGAAAAGTAAGAGATAGCAGAATAATAATTCCTGAAGTTAAGATATTATCGCGGCTCTATGCCGCTCTGGAGTTATTCCAATAGTCAAATTTCTAACATAAAAAAGTACGCTGCCACCCTCAACGAGCAGCAGCGTACGAGCCTATGTTTAACTAAAAATCCTTTTCAAAAACCAAAGGGAACCTCACGGCCTCCTTTGTTGTCCAATTTAACAATCTTACTTAAATTACCTTAAACCTAATAACTAAAAACCTAAATCTATTACTACTAACCTAAACAATCTATTAACCTTTTGACAATGCAAAGGTACAACATTTTTCATCCTGTGTCAATACTTATAGGTTGAAAAACGTAATATTTTGCCCTTTTCTTGATTTAAATCAATTGTTGTGTGCGCAAACAGTCACTTTTTTTAGTACTTTTCTTTGTTTTACATGGAAATAACTGTATCTTTGTGCTATCATATTTTTTGACTGCAATGAGAGTTTTAATCGTAAGTACAAGTGAAAAGACAGGTGGTGCGGCAGTGGCGGCCAACCGACTAATGGAAGCGCTCAATAATAATGGTGTGAAAGCCAAAATGTTGGTGCGGGATAAAGAAACGGACAACATAACCGTGGTAGGGTATAAACAGACACTGCGCTCACAATGGAATTTCCTGTGGGAAAGGTGGACAATATACAAAAAACTGCATTTTTCTCGCAAAAACCTGTTCGATATAGATATCGCCAATACCGGACACGACATCACCACGTTGCGCGAGTTCAAAGAGGCCGACATTATTCACCTGAGTTGGATCAACCAAGGAATGCTCTCGTTGAATAATATCCGGAAGATCTTGCTTTCAGGAAAACCTGTGGTGTGGACGATGCACGACGCATGGCCTGCAACGGCCATCTGCCATTACACGCATGGATGTATGGCATTCGCCAACGTGTGTCGTAACTGCCGCTTCCTGCCAGGAGAGGGCTCGCGCAAAGATCTCGCCAATCAAGTGTGGCAACGTAAAAAGGCGATGCTCAAAGGACAGAACATCTCTTTCGTGGCTTGTAGCCGTTGGCTGGAGGGACAGGCGAAAAAAAGCGCGCTGCTCACCGGACAGCATATCTACAATATTCCCAACCCCATAGATACGCATGTATTTTGCCGCAAGGACAAACAGGAGGCTCGCCATCAGGTGGGATTGCCCCTCGACAAGCGTATCATCCTCTTTGTTTCGCAACGGGTGACGGAACGTCGAAAAGGTATGGACTTCATGATTGAGGCGGTGGACAAGCTGGTCCATGACCATCCTGAAATGAAGGAAAACACAGTCATCGCCATCATGGGAGGACATTCCGATGACTTCGGTAACCATCTCCGTCTGCCGGTGTACCCACTGGGATATATCAACGATGAGAAGAAAATCGTGGATGTGTATAACGCCGCAGACCTCTTCGTGCTGCCTTCGCTGGAGGATAACCTACCCAACACCATCATGGAGGCATTGGCATGCGGTGTGCCATGCGTGGGATTCAAGACTGGCGGCATTCCTGAAGAGATAGACCACAAGAAAAATGGATATGTGGCAGAATACCGCAATTCCGCCGACTTGGCCGCTGGTATCTATTGGTCCTTGGAAGAGGCCGACTACCAGTCGCTCTCCGACGAGGCGTTGCGCAAGGTGGTGCAGAATTATTCACAACACAATGTGGCTTTGAAATATATCGAGGTGTACAACCAGGTGATGGCATACAAGGATTATAAGATATGATTTGTATCAGTCTCGTCACCATCACCTACCAGGCGGGAGACGTGATCGACCCCACCTTGGAGAGCGTGATGCGGCAGACCTACGAAAATGTGGAGCATATCATCATCGATGGCGCCTCTACTGACTGCACCCTCGACAGGGTGCAGGCGTATAAACGACAGTCTGATGAGGCTGACAACGGCCACCATGTGACAATCCTCTCGGAACCAGACAAGGGTATTTACGATGCCATGAACAAGGGGCTGGCACGCGTTACGGGTGAATATGTCTGTTTCCTCAACGCAGGCGATAGGTTGCCTGATGCAGATACGTTGGAGCGAATAGCGGCTGTGGCCATGGGTGCCGGCGATGGTGACATGCCAGGGGTGGTGTATGGTGATACGGATATCGTTGGACCAGACGGCCACTTTCTTTATCACCGGCGACTGCGACCACCCAAAAAACTCACGTGGCGTTCGTTCCGAAAGGGTATGTTGGTGTGTCATCAGGCATTCTACGCACGGGCTGATGTGGCCAAGGGGGTGACATTCGACACCCGTTACCGCTTCTCGGCGGATGTGGATTGGTGTATCCGTGTGATGAAGGAGGTTCAACGAAGAGGACTCAACCTCACGCCCGTCGATGCCGTCGTTGCCAATTATTTGGAGGAGGGACAGACCACACGACATCATAAGGAATCATTAAAAGAGCGTTTTCGAGTGATGTGTCACCATTACGGATGGCCTACGACGGTATTCATGCATGCATGGTTCGTGATACGCAAATTCTTTAATTCATAAACTCATAACTTATTAAATCATGAAAAAATTATTCCTGTCCTTAGTGGTGGTGGCTGCCTTTGGGTTTGCCTCCCAAGCATCGGCACAATCAACCTCAAGAAAACCCTCCACGGCTGGTGGCGTGACAGTACAGCAATCCTCACGTCCTGGTTCAAGAGATTTGCGTCAGGCTCCTGATGCTCAAAGAGGGGCATCACAAAGGGATATGACGATTTCGCAAGGTCAACCGGCACAGAGTGCCATAGGAAAGAAGTTTGGTTCGGGAAAGAGTGGCGGAAAGGCTTCGTCAACGACTACTCCCAGGTCACCGCAAGGACAAGCAACCATTAAACGTTGATTGTCAGGGAACACAAAAAAGAAGGCGTTGGAACAATAGTTCCAGCGCCTATTTCTTTCTTGTATATCTTAGGTGGGGTTATGAATGCTTATGAATAACGGAGAATCTGTCCAGGGCGCACACGCATGTTCTCGCCAAGGTGGTTGAGTTTCACCAATGTGTCGACACTGACACCACGTTTGCGGGCGATGCTGTAGACGGTCTCGCCTGCTTCCACCTTGTGGTAGCGTACAGATCCGGTGTATTCAGACTGTTGGCGTGATGTGCTGGCCGTGGCCTTTCCTGTGACATCCTCGGGCTTGTAACCATTGCCGTCGTTCTTGCCACGTGTACGGGTAGCTTCTGCCGACTCACGGTCGACGGTGCTCTTGCGGAAGGTGTAGAAATCACCCGTAACGTCCTGTGCCTTGAAATCGAAGAACAGGGCTGGGTTCAGGGCCACGCCGCATAGGCGGGTCTCGAAATGCAAGTGTGAACCGGTGCTACGTCCCGTGTTGCCACCCAAGCCGATGGGGTCGCCGGCGCGAACAATCTGGTTCTCTCTCACAAGATGCTTCGACAAGTGACCATAGATGGTCTCCAGGCCGTTGTTGTGACGGATGACAACATAGTTGCCATATCCTTTGGCTTCATATCTAACAACACGTACTTTGCCGGAGAAGGCGGAGCGGATGGTGTCGCCAATATATACTTTGATATCCAATCCTTTGTGCATGCGTCCCCAACGGGCTCCAAAATTGGATGTGATAACGCGGCTCGGGGTGGGCATGCAGAATCCGCGAAGGTCGATGCGGTATTCGTTGGGCAACGCGGTTTCTTTGTGCGCATAACGGTTGTCCCAATCATGGTATAGGGCTGAGGCGGGAGATTCCGATTCCTCACGAGCGGTGATGCTCTGGAGGGCAAGGGTGTCCACGGCTCTCATCTTTTTGTCTACTGGGGCCTGACGAGCAAGCAGGTCTTGACCCATTACTGGTGCTGCAGCCATTGTCATGACCACGGCAAAAAATAAATTCTTTATGTTTTTGTTCAAATGCATATTCTTTGATTAAGCGGTTTCAGGCGATTTGTATCCTCGCAAAATGTACTTATAAAATAGCTCGGCGAAAAACAAATTGTAACCGACTATTTTAGTTTTCCGTTGCAAAGGTAGGAATAAAAAATGGTAAAAATTGGCAATTAACAGTTTTTATTGTCATCTTAACACTCAAAAGGGGTTGTTAAAAATAGTTTATTGTCAAGCCCTTACATTTGTTTTTTTCGTGTAATTTGTAGTAAACATAAACCAATTTGCGTGGTTTGTAGCAAATAATCCCCAATTCATGTAATTCGCGTAATTCGTAATTAAATACGATTCACGAGATGGCAGCCCAGTTGATGTTGGTCTTTCGGAGTTCGGTTAGACGATTCCATAGCATGGAATAGGTCTGTTTCTCACAGGTGGGGTCGTCATCGATGATTTTCTGCGCTTCATCGCGTGCCAGCTGCACGATCTGTCCGTCGCGCGCAATGTCGGCAATCTTCAGGTCGAAGGCGATGCCGCTCTGTTGTGTACCCTCCAAGTCTCCGGGACCACGCAACTTCAAATCGGCTTCGGCTATCTCGAAACCGTCGTTGGTGTCGCACATGATATCGATGCGGCGGGCTGTCTCCTTGCTCAGTTTGTGGTTGGTCACGAGGATGCAGTACGACTGGTCAGCGCCCCGTCCCACTCGGCCTCGTAACTGGTGCAACTGCGACAGGCCAAAACGCTGGGCGTCGAGAATGACCATCACCGAGGCGTTGGGCACGTTGACACCTACCTCGATGACCGTGGTGGCCACGAGAATCTGTGTTTCACCGGCAAGGAACCGTTGCATCTCTTCTTCTTTGTCCTTGGGTTTCATCTTGCCATGTACCTTGCTTAGGCGGAACTCGGCAAACACTTCTTTCAATGCTTCGAAACCTTCCTCCAAGTTCTTTAAGTCGCTTTTCTCGCTTTCCTTGATGAGAGGGAATACGATATATGCCTGCCTGCCAGTCCGAATCTGTCGGCGGATATTCTCGTAGAGGCTGCCAAGTTGGTTGTCGTAGCGGTGTATGGTCTCCACGGGCTTGCGGCCTGGGGGCAACTCGTCGATGACACTCACGTCGAGATCACCGTAGATGGTCATCGCCAGGGTGCGGGGTATGGGCGTGGCAGTCATCACGAGGATATGGGGCGGGTTGGTGCTCTTGCTCCATAGTTTGGCTCGCTGGGCCACACCAAACCGGTGTTGTTCGTCGATGACGGCGAGGCCCAGACGCTGGAACATTACACCATCTTCGATGATGGCATGGGTTCCCACAAGGATTTGTACCGACCCGTCAATAAGGCCGTCGAGGACAGCTTGGCGGCGTTTGCCCTTGACGACACCCGTGAGCAATTCAATATGGATGTCCATGTCGCCTACAAACTCACGCAGCGTGGCCAGATGTTGCTCAGCCAAGATTTCCGTGGGAGCCATAATGCAGGCTTGGTAACCATTGTCGAGGGCGATGAGCATGGAGAGTAAGGCCACGAGGGTTTTGCCGCTGCCTACGTCACCTTGTAAGAGGCGGTTCATCTGACGGCCGCTACCCACGTCTTGACGTATCTCGCGCACCACGCGTTTTTGGGCGTTGGTGAGGGGAAAAGGAAGATGATCGTAGTAGAAGCCGTTGAACATCGATCCTATTTGCGAGAAGATGAAACCGCGGTATTTGCGGCGGTGGTCACTGGCGTAACGAAGGATGTTGAGTTGTACGTAGAACAGCTCCTCAAACTTCAGACGCAGACGCGCGGCTTGCATCTCTGCCACATTGTGGGGATAGTGCACATGGCGGAAGGCGGTATCGCGAGACACAAGATGCAACCGTTCGGTGATGAAGGGGGGCAGTGTCTCGGGCAGAGGTTGTGTGAGTCGTTCAAGCAGGTTGTTGACAATCTTCTCCACAGTGCGTGACGTGAACCCGGCATTTTTCATCTTCTCCGTAGTCACGTAATAGGGTTGCATGCCCATGGTGTCTAGCTGCAGTTCCGACACCTTCTCGATTTCGGGATGTGCAATCTGGTAACGTCCGCCATAGACGGAGGGTTTCCCGAAGACGATATATTCCGTCTGCACCTGATAGCTTTTCATCACATAATGTGTGCCTGCAAACCATACCAAGTCAACCACAGGACCGTGACCGTCATAGAAATGGGCGACAACCCGTTTTTTGCGCGGGCCCATCTCGAACTGCTCAAAACTCAATATCTTACCCTTCAACTGCACAAAGGGCATGTCGGCCGACAGTTCGTTGCTTTGGTAGATTCGGCTTCTGTCAACGTATTTGTAGGGATAGTATTCCAGCAGGTCACCGAAGGTCTGGATGTTGAGTTCTCGGCTCAACAACTCCTTTTTCTTCGGTCCCACACCGGGAACATACATCACATCCTGTTCTAATACGTCGAGCATAATCGAGTTTTGAGTTTTGAATGTTGAATGATGAATGGTCGCCTCGGCGATTTTTGAATTATGAATGTTGAATTCTTAATTCTCAATTGAATAATTCGTCATCGCGAAGCGATAAATCAACATTCAACACTCAACATTCAACATTCATCAAATGCAGAAACTGCATCTTGCCCTTCAGGGTGGTCACGCTCGACTCATCTGTGAAATGGGCGAGCAGGGCGTAGGCATAAGGCATTGAAGCGGCAGGGCCCTCTCCAGTGATGATATTGCCGTCTTCGGTAACCAATTCTGCCGTATACTCGGCACCGGTGAGGTATATCTCAAAGCCGGGCGAACAGGTGGCGCGACGGCCTTGGAGCAGTCCCAGTGAGCCAAGCACCATGGGAGCGGCACAGATGGCACCAATGAGTCCCTTCCTGTCGGCATGGGTTGTCAGGGCTGCCCTCACCCCTTCATGGGCGTTGAGATTCTTCGAGCCGGGCATCCCACCGGGTAACAGCAGCATGTCAGCATCGACAAGGTCAGCGTCCTCGAACAATAGGTCGGCCTTTACCGTCACTCCGTGCGATGACTCAACGAACAGACTGCCCGTCACACTAACCGTTTTCACGTCCACCCCACCACGGCGGAGAATGTCAACAGGAGCCAGGGCTTCCAACTCCTCAAAGCCCGTGGCGAGAAATTCATATACTTTTGCCATAATAATTTTCCGTATGTCAATGAAAAACCTTACTTTTGCATCAATTGTGGATGATGCTGATGCAAAAGTACGTTTTTTTTTGCATTTCCCATCCTTCAAGAAGCATAAAGATTTATAAAAACAACAGAAAGAGTCATGCCTGAGCGCAAATTACGCTTCGCCATCTTCGGTAATGTTTACCAAGCGAAAAAGTCGATGTCGATACAGAAAGTGCTGTCGTTCCTCTCGGAACGGGGAGCAGTCGTGAGCATCGACAGGGAATACCATAGGTTCCTTACCAGCGAACAGCATATCGACTTGCCGGGGTGCGAGGTGTTCGAGGGTGACGCCTTCGACGCTGATTTCGTCATCTCTATGGGGGGCGACGGTACGTTCCTCAAGGCAGCGGCACGTGTGGGCAGCAAGTGCATCCCCATAGTAGGTGTAAACATGGGGCGTCTGGGATTTCTCGCTGACATCAGTCCTGCGGAGATAGAGTCGGCATTGCGGTCCATCTATAAAAGGGAATTCCTGCTCGAGGAGCATGCCGTACTCTGTGTAGACTGTCCTGATGCACCTCTGCCAGGCAATCCCTTTGCTCTCAACGATATTGCGGTGCTTAAACGTGACAATGCGTCGATGATTAGCATACGTACCTGTGTCAACGGCGAATACTTGGCCACCTATCAGGCCGACGGATTGGTTGTGAGCACGCCGACGGGAAGTACGGCCTATTCCCTCTCCAATGGTGGACCTATCGTGGCTCCTCAGGCGGGGGTTATCTGTCTCACTCCTGTGGCTCCTCATAGCCTGAATGTGCGGCCGTTGGTGCTGCCCGACGACTGTGAAATTTCCGTAAGCGTGGAGAGCCGCACACATCAGTTCCTCGTGGCCATCGACGGACGTAGTGAGAAATGCGACGAGGGGAAGACGCTCATCATTCGCAAAGCGGCATATCCTGTCCGTATCATCAAACGGCATGGACAGAAGTATTTCCAGACTCTGCGTGAAAAGATGCAATGGGGCGTCGACTTAAGGAAGTGATTGGAATGTTGAGTGTTGAATGTTGAGTGTTGAATGATTAATTTTTTAATTTTTAAATTTTTAAATTATTGAACCTACGAGAATATTTCCGCGTTCCCGACAGCAAATACACAGCACGGCAGATACTGCGTTGGTTGTGGCGGGCATGGCATGGTAACCGCCTGCAGGCAAGCATCAATGCTACTCTCGGCCTACTGGGTGTTGGAGCCAGCCTGGCTTCGGTGTGGGCGGTGCAGCATGCCATTGATGTGGCGTCGGGCTATGTCGAGGGGTCCATCTATTGGGCTGTGGCGCTGATGGGAGCTTTGGTGCTCGTTGATTTCGGCTTGAGCATCGCGAGCATCTGGGTGCGCAACATCTTGGGCATACGGGCGCAAAACCGCATGCAGCAGCGCATGCTCGACAGAATCCTGCGTTCAGAGTGGCATGGAAAGGAGAGCCACCATAGTGGAGATGTGCTCAACCGGTTGGAGATAGACGTGAGCAATGTGGTGGGTTTTCTGACGGAGACCATTCCAAGTGCGCTCTCGGTGTTGGCAATGTTTCTTGGTGCCTTCTTTTATCTCTTTTCCATGGACAAGATGCTGGCCTGTGTCATCATCGCCATCATACCGGTATTCGTGCTTGTCAGCAAGATTTACATTCGTAAGATGCGCCAGCTGACCCGTCAGGTGCGTGACAGTGACAGTAAGGTACAGAGCGTGCTTCAGGAGACGATACAGAACCGCATGCTCATCAAGACGCTCGAAGGTGACAGTGCCATGGTCGATAAACTGGAGAATACACAGAGTGAACTGCGCCATCATGTGGTGAAACGCACGGCGTTCTCGGTATTCTCGAACCTCATACTCAACTTTGGTTTTGCACTAGGCTATCTCATAGCTTTCCTGTGGAGTGCCATCCGTCTGTCAGAGCATACGCTTACCTTTGGCGGCATGACGGCGTTCCTCCAATTGGTGAATAAGATACAGGGACCGGCCCGCAACCTTACCAAATTGGTACCGGCTTTCGTGGGAGTGTTCACGGCAGCTGAGCGATTGATGGAACTCGAGGAGAACCCGTTGGAGGAACAAGGCACGCCTATCCGCGTGAAGGCTCCGTGTGGTGTGCGCTTCAGCGACGTGAGCTATGCATACGATGAGAAAGACGGGAAGGTAATCGACCACCTCACGTTCGATTTCCGCCCAGGCAGTTGTACGGCCATCCTCGGTGAGACAGGATCAGGAAAGACGACGCTGGTGCGCATTATTTTGGCACTGCTGCGGCCTCAGGAGGGAAAGGTGGAGATATATAATGCCAACGAGGTGAAGACGCTTACGCCGCGAATGCGTTGCAACTTTGTGTATGTACCACAGGGCAACACGCTCATGAGTGGTACTATACGTGACAACCTTCGTTTGGGAAAACTCAATGCCACGGAGGAGCAGATGCGCGATGCGCTGAATAAGAGCTGTGCCGACTTTGTATTTGATTTACCCGAGGGGCTGGACACATCGTGCGCCGAGTCGGGTGGGGGATTGAGCGAAGGACAGGCACAACGTATCGCCATAGCACGCGCCTTGCTCCGTAACCGCGCCATATTATTGTTTGACGAGGCTACGTCTGCCCTTGACCCTGACACTGAGCGACAACTGTTGCACAATATCCTCGCCTCTCATGACCGCACCATCATTTTCATCACCCACCGTCCAGCAGTAGTCGACTATTGCGACCAGACGCTACGTGTGGAGAAGATACCTTGACTTAAAAATCATCTAAAAGGAGTTATAAAATTCCTTTTAGCTGATTTTTAAAAAGATTTTTGAAAAAGTGTCCATGACATACTTGTCGGATTACGACCTAACGGGATGGGTTACGTTTGAGTGGTAGTGTTTATCAGTACACCGAATAAAATATGTAAACTAAAAACGTCAACCGATTGATATTTGTAAAGCAAGAACCGACATAAAGTCGTAAAATGTATTAGTTAACCGCACCTAAATCTGTCAATGCTTTTTAGGGATAGTCATATTTTATGCTGTCAAATCATTTATTCATCAAATTAAATTAGTAAATTTGTCCCAGAATTTAATAAGTTAAAGAATGGAGAATTTGAATCGACTAAAAGCAGTTCTTGCTGATTCTGGTAAAACAAACAAGTGGCTTGCAGAGCAACTGGGCAAAGATCCTGTGACCATCAGCAAATGGTGTACAAATACAACTCAGCCAGATTTACTTACATTGTCTAAAATATCAGACTTGTTACAAATTGGTATGCGTGAGTTGATCGTTAACAGAAATGGGAATATAAATATCACCAAATGATCTTATGGAAACTACAAGTATCTTAAATCTGTTAAAGCAAGATGCTCAGATTGGAGATGTTATAAATCTTTATCTCACTACTGGTAATTCAGTAAAAGGAACTATTCTCGAAATAGGTGAGACCTTCCTTCTTATGGAAGTAAAGGGAGTGAAAAGGCGTTATTTCCCTCAATTAATGGGAGGATGGGATGTTGTAATAGACAATCCTCTATCAGGAAGTATACAAAAAACGGATGAACAGTCAGCGGATGTAGTGGAGCAAAATGATGAAGAAACTAACGAGGATGATTATAATGATATTCTCATCTCGCTATTTGATAGCATATACGAAAATGAACATGTCAATTTATCTGCAAATATAAATACTAATGCAGTCGTAGACAAAGTTTCTCCTACTGGAGTTAGTGTTGTTGCTGATAGTGGGGAGACATTTGTTTGTCATAGGGGATTTATGGTTGGTTTCTCACGAGCAAATTGCATCCCAGGGAAGCGTCTGTTTTGTGGTAATGTTAATAATACGGGGGCACATAAGGGCTTTTGTTATCTTTCTGTTCTGCAAATGTCTTTCGAGGAAATAAGAGAGCGTTTTATTCAGGCACTTACAGCAAAGACAGGTCCTCGAAAGCCAATTATAAATTCTATAGTAGCCTATTTTAGAAAAAATAATAGTGGGAAGACAACAAAAAAAATCATTAACGATTTGCGTAACAAGGTGTCTTTATTAGGGACTTCCGAGAAAGTCGGAGATACTGACTTAGATAAATATATATCATTTAAGCAATATGACAAGGCGTTTAAACTTATTGAGCATGAAATCAGTTCGTCTAAAGATGAAAAGCAAAAATCAGCGTTATTGTTAAGGAAGGCTCAATTATACTCTTCTATAAAAGATCATGAGAAAGCAATATCTGCATATCGCGAATTAATTTCATTTAACGAAAGTATTAATGCGCCATCTAATAATCTCAGCCATTTATATACAGAATTAGCGAGGCTACTACATCTTATTGGGGACAGAGAGCAAGCAGAAAGTGCTAGAAATATTGCTTTAATGCTTAATCCTCAGAATTCTATCGCAAAAAAGATGAACGTCAAGGACTATAGTATAGATAAATCTATAGAAGATATTTCAGACGCTTCTAATCAGGGGAAAAAGGAAGACACGTTCAGTATCGTAAAGTTTACGAATAAGAGTTTAATAGATGATGACATTGCACATCATACTTTTATTGATTCAGAAATAGTATCTTTAAATGGGGAGGTTTCAAATGACATCGTAAACCGTTTAATTGAAAGTGCGAGTACATCAGAGAATTATGTCATACACATAGAGGCTGCAAAGGCATTAAAAAACATGCCAGTTGGAAGCTATGACATTCAGGATTTAGAAGATTCTATTACGAATTATTCCATATATAAATGCCGTTCTTTATTTAATTCATATAAAAAAGTTATTATTGAGAGTGATTCTATAAAAAACATTTCTATCGAGCAACTCAACAAAATAAAAGACTGCGCTATTAATTATCATCTTGAGACAATTGAGATTATTAAAGATGAAAATTGTGAGACAGCTACGGAAATGCTGTTAAAATGTCTTTTATTGGAATTGTCTTCATTGTTTATAGTACACGCTAAGTCAAAAGATTTTATTTTATAAACGTTAGATTTCTCATGGGAGAAGTTTGTCGCATTCTGCAAGGAATCGCATGAAGAAGCGATCGTAGCAGAAATTATAGTAAAATTAGTAAACTACTCGTTGCAATGCAATGATCTTTGGGAAGATTTGATAGAGAAATCAATACTGTTAGAATCTTTAATTCATTTTGTAGAAGGGAGCGTTGTAATAAAGCAGAAAATTATCAATTTAACTCCTCCCTTAAAAAAGAGAGATGTCAATGATCCAAATTTTGTTGATGTGTTGAGAAAACACGAATACAATAGAATCAAAGTCTCTTTTCAACAGTTAAAAAAAATCGGGAAAATAGAATTTGATATATCATCATTTAATTTGCTGAAAAAAAGATTTTCAACTCTAATGGGTGAGAAGCGGCTTCGGTTCTTTAATGACACAGATAGAAAGTGTCTTGTAGACATACAGCATTTAATATCACTGCTGTCATTATACCAGAATAAGAATGAGGACGAAAGAAAAAACATTTTATCAAATGTGTTTTTAGTGATTGATGATATTTTAAAATGGAATAGTGGTGCAACAGCCACTAAGATCGGAAGATTCTATTTTTATCCTCTATTATTGTCATGGAAAGACTCTATATCAAAGTTGAATGCCCAGGATGAGTATAAGGATAGTTGTTTACTCACATTTGAAATGGATTCACCTTACTATGTTGTTAACAGCGATAACAGCAAAAGTATTAATGTTATAGTATATAATAATAGCAACCTCATCTCGGAAGGATATAAATTGGCAATTTGGGTTGGGAGTAACAGAAAAGATGGTATTATTAAAAGTGACGATAGGTACATTCTACCAAATTCGAATATGCCAATTAATATTTTGATTCCGCAAGAAAAATGGGGAGAGCTCATAACTTACGAATTGAATTTTGCAATAAGTTCTAGATATCAAGGAAGATGGTCAACAACAAAATTTTCAAGTGCTACTATTACGAACAAAAGGGATATTGAATTTAATAAAGCAGACATAAAATGGAAAGATAGTGGCAATCCCCCTATTGAAATGTTTAAAGGCCGTGATGGTATTGTCAGTGAATTAAAAGAGCAATACATTTCTTCTAATAGACGTTATTCATATGTGCTGTATGGACTCTCAAGAACAGGTAAAAGTTCCATTCTTGATTATCTAAAAAGAGCGATTGAAGGTGTTGAAATTGAAGGGGAGAACTCAACTAAAACCATTCTCCCTCTTATTCTTGATTTAGGGGCTATTTATGGACTGGTTCCAAATAGAGAACAGTTTTGGAAATTATTCATAAAAATCATATATAAAGAAACAGAAGAATTTATTGCGAAATACAAGCCTGGAATTGTCATGGAAAAACCTGATGATTTTAGCCAGTTTATTTTAACTATGGAGGAATTAAATATCCATCCCCTATTCATGCTTGATGAATTTTCATATATGCAAGATATAATAGATAAAGGTTATATTAATTCTGCCTTTTTGCAATACATGCGCACAATCTCTGCTGATAAAGACCTAGCTAGTTTCATTTTTGCAGGAACTTATGATATAAAAAAACTTATACATGATTCCAACTATAATATCTCGGGTGCTTTTACATATTTAAGAGAACCAGACAAACCTTTGTTTGAAATATCAAGTGAAGCTGCGGAAGAGTTGATAAATATAATGCAAGGACAGTTGGATTTTTCTCCTGCTGCTATGCGTGAAATTCATCGATTAACTGGAGATGTACCTTTCTGGATTCAAAAATTATGCTTGAATTGCGCTTTATACGGTGTTGATAATAATAAACCTGATATTGGTATTCAAGATTTGGAAGCTGTCGTGTGTAAAATGACAGGAGAGCCATACAAGACTTCATATAACATGTCCTCTATCCCATCTTTTAATGACGGAACATTTAGTAAAACACAGATTCTAGATACAGATTCTGAAGAAATCAAAATCGTTCTTACTAGTATCTCTTTCTTAATGAAAGAATTAGATGCTCAAGAAGGCATAACTTATGAGCAGATAAAAGCATTATGGTCTGAAAAAAATACGGATATTTCTGATTACAACATAAAAGAGGCTATAGATTCTCTATGTGAAAGAAAGACATTAACATATGCTGACATTGATAATATGCGTTTTTATAGGTTCTCTATAGATTTGTTTAGACGCTGGTGGCTCCATGAGCATTTTGAGTTTGAATTACAACTATCATCATTTAAAAAGAAAAGTAAAAAATGAACACATCTCCATTTAGGGCGAATTCTGAAATTAAAGACCCCCAATTACTATTTGGCCGAAAAGAAGAGTTGAAAAAACTATGTGATTTTGCAGAAGGGTTGCTTCAAGTTGAAATCATCGGTGCAAGAAGATTTGGCAAAACTTGTTTGCTGAAAAGTTTTATCACGCTGCAAAAAGAGAACATAAATCGCAGGGCCTATCCTATTTATATTGATATTAATTCTGATGGCATAGCAGGAACGACAAATGTCTATCGGTATTTAACATCACAGTTAGTTGCCAATCTTTTAACTGATGGGTATATCAATGAAGGAGAACTTATAATTGATGACTTTACTATCATTCCTAATAAGAAATGGAATAAAGTATACAAACAACTAGGGAAGATAGAAGACGAAATAGACCAAATAGGGATTTTTGAAGAGGCAATAGAGATATTCTCAAAACAAATTAGCCAAACAATTTTGTTGGTCTTTGATGAATATGAAAAGGCTGTTGAGGCATTTGACAATATTAATGGTCTTATGCACATTCGTAAGATGACAAATGATTCTAATTCTCTGTCTTTTTGGATTGTAGGCGCATCTCCATGGAAAAAATTCATTTTAGCTTGTAACCAAGATATTCGTGGTTCTGGTGTTTTCAATGGAATTACATTTAATGTGGATGTATGTCCATTAAATAGAGAAGATTTTCATGATATGTGGGACTATGAATGTAGTTTAATTGATGATGACACTAAGCGTAAGCACTTAGAGTCATTATGGGAAAAGGTCTTTGTTTCCTCTGGTGGCGTTCCCTGTTTTGCAAAGGAAATTGGAGGTTTTACATATATCGAAGATAATTACCCTCAATATTATCGATTAAAAAACCATTTTGTAGAATTAGAAAAGAACTTGACTGAAAGTGAAATTAAATGTCTTCGGATGCTCTCGGTTTCTCCGCAGGAGTACAAGGCATCGGAAAAGCCAGGATCAGTTGTGACATTAGAGCAATATGGTTTTATTTGTACTGATGAGAATAATAGGTATTACGTTACATCTCGCTTTTTCGCAGATTTTATTAGAGCTGGGGTATATGATGAAAAAATGTCTAATGAAGATGTTATTTCTATAGAGACAATTGTTTGTGATATAGCCAAATACTATCTACAAGATCAACGACAGATGGATGAACCTACACGGGAAATATATGTTTGATCCAACAAATGATACTCATAGATTGTATCAAGCTTTAAGCGAAAAATGCGATAGTCTCAAGAAAGCGCCTAATTTTGTTAACTCAATTTATTTGCTTTATTGGGAAGGGTCAAAGGAAAATGGAAAAGCAGGTGAGAAATTACCCGAGTACTTTAAAAAGACCATGTTTAGAAAAGCTATGGACAGAATCCGTCACGTATTTGGCAAAGCTCATCAACAGGATAAACTTGATACAAATTATGACCAAATTGACAAGGCAACAGCCTTACAGTTTATTATTGGCGATTCCGTTGAACCGCAAAGTGCTTCTGATTGGTTACACTTTCAAGAGCGTATGCTAATCCTTTTTTTGCAGGAACTTAAAGAACTAGATGATAGTATTGGTAAAGAACTGCGAGATGGTGCTTTATATAATGGCGTTATTGTAGATGTTGATAATAAGGGAACGACATTCAAAAATGTCAAATACAAATATTGGCATATGCCCTTAAGGCCGTATAAGTGTTATCTTGACAGTTTTTGTAAAGGAGAGGAAGTTTGTTTTATAGCTAAGAATATAATTGATCCGTATGACCCTTCAAAATCATATTGGATGGCGAAGAATGTGCAAAAAAGAAATTGATTCCACGGGAAATAATTGCATCCGTAATACACAGTATTCAAAGACTTGTATTGAAGAACTATGCCTTAATCAAATATTAGTAGTATTCTCTGCACAGCAAAGTTATGAAAAAAAATAAAAAAACAGCGATGCGTGAGGGGCAAGATAAGTTTGCTCGCCTCATGCGATTAGACCAATTGCTCCGCTTTCCAAAAGGGTGTACGTTAAACGATATTTTGACAGACACACAAATAGACAATATTAGTGAGCGGCAGCTTCGGGACAATCTGAAAGAATTAGAGGAGAAATATAGTGCTGTATTTGAAACAGGACTACATAGAGGCAGAGAGAGACTGTGGAGATATAAGGACACGACCTTTTCTATTATGCAACAAACTTCTCAAGATATGGAGGTTATCCGTCAGTCTCTTGAGAATCTGAATCTCTTTAAAGGCGATCCACGTTATGATATGCTCAGATTCTATCTAATGGGACTACAGAAAGGAATCTCCGAAACAGGTCTCAACTTCATGTCCTTTGACAACAATAATGAAGTCGCTGGCCTTGACTACGTGGAGCCAATCCTCGAAGCCATTACACACAAATATCCCTTGAAAATGTGGTATAAGCCGTTCAATAAGGATGAGTTTGCAGGCAATATTCACCCCTATCATCTTCGGCAATATAATCGGAGATGGTTCGTATTCGCATACTCAGAGGACAGAATGGAAATACAAAATTATCCGCTTGACAGAATTGTCAGGTTAGAGCATTTAAGCAAACCATATATCGAAACGGATTTGGATTTTGATGAATACTTTGACGATATTGTCGGCGTTTCTGACTACAAAGGCCGTCAAGTGGAGACCATTGTATTGAAAGTCAACAATAATAGCATTGATTATATTAGGACCAAACCACTTCACTGGACTCAGACAGAACTTAAAGAGTTGGGAACGGATAGCTATGTGTTCTTCCAACTGAGACTCAAAGTCAATACCGAATTAGAGATGCTTTTGTTCTCCTATAGTGATGCCATAGAAGTCATAGAACCATTGTGGCTAAGAGAATTTTTCGCAGAAAAAACAAAAAGAATGTGTGATTTGTACAAAGTGTGAAGTAATTCTTCATAGTTGTGCATTTTTTTCGCCGTACCTTTGCAGCGTCAATCTTCGAAACCACCTCGGGATTGATGCTGCAAAAGCTTAGTGGTGGTAACCTTAATCTGATTATCGCTATGGCAAGCACAGAACTCACACTCGTTGCCGCAAAGGCACTCCCCGCCCTCTCAGGCTGTTCTCTCACCTACAATCCTGAGAAGAACGTGTATCTCACCCTCGGTTATACCAGCGCAGCTGGCAACACCTACTACCGGGCCATCCGCCTCTCCAAGAGACTGGCGGTGTACTACCACATCGGCGAAGGCTATGCCCACACCTTCCTCAACGGCATCACGCTGTTCTGCTGGGATGGGCAGAAAGCAAAGATTATCGCCCAGAAGTTCTGGGGTGGTTTCAACTGGAGATGCTTCTCTGAGCAGTTTGCCAAGGAGCAAAGCATCATCATGCTGAAAGACTTCCTGGCAGGACAGGCCAAGGCACTCGGCTCACAAGTCAGCGAGCAGCAGATGCTCTCCTTCTCTCGCGAGATGATAGAGGAAACACAGCGTAAGCAGCTTGCGTAAAGCAGCTGCTACGCTAAAAGAGAACAAAACAGAAACAACCAAAAACCAAAAATCGAAACATATGGCAACACTGACAAAAGCAATCAGCAAGAACCTGTTCGACAACATTCTGCCAACCTTCGGCAGTCCGAGAGTTCACGTCCCTGTATGGGATAACGGTCAAAAGATGTTCATCTGCGACGAGTACGAAAGCGTCAACGGCAATCGCTACTACCGTGGCATCCGTTTCTGCGACCGGGTGGTCATTGTTGAAAAGGTCGGTCTCTATCACAACTGGACCTATATAGATGGTATCGAGCTCTACGCCTTCAACGGGAAAAGGGTCGAACTCATCCAGAAGCGCGACTATGACAAGGTGTATCGTAACGAAGCATTTGTCCGCATGGAGTCTGAGGCTATGGTCAAAGACTTCCTCGCAGGCATTCTGAAGGCACAACGTACTTCGATACCAGCAGATCATCTCGAAAGTCAAGCGAAGGAACTCATTGACGGATGCTACAAGAGTTTCCTCGACAGCGATTTCAACACACGTCTCACCCAAATTCTCCCAGCAATCGAACAACGATGAACATGGAACACACACAGATAGACACCCAGAACCAGCAGCAAGTGCTCGCATACGAACTCATTGCCAACACCAACAGCAGCTTTTTCCTCACAGGTCGTGCAGGAACTGGTAAGACGACCTTCCTCCGCAACGTGCAGAAGATGGTAGACAAGCAGTTCATCACACTGGCACCAACCGGTGTGGCTGCTATCCTGGCAGGTGGCGACACCATACATTCCTTCTTCGGTCTTCCGATGGAGGTATGCACGCCAGGAACATGCGGAAAACTGAACGAGGCACGCATTCTCACTCTTCTCCATGCAGATACCATCATCATCGATGAGGTATCAATGGTAAGATGTGACATTGTGGATGCCATCGACTACACTCTCCGCAGAGCACTTCGTACGACTCAACCCTTCGGTGGGAAGCAAATAATCTTCGTGGGTGATATGTTCCAATTGCCACCAGTTGTGAGACAAGGAGCAGAGTGTGAACTTCTCCACGACATATACCAGACAGATGATTTCTTCTTTTACAAAGCAGATGCTATCAAACGCATGCGACTCGTGAAGATTGAATTTCAGAAGGTATATCGTCAGGATGACGACCAGCAGTTCCTTCATATCCTGGAGAACGTTCGTATGAACAAGATAACCCCCGAGAATATCATGCATCTCAATCAGCGCGTTAAACACCCAACACCAGAAGATGGCATGGTTATCACGTTGGCATCGCTCAACAAGACCGCTGACGGTATCAACCAACAACGTTTGGCTGAGATTGATGCAGAAGAGTTCACATACGAGGGAACTATCGCAGGAAAGTTCGATGACAAGAAACTGCCTGTAGAGTTAAACCTCCGTCTGAAAGTTGGTGCTCAGGTGATGTTCACCCGGAATGACCAGCAAAAACGCTGGGCGAATGGCACTCTGGCAAAGGTGGTCAAACTCACAAAAGACGAGATCCACGTGGAACTTAGCAATGGTGATCAGCACGTGGTGCCCTGTACTTCGTGGGACTCGGTTAACTACGAATACGACCGTGAAACACGCAAGCTAAAAAAGGAGGTGACGGGAACTTTCACCCAATACCCTCTGAAGTTAGCATGGGCAATCACCATTCATAAGAGTCAAGGCATGACATTTGACAAGATGTCGCTTGACCTTAGCCGAGGAATCTTTGCTGCTGGTCAACTCTACGTTGCACTTAGCCGTGTGCGGTCGTTAGATGGACTGTTCCTCTCAAAGGATGTTATCCCACAGTATGCTCATACAAGTCCTGAGATTATTGCATACGCAAGTGGGTACAACGACGAACAGGTCATCAACAACGAGATTGAAAGTGGCAAAGCAGTCTATGGTGCGCTACAGAAGAGCGACTATGATGAAGCTGCCAAGCAATACCTCTTGTTGGTGTGCAAGAAAGCACAATCCGGCGACATCAAAGAGGCAATGCAGCAGGCTAAGCGATTCCTCGACACCCTCATCTGTGACGACAATCTCATGGGATGTATCGAGAGTGTCCCAGAAGAACTGCTTACGTCAAGTCATTGGACATCACAATTCCTTGCTGCTTTACTTAGCCTTTATGCAGGCCAATACGAGCAAGCATTGGAGTTTGCAGATGCTGTACTCGAAAACCACCGATGCCAGGAGGTCCTCTATGTGAAGTCACGTGCTTTAGCCATGCTTGAGCGTTACACTGATGCAGACGCCGTGAACGTTCAGATGGGTGACGTGTTTGACATGGCAACGCCAGATGCCAAGGTGCTCTACATGATTGCCATGCTCAATGAAATGCACATCGGAGACCCTGGGCTTGATTTGATGCGCATGCTCGTGGAAGCAAAGCCAAAGTATGACAAAGGCATCCATGCTTTGCGTTCGCTGATGAAGCGTCATAATATCATGCTTGACTCACCAAAAGAATGCGAGCTAATAGAAGCCTTCAACTCAGACTTGTCGGACGAAGAGTTTGACACCCAGCTGAAAGAGTGCCGAGAAAAAGCACCGAAATCGGTTAGCTATCTGATTCAGAGAATCAAGAAACAAGAGTTTAACGAAGAACAACCCATTGAACAGTAATGGGTGTTCTTCGTTTGAAATAGGCATGAAACCTATTACACGTCCCATTCAGTTCTTTCTTCGTTCCATCCCTGTTTGTAAGGACTACTCTTGACGGACTTCAATACAGGATTCATCTATTCTGTTATTGATGACTAAATAATCAATCCCACAGATTTATAATAGATTAGGTCAAAGTTAATTGATTCCTGTTATAATGAAATGTATTATCTTATATTGGTGTCCGCTAAAAGTTGAAAACTCTTAAAAAATGCATCTGTAGTGCCAATAAATAGGCATTATAGGTGCATTTATCAAAAAGTAAGCCCCTCACATACTTTTATATTCTGTATTTTAGCGGACAGCCGTTTCTTTTGGCAAAACAAAGCCATATAATTGATTTGTTTTTCTTCATAGCTAGCCGTTAATAGCATATAACGCATGCGCTGGGACACTTTTCTTCCATTTCTTGGCTCTTTTTAGCGGACAGCCGATGAAAAATACAGAATGAGGAGCGTTTAGGGGGCTTACTTTTGAAAAATGGAATTCACAAACACATAAAACCAGCGTTTGAAAGCCATTTCTTTGTCACTAAAAAGTTTTAGTGGACACCAATAATTATCTTAAATTATGACGGGTGCAGATTGCGGGCAATTTCTAAACTCAACAATCGGCGACCGTGTATCATGAAGAAGGATGGCATCTGTCAGCAGTGTCCGTGCAGTGGGTGATACGCACGGCCATATTCGTCAAGGGATTCACTGAGCATCTTGAATTCCGTTTTCTTGTCATCGGTCAATAGTTCCATATCGCCCAATTCCGAACTTCTCAGAATCAACTGTTCCATCATGGCCTTGTATTCTTTGTATTGCTTTTCGTTCTAGATGGTCATGGCCTATATATGATTAAGAGTTCACGTGGACGGGGAAATTGAACTCACTTAACCGCCACTTTCCTGCCATCGATGATATAAAGACCCTGTGGCAGTGGCTCGCCACTCATGCGGCGGCCGTCGAGGGTGAAGGTGCCCGTGGCTGCCGATGGACGGTCGGCAGGGATGTCGCAGACGGTGGTCTGGTCGCCAAGGAAATCCTTCAGTACGTAGAGGGCGGGCAGGGCACGGTGGGTATTGTCGTCCCACAGACCACGGTTCACCCAATTGGTGAGCACTTTGCTGTTGGGGCCGTTGCCGTTCTCCTCGGGAAACCACCAGAACAGGCCGTCCACATTAGCGTGTTTTTTCAGTTCGGTGATTAAGTCTTGCGTGAACGCTTTTTGTCCCTCGGGAGAAATGGACCAGATGGATGAGAAATCGTAGGATACGTCGTTGGGTTGCCATTGATAATAATAGGCGGTCTCAACGATTTGTACCCGTTTGTCAGGGAAGTATGAAGCTAACTGATTGAGCGTGCTTGCCAGCACGCTGAGCGAGTTGTGCCAGAAGGGGTAGTAACTCAGGCCGATGATGTCGTAGTCGACGGATGCCAGTCGTTCATAGATGCCTCTTGTGGTCGACCAATTACCTGCCCGTTCGGTGTGGATGATAATCTTTGCTTGTGGGCATACTTCGCGGCAGGCCAGGATGGCCTGACCGAGCAAGGTGCGGAATCTGTCCCAGTTGGCATCGTTGCTGGTGTAGCAGCGGTTAGCTTTGGTGCCGTAGGCTCCCCACAACATGCCATAGCTGATTTCGTTGCCTGGTTGTATGAAGTCGGGCGTAGCACCCACAGCCACCAACTCTTGCAAGCATTCTTTGGTGTATTCGTACACTTTAGTAGCCAACTCCTCATCACTCAGTGAGAGCCACCCAGCAGGTGTCCATTGGTTCGCAGGATCGGCCCAGGTGTCGCTATAGTGGAAATCGAGCATCAGCGCGAATCCTTCTTCTTTGATACGCTTGGCCAGCCGTTTCACATAGTCAAGGTCCTGACACACCTGTGCGTCGGTGGAGCCGTCTGGGGCTTTCCGCGTGGGGTTGACGAAAAGGCGCACGCGTTGGGCGTTCCAGCCTACGTCGCTGCCCTTCATATACTGAAGCACGTCATCTATTTTCGTACCGTTCATGTCGTAGTAAGCCACGTTGTTGTCTTCGTAGCTTTGTAGCACGCTGATGTCACCGCCCACATATTTGGTTTGGGCATCAATGGTCAGCACCGCGCCGAAGAACAGGGAAAGAAAAATAGTAATGATTTGTTTCATGATGTCGTTTCTTTTAGTCTGTGTGCAAACTTACGAAAAATTGAGTGCAGAACAAAATAAATCTTGTTTATTTTTGCCGAGATGGAGTAAGTTATGAAAACTTACGAAAAATTGAGTGCAGAACAAAATAAAACTTGTTTATTTTTATGCCGAGATGGAGTAAGTTATGAAAACTTACATAAAAAACTCGACATGGAATATCTTTTATCCGAAAAAAGTGTCCAAAGAAAACTTTGAACACTTTTTTGCTGATGACTTATCAAAAATTTCTCTTTTATCTTACGATAAATTTCTTTCCGCCACGGATATAGATGCCATGTGTTGGGTTCGTTACTCTCCGTCCTTGCAGGTCGTAGATGGCATCATCCATTCGTATATCGTCATTCGTCATTCGTAATTCTTCTATGCCTGTGCTTACCACGTTCACCTTGTTCTTGCCACCTTCTGTTTCTGTGGAAATCTCAAAGAACGTGTCTTCGCGGATGTTGTTGATATCGACGGTCTGCGGCGAACCACTGCCCGTGCTGAATACGAAGTTGACGACATCGGTGGGACTGTTGATGGTATAGGTATTCGTGAACCATTGTTTACCGTCTTTTTCCACTGTCGTGCTTACCTTGTCACCCGGCCAATCTTTGTTATTGGGCGAGTGGCTGCCATCGCCGCCCCAGGTCCAGAAGTTCACGTTGCTCCAGCCCACTTGGTCGGTGTTGACGTAGATGGTGATGTCGTATGGTTGGAAGTCAATGATGTTGTAAGAACGGCTCACAATACCGCTTACTGTGTTGCCGACGAGAAGTCCGGCAGTCAGGGTCGTCGTGCCAATAGGAATGGTGATTTTCGTGCCCGAGGACACTTTTGTGCTCGATGCTGTCGGTGTACTGCCGTCGGTGGTGTAGACTATCTGTGCGTTTTCATTGGTTACGGCGGTTAAAGTGGCTGTCTGCTCACTAAGGTATTCTCCTGATGGCAGGTCAATCCATGCTGTATTGGCATCGTTGGGCAGGAAGTAGCTGTAGTGATAGCCTTCTGCCACCTTGATCCACCTATTGGTGGGCGTATATTTTGTCAAATCGCCCACTACACACAACAGGTCGCAGTGGGCACCCTTGGTACGCACGGCGTAGTGGGTGGTGGCGCTTTCGAACTTGCTGTATTCGCTCTCGTTGTGGATGCCTGCGAATTGGCGCACGTTGATCATCTGGGCGATGTCTTTCTTGCAGTCCAACCAATGCTTGAGGAACACGCAGGGCGTGCCCGGCATAGCCAGCAGGTAGGCGTTGGCGGCCAGGGTGTCGCGCTTGATGGGGTCTTGGTCGGCGTTGGACCGTTTCTCCGTGTCGTGGTTCTCCACGAAAGTCACGGCATAACGGCGGTAGGCGGCATCGGCCATCACCGATGTGTTGCTAAGTTTTCCCCAGTTGTTGTTGTTGATGGCATCACGCACGGTGTAGCGGAAAGGGAAGTCAAAGGCCGCGCTTTGGATGGTGCTATTCTTCTTCGTGCCGTTGAGCCAATTCTCCACGGCGCTTTTGTTGCCGTCCCAATATTCGCCTACGCTGAACTGGGGGGCGGCATCTTCATTGTATAGGCCGAGATAAGTGGCACCGAACCCCTTTACCATGTCGTAGCGGAACCCCGTATAGCCGAGATCCTCAAGCAGGTAGTGGAGATAGGCCTTCACGTTCTCCTGCACGTTGGCGCTCTTGTGGTCCAGGTCACGCATGCCGTCCCAACCTTCGCCGGTGTCGTTGTTCGGACTCAGTTGGATGCCGTTGGCGTCGGCCCAGGTCTTGGTCTTGCCGTTGTCGTCGTTGGCGCAGATGTCAGAGGGGAGCAGTTGGTAGGTTACCCCATTGTAGGTCTCTTTTGGGAAAGTCACCCATCCATTGGTGTTGCGGTGGTTCACCACCACGTCGGCGATGGTCCCGATGCCCTTGGCCTTGAAGGTGCTGATAAGGGAGCGCAGTTCGGCCTCCGTTCCGAACGAACTGTTCTGGTCAAACCAGTAATAGTCATCGTAGCCCATGGAGAGGTGGCCGCAGTTGCCGCTTTGGGGTATCCATACGAGCGAAAAATATTGTGATAGTTCGTCGACCTGGCTTTCCAGGTTGGTCCATCGAGTGGCATCGAACGAATCCCAATAGAATCCTTGGAGCATCACGCCTTGGTAGTTGGCGGGCCAGCCCTGAGCCATCGCGGTCATGGTCATGGCGAGGGCGAACAATGTAGTGTAAAATTTCTTCATATTGGTAGGGGTTTGATAGTTTTCTTCTGCGAAGATAATGCTTTTTTTAATTAGGTGGTGCTCCCAAGCCCTCCCTTTTGTGCAAATGGCAATGCAATCGGTTGCATAAACCACCCGTCCTCGATCCTCCCCCAGTGAAGGCGTATAAATGCTGAAGGAGAAAACCAATGGTCTTCTCCTTCAGTTCTTTTCCTCAAGCCCCTCTCATGGGAGAAGGGTTGGGGTGGGTATTATTTCTTCGTGATCACTGCATGGGCATAGCCGCTGTAACCTTGGAAGAGCTTGATGTCGTAGGTGCCGGCAGTAACGTTGATATTGCTGCCACCAATGGTCAGACAGTTGGCATTGCCACCCAGATCAAGGTCGCCATCCCAATTGTCGTTGCCACGGAACTTGATGGTGCCATCGGTGAGGGTCAGGTTGTCAATATGCCAATAACCGCCATCCGGATTCCATGTCATGTCTTGGTCTTCACTCCAGCCACCAGCTGTAGCGTCGCCAATCACACCCACAGTGTTAATCTTCGTCAGCGTATAAGTCATGCTGTTCAGGTTGAGCACCACCTTGTAAAAGCCTGTCTCGGGGGCGGGCATGTTGCCACCGCCATTGTCAGCCACCTTGCCCGTGGCACCCTCAGCATCGCCGTCATATTCGAGGTCGTTGTCCCAGTTGTCGGCATTGGGCTTGAACTTGAACTCTCCGTTGAGGAAATAGAAACCAGTGTACACTTTGTCGCTACCTTTCAGTCCATGGGAGACGCTCCAACCGCCCTCGTTGCCTATCTCGAAGAACAACTCGTTGGCCATGATGGGCACGTAACCCCACTCCTTGTCCTTGAGGTTAAACCATACGTCGTAAGACACGGCACCGTTAACATTTTCGATGACGATATTGCCACCGGCATTGTTCGAGGCCAATTTGCCTTCCTCGCCGTTCGGGTCGGAGGTGTAGTCCTTATCCCAACCACCGATTCCTGATTGTGGACAGAGTTTGAACTCGATGTTGCTCCCCGTGGCCGGCAGACGTACCTTGAATACCGGGTCAAGCGCAGTGTTAACACCGCTGTTCTTCACGGGGAAACTGGTGTCATCGGGATTCCATCCTTGCGGTGTACCGATAATGTAATAAGTCTCTTCCAAGTTGCTGATGGGTTCAATCGTATAGGTGTATTCCATCATGTTGATGGTGATGCGGTAGCCTACAGCCTCGTCGCTGGCGGGCATCATGAAACTGCCATCGTCACTCAGCTCGGTGCGTGGAGCAAGCGTTCCTTCTGTGCCATTGTTGCCATTGCCTGAAGTGGTGCCAAGCAACTTCGACCAGTCGCCGTTGCCAATTGCATCAAGAGCCTCGTCATCGCCGATGGCGAACCAGGTGTCAGTGCGGTTGCCGTTTCCGTCAAATGAGGCATCTATCTCAATGGTGAACACGGGGTCGTCATACACATTCTTGTCGCTGTGGCTGAACTTCTGACTCCTGTCGGCAGCGGATTGTCCCCAGTCGTACTTACCTCCAACCACGTAGTAGGCCTCGGAGATATGCGGCGCGGTGAGGGTCACAGTAGCTGTGGTGCCTCCCACATTCTTGATGGACAAACCACCGATGTGTGTATAGGTGGAAACCACGAGATTAAGAGTGTGGGTAACGGGAGCTTTGCCATAGAGCTGCTCCACGATGCTTTTCAAATCATCGGCATTCACGTAGCCATTCTCATCGGCGGCAATTTCCACAAATTCACTCATGTCGTCTTTGTAAACCTTCACGACATACTCGTTGGAGGCTTCGTCCGACACCTCCAAAGTGGGAATGAAGAGCTGGACGGTCTCGCTACTCACATTGGCATAGTCAATGGGTGCGGCCGGTTCAACGTTCATCATCACCGTCTTGGCGTCCTCGGGGCTGTTCGACAACGGATCAGCCCAATCGGTATAGTCATCCGTACAACTTGCGAAGAAAAACACAAGTCCTACAAAATATAATAACTTTTTCATTGCTGTACTTATTTTAGGTTACGCATTACTGTGCGGTGATGACCACACGGTTGTTTCCTTCGTAGCTGATATAGAGCTGGAACTTGTAAGTGCCTGCTGCCACGGGGATATTCTCGCCACCATTCTGCGTCAGGTCATTGAGGTCGGGATCTTCCTTGGTCCTGCCACCCCAGCTCACAGACCAGTCGTGGTTCATGCGGAACTTCAGACCACCGTCGGATACCGTGGCTACGGCTTCCCAACAGCCCTCTTCCTTATTGTAAGTCATGTCTACGTCATCACCCCAACCATTGAAGTCGCCGATGATGCTGATTGTCTTCACCTCGGTAACACTCCAGGTCATATCGATGATGTTGACATCAATCTGGTAGAATCCGGCTCCGAATACATTGTCGGGGAAGGCTCCGTCAGACTTGTTGCAGTCTTCCTCGCCACTCTCAACCAACGCTCCATAAGCACCGGAGGGATCCTGTCCCCAGTCACCGTCCCAATTGTCGGCATTGGGCCTGAACTTGAAGGCTCCGTCAAGGTAATTGTAGGATTGATAGATGCCATCGAGGTTCGGGCTGCGCATCGGATATGCTGTGCTCCAACCGCTCTCGTTACCAATCTCATAGATAAACTCAGGATAGGTGACAATCACTTCAAGGGTGGGCACTACTTTGATGGTCACTACGTTGGAGTAGATGACTGGTGCTCCTTTGGTCGTTGCCGTGGCACGTACATATACCGTCGCCTCGTTGGGAGCATCGTCGGCAGTCCAACCATTCATTTGGTTGATGGCGTTCGACAACGCGTTGACATCCATGGAGCCTTGGGGTAGGCTGTAGTAAGCTTTCAACGTGGCATAGTTGGCATCGGTGAGATGCTCTTCATCCACATCTTCGAGGTTGACTGTGAAGTTGCCGTCTTTCGACACCTCCAACTGGTATTCCGCTTCCACAGGGAAGCCATAGTCGGGCTGAGACCACGTAAAGGGTATGCCGGACGTTGTGGCCAGGTCGATGGCTGAATTAGCATAGGCTGGGGTGTTCAACACAAACGTGGTCGGCCGCAACAGGGTGGGGTTGGAGTCGTTGTCGTCGGAACAGGCGGTGAACAACCCCATGCCGCACAAAAGCAGCAGTGTTGACTTGATTATCTTTTTCATTGTCGTAATGCTATGTTTTGAATTTGACGCATGTGTTGCATCTTCTTATGATTAGTAGCCGGGATTCTGAACAAGATTGCTGTTGGCGGTCAGGTCAGTAGTCGGAATGGCGAAGAGATTGCGGTAGGCGGGGAAGTCACGGCCTTCGTAGGTGCCGCCTTTCCATGACCACTGATAATCGGTGGAGCCTCCGTATTTTCCAAAGCGGATGAGACAGGTGCGACGCAAGCCTTCAAAGTAGTACTCACGGCTCCACTCATCCAAGATGTCGTTGAGCGAGTAACTTGAATTGGCTGTGGCGTGGGCACGCAGGCGTAACTGGTTTAGTGCGTCGACACCGGCAGAAGTGGCATTTCCGCCGTTCTGACGGGCTGTGGCTTCGGCATAGATAAGGTAGGCCTCGGCTTTACGCATCAAGGGGCAGTCCATATCGGGATGGTTCGAGTCATGGCCAGAAGAACCGTCGGTCTTGAAGTTGGTGAACTTGGCCACGGAGAAACCGCTCTCAAACACGCCCATTTCTTCGTTCTCCAGTGTACAGCCTACGCTGCTGAACATGGCACGGTCGTCGCCGGCTTCTTTCTTCATCTCATAACCTGGCAGACCGAGGGGTGCGTTGCCACTTGGGAAGAATTTCAGCACCAATTCCTTACGGGCACGCTGACCTTTCCAGTCCTGTCCAGTACCATTGGTGGCAGAAGGATCCAAGGGGTTCTCGTGCATGAGGTCACCTTTCCACGTACCAGCTATCAGGTAAAGCGAGGTACCCCATGATGTGGTGCGTTTGCCATCCTGCAACAATGGGAAAATCATCTCGTACGCGGCATTTGTCTCACCGTTGTCACCCATGAACAACATTTGGTAGGCGCTCCATACGCCCACACCCGAAGTGTTGAGCTTGTAGTCGGAGTTCATTACCTTTTGGGCATATTCGGCGGCCTTGTCCCACTGGGGGGTGCCGGTGTACACCTCGGCATTCAGATATAGACGAGCCAGCAACAACCAAGCGGCGGCCTTGTCCACGCGGCCATAGCCGCTGTCGGTGGATTTCTTGGCCTTGGCGTCGCTCAAGTTGCCCTCGATATCCAGCAATTCCTCTTCGATGAACTTGAACACCTCGGCACGGGGACGCTGCTGTGGAGCGTTCGAACTAATTTCCGTAGTGAAGGCAATATTGCCCCAGCCGTCCATCAACTGGTAGTAGTGGAAAGCGCGGAGGAAACGAATCTCGGCCGTCATCGTGGCGTCGTGGTCGCTGAACTGCTCCAGGTATTGGTTGCAGAAAGTGATGGCCGTATAGAGGCGATAATAGTAACCGCGCAGCATTGGGTGGGAGGCATCGTAAGAGTTGTCGCAGAAATTGGAGATACCTTCGTCACCCCATCCGCAGATGGCTTCGTCGGAGGTGAGTTCCTGCGCGTTCCACATCTGACGGTAGTAACCCGAGGTTCCTCCGTCGATGCCGTCAACATCGCTGTCGCCATCGGCACCACCGTTACCGGCAGCGGCCATGGTGGCATAGCATTTGTTGAAAAGCTGTTCAGGATTGACATCGGCATAGTTGGGGTCGATGGGATCCACATCCAAATCGCCGACACATGAACTTGTTCCGAAAGACAGCGCTATGGCTAACAGAGGAACAAATGTCTTGATATATCTTTTCATGACTTTTAATCTTTATTTGTTAGAAGTTGAGATTCAGACCAAGTTGGAAGGTGATGGGGCGCGGATAGACGCCATTGTCAATACCACCGAACACTTCGGGGTCGATGCCCTTATATTTGGTGATGCAGAACACGTTGGTGGCAGAGGCGTAGATACGGCCACTCACACCATGGTAGTTACCCACCTTGAACAAGTTGGCAAAACTGTAACCCAGCGTGATATTGTCGCACTTCAAGAACGAGCCGTTCTGTACCCAGCGGTCGGAGTGTGTGGCCTCCACATCGTAGGTTTGCCACTTGTAAGGCAACACGTAGGTGGGACGGTTCACCAAGTAACCACTATAGTAAATGTTGTTGGTTGCCAAAGTGCTGTTGCCGGCCATGAAGTCATTGTACACGTAGTTGCCGATGCTGGCGCGCAGTGAGAAGCCGAAGTCCCAGTTCTTGTACTCCAAACGTGAAGCCAGACCCATTGTGACAGGGGCCACAGGGTTCTTGTAGAAATACTGGTCTGCTTCAGAGATCTGACCGTCACCATTACGATCTACCACCTGACCCTCAATGGGCATGCCATTGTCATCGTATGCCTGCTGATATACCAGGTATGAGAAGGCGGGATAACCTACGGCATGTGCTTGGATGGTGCCGCCCGTACCGGCGGAGATACCACCTGTGAGCACTTTGTAGTCGGGATCGTCACCACCGCCAAGTTTGGTGATGCGGTTCTTGTTGTAGGTGAAGTTATAGTCGATGGTCCAGTACCAATCTTTGGCCTGGATGGCTTTCCAGCTAAGGGCAACTTCCACACCGGTGTTGTATAGATGACCGATGTTGGTGGTTACGGTGTTACGGAAACTGGCACCTGCGGGCACGTATGCTCTGTTCAGCAGGTCAGTGGTCTTACGGTAGTACCAATCCACGGTACCGGTCAACCTTTGGTTGAAGATACCCCAGTCCAAACCAATATTATAGGTTGTGGTGGTTTCCCATTTCAGATTGGGGTCATAAGCTTCAGGACGGATGAGACGACCGTCGCCGAGCAAGTCGTAGAACGAACCCAGCGCGTCGGTGCTTACGCGGTAAAGAGGGAAGTAGTTATAATCGCCGATACCCTCCTGCTGACCAGTCATACCCCAGTCGAGGCGCAGTTTCAAGTCGCTCAGCCAGCTGATATCACGGAACTTATTCTCATCATTGATTTTCCAAGCGAAAGCCACGGCGGGGAACAACGACCAATGGTCTTTGAAACGTGAAGAACCATCGTCGCGGACGGTAACGGTGAGGTAATAGCGGTCCATCAGGCTCCAGTTGGCACGGCCGAAGAACGACACTAGGTAGTTCTCTGTTTTGTAGTCGTAGAAACTCTCGCCGCGTTTTGTGCCGGCAAGTGACTTGTCGTTGTTGGTTTCGGGATAGAGTCCCCAGTAATTGTTGTGCTGTGTACGCCAGTAATGTGCCCACTCATAACCGGCCATGATGTCGAAGTGGTTCTTGGCCGCGTCGTTGAAGTCGTGGTAGTATTGGGCATACGTCGACAGGGTAAGGTTGCGTTTCATGATGGTCTCCCAACCATGTGAGCCGTAGTAGATAGCCAGCGGGGAACGGGGATCAACATCGGTCCATTGCTTACCTTTCGAGATGTCGGCACCCAAGGTGGCATGGAGGCGCAAGTCCTCGAAGCCATGTATCTTGTAGTCGAATTCGGCGCTGCCGATAAAGGTGCGGCTGATAGCCCGGTCGTCTTTCAACTCAAGGATGGACACGGGGTTCTTTGTGGCCAGGTTGTTATACGTATAAGGCCATGAACTATCGTTGAGCGAGGCGCTTGATGCCTGCCATTGGAAATAACCACCGAAGTTGGTGGCACTGGGGTCATAAACGCTCTGCGAGGGGTCATAGGCTACGGCGGAGTTGATGGCGCTGCCGTCGGCATATTGCGATTTTGCCCACAGACCCTTGGCGTTCAACGTGATGTTCAGGTGGTCGTCGAACAATGAGGGGTTCAGGGTAACGGCGGCGGTGTAACGTTGGAAGTCAGAGGTCTTCAAAATACCCTGTTGGTCGGTATATCCTAACGACACACGATAAGGCAGTGTGCCCGCCGCTCCGGAGACGGTCACATTATGATCGTGACTCACGGCCGTGCGGTAAATCTCGTCCTGCCAATCGGTGTTAGCGTTACCCAGATGCGAGACAACCTCGTCGTAGTTTGATTGACCTTGGAAAATGTCGCGGATAAATGTGCGATACTCATCGCCAGACATCACGTCAATGGTCTTCTTTTTCATGCTGACGTTCACATTGCCGGCATATGACACGCTGGGTGTCGAGCCCCTGCGGCCTTTCTTCGTGGTGATGATGATGACACCGTTAGAACCACGGCTACCGTAGATGGCGGTGGCCGACGCACTCTTCAGCACGTTGAATGATTCGATGTCCTGCGGGTTGACCATTGCCAAGGGGTTGGCCAAACCTTTTACACCATTGTTGTCCATAGGAACACCGTCAATCACAATCAAAGGGTTGTTTGAGGCGGTGAGCGATGAGCCGCCACGGATGCGGATGGTGGAGCTACCACCTGGCGTACCGCCATCGCTGGTCACGTTCACACCGGCAATCTTACCACTCATCATCTCCTGAGGAGTCACCACCAAACCCTTGTTCTTCGAGTCGGGCTTTAAGGCGGTGACGGCACCAGTGAGGTCGGTCTTCTTCACGACACCGTAACCGATGACCACCACTTCATTGAGCACTTCGGAGTCTTCCTGCAATGTCACGACGACATTCGAGGAAGCGGTCACGGTGGCCGTCTGGTATCCGATGTAGGATATTTCCAATGTGGCTCCCGAGGCTGCCTGTGTGGTGAAGTTACCATCGAAGTCTGTCACCACGCCTCCAGGTTGTCCCTGGACACGTACGGTAGCTCCAATGATAGGTTCGCCGGCAGCATCCTCAACATGGCCATTCACAGTCACTTGCTGTGCATAGGCGCTTACAGATAGGAACAGCCCCAATAGTAGGGACAGAATCCTGAAGGGGATTCTCAAATTTACCTGCTTCATCATTGATAGTTATTAAGTTAGAATATATGGTTGTTAATAGTGTTCTCGCTTGTTAAATCGATTAGGTTCATGGCAATATCTTTTGCAAAGTTAAGTTTCTTACATATTCGTTGTACTTTTTTTGCAATAAATTTGCGTTTCTGAATGTGCAAACGATTGCGCAAGTGAAATGACTTAAATGAGCGGTGTAGGATGACAACGTATGGGAGTTTTGATTATTTTTGCACTCATCAAGCGATGCTTTTTCTTGCACACATAAAAGCAAGCCTATGGATAAGCCCCAACCAGTAACGATGAAAGACATTGCACAGGCACTCGGTGTGTCGGTGGCTACTGTCTCGCGTGCGCTTAAGGACAGTCCTCGTATCAGTCCCGAACGCAGGGAGCTAATCAAGGCCTATGCGCGCGAACATAATTTTATTCCTAACATGATTGCCGAGTCATTGCGTCACACAAGAGTAAAACCGTTGCGCATCATCGGCGTCATTATCCCACAATTCACACATTTCTATTTCTCGTCCATACTCAGTGGCATTGAACAGGAAGCTTCCACGCATGGCTACCGACTGATGGTGGCGCAGAGCAATGAGCAGTATCAGCGTGAAGTGGCTATTTGCCAGTCGTTTTTTGAAAACAAGGTATGTGGCATCATTGTTTCGCAGGCCAAGGACACCATGCAATTCGACCATTTCCAAAGACTCATCGACAACGGGGTGCCATTGGTATTCTTTGACCGTATTTGCACGGGCGTGGATGCCAGCCGTGTGGTCGTCGACGACTATCAGGGGGCTTACAATGCGGTAAAGCATCTCATCGATACAGGGTGCACACGCATCGCCTATTATGGGGCATCGATGAATCTGGAAATATCGAAAAACCGATACAATGGCTACCATGATGCATTGAGCCGCCATGGCCTGGTGTGCGACGATCGATTTGTGCGCTACTGCGACAACCGTGCCGATGCGGAACTCATCACTCCTGAACTACTGGAGATAGATGACCATCCCGATGCGTTCTTCGCCGTCAATGACGATACGGCCATCGGTATCATGTACACTGCCAAACGCATGGGATTCAGGGTTCCCGACGATATATCCGTGTGTGGGTTCACCAACGGACAGCGGGCGGTGGCTTGTGACCCTATGCTCACTACCGTGGAACAGCGCGGACATGTGGTGGGTGAGGAGGCTGCCAACATACTTATCAATAAGGTGGAAGGCAATATCCCTATCACCAAGGTGGAGCGCCGCGTGGTGCGCACACGTCTCATCATCCGAGGGAGCACGAGATAGTGCTTGGTGATGTGTGCCGAATCTTTTTTATGTCTTTTAATCTTATAGTCTTTTAATCTTATAATCTTTTAATCTTTTATGATACAGAAACCCGACCTTTCCTTTTGGAAACTGTGGAACCTTAGTTTTGGGTTCTTTGGCGTTCAGATAGCCTACGCACTGCAGAGCGCAAACATTTCGCGTATCTTTCGAACCCTCGGAGCCGACCCACACGACCTGAGTTTCTTCTGGATATTGCCACCGCTCATGGGCATATTGGTGCAACCCATTGTGGGTACGCTCTCCGACAAGACATGGTGCCGCTTTGGCCGACGTATCCCCTATCTTTTCGTGGGGGCAGCCGTGGCTGTGGCGGTGATGTGCTTGTTGCCCAACGCGGGTTCGCTTGGACTGGCTCTCTCTGCCGTGATGATTTTCGGTTTGCTCATGCTCATGCTTCTCGATACGAGTATCAACATGGCCATGCAACCGTTCAAGATGCTCGTGGGCGACATGGTCAATGAGAAACAGAAGGCGAAGGCCTACTCCATACAGTCGTTCCTGTGCAACGCAGGCAGCGTGGTGGGATTCCTCTTCCCCTTCATCTTCACATGGCTTGGACTGAAAAACACGGCTCCTGAAGGCGTGGTACCTCAGTCGGTAGTTTGGTCATTCTATGTAGGTGCGGCCATCCTCATCCTTTGTGTATTATATACCACCTTCAAAGTGAAGGAATGGACTCCGGAGGAGTATCGTCAGTATAACCCCGTAAAGGAAGAGAACGAGACGAAGGCCAACTGGTTCGTGTTGCTTAAGAACGCTCCTTCCACCTTCTGGAAAGTAGGTCTGGTACAGTTCTTCTGCTGGTCGGCGCTGCTCTATATGTGGACCTACGTCGTGGATGCCGTGTCGCTCACCGTATGGGGAACGGCGGATTCTACCACTGAAGCATACCAGGTGGCGGGCAACTGGACGGGTGTGCTCTATGCCATACAAGCCATGGGCAGCGTGGTGTGGGCAGCACTTCTTCCCAAGTTCAGTAACACGAAGATGGCCTACGCACTTAGTCTCGTCCTGGGTGGTCTGGGCTTCGCGCTGATACCCTTCTGCCCCAACCAATACTTGCAAATCCTGCCCTTCCTGCTCATCGGTTGCGCCTGGGCGGCGATGCTGGCCATGCCTTTCACCTTCGTGACGAATGCGCTCCAAGGTTATGGTCACATGGGAGCATACCTGGGATTGTTTAACGGCACCATCTGTTTGCCTCAGATTGTGGCGGCCCTGCTCGGTGGCGTCGTGCTGCGTCTCGTAGGCGGTGTGCAGAGTAACATGATGATAGTGTCGGGAGTCTTGCTGGTTTGCGGGGCCCTTGCCGTGACAATTATCAAGGATAAGAGGTAATAACCTCTCCCAATTACAACATATTCCTTATGCGAAAACTATTCTTTATATTAGCGTTGTTCTTGTCGCTTGGTCTCTCTGCCCAGGACAAGAAATACTATGGCGACGGTCCCGATGATGTGTTGCAGTATGTACCTTTCGGAGCAGTGTTCGCGCTGAAGGGCTTGGGCGTGGAGAGTGAGAGCTCATGGAAACGGATGGGCGTCAATGTGGGTGCGTCGTATGTCCTCTCGGCGGGTGTGGCTTGGGTGCTCAAGCATTCCATCAAGGAGAAACGTCCCGATGGCACTGATGACCGTGCTTTTCCTTCCGGACATAGTGTCCTCGCTTTTGCGGGCGCTCATGCCTTGCACAAGGAATATGGACACATCAGTCCGTGGATCAGTGTGGCAGGCTATACAGTGGCCACGTTCACAGCAGTGGACCGTGTAGCTCGCAACCGCCATCACTGGTACGACGTTGCGGCGGGTGCTGCCATCGGCGTATTGGGCACGGAGGCTGCCTACTGGGTTTGTGACAAGATAACTGGCTGGAATGAGAAAGGTAAATACTGCGTAGGAGTGTCGCCCATGGGCTTCTCTGTGACAGTCGGATTGTAACGATAGCTTTTATATTTACGATTCCCCTTATTCCCATCAAAGCAATGCAAACGTTTGCATTGCTTTTTTCGTAAAACTACGCTTGCCAGAGAACAACATCTTATAATAATTAGTAATTTTACCGCATAATTACTAACCCTTGTTACTATGAACCTTCATTTTCATATCGAGTACCAAACCGCCTTTGGCGAGGAATTGGTGTTAAACCATGTGTCGGCGGCTGCCGGCGAACGTGAGGTCACGACTTACAAAATGGGAACAATAGATGGTTACCATTGGTCGTGCGAAATGAAAAGTGTGTTGAAAATAGGTAGTGCCATCGACTATTTCTATAGCGTGGTGCGCGGCGACGAGGTGCTTCGTCGTGAGTGGACGCTTGAAACGCATAGATTGGAACTGGCGTGCGCATCGGGTGTAACCTATCATGTTTACGACCATTGGGTCGACATCCCAGAGAATGCTTATCTCTACAGTTCGGCCATGACCGAATGTGTGAACAGACATGCTCATGCTCCAGTGGAGAATACGGAGTATGCGCGAACGGTACGTTTCAAGGTGCGGGCTCCGCAGCTGCGACATGAAGAAAGGCTGGCGCTCGTGGGGAGCGACAAGATTCTTGGCGGCTGGCAACTCCAAAATGCGCTTCCTATGGCGGAGCATAATTATAATGAGTGGATTGTAGATGTCGACGCTTCATATCTCGCTCCTTCCTTCGAATTCAAATTCGTGGCCCTTGACGACGACCCCGATGTGGCTCCGCTGTGGGAACGTGGCGAGAACAGAAAGGTCACATTGCCAGCTATGGAAGAAGGCGATGTGGTAGTCTATGAATTACCAGAGGTGCATTTCGATGTATATGACCTGAAATGTGCCGGTACCCTGGTGCCGGTGTTCTCGCTGCGCTCGAAAGAGAGTTTCGGCGTGGGCGACTTCGGCGACCTGCATAAGATGGTCGACTGGGTGGCGCATACCCAGCAGCGGTTGCTGCAGATACTGCCCATCAACGACACGACAATCACACACACTTGGACCGACTCTTATCCTTATAGCTGCATCAGCATCTTCGCCATCCATCCGCAATATGCCGACTTCAAGGCACTCCCTGCCTTGGCAGATGCCACACAGCGCAAACGTTTCGAGAAATTGCGCAAGGAACTGAATGCGCTGCCGCAAATCGATTACGAACGGGTTAACGAAGCGAAAAACGAATACCTCCGCCTGCTCTTTGAACAGGAGGGTAAGAAGACGTTCCAGACTGCGGAATATAAACATTTCTTTGAAGAGAACAAGAAGTGGCTGGTGCCCTATGCACAGTACTGCATGCTACGCGATACCTATGGCACGGCTGACTTCAGCCTGTGGCCCGACCACCAGACGTGGGATGAGGCGGACCGTGCCGCGTTGACGAATGTTCGGAGCAAGGCCTACAAGGCAGTGGCACTGCATTACTTCGTGCAATTCGTGCTGTATATCCAGATGAAACGGGTGCATGAACATGCGCGTTCCAAAGGGGTCATCCTCAAGGGCGACATCCCCATCGGCGTGAACCGACATGGCTGCGATGTATGGCAGGAACCACGTTACTTCAACCTCAACGGTCAGGCAGGAGCACCACCCGATGACTTCTCGGCCAACGGACAGAACTGGGGGTTCCCCACCTACAACTGGGATGCCATGGTGGCAGATGGCTGCGCATGGTGGGTGCGCCGGTTCTCCAACATGGCCAAATTCTTCGACGCTTACCGCATCGACCATGTGTTGGGCTTCTTCCGTATCTGGGAGATTCCCATACATGCCGTTCACGGACTGCTTGGACAATTCGCGCCGTCGCTGGGCATGACACGCGAGGAGATAGGGGCCTATGGCTTGCACTTCCAGGAACAGCTGTTCCTCGAGCCGTTCATCACCGACTGGGTGCTCGACCGCATGTTTGCAGAACGTGCCGACGAGGTGCGTCAGCGGTATGTCGAACCCATCGGCGACGGACGTTACCGTATGCGACCGGAATATGCTACTCAACGACAGGTGGAAGCGGCATTCCTGGGAGCCGAGGAGAAAGACCAATGGCTGCGCGACGGACTCTATGCGCTCATCAGTGACGTGCTCTTCCTGCGCGACCATAAGGACGAGAACAAGTTCCACCCGCGTATATCCGTGCAGTTCGACTTCATCTACGAATCGCTGTCCGACGTTGACAAGCAGGCGTTCAACCGTCTCTACAATGACTATTTCTACCGTCGTAACAACCAGTTCTGGTACCGCGAGGCGATGAAGAAAATGCCAAAACTGGTCAATGCTACACGTATGCTGGTGTGTGCTGAAGACCTCGGCATGGTGCCCGACTGTGTGCCATGGGTGATGAATGAACTGCGCATACTCAGTCTTGAACTGCAATCGATGCCCAAAGACCCCAGCGTGCGCTTCGGACACCTCTCACGTAACCCATACCGTTCGGTATGTACCATCTCGTCGCACGACATGCCTACGCTCCGTCAGTGGTGGGACGAGGACGAGGAACGTACCCAGGAATACTACGCCACCATGCTCTACCGGGGCGACAAGGCACCGCATCCGCTGCCGGGATGGCTGGCACGCGACATTATCTCGCGACACCTCACCTCGCCGTCCATGCTCTGCATCCTCTCCATACAGGACTGGCTGGCCATTGACGAACGGTTGCGCCTGCCGGATGCCAATGCTGAGCGCATCAACATCCCCGCCAATCCCAAGCATTATTGGCGCTACCGTATGCACCTCAACATCGAGGACCTCATGGCTGACAAGAAATTCAACGAGAGCATCATTGAACTGATTACACAAAGCGGAAGGAAATAACCCCAAGAGTTATCCCGGGATTACTTAGGTTTTCCAATAATCTAAGTATTCTGGGATTACCTGTTATTTCCTAGGTTTTCCTTTAAAAAATAGAACTCATGAAAAAACTATTTGGAATCATTTTGCTGTTGATGCCGTTGATGGCGACAGCACAGGAGAAGATGGAGATTGCTTCGCCCAACGAGAATGTCATGCTGAAATTCTGGCTCTCCGACAAAGGGCGGCCTATGTACAGCCTCGACTACAAGGGTAAGGCGGTGGTCAACCCTTCAGGGCTAGGCCTCGAGTTGGCCAAGGACAAACATGCGTCGAACGGCACCGATGAATACGACCTCCTTGAGGGCTTCACAATGACAGATTGCGAAACTACATCGTTCGATGAGACGTGGACACCGGTATGGGGCGAGACAAGCACCATACGCAACCATTACAATGAGATGGCGGTGACGCTGTCGCAGGAGAAGTTAATCCGTAGCGGCAGCGGGCAGCAGAAACCGGGTGTGCAGGAACGGCACATCATCATCCGCTTCCGCGTCTACGACGACGGCATGGGACTACGTTATGAGTTCCCACAACAAACGTGGCTCAACTACTTCCTCATCAAGGAGGAACGCACGGAGTTTGCCATGACGGGCGATCATATCGCATGGTGGCTCCCCGGCGACTACGATACACAGGAGCAAGAGACACAGCAGACTCGTCTGTCGGAAATCCGTGGGCGGATGCGCGAGGCGGTTAACTGGGGTAACTCATCGGTGGCGGTGTTCTCGGAGACGGGTGTGCAGACATCATTGCAGATGAAAAGCGACGACGGTCTGTATATCAATATCCACGAAGCGGCATGTCTCGACTATGCCACCATGCATCTTGAATTGGTCGACAGACAGACGACGGCCTTCAGCACTCAGCTGGGCGGTGGCAGCAATGCCTATACACCGAACCCGGCGCCTTCGGCCTGTCCGCTGCCAAAGCCGTTCACCTTTGTCAGTCACCTCACCCCCGATGCCACGGGACTGAAAGGTTGTATGCAAACGCCGTGCAACACGCCATGGCGCACGGTCATGGTGAGCGACGACGCACGCGACATGTTGTCCTCAAACCTTATCCTCAACCTCAACGAGCCGTGTGCCCTCGACGACACGAGCTGGATACATCCTACGAAGTACTGTGGCGTATGGTGGGAGATGATTGTGGGCAAGAGCAGTTGGAACTATACAGATGAGTTCCCCAGCATCAAACTTGACAATATCGATTGGCAGAGCGTAAAGCCTAACGGACGTCATGCGGCGAACAATGAGAAGGTGAAACGCTATATTGATTTCGCTGCGAAAAATGGGCTCGACGAGGTGCTCGTCGAGGGATGGAACGTTGGATGGGAAGACTGGGCGAACATGTGGAAACGTGATGTGTTCGACTTTGTCACTCCCTATCCCGACTTCGACATCAAGGTGCTCAACGACTATGCACACTCAAAAGGGGTGAAAATCCTCATGCATCATGAGACGAGTTCGTCAACACAGAACTATGAACGACATATCAAGGAAGCTTTTGAATTGATGAACCACTATGGCTACGACGCGGTGAAGACGGGCTATGTGGGCGACATCATTCCTCGTGGCGACCACCATTATTCACAATCGATGAACAACCATTACCTATATGTCGTCAAAGAGGCAGCCAAGCATCATATCATGGTGAATGCCCATGAGGCGACACGTCCAACAGGCATCTGTCGCACCTATCCCAACCTGGTGGGCAACGAGAGTGCCCGAGGCACGGAATATGAGGCATTTGGCGGTAGCCGTCCCGACCATACGTGCATCCTGCCGTTTACCCGTCTGCAAGGTGGTCCGATGGACTACACACCGGGTATCTTCGTGACGAAGCTCAACACATGGAGTGATAACACGTCATGGGCACGTATCACCATCGCCGGCTCACTGGCGCTGTACCTCACTATGTACTCGCCTTTACAGATGGCTGCCGACCTGCCGGAGAACTATGAGCAGTTCGACGATGCATTCCAGTTTATTCGCGATGTGGCATGCGATTGGTCTGACTCACGTTACCTCGAAGCCGAGCCGGCTGACTATATCACTGTGGCACGCAAGGCCAAGGGTACGGATAACTGGTTCATCGGCGGCAAATGCGACGAGAATGGACATACCTCAGTTGTCAAACTCGACTTCCTGGACAAGGGACGTAAATACGAGTGTACCATCTATGCTGATGCCAAGGATGCTCATTATGAGCACAACCCGCAGGCTTACACCATCACCAAACGCACGGTGAAGAAGGGCGATACCCTGAAAATCACTGAGGCTCCCGGTGGTGGCTTTGCTGTATCACTCATCGCAAAATGAATGGACATGCTATCCTCTCCCTCTCTTAATAATGTCTCACAAATACCACAGAAATACACAGAAAAGGGGTCAATCTCTGTCCCAACCTCTTTAATATTTATTCCATTAACATGAAAAAAAATATCATCTTAATAGTCATGCTCGCTATGACAGCAATGGTCCAAGCCCAGACACCCGATTTCGTTTTCGACGAGGTGACATACACCCCAGATAAGACGACGTTCAAACTCTTTGCGCCCCGTGATGCCAAGAGTGTGAAGGTGGAATATGATGTCAATCCCGATACGGCAGCGGTCAGTAAATGGAAAGCCGTAAAGATGAAAATCGGCAAGGATGGCATCTGGAAGGCGGTGGTGAAACGTGACCTCAACCACCACGAATACCGCTTTTATGTCGATGGCCAGTATTCACCTGGTGTCTTTGCCAAAGCGGTGGGTGTAAATGGGCAGTCGGGATATGTCCTCAACCTAAGCGAGACCGACCCCGTGGGGTGGGCATACGACCATCGGCCGGAAGTGAAGTCACCCACCGACTTGGTCATCTACGAGATGCACCACCGCGACTTCTCCATCGACCCCTCGTCAGGCATTATGCCCGAACACCGTGGCAAGTTCCTCGCGCTCACCGAGCCGAAGGCCATTCAACACCTTAAGGACTTGGGCGTGAATGCCATACATATCCTGCCATCTTACGACTTTGGCTCCATTGATGAGACACGACTGCAGGACAAGAAATATAACTGGGGTTACGACCCTGTGAACTATAACGTGCCGGAGGGTAGCTACTCCACCGATCCTTTCGACCCAGCCTGTCGTATCCGTGAATTCAAGCAGATGGTGCAGGCACTGCACAAGGCAGGCATACGTGTCATCCTCGACGTGGTGTACAACCACACCTATGACATCGACCACAGCAATTTCCAACGTACCTATCCCGATTACTTCTATCGTAAGGTATCTCCCTCTCCTAACCCCTCACCCCTCACCCCTCAATACTCCAACGGCTCGGGCTGTGGCAACGAGACGGCATCGGAACAGCCTATGATGCGCCGTTTCATGATTGAGTCGGTGAAATATTGGATTAACGAATACCATATCGATGGGTTCCGCTTCGACCTCATGGGCGTACATGACATCGAGACGATGAACGCTATACGCCGTGCAGTGGACGAGATAGACCCCACCATCTTTATCTATGGCGAGGGATGGAGCGCGGGAGCCTGTGCACTGCCCGCCGAACAGCTGGCCACGAAAGCGCACATACCGCAACTGCCACGCATCGCCGCTTTCTCCGATGATATACGCGACGCGCTGCGCGGACCGTTCTCCGACGACACCAAGGGGGCATTTCTCGCAGGCATAGCTGGCGAAGAGGAGAGCCTGAAAGCAGGCATCGCTGGCATGATAGCCCATCCGCAGGTGGACTACGCCAAGGTGAACTATTCCGATGAGCCATGGGCGGTACAACCCACGCAGATGATTTCCTACGTGAGTTGCCACGACGATATGTGTCTCGTCGACCGTCTGCGCACGAGCATTCCCGGCATCACCACCGATGAACTGATACGCCTCGACCTGTTGGCGCAGACGGCGGTGTTCACATCTCAGGGTGTGCCGTTCATGCTCAGTGGCGAGGAGATGCTGCGCGACAAGAAAGGAGTACATAACAGTTTTGAGTCGCCCGACAGTGTCAACCACCTCGATTGGGACAACCTAACGCGCTATCCTCAGGTGTTCGAATACTATCGCAACCTCATCGCGCTGCGTGCCCACCATCCTGCCTTCCGACTGGGTGATGCTGACTTGGTGCGCCGACACCTGGAATTCCTGCCCACGCAGGACTGTATGGTGGCGTTCAGTCTCAAGGACCATGCCGGTGGCGATGCATGGAAAGACATCATCGTTATCCTTAACGGCAATAAGTATCTCCAAATGCTGAACATCCCCGAAGGACGTTATACCATCGTGGCATGCGACGGACAAATTGACGAACAGGGTCTCGGCTTCGTCGAAGGTCATGAGGTGGGGGTTTCCGCACGGTCAGCTTTGATACTGAAAAGGTGAGGGAATACCTCCCCCCTTCCCCCTCCCAAGGAGGGGGCTATGCCGATCAATGAATGCCGAACGGACAATTGTCCATTTTAACTCCCCCTTTAACTTCCATTTTAACTTCCATTTTAACTCCCTCTTATAACTTCCCTCCCAAACAGACATTTGTCCAAACTCTCAAACTCCTAAACTCCCAAACTCCCTCTTATTATTATGAAAAGAATTTGTTTGTTTATATGCTTTTTGTTAAGTATGAATGTCGTGATGAAAGCCGCTGTAAAGGTTGACCGTGTGGAGCCAGCTAATTGGTTCGTGGGCATGAAAAACCCGTCGTTACAGTTGATGGTTTATGGTCAGGGTATCAAGGATGCCGAGGTCAGCACTGACTATCCCGGTGTGCGCATTGACAGTGTGGTACGTCTTGAATCGCCCAATTACCTGTTGGTGTACCTCAACCTGTCGGGCACCCAGGCTGGCACCATGAACCTTACGTTCAAGGTGGGCAAGCAGACCAAGAAAATAGCCTATCCCTTGCTCTCCCGTGAGATGTCTGGAGAACGGCGTACAGGTTTCTCCAATGCCGACGTGCTCTATATGCTCATGCCCGACCGTTTCGCCAGTGGCAGCACGGCAAACGACCAGATTAAGGGCATGCGGGCCTATAAGAACGACCGTTCGCAACCGTCACTCCGCCATGGCGGTGACCTTGAGGGACTGCGCCAGCACCTCGACTATTTCAACGAACTGGGTGTCACAGCGCTGTGGTTCACGCCCGTGCTCGAGAACGACTCACCCGACACGGATAATGGCTTCAGTACCTACCATGGCTATGCCACGACCGACTATTACCGGGTTGATCCGCGCTTCGGCACCAACGAAGAATATAAGCAACTCATCAACGAGGCTCACCAACATGGTCTGAAGGTGGTCATGGACATGATTTTCAACCACTGTGGCTTCCACCACCCGTGGGTAGCCGACATGCCGTCGCGCGATTGGTTCAACCTGCCGGAGTGGCTCGATGGCAACCCCGAGGGAAGGGAGAACGACCGTTTCCTGCAAACGTCCTATAAGCTGACGCCGGTGATGGATCCCTATGCCTCCGAGGTGGATATGAAAGAGACTGTCGAGGGATGGTTCGTAACGTCTATGCCCGACCTGAACCAGAAAAACCCGCATGTGATGACTTATCTCATCCAGAACAGCAAATGGTGGATAGAGACAGTGGGCATCGATGGCATCCGTATGGATACCTATCCTTATGCCGACCGCGAGGGCATGGCACGGTGGATGAAGGAACTCGACGAGGAATATCCCAATTTCAATACCGTGGGTGAGACGTGGGTCACTGAGCCGGCCTATACGGCGGCATGGCAGAAAGGGTCGCGGTTGTCCGACAGTAACAGCTACCTCAAGACAGTGATGGACTTCAGTTTCTTCGAGAAACTGTCGCAGGCGAAGAACGAGGAGACTGATGCTTGGTGGAATGGGTATAACCGTATCTATAACAGTCTGGTTTACGACTATCTCTATCCCAATCCATCGAGCGTCATGGCATTCATCGAGAACCATGACACCGACCGCTTCTTGGGCAATGGTTGCGACACGCTGGCACTCAAGCAGGCACTCGCTCTCTTGCTCACCATCAACCGCACACCACAGCTCTATTATGGTACGGAGATCCTCATGAACGGCACTAAAGAGGTGACCGACGGTAATGTGCGTAAGGATTTCCCTGGTGGCTTCCCGGGTGACAAACACAATGCTTTCACTGCGGAGGGACGCACGAAGGCGGAGAATGCGATGTTCAACTGGCTCAGTCGCTTGCTCCATTGGCGACAGGGCAACGAGGTAATAACGAAAGGTAAACAGACGCAGTTTATCCCATATCAGGGTGTCTATGTCATCGCCCGTCGTTATGCCGGCCGTACGGTACTCACCATTCTCAATGGCACCACGCAGACTGCCGTTATGCCCGTGAAACGCTATGCTGAGGTCATCGGCACCACCACCGTCGCCAAGGATGTCATCACTGGTCGCAACGTCCGTCTTGACCATGACCTCAACTTGCGTCCCCGCCAAACCCTCATCATTGAGTTCTAACCTCAATATGAGATCCCTCTAAAGCATTCTATTTTTCCCCTCTTACAAAAGAGGCAAGGAGAGGTTTCCTTTACCAAAAGGAAACCTCTCTCCCTATCCGAAGTAAGCTAACTTCTCCACTCCATAGGAGAGGTTAGGGGGAGGCTACCCTAATGTGCCGCTCTGGTTCCGATTTTCTTGCCCTCTTTGTTCCATATGTAAATCCAGGAGCCGAGGCGGCTAGTGAACGTCTCGCCCGTCACGGCCACTACCTCTCCGACGGTACTTACACTCATGGTCTTTATTTTGCTACCTTTGGCATCATAGATATAGTACCATGAACCGTTTTTTACCACGAAGAGAGAGGCACTGTAGCCTTGCAACTCGCCGATGTTAGTGGGGAGTGTCTTTACTTTCTTACCATCTTGGTCGTAGATGTAATACCACGATCCCGAGGTCTCAATATAACTGATACTTTGTGCTTGCATTGTCATGGCAGCGAACAATAATAGAATGGATGTCAATAGTTTCTTCATAATATGTCTAGTTTGATTTTTCTGCAAATATAGCATTTTTCCCTGAAACAGCCATCATCTATCGCTGTTTTTATGACTTACCGCTGATACTACTGTCTCTTTTTTTGTTCGTCATTCGTCACTCGTCACTCACGCATCCATCATTCCGCATAACTGACATCCTTGCTAATCCAATATACTTTACCTTCGTGTGACACTTTATACCAGTTGCCCTGTTCGCCAAGGTATTTGAATGAGTCTTCAAAGTAAGCACGCCGTCCACTATCTTTGCCGCCTGGACCGAGACGCAGTCGCACGCCGCCATCATTGGCAGAAGACACGGTCACCCAGTCCGGCGTTTGTTTGGTACTGCGCTTGGTATATTGTGAAGGAATCCACACATATTCCTGACCATAGTCAACCTCATACCATCCGTTACGTTGATCTGACACTTTCAGACGATCTCCTTTGTTGAAGGGACAGTCTATCTCCGTGCTTGCTGAGTTGGGATCCCAGCGCGCTTTGAAGTTGGTGGCTGTGATTTCAACGTAGAATCCCTTGTCTTGTTCCACAGTCTCCACACCATTGAAGGGGGCGTTAACTGGTGACGCGAAAATCGGCATCCCGAGGGAGAGAGCAAAGGCCATGACGGCCTGAATTATCCAATTCTTTTTCATAGGTGATATTTTAAATGTTGTTTTTTTGTATGTTTGAGGGGGCATCTCCGTCCCCATATAACTATTTGCAAACAGGCCGTATGGAATGGCCTCGTTCACGGGCATGGTCTGCCTCATAGGCTTCCTCTTCGTCGAAGTATAAATAGCAGGCCACAAGTTGTTCGTCAATAGTTCGTGAACCAGACCAGTAAAAGCCCGTTTCTCCCCTGTATATGCATTCGGCATACCTATAGGCACCGGCGGCTGGTAATATGATGTAGGCACCGTTGGGACTGGTGAACACACCGCAATAGACACCATTGACATTTTTCCATTGATAAGAGCAGTATTTCAATAATTCCTTGAATTGCTCATGATTGGGCAACTGCCATGTTCCTTTCCACAAGGTATGGGCCGCATCATAATCGGAGCCGCTAATACATTTGCCTAAATCTTTCACTTGCCAATAGCCTGTGTCGTGATGAAAATCCCACATACCCTGTCCATTCCTGCTTTTATAAGCGTTTTTGTAGGTAGACAGGCTGTAGTCCTTCTTCGTGGTGGCTTCTCCCCAAGCGTACAATCCTCCGTAATCAGTAGGAGTTCTGGCTCCCACATTGCAGCAAGCCCATTTGGTACCACTGGGAAGTCCCAAGTCTATCATGTGGGGATGGTTTTTGTCGGGGCACAAATTACCTTGGCCAAATGCCGTCGCCATACCGACAAACAAAAGTACTAATAAAAGAAATCGTTTCATAGGCTGTTTTCCGTTGAATAATGGGTATGCATCGTTAGTTGCCATGACAAACAGGACAAATCATCATGCCCGTACCTTTTCTAAGATTATCATTTGGAGATGGATATCCTAAGAATCCGCTACCGCTACCGCCACATCTGGTACAGCCGTAAGTCATGTCATCGTTTTCCAACCATTCATATCCTTGTCCGCCACATTTCGTACATTTCACTTTTCCGCTGCCACCACATCTGGGACATATTGCACCCTTTAAGGCTACATTAATTTCCACCTTTTGAGAATCGCAAGTCAAGATTATTTTACCTGAAGAACTTGCACCCTCGTTGGCTGGAGCCTCAACAATAAGTTTTCCATTGTCGTATTTGGCTGTCATATTACCATTCACGTCCACATGAATGTCATAACCGTCGGTGTCGATGCTTATGGTCTGTTTGCCGCCGTCTTTTTCAAATGACAAGGATGTGTTATTCGGTATAAGTCGTGTGCAAATGAATGCTTGACTGACCCTAATGGTTCGCTGCACGTCATCCCCTTCAATTGTTATATCTCCATCACGTTTCGCTCCGGATTTGTTTTCGTCGGCTACACATTTCAAAACACTGTCTTGTTTTTCAATATGCAACCAGTCGGGGCTGTTCTTCACTTCCCAATTACCGTCAGCATGAATCGTGTCTAATTTTTCCCCTCCTTGAATGGGGTAAGTTAAGTTTTCAGTTGAGGGGTTGATATATGTGGTCTTCTTGCATGAGAAGAATAGACACAAAGTTGCCAATATAAATATACCCTTTTTCATAGTTGTCTATTTGTTATTCATTTTTACTTGCATTGTCTGTGTTAGTTCGATATTCTTTCCATTCGCCACCTGTGGCTTTGAAATACTTGTTGAAATGCGCTTCCTCGCTGAGCGTGGTGTTGACATAAGCACTTTTCACCTCAGCATACGGACTGCTTTGGCTGGTTATTGTCACGGAGCCGTGTGGTGGCACGTCTTTGCCATTTTCAGACCATGTGAAGGAGCCACCAAATGGTCGCAAGTCTACCCCACGGAAATGTACTTTATAGTCTGTTCCGGAAATGGGTTGGTCGGACTGGCTCTGAACAGTGACTCCCACCGTCACAACCATATCAGCCATGAATTCTCCGGTTGTGGAGATTACTCTCGGCGACCCCACCACTTTGAATTTTTGTGCTGAAGTTTTGATGTGTTTCTTAATCAACCAAGGTTTGAAGTTTTTGTCTGCCATGCGATCTGCCAGTTCTGCATCGTTCAATCCTGTTTCCCATTGTCCTGTGGCTCTTGCAAATTCCAAGGCATCGGCCGGATAAACGAAAAGGCCATGCGAGGAGATGACCGTTTTCTTGCCGTCTTCACTTTTTGTCAGAGTGATGTCCGCTGCCTCATTGTATTTGACAACGAATTTCCCAGGTGTTTCTGTTTCCGTCACTTTGATGCTGTCGGAGATGAATGAGAGGGCAAGTGAATCCGCTTTCTCTGCGTCAGCATAAAAAGCGCACACAGAGTCTGTTTGATGGTTAATCACATAGTTGCCAAAACGGTTGGCAAATTCTTTGACATCAGCGTTTGGGTCGCTTGAACCACCGTTGCAGGCAGTCAGCAGTATAGTTACTGCTGCTAATCCGAAAAGAAATAATTTGTTTTTCATAAGATTAAGACTTTATCTGTTATTCTTCCTCCCAAACACTATTCATGTTTGATAATCCGCCACTGGGATCATTTGGGTCATCAATAGGATTATCAGGATCTACGTTGGGACCTTCTTCACCACTTACCTCAATGATGCCCTGCATTATGGCTGAAGCAATGAGCAAGACATTTTTTATCTCTGGTTTTTGATACCTTTTCAACATATTATATTGGTTATTTAATTACCACCTTACGACCATTTATCACATATACACCTTTACGAGAAGGTTTTCCATTAAGTTTTTGTCCGTTCAAGGAATACCATACACAATTTGTCATATCCGAAGTTGAGAGGTTTTCCTCTATCCCTGTCGTTTCCTCTTCATATTCTATCCATACATAATTGGCTCCTGCACTGTTTGCCACTTCGGATGTTGGAATTTGCAAATAAGCCCTGTTGGCTTTCAGGTTATAACTATCGGTAAGCGGACGGAAACAAGCATCAGAAGAATTCGTTGCATATAACACGAAATTTGTGTAATCTCCATCAATAGCATATATGGTTGTAGGAGTTGTGACACCTTCTAACATATTCACATAATAGGAATCCGAATCATAAATCGGCAGTTGATATGTTCCTGGCTTGCCTTTAATATATAATCCTATACCACCGGGTGCTTCTTTTATAGGTTGAACAATGACATTACCTGTCAATCTATTGTATCCCGTGGCAATATATGCTTTGAAATCTGTCACATCACTAAAGTCGAGGCCAAAGTCGAAACAATATGTTGCCACACCTACATCAGAAATGGTTATAGTGGCAATGGTGGGTTGGATGGTAAGTGTACCTTTCTTAATGGTAATGTCATAGTTGTCGGAGATAGCACTTACAGTGATGTCATACACACCTGGAGTGTTGCTGTCAGAAGCCGTGCAACTGAATACAGGTGACAGCACCTCATCCGTTTCATCGTTTTTCAAGCCTTTGTAAGTGGCATCGAATGTAGGAATGGGATCTCCAACGTTGATAATATAGTCGTTGGGTTCGATAGTAAGTGGAGCCTTAGTGACAGTGAGCGTGCCGTCAACAAGAAGAATTTTCGTATTGGTAACAGAACCCTTTGAAACCTTTATTGTATAATTGCCGGGAGAAGATGTTTCTGTTGCAGTGCAGGTTAGGCTAGGAGTACCATTCAACAGAGACATATTTGCAATGTAGTCAAACGTGGGGTTGACATTTCCATATTCACGGGTGTAATTATTGGCAATTACAATGACATTAGCGGTTGACAGGGAAAGGAAGGTGCCGAAGTTACTCCAAGGATCAACATTTTTATAATCAGTTAAAGAATTATTAGGCACGACTAGAGTGGCTTTATTAATATAAGAATTGTTGAAAGTTGCACTTACTGCATTAGGAACAGAGGATGCTCGACAAATGACATATTCAAGTTCATTACAATTGGCAAAACCATTTCCTCTAATTTCGGTAATACCATTACCAAGGTCAACGTATCTTAAATTTGAGCAGAAATTAAAAGCACCATTTAGAATTTTAGTAACACTGTTTGGTATGATTATATAAGATAAATTGGAACATTCTCGAAAAGCATCTGCTCCTATAGTTTCGACGCTATTGGGGATATTAATGGTTGTCAAAGTGGATATACCAAAGAATGCGTATTGTCCAATTTCTATAACATTTTCTGGTATGACTGAATTTTTACACCCAACAACCAACGTGTTTGATGTTTTTTCTATAATCGCGTTGCAATTGTTGCGGGAGTCGTAAACCGAGTTACCAGATGCGACAACGATAGAGGTTAAACCGAAACAATACTGAAAAGCTCTATTCCCGATGCTAGTCACGCTTTTGGGTATGATAATGGATGTAAGTTGTGTACAACCATTAAACGCTAAACTCTCAATAGTTTTAACTCCATTGGAAATAGATACGGATGTCATGCTATTACAATTTTGGAAAGCATTCTCACCTATACTTGTTACACTGGAGGGGATGGTAATGGAATTCAAACTCATGCAGTTTTGGAATGCATTATTTTCAATGCTCGTCACACTATTAGGTATATTAATTGACCTCAAACCTGAGCAATCGAAAAACAAATAATTATCTATCGTTGTCACACTGTTAGGAATAGTGATAGAAGATAGGGATTTACAGCCTGAGAACGCGTATCCACCGATGTCAGTCACACCATTGGAGATATTGATTGTTGTTAGATTTGTGCAGCCACGGAAAGCGTATGAACCTATGCTCTTTATACTACTGGGAATCGTGATGGAAGTCAAATCGTTACAATCTTGGAAAGCCTTTATTGCGATATTAGTAACGCTATAGTTTGTTCCATAATAGTTCAAGGTGGAAGGAATAACAATATCTCCAATATAGTTTCCACCATTGATAACAGTGGCTTCTTTGGTTTTTGACACCAAATCATATTTGATACCACCTATTGTGACCACATTTCCTGCCAACATGGCCATAGGCATTATTATGACCCCCAAAATAATAAATAAAAGTTTTTTCATAAGTATTGAGTTTTTATGTTTTTAATAATATTCGTTACCATCACTTTAGAACGACTTTATATGATTTGTTTCCAATCTTAAGGATTTAAACATGATTATTGGGTACATCGATTGTATTGACCAAAAAGAAAACACAAATACTAATTAGTTTATTTCTCATACTTTATGCTTTTAGCTTATTTGAATAGGTATAGTTTTTTACACACACGACGAGGTGTGAGCCTTCCTTGCATCCTTTGCTGGAAGGTTCTGGAATACCCGTGAAAGAAAGAATGAAATCAGCTCACACCTGTAGGAATATATATGCCATCCATGCAACAGCATGGCAGCGCGATATAAACGCTACAGGAGAAGCAGCCTTCAGACTTTTGCCCCTTTCACATGTATTTGCCGTAGCAAATCCATCATAAGAATTTTCCAGATTCTCCAGCGGGTTAAAGTTTTTAGCTCTCCTCGATGTCTGCTGCCCCTTTCTCAGGACGGCGGTACAAAGATAGAGATTTTTCTTGAAACTGTCATCATCGTGAGCTGATTTTTTTCGGTTATAGTTGTGTTTGCGCACACAAGGGACACCATGTCCTTACGCGCCAATAGTTTCTGCAAACATACGTCATTTTTCGGGGGAAAAGAAATGTCACGCCCGAAAAATGCCAAAGATGGATGAGATGGATGCGGGGTAATTATTCGACATATTGGCCGCAAACGGCTTCTCTTGGAAAGAAATTGGAATCATTAATATAATTTTATATTGGTGTCCGCTAAAAATGAATAACAGACAGAACACGTGTCCGCAGTGCCGACAAACAGGCATTGCGGATGTTTGATTTGCTTGAAAAGAAGTTCAATCTCCCATCTCTTGCGGTAAATCTCCACGATGTCTTCCGCCTCCATTTCCATGTCGCTTGTCAACAGCGAAATCAGTTTTGCCCTTGTCTTCTTGACGTCAACGTATGTGACAATCCTTGCGTGGTGCACGATGTCCCTGCCGCCCTTGACGCGCTTGGTGAACCTCACGTGCTGCACCCTGTACTCCATCAGCCCCTGCGGGGACATGTACATCGTGTCGCTCTCCACCGTGTAGACAAGGCTTTTCTTCATCTTCGTGACATATGTACCCCCACGTCTGGTCAGTTCCTCGAACTTGGCGTAGTCGATATACGCCCTGTCCATGGCCAGCAGGTCGCCCGGGGCGTAGTTGGACGGCTTGAGCATGAAGCTGTCATTAGTGGCGGCTGAGGTGAACCTGATGTCGGAGGGGACGCCTTCGTTGGCATGGATGTTCGTGTGGACCTTTATGCCGCCTT
>JAFYJN010000047.1 GCA_017538105.1 Prevotella sp. | reverse complement strand
AGTTAGGCTCGAAGCTCTCCAGTTCCTCAGCGGTGGGCTGGATGAACATGTTCTTCACGAAGTGAGCCTGCCAAGCCACTTCCACGATGAAACGCACAGCCAGACGTGTACCTTCGTTGGCACCGCAGAAAGCGTCCATCACATAAAGATCCTTGTTGCAGAGCTCCTTGATGGCGATGTCTTTCACCTTTGCCCAAACTTCTTCGCTCATGGGCTTGTTGTCGTTCTTGTATTCCTCAGAAGTCCACCACACCTTGTCGTGGCTCTGTGCATCGTCAACGATATACTTGTCCTTAGGTGAACGACCAGTGTAAATACCGGTCATCACGTTCACAGCGTCGAGCTCGGTGTTCTGGCCCTTGTCAAAACCAGTCAGCCCAGCCTTGGTCTCCTCTTCAAAGAGGTACTCATACGATGGATTGTGAGCTATCACGGTGGAACCCGTAATGCCATACTGCGTTAAATCTAACTTTGCCATAATTGCTTTAAAGTATTTAAATTGTGAATATTATCTTTGAATTCGGATGCAAAGTTACGAAATAATTCATAATTCATAGTTCATAATTATTTGCTTCTTTATGATTGTTTTTAGGTTAAAGAATTAAAAAACAAAGCCAACGCAAATACATTTGCAATTTAGACTTTGCAAAAATTGATGCCTTTTTCGTATCTTTGCAATGTCAAATAATCTCATGGTCCGTAGGAGTATGTCATAACACTTACACCAGAAGAAAAGAATTCTTTAAGATCAAAATTTTTGACCTTAGAAAATAACGGGCGAGGACGACATAATAAATAACGAACAAAAAACAAGAAGATAATAAACCAATGAAAACCATCAACCTCAGTGAACAAAACTCGGTCATCAACCAATACCTGGCCGAACTACGCGACAAGAAGTACCAGCAGAACCGTTTGATTTTCCGTAGCAACATCCAACGCATTGGACAGATTATGGCCTACGAGATGTCGAAGACCTTCGAATACAAGAAAAAGAACATCACCACACCTCTGGGCACTATCGACATTCCTCTACCGAAAGACGACATTGTGGTGGCCACCGTACTACGCGCCGGACTTCCCTTCCACGAGGGATTCCTCAATGTCTTCGACCACGCCGCCAGCGCCTTCGTGTCGGCCTACCGCATGTACACCAACCGCGAGCACACCGAGGTGGGCATTCACACTGAATACATGGCAACTCCCAGCGTGAAAGGTCGCACGCTGATCATCGCCGACCCCATGTTGGCAACAGGTGGATCTATGGCCGCCAGCTACGAGGCTCTAATCAAGACGGGCAAACCACGCGCCGTTCACGTGGCATGTGTCATCGCCGTTCCCGAAGGCATCGAAGTGCTCAACCAAACGCTTCCCGAAGACGCCACCCTCTGGTGTGCCGCCATCGACCCAGGCATGAATCAACACAAATACATTGTCCCTGGCTTCGGTGACTGTGGCGACCTCTGCTATGGGGAGAAGTTATAAAGGGGAACTATGTAGCAATACAAAAACAACAAAAACCCCACTAATGACGATTGAGACCTCGGTCTAACGTCCTATTCTTCCAGCCTTGTGCATAAAAGCAAGCTCTTGCACAGGCTGGAATTTCATCACTGTTTTGTTCCAAAACTCAGTCGTCATGGTGGGAAAACCCCGCGCTCCGCGCTGAAAAACCGTTGTACATTACTTTATAGGGCGTATAAGAATTGATTTTTAGGTTTTTCGGTTTTCACTGTTTTTCGGTTCCCGCAACACAGGATACACCTCAGCAAAACTTAAATGAATTTAGTTCTGCCTTCGGTTTTCACTGTTTTTCTTTTCTGTTGTTTAAGCCGTAGGCTGATTGCGATTCGTGCCGGCAGAGGAGACAAGTTCACTTGGATTAACTGGCGCACGAATTGAAAACGTATGAGGGATGACTCATAGACAACAGAAAAGTGTTTTCATGGTTTTTGTCAAATCGCACAAATACCATTTTGAGCCATAAAGTATATAGAAAAGGAGCCTGCAACTTCAATGTCACAGGCTCCTTTTGATATATAGGCGTTAAGTTCTTTGCTTGCCTATCGGAGGTTTTACTCCCAAGGATTCACGAGGTTACTGGGATCGAAGATTTCGCCCAATGTCTCGTGCATCTCCTGCTCCTCCTCAAAGCGAATCTCCATTTCCTTGGCGTCACCAGTGTTAAATGGGTTTGATCCAGCCTCATCTCCCCACAGGAGTTTATCTTTGCAGCGAACTACTACTACTTCCGCTTGCGGCTTTTGATATAATTTCTTCATAAGTCGATTCCTCCTGTTTAATTATTTGACAATCACTTTCACATTATTAATCATATAGATGCCTGCGGGCAAGTTCACGGTCTTTGTATCGCCAGCCTCAAGAGCTATGCGCTTCGAATTGACACCGCTCGCCGTATAGATGTTCACATCTTGCGCACGTGATGCCGACATCGTCACGATTCCCTTACCAGTCTTCACAATCAAGTCAGCCTCTACGGCATTTGCAATATCAGTCGCTGTACCGTGGTTTGGTGCATCGAACGAGATGTCGAACCCTTGCATGCGCTTAGCACCATTTCCACCCGTCTTCACGTATGTATAAACTCCGCGGAATGGATAGATATAGAGGTGTTGATTGAGTTTTCCGTCCTTGTCATACAGACTTAATGTATGCAAATCCAAATACTTGTTATTGGCAAAGTAGAACACGTCTTCTCCGATTTCTTTTCCAGTATTATCCTTAGCTGCACGATCAAACTTGGCACCCGAGAATGTTGCCTTGTTTGTGAACGCGTAGGTAGCCGAGCCATACTTTACACTAACAGTACCATCGTCAGAGTGGAGCCAACCAGTACCTGTAGGATTGTCTTCTCCCTCAATATTCGTGGCAATAATCTTCGTACCTTTTTCTGCGACAACGAATGAGAAATCGTCATCTTCACCAGCACTCGTCGTTTCCACCTTAATCATGTATGGCGTGTTAGCCTCAGTCGTTGTGTTATTAATGAGTGGGGTGAAATATGCCGTTCCATAATCTACTCCGGCTTTCTCATCTTTCATGTCGATTACATTTCCATCTGCATCGTACGCACTCATAACATTTACCGAGAACTTGGCAACTGGTGTTTCGGAAGGATTCGTGTGCACACCATTAGTTTTGTCTAAACTCAACGCGAATGGTAGCATAATCGTAGCGAACTTAGCCTGACCATTCATAGCGTCAGAAATCTTACGCTCATATGTAACCGCATTATTAGGGTCAATCTGAATGTCGTACTTCGAATAGAACGGCTGCTTGTCGGTCAGCACAATGTCTTTTGCAGCACGGAACGAATTGATATCTGGCTCATAGTAGGCAAAGTTGTCGAGTTTGGTGGAACTAGCTGAAGGCAAGTAAATCAATGCATTTGTTCCCAGACCATCCATCAGATTCTCAAGGGTGGCAGGTACCGGCTGTCCATCCTCGGTCTTGATATAGTTATAAATACCAATAAGACCGCTACCATCGATATAGAGTATCTGGTCTTTGGATGTCGGCACGTTGCCTGTAGGATTAGCCTTTTCTGCAGTAATTGCAGCGGTAATAGCATCCTCTACTTCTTTGACTGTCAGATAACCTGTAGCGAAATCGCCAATCTGTCCATTGTCGAGTATCTCTTTTGTTTTAAGCTTTAATCCAAACTGTGCTTCCTCGCCCTTCACCTCGTTGCCATCCTCATCTTCTGTGATATAAAGTGCACTATCGTAAATCTTTGTCCATTCAAGTGCAGGAGAATAAGATTTAGCAACAGCCTTCACATCCATGCGATAGAAAGCATAGAAACGGTGCTGCCAATCCGTGGTCGGTGCGATATTATAACGAGTTTCATCAGCAGTGAACACGAAGAACGAACCTGCATCTTGTGTACCATCACCAGCAATCACATGACATTCTTCAAACGTTGCTGTTGCTGGAGTTGAACCATCCGGGTTAGGATAGTTAGAAAGATATTTGGTTACAGTGAATGGGTATTCCTCAAGATAAGCGGATGTTTGTGAAAGAGGACCTGCCAAGTTTTCTGCATTGTTGAATTTATAACGAACGTTACCTGCTGTTGCGGTAGTTACTTTTGTCTTATAATCAGTATTAGGCGTGTATGCAGCATCATACAATCCACCATTTACTGGGAATCCAGTTACACCCGACACTTGATTACCACTATAGAGCTTGAAATAATCAGAGGTCACGAAACTATAACGTGAGTTTGTAATGCTCTCAGTCTCGCCCCAATAGGTGTTGTCACCATAATTGCTATACAAGTCAGAGAAACTAATATCCATCCTTTCGCCTACCAAATCGCTTGGAACATAGAAGATAAACGAGCCACCACTCACCGAGAAGTCACTGGCAGTAAATGTCTGTGACATTTGCAGTTCTTTAGGAAGATTCTTACACTCAACCAACATGTTGTTGATATAAGGATTAAGAGCCTGCAGTTGCAAAGTAATCAACAGCAAAGCCTGTTTACCATCATCCAGACCTGAGATAGAGAACTTGATGGCATCATTGTTCAAGTCTTTCAACTCAACATAATTTTTATCACTTTTTGCTTTGGCTTCGGTTACCTCGACACTCTTGCTTGCATCAATAGTCTCTCCCGTCTGCTGATCCCATATATTTAATGTATAGGTTCCAGGACTATATGCACAAGTTGTGACTGTATGGCCTCCCGCCTGATATTCACTATAAGGTAAATTATTCAGCGCATCCCTCACCACCTGGGCGCCCGAGGGGACTCCACTAGCATTTACTACAGCCTGCATATTGTAATAATTCAATCCATCACTATAGTAATAGATTTTTTCTCCATCTTCAGTTCGCAAATTCCATCTGGAGTTGGCATCGGTAGCCCAACTTAGATCACGAGTGCTTCCAGTACCTTCACATGAAAGAAAACGATTGGGGTTGGTATTATAGTAAATGTTACCATCGTCGGTCATTCTCCACACAGGACGTTGATTGGCCTGGTTGTAAGTGGCGAATTGAAGGTTTTCGTTCAAATAATAATACGTTGTCTGTGCTCCGCTACTAGTTGTTGTAACGCGTTCGTATACAATATAGAACCCATTGGGAATCGTCTTTGTAATATTGACGGCATCCTTCCAAAGATATTCTATCTTGGCACCTACGATTCTATATCCAATAGGAGCTTCCAAACCTGATGAACCGTGGACGGTAGTAGGTGGCTCCACATAATAGGTGTCGTTTTCAAAAGCGAACAAATGCTCCGCATCATCCCCATCACCGAACTTGACAGGGTAAATGTGTGGCTCGATATCTCCTTCTGCATCTGATTCCAACTCATAAGGCACACCATCTTGAATGGCCCGCTCTTGATAAATATAAGTGTAAGCATCAAGATCCGTCACATTTCGGAAATCATAAGAGAAGGCTGTGTAATCTTCGTCTCCTTCATGACCCTCCTGTGTCAACATTGACATTTTTCCAATGTCGATCTTGTTCGTTTTAAATGAATATGAAACCACTCTTCTGGCGTGGTCAACATCAATTGGAGTTGCTGGTGCGTCGAACGTTCCCTCTGCGGTGAAGAAGATGTGGAACGACTTAATGGAAATACCATAGTGCGTGAAATTTTTCACAAGTCTGAAATAGAGCTGGTTGGTCCCTTCAATGTTGTGGCGCGAGATAGTGAATTCCTTATTGGTATCTTCTTCGGTCGCATCAATGTTGATATCAGTACCATTTGCTGCCGTAGCGAGGATCGTGGATCCTATATCGGCCGGTTCAATAAGTCTGACATTATTGAGATTGTAGGAACTCTGAGTTACCGGGCTATTCGTTCCGTCATTGGTCCAAGGTGTTGTTTCATAAAAACGCATGGTGCCATAAGTGGTGCCATTGGATAACTCGTTATCATTTTGATTGCCATTCAAATGATGAAAGGCATTGTGGCCACTACCTGTGTTTTTGCCGGGAGCGTAATCCACACCAACCAAGTTATTGACCAAGACAAGGTCGTAACCAGTGATACGATAGCCTTTTGGCAAAGAGACAACCAAGAACGATGGTCTACGACCTCCTACGAGAGTCAGCATTCCATTGTGTTCGCCTATTACCGTTGACGGTTGTGAAATTTCTCCAGATTCAGTAATACCATCGCGGTCGGTTCCTGTCATCGACAATGCCAACTGCTCGTGACGCCACAAAGCACCCAAACCGAGAATAAAACCAGAGTCATCGGCAGATGACACAGAGGTCACCACGCTACCCGATCCAGGTCTGATATACACATCCTGTGCCATCGCAGGAGCTGCCCCCATCATGAAAGCGATGAGCGTTAAGATCGCTGCGAAGAACCTGCCTCGCAACGACCGAAAATGATAAATAGTATTCACCTTTTTCATCATAATTATTTTTTTAGTTTTACTTATATTTTCGTTATGTTCTGACTTTGTCTAGGATGTTCAATTCAGGTGCCCTTTGCGGAGTGGTTGCCGCACGGACGTGGTTACACAATATATATTGTCGGGCAAAAGTAACAAAAAAAACAATACCATGCAAGAATTTTTCACATTTTCGTTCGAAATAATGTCATTTTTCTTCGTATTTGTCACTAAAATGAGTTTTTTTTGTATGAACACTCACTTATTATGATTATTTAACCATTTGCAGCTGTCATGACACATGTATCATCTAAGATCGTTAGATGTGGCATGTAAGCGACTTATATGTATCACCTAAAGGGCTTAGATGTGGCATGTAATAAAAGTTACATGTTTATTTCATGTTTTGATGATAATATTTGTAATTTTGTTGTTTTTTCATTACTTTTGCATGCTGAACTAAAAACGATGATGATGACAAAACGATTGATATCAACTGTCTATATGCTCACGATGGCCGTGGCGCTTTCGTGGGCACAGCCCAACAACACAGGCTCGTATTATGCGGCTGCCAACGGAAAGAAAGGTTCGGAGCTGAAAACGGCAATGTGTGGAATCATCAACGGAAAATACAAAGGTACGCAATTCAAACAGATTGCATACGGGTCTGGGACTTTAAATGGTGTTTGGGGTGCATTTGCGACAACGGATGTACTTGATGATGGAAAAACCATTCGCGACCGTTATTCGAATATTACTCATTACACTGTTGGCGATGACCAAGGTTCGAGTAGTGCCACCGAAGGGACTGGAGGCTACAATCGCGAACATTCGTTTCCGAAGAGTTGGTTTGGTGGCAGTACGAATATAGGCCCAGGTACAGATTTGCATCATATTTATCCGACCGATGTAATGGTGAATAGTCATCGTGGCAATCTTCCATACGGTGAAAACAACGGTGAATCGTGGAAATCGAGCGGTGGATACAGCAAGGTGGGCGCTTGCACATACGATGGATTCTCAAATGATTGTTTCGAGCCTGCCAATGAATGGAAGGGCGATTTTGCACGTGCTTATTTTTACATGGTGACGTGTTATGAGTCGGATCAACCCTCGTGGTCGAGCGAGATGCTGAGCAAAAACACCTACCCGAGTTTCAAGGAATGGGCTTTGAACTTGCTGTTGAAATGGGCACGTCAAGATCCCGTTAGCGACATTGAAATTGCCCGTAATGAAGCCGTTTGCGCTATTCAGCACAATCGCAACCCATTTATCGATTATCCAGGATTGGAGGAGTATATTTGGGGAACGATGACCAATGTTGAGTTTGACTATACGAACGGGCAAGTCACTTATGTTGCACCTCCGACGTTCTCACCTGCTGGTGGCACTTATACAACGACACAGAACGTCACACTGTCATGCGCAACCAACGGTGCAAGCATTTATTATACTACGGATGGCACCACACCATCGGCATCAAGTACTCCATATGAGAGCGCCATCACTATCAGCACGACTACCACACTGAAAGTCATCGCTATCAAGGAGGGAGTTTCGAGCGAAGTGGTAGAAGCAACCTTTACCATTCAACCGGAAACGCCAATTCCTAGTAACGACACTTTGGTTTGGGAGAGTTTTAGTGGATACACGGGGGCAGACGGAAGTCAAGAAATCAATCCATCGAATGGTAAACTGGACTACGACAAATGGACGACATTTACCAAAGTTTATTTTGGACAAAATGGTTGTGGTAAGTTGGGTAGCAGTTCAGCGAAAGGCTCTATGGAAGCAACAGGTATTCAACTTTCTGGAAATGGTGTACTGACATTCAAGGTGAAGAGATATGGAAGTGATACTGGCAAATTGAATGTCACTATTACAGGAGCAATGGCAACAGGAGACAAGCAGGTGACACCGCCAGACAATTGGACGGAATATACCATCAACCTAACAAATGCTAATGGCAGTGTGAGTCTCAAATTTGAGACTACAAAACGTGCATATATTGATGACATTAAATTGGTTTCAGCCAACATCCCTGGCGACGTAAACAACGACGGATCCATCAATGTCACCGACGTGACAGCTTTGGTGAACATCATTCTTGGAAAGGACAATACTGCACCTTACATCTATAACCACGTTTCTGCCGACGTGAACAATGATAAGAAAGTGGACATTACCGACGTGACGGAATTGGTCAATATGGTTCTTGCTGGAGGCAATAGCAACTAAACGCAATGGTTGACATGAAAACGCTGACAACGGCACAAGAAATCATCGCCCACATGGAAGCGATGCGCAATGAACAGCAACGTGAAATATTGATGCGGTTTTTCAAGACTGCGCCTGGCGAATATGGACACGGAGATGAATTCTTGGGAATAAAAGTGCCACAGACGCGGGAAGTGGTGAAGATGGTCGATGAAACCATTGATTTTGAAGAGATACACCAACTTTTGATGAGCCCTTGGCACGAGGTGCGCCTATGCGGTTTCCTGCTTTTGGTTTCAAAGTTTGAGAAATTTGCCAAACGTAAGTTGGTGAACGATGAAAAAGCGATAAAAAATCGCGATGAAATCGTTGATTTTTATCTAAAACATGGCCAGCAAGCCAACAATTGGGACTTGGTGGATTTGTCCTCTCCAAAGATATTGGGACATTGGTTGTTGTTGCCCACAGAATTGGGCGACAAGATGAAAATCATGGACAATTTGGCGGAGAGCGAAAACCTATGGTTACAACGCATTGGTATGGTGACCACGTGGAGGACTTCGAAGGAAGGCGACCCGTCATGGTGCCTACGTTATGCTGAGAAACACCTTCATCACAAGCACGACCTCATGCACAAGGCAGTGGGATGGATGCTTCGCGAAATGGGCAAGCGTGTCAGCAAGGACCTGCTTCGCGCTTTCCTGCAAGAACACGCTCACGAAATGCCTCGCACAATGCTACGATATGCCATCGAACAAATGGGAGAGGAGGAGAAAAAGATGTATATGAAGAAAAGTTAGAGATGCAAGAATAGAGATAAAAGAAGAAAGGCTGCGGAATTCCACAGCCTTTTTTCTTACCATAAAGATTTTTTCTTACAAGTCATCGGGCAATCCGAGTTCCTTCATCACTTCCTTGCCCCACTCTTCGTCTTCAACGACTTTCGTTCCGTTTTCGGTTCCTTTGGCAATCTCCGTGAATTCGTCCATTAATTTCTCAATGCCCTCAAATTCCTTTTGTTTAGCTTGCAGTTCGCCGAGCATTTCAACGGCTTTTGCAGGGTCATCTCCGACCTTCTCCTGCAAGCCTTGCAGGGTTTCCAACATGGGTTTCATGTTGACCAAGACATTGCGGAAGGCACTCTTCCACTCATCCACACTCCATTTGGCACCATCGGCTTTGGCTTGTGCCACGATTTCCTCAAGACTTGGCACTGCTTTCTCCACTTTCTCAGCAGCATCCTTGGCTGCTTCAGCCGGGCTCTTTTCCTTACACGATGCCACGCCCAGCATGAGTGCCACGGCCAGCATTCCCATTAAGATTTTCTTCATAGATTGTTGGTTTTTTAGTTGAACAAAAATATAAAATCGTGTCAAAATTATAGAAAAAACTTGAGAAATGCAATAAAACAGCCAATTATTTGT
>JAFYJN010000046.1 GCA_017538105.1 Prevotella sp. | reverse complement strand
TCCTTCGCCGTGCTTAGAGGGGGCACTGATGTGGTAGGCGTCGTTATGCACGGAACCTGATACGATGCTCCATGGACGACTTTCCAGACCATCTGTTGTCGACAAGACGATGGTGGCGGCAGCTTCACCGAGATTCAGTCCGATACGTTCCATGTCGAAGGGTTTGCAAACATCATCCGACAGAGCTTTCAACGACTGAAAGCCGGAAACCACGAATCGATTCAGTACGTCTGCGCCGCAGACGATGGCATGGGTATACAGGCCTGACTCCAATAGACGACAACCAGTGATGATGGCATGGAGACCAGAGATGCAGGCATTGCTGACAACAATGGGAACCGTCGTGATGCCTAAAGCATGGCATATGCGTTGGGCACTTTCACCGGGATAATCCGATAGTGAGGAAACAGGGGTGCCCAACAACTCCACATTGGCTTTTGTTGTGGCTAAAAGGAATACGACGTTCTTATCCGTGATGTCAAAAGATACTCCTTCCGTGGCTTGCCGAACACTACTGACAACCAACGACTCAAAACGGGTGAGACCATCAATATGTATTGTCTCATTCTGCTCATCACTAAAAAGCGAGGCACAGATTGGGTCGGGTATGTCCCACTTGCCGACATACTTGTGAAGCGCACTACGACCAGCCTTGACAGCGGCATAGTTTTCCGCTGTCGTCGTTCCTATAGGTGAGATGATGTTGTCAGCTATCTTGTATACCATGCTGTTCCTTCCATTTCAAATAGAAATCGGGGTTGGTCCACACTAATTCGTAATCTTTGTTCATAAACACTTGCACACTCCTGCCTGTGGCGATAAGACTTCCGTCTGCTGTGTCTACAATCTCGTAGTCGAACACAATTTTGGCTGCTACCGTAGGATGATATGTGATGGTTATTTGTGGCTTCATGCCATAGCGGATCGCTTTCTTGTATTGGATGTTCAATTCAACGATGGGGGCAAAATAACCATTGTCGATGTAGAAATTATAGCTAAGACCGAATAGCTCGCCGAAATACTCGCGTGCATCTTCAAAATACGTCACAAAGCATCCGTGCCATACTACTTGCATGGAGTCGACTTCGCTGAAACGGATGGTCAGTTCCTTTGTCGCTTTTAATTCTTGTTCCATTACTTCATCCTCCTTCTTTTACCGCTATTTTAATGTTGGTCGTCACCAACGTCTTGTCTCCACACGTTACTGTGCCGGTGGCTAATATCATGCCCATTACCTCTGCCACGATGTCAATGCTCGTTTCAATGGTATCGCCGACAAGGGGAGTGGCGTGGATGGTCATGTCGCGCACGGCGGCGATGAATCCTAATTGGATACCTTTCTTCAGAATATATTTGTTGATGTAGCCGATACGTGCGGCACATGTCTGGGCGATGTTCTCCACCAATCCGGATGCATTGAGCGCCCCAGCTTCCATAAACAGGTTGTCGGCACGAAGGGTGGTTTCCGTCACCGTGCGTTCCATCGTAAACGACACCAAATGGTCAATCACCACAAACGGTTCTTGTTGGGGTAACAATTCGTGGATGCCTATCGCGCGCAAAAACTGTGGGGTGGGGTGGCGGGGATCTTCATTCATCTTTCCAAAAATCAAAATAATTATACCATTGAGTGGGATAGAGCCTCACAATCCTCTCTAATTCTGAGACATACGCCATTGATAGCTGATGTACTTGTTCCTCACGGTTCGTGTCTTTGTCATATTTCAACGGGGTGACGTATATCTTGTAACCTTTCGACGAGGTCTTCATCACATTAACAGCTAAGACGTTGACACCGCGCATTGTGGCTACACGGAACGGACCTGCAGGAAAACGGGCTTCCTCGCCTAAAAAGGGAATGCGAAGACTCTTAGGAGAGCCCCAGATGCGATCGGCGGGCATACTCACGGTCTCTCCATTATTTAAGGCATGGTCAATCTCAAACAAATGGCTCATGTCGTTCTTCACGGCAATCATATGGATGTGGGTATTGGCGAACATCTCCCCACGCTGTTCCATAACAGTGGCTTTTTCCTCACCAAAGACCAAGGCGTTGAAGGGCTTGTCCTCGGCGACAAGGGTATAACCTGCGATCTCATAGTTGCCAACGTGCGAACTGAGTTGGATAAAACAGTCTTTTTGTTTGGCCAATGCCAGGAAATGACAGTATCCCTCAATATCAACATGGAAATGTTTGCCGGCATACATGGCAAAACGATCAATCACTACCTGACCAAACAAACAGTGGTTTCGGTAACTCTTCCATAATGAAGACCAACGGCCACAGCCGATGCGCTTGCGGAAAAATCGATAGATAATCCTGCCGCTACGATTGAAAAGCAGACAAAAGGGAATGACAAAAAGCGACGTGAAAAGATATAAAATCCTCACGTCTATTACCTTTAGCATATTGATTAACCAACGATGCATCCATTGGTTGCCATAGGTAGTCCCAACCCATTCCTTTTCTGTCTTTTCAGCCATTTCCAAATTAACTCATCCCTATTTCTCCCCTCTCTTACAGCTTTCTCTCTCCTAGGGAAGGCATTTCCCTTCTATATACTCCACAAACTGGCTGAAGGTCTTCACCTCAGCCATCTCGTCAGGTTTTATTTTGAAACCGAAATATTTGTCCACGATGACGACGATATCCACAAAGTCCAGACTGTCGATACCCATGTCTTCTTTCAGACGGGCATCGGCATATATTTTATCTTCGTCAATTTCCAAATCGTCAACGAGAAATGCTCTTACCTTATCCTCAATATCTTCTCTAGTCATATTTTTTTATATACTCAAATCCAACACTCACATTTCAAACCTCATCCCTCATTACACATCGCTCTGCCTTAATCCATTTTCCTCCTACAAACCACAATTGAATGACCCTGACCCAGATGGTCGTATATCTGCTCTATCTCTAACCCCGCTTGTTCAATACAAGAACTTAAATCCTCAGTATTGTACATCTTGGAATTGCCGTTGGCGATGGCGGTGAAATAAAGACTGGTCATGGTCAGACAGAATGCGGCAGGCTCATAACGCTGACGGTCCCACAACGTCTCCATGATGAACAGACGGGAGTTTGCCGTCATTACCTCTTTGGCACGGTGAAGGATACTGACTATCTCTTCCATGCTGAAACAGTCGAGGAACTGACTCATCCAAATGCCGTCAAGAACTTCCGACGAAGGGAAGGCTGTCTGTTTGTCCAACAGGTTGATGCCGTTACCACGGATACGCTCCGCTCCGGGCTTGCCTGCGATATTTTTCTCCATCATCGTTATCTGCTGGGGAAGGTCGAGAACTGTTACATGGACTTCCTTGGAATAATCCACACAGCGCAAAGCCCATTTGCCGGTGTTGCCTCCAACGTCATACAGAGTCTTCACGTGGTACTTGTCGAAGATAATCTCCAACGCTTCACCAAAGGAGGAGTCACTGTAGAAATGGTCGAAACCAAACCAACTCTTCTGAACCTGTTCGGGCAACGACGACAACCCTTCATAAACGGTAGACCAAGGGCCGAAATGTTTCAAACCCTCAGGCTTGCCGTTCTTAAGCGACTCTTCAAGATTAAACCATCCTTCGTAATTCACATCGTGGTTGAAGTCGATGTTTACCCTCGTAGCAGGGTCGTTTAGCAGAAACCAACCAGTCTTCGATAACGTGAATCGGTCTGTGCCGGGGTCTACCAGAATGGTACCGATACTCAGGCTGGCTTCGGTCAGACATTTCACGGCATAGTCGCTCAGACCAGTCTTCTCGCATAACTCGCCACGGGTCACCCCATCGGGAGCATCGCGTAACAGGTCGAGAAGGCCAAACTTAACCATCAACCGCGACACCTGGAACACTACGGGTCCCCAAGCGATAAACTCGGCCTGGCGCTGTGCCTCACGGGCCGATAACCGCTCTTCGGTGTAACGCTCTTTCAATGATGGGAACAGCTCCATGACGATTGTTATAGTTTGGCGATTCCTTTGCCGAGGTCTTCCATACACTCGGTATAGCTGTCGTTGAAGTCTATGTCACGGCCACCAACAAAGGAGTCGATGAAAATGACGCAAACAGTTGTGCCTGTGTTGTTGTCAACGACCGTGATATTTCCACTCACACGATGCCTGTAACCCGTTATAAAGGGGAGGGGACTGGAAAAACAGGAAAGATTGGTGATGGATACCTCCATACGGTACTTTCCGGGCCGATCTGTGATACGCAATTTCTTGCTTGTATCATTGAAACCGTCCACGAAGGAACTCTCGGCGATGGATGTCATCCGTCCGAACTCGCTGCCCCAATGGTCTGTAAGAGGGTGTGTGACATCCCATGTTCCTTCATCCCAACGGAATACAACATTGGCAGACACACTTTCACGCAGAAAAGCAGTATTTCCTTCCGAAACAACAATACCATTGCTGGCTATAGCGCAAACGCTCACCAGCATCAGACAGCATGTCAATATTGTTTTTTTCATATTATCTAATCTTTTAATCTTCTAATTTTCTAATGATTATCGCCGAATTTGTCCCTCCGAATCCAAATGAGTTGCTCAACACACAGCGAACGTCGGTCTCTACTGTCACGGGCGTAAGGTTTAACTTCTCGGAATATTCGTCGGGATGTTCCAGGTTGATGTTGGGAGCCACAAAGTGGTGGCGCATCATGATGGTCGAGTAGACAACCTCACTGGCTCCCGACATCCAACATTCATGACCGGTCATGGATTTCGTGGAACTGATCAATGCGCGTTGACCATGAAATAGACGGTCAAGGGCGATGGCCTCATATTTGTCACCTTGGATGGTAGATGTGGCATGGGCATTCACATAGTCAATGTCGTCGAGCGTGATGCCAGCATCTTTCACTGCACGGTTCATGGCAACGTAACTACCCTCGTCATCAGGCTGCGACATGCCTTGCCCATTGCTTGAAAAACCATAGCCGATGACTTCGGCAAGGATGGGGGCACCGCGCTTCACGGCATGATCATAGTCTTCCAACACCAAAGCGGCGGCTCCACCACTGGGAACAAGGCCATCGCGGTCACGGTCGAACGGACGACTGGCCTTTGTGGGGGCGTCCATGCGAACGCTGAAAGCCAGCAGGGCGTCAAACGATGACATGGCCAGATGGTTGACCTCTTGGGCTCCACCACACAAAATCATGTCCTGCATGCCTTGCTTGATGAAAGTATAAGCCAAGCCGATGGAGTGGCTGCCACTGGAGCAGGCGGCACTTACCGTGAAATTCACACCGCGCAAATGAAAAATGCTGCTCAGATTCATCGTCACGGTAGAATTCAACGAGCGGAAAAGGATACCAGAACCTAGCATGGCGCTGTCGTGCTTCTGTTCCATGATTTTTGCCGTTTCTATCACAGAAACTGCTGAGGAGTCGTTGCCGAAGATACAACCTATCTCATGGCCGCGCAGGTAGGTGTCATCAACACAGGCTTGAGCCAGCGCTTGCTTGCTGGCCATATAAGCATAACGTGACTCTTCCGACATTGCGGAACGCATGTGCCGATCCAACATCTGTTTAGTGATGACGGGTTCTTCTACCATCCCCGTCAGACAGGAACGATAGCCATATGTTAGACGGTCAGGAGCCAAACCGATACCCGACCGGCCGTGAAAGAGCGAATCCTTCACTTGCTCAATATCTGTTCCCAAACAGGACCAGATGCCTATACCCGTTATCACTACTCTTCTTGCCATAATATATATGGGGTATTGTCTTTACTCCTCTTATTTCTCCCTCTTCTTCATTTCCATCAATTCTCAACCTTCACCTCTCATTATGTATATAGCCCTCCGTTGATATGTATCACCTCGCCTGTGATGTATCCTGCCTGTTCTGAAGCAAGGAAAGCAACAACGGCCGCCACTTCCTCAGGCTTGCCAAAACGGTTCATGGGAATTGTCATGCGTAAATCTTCCATGGGTAGGTCTTTCGTCATGTCTGTTTCTATAAAACCAGGGGCTACGGCGTTCACTGTCACGCCACGAGCGGCAACTTCCATGGACAGAGCTTTTGTGGCACCTATCAAACCGGCTTTCGCTGCACTGTAATTGACTTGGCCAGGCAATCCCTTGGCTCCCGAGAGCGAGGAGATGTTGATGATACGGCCACCACGCTTTCTTGGCATCATGTGTTTCAACAACCGACGGGTGAGGTAGAAAAAACCATCCAACGTGATGTTTAGCACATCATGCCACTCATTGTCAGACATCATGAACATCACATTGTCGTGACGCACTCCAGCATTGTTCACCAGTATGGAGATATAATCGTCGGCATGGCTGCTCTCCCATGCATCAAGAGCGTGGTCCACTTCTTGTTCGTTGGCTACATTGAAGGGCAACAACTCGGCTGTGCCACCAGCAGTCTCAATGAGTGCTTTTGTCTCTTCGGCTGCGGCAACATTTGATTGGTAATTGATAATCACCGGCTGACCCATCTTGGCCAATTCTATGCTAATGGCACGACCAATACCTCTCGATCCGCCTGTTACTAAGGTATATTTCATATTCTAGCTGAATAATCAAGTGATAACATAGTTCGACAATCGTCACTTATTTAATCTTGCAAAGGTACACCTTTTTTTCAAAATAAACTTATCCTCACTCAAAATCTTTAGAATTCTAATGGTCTTTTTTGCCTTTTTTACATATCAAAAGGGTATTTTTTATTTCCATGGCTGTGCTTAATTTGACCTTTATTCATACTTTGTTGTTATTTCACGATTGTTTTCAGTTTTTTGATACAAAATCGTTCTTTTTTCTATCCAAAAAAACGTACCTTTGCATAACTTTACTGATAATAACTATAAACCGATAAAATGAATTACCTAAAAACGACTCTCGCTGCGTTGCTCCTGACGGGTGCTTCATGGACATACGCCGCCGATTACACTGTGAACGGAAATTTCGTCACCATTCCTGTCAAAAATGGCACAACTAACGGGCCGAAAGTGGTTCGTCTGCAAGTAATCAACGACAATATCATCCGTGTGCAGGCTACTCCGGAGAGTACTCTGTCCCCTAAACAAAGTCTCATCATCGTGCCGCAGTCCACGTTCGCGGTGTTTCAAATTTCACAAAAGGGAAACACGGTAGATGTGAAAACAAATAATATACACGCCTTGGTTGATGTGAACACAGGACATGTGCAGTTCACCAATTCAAGAGGAGAGGTCATCCTCAACGAACAGAATCAAGGCGGAAAGTCGTTCTCTCGATTCATCGTGCCAGAACGGGAAATCGGTGTTGGTTCACTCACTGAAGAACAACGCAATGGATGGACATGGCACGCTCTCTTCGACAGTCCCGATAATGAGGCGTTCTATGGTCTTGGACAGCACCAAGCAGAGGAACTGAACATGAAAGGGAAAAACGAAGACCTTTTCCAGTATAACACCAAAGTGAGTGTTCCTTTCGTTATCAGCAACCGTTGTTACGGCATTCTTTGGGATAGTTATAGCTACTGTCGTTGGGGTAATCCCAATCCATATGAACAACTGCATAAGGCTTTCACATTGTATGATAAAGAGGGAAAGAAAGGCTCTCTAACTGGAACATACACGGACAAGAACGGACAGACTATAGTACGGGCCGAAGACAGCATCTATTATGAACACGCCATACCTGAATGCAACGAATGGCATGCAAGGGATTTGGGAGTCGACGCGCTGCCAAAAGGTTTCAACCTTGAAGGGGCAAAGGTAGTCTACGAAGGATTTCTTGAAGCTCCTGTGACGAATAACTACCATTTCATCCTTTATTATGCGGGATATATGAAGGTGTATCTCGATGGAAAAGAGGTGGTGCCTGAAAGATGGCGTACAGCATGGAATCCAAACGCATGGAAATTCACTTGCCAGATGCAAAAGGGACAACGTATACCGCTCCGTATCGAATGGCTACCCGATGGAGGTGTGAGTTACTGCGGATTAAGGGCGGCAACGCCGGCAACAGAGGAGGAACAGGGACAACTGAGCATCTGGTGCGAGATGGCACGTGACATGGATTATTTTTTCATTGCGGGCAATAATCTCGACGAGGTGATTGCGGGATACCGCGCACTCACCGGAAAGGCTTCCGTATATCCCAAATGGGCACTGGGATTCTGGCAGAGCCGCGAACGCTACAAGTCTTCCCTCGAGATTGAGCAGACACTGGCGGAATTCCGCCGTCGTCATATCCCTATCGACAATATCGTTCAGGATTGGAACTATTGGAAACTGGATTCTTGGGGCGATCATACTTTCGAAACTTCGCGTTATCCCAACCCTCAGGCGATGCTTGATAGTGTACATGCCATGCACGGAAGGTTCATGATTTCTGTATGGCCGAAATTCTATGACACTGTCGACAATTATAAGGAATTGGATGCCAATGGGTGGATCTATCATCAGGCCATTAAGGATGATATACATGACTGGCTGGGATTCCGTGGCTCGTTCTATGACGCGTACAGCGCTGGAGCACGGCAGATGTTCTGGCGACAAATGAACGAAAACCTATATTCAAAATATAAGTTCGCCATCGATGCGTGGTGGATGGATGCCTCCGAACCGAATGTGCGCGACTGTACACCGATGTGGTACCGCAAAGCTCTCAGCGGGCCGACGGTGCTGGGCTCGTCAACGGAATATTTCAATGCCTATTCCGTCGTCAACGCCGACGCCATCTACAATGGTCAGCGTGCTGTGAATCCCAACCAAAGAGTATTCCTGCTCACGCGAAGCGGATTCGCTGGAGAACAGCGTTATAGCACGGCCACTTGGAGTGGCGACATCGGTACACGATGGGAAGATATGCGTGCACAGATGACGGCGGGAATGAACTACTCCATGGCGGGGTTGCCATTCTGGGGCATGGACCAAGGCGGGTTCTGTGTTGAGAACAGGTACGTTGCGGCACAACAGCTTTTTGATAGTACAGGAGAGGAGAACGATGACCTTAAGGAATGGCGAGAATTGCAAGCACGATGGAACCAGTTCGGCTGCTTCATTCCGCTGTATAGGGCTCATGGACAATGGCCAACACGCGAAGTGTGGAACATTGCGCCGGAAAACCATCCCACTTACAAGACCATTGTATGGTACGACCGTCTACGCTACCGTCTCATGCCTTACCTCTATTCCATGGCGGGATGGGCTCATTTCCGCGATTATACGCTCATGAGAGGCTTGGTGATGGACTTCAATGGTGATGACAATATCTACGATATCAAAGACCAATGGATGTTCGGACCTTCGCTCATGGCTTGTCCCGTGGGTTATTACAAGACATATTCGCGACAGGTGTACCTGCCCAAACAACGGGGATGGTATGATTTCTACACGGGTAAACACTACAATGGTGGACAGACCATTACGGCCGACGCGCCATTCGAGCGTATTCCTGTCTTTGTGCCCGAAGGTTCCATTATCCCCTTCGGTCCGGAAATGGAGTGGTGCGATGAGAAACCAGCCGAACTCATCAATCTTTATGTCTATCAAGGACACAATGCATCCTTCCAACTTTACGAGGACGAGGGCACAAACTACAACTACGAGCGAGGAAAATATGCCACTATCGACATTTACTACAATGAGGCATCGAAAACCATCACCTTTGGTGAACGTCAAGGTTCCTTCGACGGCATGTTGCAAAACCGCCGTTTCAACGTCGTTCTTGTTTCCCCGACAAAAACTCAACCGCTCGATTTCGAACAGCCACAAGGTAAAATGGTCAACTACAACGGCAAAGAAATAAGAGTAAAACTTTAATTAGAGTATCGCATCAGTGCCATCTATAGTTTCTATACCATCTATAGTTTCTATGCCTGCTATAGTCTCTATTCCAGCTATAACCACTATTGCATCTCTCACGCCTCTCACCTCTAACATCCATGAATAAAATAATAGGTTCTCTCCTCTCTCTTCTCGCGCTCTCACTATCGGCACGCGAAAGGCAGAACATCGACTTTGATTGGCGGTTTATGCTCGCCGATACGGCCATTTTCGCCGCTACAGAATATAACGACAGTCGGTGGCGAACACTTGACCTGCCACACGACTGGGCCATAGAGGGTGATTTTTCACCGGCAAACCCGTCAGGAGCGGGTGGGGGAGCGCTTCCTGGAGGCATAGGATGGTACCGCAAACATCTGCATATAAACAATCTCGGCAATGAATCGTTCTACATCGAGTTCGATGGTGTGTATATGAACTCGACAGTTTATGTCAATGGACAGAAAGTGGGCCTCCGCCCCTATGGTTATAGTTCATTTGAATACGACATCACACGATTTCTGAAACAGGGCGACAACGTTATTGCCGTACGTGTTGACAACAGCGACCAACCTAATTCTCGTTGGTACAGCGGATGCGGCATCTACCGACACGTGTGGCTCACTCGCACCCATCCCATACACGTGGCACACTGGGGAACGTATGTCACGACAGAAGTGGACGGAAGAATGTCTGTAACGGTGACTGTTGACAATTCGTTGACAACCGCTCCACAGTGTCAGGTGCGTAATATCGTCTTTGACCCGAATGGAAGACAAGTGGCGGATAAAACTACAAACATTGATTTGGCGAGGACGAAGGTGGCTTCAGCACAGCTGAAAATCAGAAAACCATTGATTTGGTCTATTTCTTCACCGAAGATCTACACAGTGAAGACACAAATCATCAACGCTGGAGAGGTGGTCGACGAAGTGACGACAACAACGGGCTTTCGCTCCTTCCACTTCGACCCGAAAACGGGATTCTGGCTCAATGGTGAAAACTTCAAAATTAATGGTGTGTGTGAACACCATGACCTCGGTTGTCTTGGAGCGGCCATCCATGAGGATGCCATACATCGTAAGCTCATCATCCTACGCGACATGGGCGTCAATGCCATACGATGCTCGCACAACCCACCGGCACCGGAACTGCTTAACATGTGCGATACCATGGGCTTCATCGTCATGGATGAGTCGTTCGACATGTGGAGGCGAAAGAAAACACAAAACGACTACGCCCGTTTCTTCGATGAGTGGCATGAACGCGACCTCACCGACCTCATCCTACGTGATCGTAACCACCCGTCCATTCTTATGTGGAGCATCGGCAACGAGGTGCTCGAACAGTGGTCGTCGGCGGAAGCGGACACACTGACACTCGAACAAGCAAACCTCATTCTCAACGCGGGTCATGACGCGTCGACATTGGCAAAGGAGGGCGAGATGAGTGTCAATTCGCTGCTTACACAGCATTTGGCGGAGATAGTCAAACGTTACGATGCCACTCGTCCCATCACGGCTGGATGTAACGAACCCGATCCCAATAATCATTTGTTCAAGAGTGGGGCTATCGATATCATCGGATTCAACTACCACCACCAATGGGTGAAGGATGTGCCAAAAAACTTCCCGAACAAACCATTCATTTTCTCGGAGAGTGTGTCGGCCCTACAGACACGTGGATTCTACAAGATGCCGAGTGATTCGGTCTATAAAGCACCTGAAGAGTGGTGGCTTCCTTATACCGACCCTTCTTTTTCATGCAGCGCCTACGACAATATGCACGCGTCATGGAGCAGCACACATGAGGAGACATGGGACGTGGTGAAACATAACGATTTTGTATGTGGACAGTTCATCTGGACGGGATTCGACTACATCGGCGAACCCACGCCATACCAATATCCGGCACGTAGCAGCTATTTCGGAATCATCGACCTCGCAGGTTTTCCAAAGGATACATATTATATGTACCAAAGTGAATGGACGGACAAACAGGTGCTCCACCTATTCCCACACTGGAACCACTTGCCTGGCGACACCATCGACCTTTGGTGCTACTACAATCATGCCGACGAGGTGGAACTCTTCATCAACGGCGTTAGCCAAGGCACTCGCATCAAGGGTTTCTCTTCCTTGAGAGGGGAACAGAAGGAGGCCTACCATGTCACTTGGCGCGTGTCCTTCCAACCGGGTGAGGTGAGAGTGGTGGCACGAAAAAATGGTATGATAGTGGGCGAACAGGCCATACGAACAGCGGGACAACCACACCACCTGCGTTTGACACCTGACCGTACGATTATCGCAGCTGATGGACGAAGCCTCGCTTTCGTCATGGTTGAGGTGCTCGATGCCGACAACAACCTTTGCCCCCTTGCGGACAATCAAGTGTTTTTCTACCTTGACGGAGCGGCTACCATTGCGGGCGTTGACAATGGACTGCAGACTTCTCTCGAACGTTTCCAGGACAACAAACGCCACGCATTCAACGGCAAATGCCTAGTTGTCCTCAAAGCCAAAAAACTACCGGGAACCATTTCCCTAAAAGCTCGTGCCGTAGGACTCCAAGATGCACAAATCTCATTGGCGGCAGAATAATCCCAATAACACCTTTCCTTCCCCAAACAATGAAAAAACAACTATTTCTCACCATCGCCTGCGCACTATCCTTCACCAGCTATGCGCAAATACAAACCAATGGGGGCATTCAGTATCTCCAAGCCCAACCTAAGGATATGTCTGCGGATTTCAATGACCTTTCCAATACCTATTTCTTCGCAGATAGCCTTGCCTCATTCAATACGGCAACAGGTGAGGGATTCGTCAATTGGAAACGCTATCGTCTGGCTCCCCGACAGGCATTCAACCTCAATGGATATTGGCCACAACGGCTGCAGATGCTCGATTTCCCCGACGCGGCATACGACAATGACCCGAACCTGCGTATGCAGGTGCGCTTTGTGTCGCCACGAACGGTGCGCATCACCATGCTCACCACACCCATCGTTCCACTAAACGAGGATGCTACAGACCCGATGCTGGCGAAGGTGCCGTCAACGGATAATTCATGGCGAGGGACGGATAATGGCAAAGTCATACGATATGAAAGTGACTTCGGCGTGGTGGAGATACAAAAGTATCCTTGGCGTATCATCTTGAAAGACAAGAAAGGAAAAATCCTCACACAGACACGGGCTCTCATCGACAACGACTCGACGCAGGTGAAACTCATTCCCTTTAGTTTTATAAAAAGGGGAGCGGATAACTCACGGAGTATTAACCCTGTGTTCCTGCTTTCACCAGGAGAACGAATCTATGGTTGCGGCGAATCATTTACTGCACTCAACAAGGTGGGACAGAAAGTCCATCTCTTTGTAACCGACCCACAGGGACCGGAAACGGATGGCATGTACAAACCCATTCCGTTCTTCTTCAGCAACCGTGGGTATGGCATGTTCATGCACACCAGTGCCCCGGTGACGGCAGATTTCGGTGCATCGTATATCGGGGCCGACCGCCTTTTCATGGGTGATGAGACGATGGACTTTTTCATATTCTTTGGAGAACCGAAAGAAATACTCAATGCATATACCGACATCACGGGAAAAAGTCCGATGCTGCCACTATGGACCTTCGGCACATGGATGAGTCGTATTACTTATTTCTCTCAAAAAGAGGGAATGGAGGTAGCTTCACAGTTGCGGTCACACAAAATACCGTGTGATGTGATACATTTTGATACGGGATGGTTCGGTGTTGACTGGCAGTGCGACTATCAATTTGCCAAAGACCGTTTCGAAAATCCCACAGCCATGCTGTCGCAGATGAAACGCGACGGATTCCATGTGTGCCTCTGGCAACTGCCGTATTTCACACCGAAGAACCGCTATTTCTCTGAATTGGTGCAAAAGGGCTTGCATGTGAAAAACGCCATGGGCGGGATGCCATACGAGGATGTGGTGCTCGACTTGTCTAACCCAGCAACGGTTAGTTGGTACCAAGACAAAATTGCGGGATTGCTTCGACAGGGCGTGGGGGCTATCAAATGCGACTTCGGCGAAGCGGCACCACTAAATGGCCTGTATGCTTCAGGGAAGACGGGTTTCTATGAGCACAACCTTTACCCTCTGCGTTATAATAAGGCGCTGTGGGAAATCGTTAACCAAACGAACAATGGTGAAGGGGTCATCTGGGCTCGTTCAGCATGGGCCGGGTCGCAACGATATCCCTTGCACTGGGGTGGCGACGCGGCGACGAACAATACGGGTATGATGGGTGACCTGCGTGGCGGACTCTCATTCGGACTGTCGGGTTTCTCGTTCTGGAGCCACGACATGGGCGGATTCGTCACGGCATCTCCTGAGGATATCTATCGACGGTGGCTACCCTTTGGATTTCTGTCTTCACATACGCGGGCACATGGAGCACCACCTACCGAACCATGGCTCATCAGCGAGTCGTTCACTGAGGCTTTCCGAGAGAGCGCGGAGATGAAATACCGCCTCATGCCGTATGTTTACGCACAGGCAAAGGATTGTTCCAACCGTGGACTTCCCATGGTACGGGCTATGTTCGTGGAGTTCCCAAACGACCAAGGAGCATGGTATTGTGAAGACCAATATATGTTCGGCTCGCAAATCCTCGTGGCACCGCTCATGGAGTCGGGCAACGAACGGACAGTCTATCTGCCCGAGGGAAAATGGATTGATTACCAAACGGGTGAGGTCTATGCGGGTGGTTACCGTACCATTGTGGCGGGAAAGATTCCGTGCGTTATCCTCGTGCGCGATGGCTCGCTCATACCGCATGTGCCTGTTGCGCAGTCCACTGACCGTATAGAATGGGACAAACTGGAGTGGACTCCTTATAAAGTTGACGCTACTTCATGTACAGGACTCCTCTTCCGACCTGGCGACTCAAACGTGCAAGTTGTGGAACAATAGAAAAGTGTTCTGTGTCATCAATCCAATATGTATAATCTGAATCGATAAATAATCTCCAAAATACCCTAATCCTCATGGCAAAACAGCAACGACTCATCTCTCTCGATGTACTACGAGGTATCACCGTGGCTGGAATGATTCTGGTCAACGCGGGACAAGGAGACACCTTTGCGCCATTGAAACATTCTCATTGGAATGGCATGACTCCGTGCGACCTCGTCTTTCCTTTTTTCCTCTTCATTATGGGAATCTCCACCTATTTGTCGTTACGGAAATTCAATTTCCAATTGTCGGCACAAGTAGTGAGGAAAATTATTAAACGTACGGTAATCATCTTCGCCATAGGACTGGCCATCAATTGGCTCGGTTCGGCGGTGTGGGGCGATGCTTCTCTTTCGCATCTGCGCCTCATGGCGGTGCTCCAACGCATTGCCCTGTGTTATTGCGTGGTGTCATTCTTGGCATTGCTCATGAAACATCGCTTCTTGGTGCCTGCCATCATCGGTATTCTTGCTGCCTATGCGGTAATCCTATTGGTTGGAAACGGCTACGCTGAGGATGCATCGAACATCGCGGTGTCAATCGACCGCGCCATCTTGGGCGAGAACCACCTATACCATACAGCGGTGGATCCTGAGGGCCTGCTGGGTACGCTGCCGGCCATAGCCCATACACTCATCGGTTTCTTCTGTGCAAAACTGATGATGGAAACGAAAGAGACAGCCGACAAGGTGCTCCGTTTCATGATTGCAGGGGCTACGATGATTTTTGCGGGTTATCTGCTTCAATATGGACTTCCACTCAACAAGAGCATATGGAGTCCTTCCTTTGTGCTCATGACTTGTGGACTGGCGGCATCGTTGCAGGGACTGCTCATGTTCGTCATCGACATCAAGGGTAAAAAACGGTGGACAACACCGTTCCTCGTCTTTGGCGTCAATCCTCTCTTCCTATATGTGTTCAGCGAAGTCATGGCCATCCTCTTTGGACGCTTCGGCATTAGCGAAGCATTGTACAATGGCATCCATGCAGTTGTGCCCAACACCTATTGGACATCCTTATTTTTTGCGCTTGCCCATGTCCTTATCTGTGGACTGGTTGGATACCCTCTATTTAAAAAGAAAATCTACATCAAGATTTAGAGAAGAAGAATATCATTATGAATCAGGAAGATAAAATGGACGACACCTCGAAGCAAGGTGTCGTCCATTTTATCTTCCTTTCTACTCCTTTCAATAACTCATTGAAAATTCCTGATTCTCACGTCAATGTCCAAACCCTCCATCGCCTTGATCATGGCTTCTTCAGAGGTCTCGCCAAAGTGATAGGGATACAAAACCTTCGGTTTCACCATTTCGACGGCGTGGCGCATCTGTTCGGGTAGCATCGTGAAGGGTTGGTTGCAGGGTAGGAAAGCGATGTCGATATCCTTCACGTCAGCCATCTCTTCTATATCCTCGGTGTCGCCGGCGATATAGATTCTTAGACCGTCGAGTTCGAGGATAAAACCATTGTCACGACCTTTCGGGTGGAACTGCAGATGTCCTTCTGATGTGTTGTAGGCGGGCACGGCCCATAGCATGATGTCGTTGGCCAAGCGCAGACTGTCTCCGTTCGCCATCACCTCGCCATGGCCTAGAATTGCCGCACTGTTTTTGTTTGTCAACACCACCGTGCCGTTCTTTGACAGCTGCTCCACGGCTTTCTTGTCCAAATGGTCGAAATGTTCGTGGGTGATGAGAATGAAATCGGCCTTCGGCCACTGCGCATAGTCCGTCGTAGGTTTTACGGCATCGATGACGGGGTCTACTTGAATCTCGCGACCATCAAATGTGATGGCCATGCTTGCGTGTTTGATGGGATGGAAAGTCACTTCCTTGCCCGTTTGGGTTTTGAATGTATCCATAGTACTGGTGTTTTGTGATTGTGATGACTGGCAAGCCAAGGATAGGATGGCAAGCGTTATACTAAATAATAATGTTCTCATATTCAATAGTGTTTAGACTCCTTACTTTTGTTTAGGTCAAATTTCTCTCTACAGTTGATAGGCATTCGATTCGTGCTATCGGATTTTACCTTAATAACAATTGCAAAAATAGATATTTTCATCTGGTTATGCAAACGATTGCTCGATATTTTTACGGTTTGATGCTTGATTTTTTGCAATGGATGTATGGTTCATGTGTACCTTTGCACCGTCAAAAGTAAACTGAGATATAGAGATAAGCATTTTTTCAATAGGTAAGAATAGTAATAGTTGCATTAAAAATGGTAAAGGCGTGAACACGCGTAAGATTGTTTAAAAAAGTAAGTATCGAAACTACCGCTCTCCTGCGAATTCCAAAAGGATAACAACCATGGAATACGCAGGTTCTTTTTTTATTGCCTTTCTTCACTCCTTCTCTCTCAATCCTCGGATGGAGCAGGGGGGCTCTCCCCTTCATCCAATCTCCCTTCCCACAAATATTTCCGCGTTTCCTTAACCAGCACACTACTTAGCAGCAACAACGATATGAGGTTGGGTATTGCCATCAGCGCGTTCATACAGTCGGCCATGTTCCACACCACTCCGAGGTTCATCACGCTGCCGATAAACACCGCGATGATATATACCAAGCGGTACACTTGTGTCCAGCGCTTGCCTTTCAGGTATTCCACGGCACGCTCACCATAGTAACACCAACCCAAAATAGTGCTGAAAGCAAAAGTAAGCAGACCGAAACTCAACAATGGAGCACCCACATAAGGTATCTTGCTAAAGGCGGCTTTGGTCAGTGCGGCGCCATCTGCGTAGGAGATGTCGGGGTGAGCGATTATACTGCTCACAATGACCAATCCTGTCAAGGCACAGATTACCACCGTGTCCCAAAATGTGCCGGTGCTCGACACCAAGGCCTGACGTACGGGGTTGCGTGTCTGGGCGGCTGCGGCCACAATGGGGGCGCTACCCAAGCCCGATTCGTTCGAAAACAGACCACGGGCGATGCCGAAACGGGCGGCCATCATCACGGTGGTACCCACAAAGCCTCCACCAGCTGCTTGAGGACTGAACGCTGACTCCACGATGAGCCGTAAGGCGGGCCACAAAAAAGCATTGTTCATCACAAGGATGTAAATACATCCAAGCACATAGAAAAAGGCCATGAATGGAACAAGACGGCTACATACCCTGGCGATGCTTCTGACGCCACCCAACACTACGGTGGCGGTCAGACCGCACACCACGATGCCACTAACGTAAGGCGAAATGTCGTAGGTGTCGTGGGCAATGGTAGCGATGGCGTTGGCCTGAACGGTGTTGCCGATGCCGAAGGAGGCCAAAGCGGTGAATATTGCGAAGAGCACGGCCAGCCATTTCCATCCCAAGCCGCGCTCCAAGGCGTACATCGGACCTCCCAACATTTTGCCGTCACTTGTCTTTACTCGATATTTGATGGAAAGCAAGCCCTCCGCATATTTAGTGGAGATGCCGAAAACACCGGTAAGCCAGCACCATAGAACGGCTCCGGGACCCCCCAACGATATGGCCGTCGCCACGCCGATGATGTTGCCGGTACCTATGGTTGCTGCCAAGGCTGTGGCAAGAGCGGCAAACTGTGACACGTCACCTTCAGCTCCTTTGTCTCGTTTGATAGACAGCTTGATGGCTGTTAACATCTTCCGTTGGGGAAAACGCAGACGGATGGTGAGAAACAGGTGGGTGCCCAACAACAAAATGATCATTGGCCATCCCCAGAGTATACCACTCAGTTCTGAAAAAAAATGATTCAAAAAGTCCATAACGAAATAAAGAAATCCTCCTTCATTACCTCATCGCACTGCAAAGATAATGGAAAAAATCGAGTTATTCCATCTCGGCATAAAAAAACAACGAGTTTATTTTGTTCTGCTCTCGTTTTTACGTAACTTTGCACAAAATATTCATTACATATCCATCGTATGGCTAACAAAAATCAACATCTTGTGATCATGGCCGGTGGAGTGGGCAGCAGGTTCTGGCCCATGAGCACACAAGAAATGCCCAAGCAATTCATCGATGTGTTGGGCGTGGGAAGGTCGTTGTTGCAACTTACATTCGACCGTTTTAAGGGCATCTGTCCTCCTGAGAATGTGTGGATTGTCACCAACCAGGCGTATCGTGATATCTGCTCCAGGCAACTGCCGGAAATGCCTGTCGGGAATATCCTTTGTGAACCGTGTCGGCGTAATACGGCCCCATGTATAGCATATGTCAGCTGGCGAATAAAAACAAAAGATCCCAAAGCGAATATCGTGGTGACTCCGAGTGATCATATTGTCACCAATATCGATGAATTTAGAAGGGTCATCAAACAATGTCTGAAATTTACGAGCGAGACGGATGCCATTGTCACGTTGGGTATGAAACCGACAAGGCCGGAGACGGGATATGGATATATTCAGGCTGACCTCACGGCCAACTCACCGAGAAACAAGGAAATATTCCGTGTCGACAAGTTCAGGGAAAAACCCGATCTTGAAACGGCACAACAGTATATCAAACAGAAGAATTTCTTCTGGAACGCGGGTATCTTCATCTGGAGCGTCAGCACAATCGTCAATGCGTTCCGTATTTATAAACCGGCACTCAACAAACAGTTTGAAAGCCTTACTGATGTGTATGGAACACCGCAGGAACAGGAGGTCATCAACCAACGATATCCGGAATGTGAAAGTATTTCCATTGATTATGCCATCATGGAAAAGGCGGAAGAGATCTTCGTGTGTCCAGCCGATTTCGGATGGAGCGATTTAGGCACATGGGGATCGCTGCTCGTGCAGACACCTAAAGACATGTATGGAAACGGTAAAATTGGCCAAGACATTGCCACCTTCGACACGAACAACTCTATTATCCATGTCACAGGCATGAAAAAGGTGGTGGTGCAAGGGCTCGACGGATATATCGTCGCAGAAAACAATGGTACGCTCCTCATCTGTAAACTATCTGAAGAGCAGCGCATTAAACAATTCTCCGGCGAATCCTAAACTCCTAAACTCAAAAACTCATCAACTTACAATATGAACAAAGTAGCATTGATTACCGGTATCACAGGACAGGATGGTTCCTTCCTTGCCGAATTCCTTATCGAAAAAGGATATGAAGTTCACGGTCTGCTCCGCAGATCATCATCATTCAATACCGGCCGTATAGAACATCTCTACCTCGATGAATGGGTGAGAGACATGAAACAGAAGCGTCTCGTCAATCTTCATTGGGCAGACATGACCGACTCGTCATCGCTCATCCGTATCATCGGCGAGACGAAACCTACGGAGATATACAATTTGGCGGCACAAAGCCATGTGAAGGTGTCGTTCGACGTGCCGGAATATACGGCTGACACTGATGCTGTGGGTGTTCTCCGACTGCTGGAAGCGGTGCGAATATGTAGACTGGAAAAGCAATGTCGTATCTACCAAGCTTCGACATCTGAACTGTTCGGTTTGGTTCAGGAGGTGCCACAGAAAGAAACAACACCGTTCTATCCGCGCTCACCATACGGCGTGGCGAAACTCTATGGTTACTGGATTATCAAGAACTATCGTGAGTCTTATGGAATGTATTGCTGCAATGGCATACTTTTCAACCATGAGAGTGAACGGCGCGGTGAGACGTTCGTCACACGCAAAATAACACTTGCGGCGGCACGTATAGCCCAAGGCTTCCAAGACAAACTGTATTTGGGAAACCTGAATTCGTTGCGTGACTGGGGATACGCTCGCGACTATGTGGAGTGTATGTGGCTCATACTGCAACAACCGGAACCTGACGACTTCGTCATCGCAACGGGTGAATACCACACAGTACGCGAATTTGCTTCGTTGGCTTTCCATGAGGTGGGCATCGAACTGGAATGGAAAGGTGAAGGAGTTGATGAAAAAGGATATGACAAGGCGACGGGAAAGGCGCTTGTTGAGGTCGACCCGAAATATTTCCGTCCAGCTGAAGTGGATCAATTATTGGGCGATCCCTCCAAGGCAAAGGGAATACTGGGATGGAACCCCACAAAAACGTCGTTCAAGGAACTGGTGCGTATCATGGTGGAACATGACATGAAATTCGTCAAGAAAATCCACCTCAAGGCTCAACTCGATGACTAGGATGGCTATGACGCTGGAAAAAATCGATAAGATATATGTGGCGGGTCACCGAGGATTGGTGGGATCGGCTATCTGGAACAACCTCAAACAACGGGGATATACAAATCTCGTTGGACGGTCACACAGTGAACTCGACCTTACTGACCAGCAGGCGGTGAAACGGTTCTTCGATGAGGAACAGCCGAAGGGGGTGGTCCTCGCCGCGGCGTTTGTCGGCGGTATCATGGCCAACTCACTTTATCGGGCCGACTTCATCATGCAGAACATGCTCATACAGTGTAATGTCATCGGTGAGGCCTATCGCCATGGGGTGAAAAAACTGCTCTTCCTCGGTTCCACATGCATTTATCCAAAAAATGCGCCACAACCGATGACGGAAGACCAGTTGCTTACATCGCCACTCGAATATTCCAACGAGGAATATGCCATCGCAAAAATTGCGGGGCTGAAAATGTGCGAGAGCTACAACTTGCAATATGGCACGAACTATATCGCGGTGATGCCGACAAACCTGTATGGACCGAATGATAACTTCCATCTGGAGAACAGTCATGTCATGCCGGCCATGATGAGAAAGGTGTATCTCGCCAAACTCATACACGATGGCGACTGGAAGGCGATCAGAAAGGATATTGACACCCGGCCGGTGGAAGGCGTCGACGGCTCGGCTTCTGAAGCGATTATCCTCGATGTTCTGGCAAAGTATGGCATTCACGACAACCGCGTTGTGCTGTGGGGAACAGGAACTCCGCTGCGAGAGTTTCTCTGGAGTGAGGACATGGCCGATGCCAGCGTTCATGTACTGCTCAACGTCGATTTCAGCGATGTTATTGGAATTGAGAAGTATTCTTCTGTTCATTATGGTACAAAAGCGGATGGTACTGTCGACCGTAACCATTCCGAAGGACGGGGTGGGGCGATCCCCAGCCTAGGAGAGATACGAAACTGCCACATCAATGTGGGGACGGGAAAGGAGCTGACAATTCGCGAACTGGCTGAACTGGTTGTCAAGGCGGTTGGCTTCAAAGGACAACTGGAATTCGATGCCACAAAACCGGATGGCACACCGCGCAAACTCATTGATGTGACCAAACTCCACAGACTGGGATGGACCCACAAAGTGGAAATTGAAGAGGGTGTTGAAAAACTCTTCCAATGGTATCAATCCACGCTCGCATAATCACCCATCCATCCCTTAACTCTTTCACTCCTTATAAAAATGGAAATCATCAAAACAGACATAGAAGGCCTCTTCATTATCAAACCGCGCATCTTCGGCGATAGTAGAGGCTATTTCTTCGAATCCTATTCCAAACGTAACTTCGAGAAAGAAATTGGGGAAGTGCGTTTCGTACAAGACAATGAGAGCAAGTCTTCTTATGGCGTGTTGCGTGGATTGCATTTCCAAAAACCACCTTATGCTCAGAGTAAACTGGTGCGTGTCATCCAGGGTAGGGTGCTCGATGTGGCTGTCGACATTCGAAAGGGCTCGCCTACCTACGGAAAATGGGTAGCAGTGGAGTTGTCTGAAGAAAACAAGCTCCAACTGTTCATACCTCGTGGTTTCGCCCATGGTTTCAGTGTGCTTAGCGAGGAAGCGCTCTTTCAATATAAATGCGACAATTTCTACCATCCTGAGGCGGAAGGAGCCATAGCATGGGATGACCCACAACTGAACATAGAATGGAAACTGCCCAAAGAGAGTGTCATCCTCTCCACCAAAGACACAAAACACCCCTCTTTCGCAGAACTTGATTCTCCCTTCACCATTTAACCTCTAATTCCTCAACCCTCACTTCTCGTTCTATATGTTGCCGTCGAAGGCAACCTCAGCTCACCCCACCTCCACTTCTCTCACCCCTCTCACCCCTCTCACCCCTCTCACCCCTCATGAATAGTCTACCCCTATCATCCCACCAATTTTACCGCTACGTCACCCCATCTTTAGGAGGGGGGTGGATAGGGGCTCTCATCCTCTTGTGCTGTCTCCTCGTCACGTCGTGCCAGCCATCCACCGCAAAAAAACAACAAATGCCCATGGATGCCGTCGACTCGGCATTTGTACTACTGGAGGCCGCCTCTCAGTCCTCATCTCCGGTTTCAATGCCTTCATCTACTACCTCGGAGTCTACCTCTCCAGTCGAACTCATCACAACAGACAAACTCCTCATCTTCTTCCCGAACTTCACCTCCATCGACTTGGTATGCAAAACCATGCCCAAGCCAGAATCCGACAGCAAAGTCATCTTCTGCTGTGAGGCAGCTTTCACGGGTGAACTGTTGCTCGAATTCAAACACTCCAACATCGCCGATCCACACGTTTCCAGTGGACAGTGGTATAAGGGTTACACATGCAAGGCAAATACGGGGGCGTTCATGTGGTATCAGGGTTCGTGGCGCTTTGCCAAGAAACCCATCGATCTTCACCCTGTGGCTGACAAGGGGGGCATGGCGTTTTGTCAACATCTTCTCATCCTCGATGGCAAGACGCAGCCGATGTGGGAACGAATGCGAAAAAATAAAACACAATATCGGGCGCTTTGCGAGAAAGACCATCGACTGTGCATCATAGAGAGCAAGAACGTCATCACTCTTGAACGGTTTATCTCTCTGCTTGAACAACAGCATGTCACCAATGCCATCTACCTTGACATGGGACGGGGGTGGAACTACGCGTGGTATCGCTCAGATGACAATAAAGTGGAATATCTCCACCCGCTCATACAAATCCCCTTTACTACCAACTGGTTAACCTTTATACGCTAAATGTGATGGCTCGAAAATATACTCTTTTATTCTTTTTCTCCCTTGTCCTCGGCATCTCGGTTTTTTCCGTCAAGGCTACTAACCCCTCTGTCGCTATGGCTCCTTCTGATAGCGTAGTGACCGGCGAGAACCTAGAGGACATATACCTGCAATATCTCGATGAAGACAGCCGCAAACTATATGATAAGATGCAGGGTGAGATACAAAAAATAGAAGAACAGCAACAACAACGCGAGGAGTATGACAAACGATGGAATATCTTGGTCATCGTCACCTCTGTCCTCGCCATCATCCCTATGTTAAGACTGTTTTGGGCCTATGCCAGCGACGAAGAGTTACGCAAGTCTGGCAAGGCGATGCTTTATGGTGCATCCGTTACGTTCCTGGGGGCACTGGCCCTTATCATCCTCAATATAGGACAGCTTTATTTCTTCTTCAAGCTCGAAAACAATCAGAGGCAGTTGGTCTTCTCCGCTATTATCCTTATTCTTGCCATCGCCCTCTGGATATATGCCAAACGGAGTAAACGTAAAAAGTGAAATCTAAAAATACGTTAAATGCCTAATTTTCCTGTCCTCTTTTAGGTGTTCAATCCATCTTTTTGTGTACCTTTGCATCCGCTATTTTAAAACGGGCAAGTCTTGCACGGCCAGCTCCCTTCGAATCCTCCAGGACGGGAACGTAGCAAAGGTAGTTGGTTGTAGCGGCGCGATGTAAGTAGCTTGCCCACCCGCCTCTTTAGCTCAGTTGGCCAGAGCACGTGATTTGTAATCTCGGGGTCGTTG
>JAFYJN010000045.1 GCA_017538105.1 Prevotella sp. | reverse complement strand
TGCCTCATCCATGAACAGGTCGGGAGCCAGCACCACTCCATTCCCAATGACATTTACCTTATCACCTTGGAAGATTCCTGACGGTATGCTTCTCAAGACATATTTCTGGCCTTCAAATTCGAGCGTATGCCCTGCGTTGGGTCCCCCTTGGAACCGAGCCACCACATTATAGTTCGGCGTAAGCACATCTACGACTTTACCTTTGCCTTCATCGCCCCATTGCAGGCCTAGCAGGACATCAACTTTTCCTTTGTTCATTTTTATATTCATTTAGATGTTTAAAATTGTCATAAAGACTATAGTTGGTTGAGGGGTGATAATTGGTTATTTGTTTTGTTTTGCCAATTTCTTTGCTAATTTTCTTTTAAATTTTGTCTGGCACGAGCTGCACAACCCATAGAAATAGAGTGTGAAGCCCTCCTGGTGGAATCGTTTCAGTTTCATGCCCATTAAAGTCGTCGTTATGGCCATAGTGTTCACCTCTGTCACTTTTCCGCAGTTGGTGCATATTTGATGGCAATGGTTGCCATTGATAAATGTCGCCTCGTATTTGGTGACGTTGTCGATATTATGTTTTACCACCAACCTGACAGCAAGCAAGAGGTTCATTGTGTTGTATAGCGTAGCCTTACTGACCCTGAAATTGTTTGTTTCCATCTCCTCACTCAATTCCTCCAGAGAGAAATGTCCTCGCATGGAATATACCGAGTTGAGGATAGCGAACCGTTCAGGGGTTTTTCTTTTTCCGTTTTCCACGAGGAAATCGGCAAGAATCTTTGCCGCCTTTGACTTTATACTGTCATCCATGAAGGTAAATTTCACAAATCCGTACAAAGATACGACGAAATGCTGACATAAATGAAGTAGATTTTGTAAAAAAAGTCTAAAATAGAAGAAATGTCGCCTATGGACACTATTCTGGTGATGTCAGAATAGCTGTAGTCCGATGGAAAGCATTGCCTTTTCAGCGATTTTCCGATATGTCTCGCCCAGTTCGGAAAATCTGTTCACCGCTGTCAAAGCCGCTTTTCTCAGAGGAAGTGAAGTCCCCTGCAATGCAACGAGGGCCTGGTCAATGAACTCTTGCACCCCCCTGCCGTCTGGTTCCCGCTGTTGCATGAACAACCTTCCTATCAGCAGGAATCCCACATACTGCTGCAATTCTTCTTGGGAAGCCATCCACTTGTATGCAAAATGCGGTGCCGACTCTGCGTATTGGAACAAATTGATGACCGACATCTCCGCCATCTCCCAGTTAGGTATCTGTTGCATCCAAAGGTCCATCATGTCGGGTTTCATTTCCTCATGCGGCATGAGCAAAGTAGCCATGATTTTCGACTCCCTCACATTGTCTTTCCATAGCATAACAGCCAATTCGGCGTTTTTCTCATATTCTGCCGCCAAAGAGATGAGTTGGGGCAGTTGTATACCCCAGTTGACATGATAAGCCGTCCCCTTGTCACGCATTGACTGCGAAGCAACCCCGTTCATAAGTAACCGGAACTGTTGTCTAATCTCGTTGGCCGTCGATTTGGCATCATTGTTTTCAGAGCGTTCCATATTCTCGTGAATATCTAAGCATTTGTTCGTCATATTTCTCTGTATAGTCTACTTGCACATCAACGATTTCACCCGCGCTGTCAACAACAGGAGTGAGCACAGGGTTGATGAACCCCTTATAAGGAGCGAGGTTCAATTTTTCGAAGCGTTGTATCACCTCATCATGTAGTGTTTTGTCCACCTTCACTGCATAAGTTTCCACTAGCAGACGAGCCTTTTCGTAATCTCCTTCACTTTTTATACGCTGTATCTCCTTGAGTAGTAATGCAAATGTCGCCCTCAGTTTGCCATAATCGTGAATTTTCACATAAGTCTTGCCGTCTTTCCTGACCCATTCCACGTTGCCATTGGAATGCTGCAAAGTCCAATAGGCGATGAGCGCCCTATTGCGCATATGAGCCTCCTCAATATCACGCCCTGGAGATATGCGTGTTAGTTGCGTCATCAACCCGTTGAGCATATAGGAATAGTATTGCGCTTGATAAGCCGTGTTATTTGGCAGCAAGTTCAGTTGAACCAGTTTTTCATCAGCTATATAATAAAGTGCGAAGAGATCAGCGCGAGCCTCTTCAATGGTACTGGAATATTCCTTCAACGCATCGGGATTGGTATCTGGCAACAGCTGACCACTGCCATGTCCTAAACACTCATGGAGATCCGTATGCAAGTCATTGCATGAATCATCATACATATCGAGCATTTCCATCGTTTTCTCGTCAATCACAAATTCCTGCCGCAATCCGCTCCCTTTTGCCGCTTGGTTATACGCCTCGGTAAGATTGCCTATCGTTACACTCTTGCTTCCATATCGTTCACGTATCCATTCCGCGTTGGGGAGGTTGATGCCGATGGCAGATGCAGGATATTCCTCACCACCAAGCATGGCAGCGCATATTACTGTTGCCGACACCCCTTTGACACATTTTTTCTTGAACCTCGGGTCGACAGGGGAATTGTCTTCAAACCACTGAGCATTCTCACTAATGGTTTTTGTCCGTAGTGTCGCGATGTCATCCACATATTCCACGATACCTTCCCATGTTCCTTTCAGCGCCAATGGGTCGCCATAGACCTCAATGAATCCGTTGATAAAGTCGATGTGGCTTTCCTTATCTTTCACCCATTCGATGGAATAGTCATCGAAATCGTGCAAATCACCTGTCGTATAGTACTGAACCAGTTTGTTAATGATATTTTTTTGCTGCTCATTTTCTGCCACTTCAATCGCTTTTTCCAACCAAGTGATGATATGCTGTATAGCATCACCATATTTACCATCGACTTTCCACGTCAACTCCTTGACAACGCCATATTCCTTCACCAACGTAGAGTTGAGTCCCCAGGATGGTTGTTCAGAGTTTCCCAATCTCTTTTTCTCCCGGTAAAACGCTTCCACCTCTTGTTGAGTTACACCTTCATAGAAATGGCAAGCCGATGTAAGAATCAAGTCTACCCCATGTTCCTTGTTTACCCGTTTGGCAAGAATATCCGGATCGAAAATCACGGGCTGAATTTCGTCAAAGAGTTGCCTCACGGTCTGCCCTTGGCCTAGGGGGAGAGTCTTGGCATCTACCTCCTCCATTTCCCGCAAAAGATATTCAGGAGAAAAGCCCGGCGTGAATTTCATGCACCCATAATGATGATGAATGCCATTGGAAAACCATAGTCTCTTGAGGTATATTGTGAGTTGCTGAAATTGCTCTGACAGGTCTTTTCCCTTTTTATTCATATAAACAGCCTCGAGCGTTTTCCTGATGACCAAATTGTATTTACCATATTGGTCGAAAGTGATGTCACGTCCGAATAACGTTGCCTGTGAAAGATAATAAACCAACAGTTTCTGGCGTAGGCTGAGCGAGTGGAACCCTTTCAGTTTATAGCGAAGCATCTGTATATCGGCGAATCGTTCGTCGACATAGGAAAACGGCAGTTCTGGCATGAATTTGTATTTTTTTGACGTATCTAGTTGCACAGATACTTAATGATTTTGTTTGGCGCGTGTTTTTTTCTTATTTTCTTTGAACAAAGGGTGCTGTTCGAGGTGGTTCATTTTGTATTGTCGTGGAGTAACCCCGTTGAATTTGTAGAATGCGGCATAAAAAGACTGTCTGTTTGAGAATCCCACCATATCGCTGACATCTTCCATATTAAGGTCTTGGTATCGTTTGTCGACCAACAGCGCCATAGCTTCCTCGATTCTGTATTTATTAACAAATGAGGTATAGTTCATATGGAACTTCACATTTACCACAGCCGATATATACCTCGTGTTCGTACCAAGATCCTCAGCCAGTTGTTTTGCGGAATATCCCTTGTCTTTATATTTCTTCTGAATGAGAATAATGCCCAATATCTTCTCTTTCAGTTCATCCATGAATTTAGGACTAACCAGACTTCTGTAAGCCGCTTTTTTCTCTTTTTTTTCAGTAATATTATATTTAGCCATATTCATAGTAAGATTAGAACTATTCATACATTTCTTACCGCAAAGATATTGTTTTTTCTGTAATTATGCAATTAATTTAACAAAATTCTTTCATTTTACAATAAGAATAAGAAATTTGGAATCATTTATGTCCTCAATCATAAAAATAATACTTACCTTTGCAATCTGATTTGTCACCCCACGTAACCGAAAGAGTTAAACGAAAGAGTCAATGACAGCCAACAACCCGACCGCTATCTTACTGTTGCATTGTCCCGACCGGCAAGGCATCATCAGCGAGATTACCAAATTCATTACAGACAATCAGGGAAACATTGTATATCTGGACCAACATGTCGACCGCCAGGATGGCATTTTCTTCATGCGCATAGAATGGGAACTCGATGGTTTTCTTATCCCCAGGGACAAGATACAGGAGTGTATCACTATGCTGTACTCGAAGCGTTTCGAGATGACGTTTAATCTCTATTTCAATGACGTAAAGCCCCGTATGGCTATTTTCGTGAGCAAGATGAGCCACTGTCTGTACGACCTGCTCTCGCGTTATCGTAGTGGAGAGTGGAAGGTGGACATTCCTTGTATCGTGAGCAACCACGAAGACCTACGCTTTATCGGTGACCAGTTCGACATCCCTTTCTACGTATGGCCTATCAACAAAGATCACTCCAACAAATCAGAGGTGGAAGCCGCAGAGATTAAGTTGTTGCGTGAGAAACGTGTGACATTTATCGTATTGGCCCGTTACATGCAGATTATCAGCGACGACATGATAGCCCAATACCCCCACCACATCATCAACATCCACCATTCGTTCCTTCCTGCATTCATTGGAGCACGCCCCTACCATCAGGCGTGGGAGCGAGGAGTGAAGATTGTGGGAGCCACCAGTCATTATGTCACATCGGAACTGGATGCAGGCCCCATCATCGAGCAAGATGTGGTGCGCATCACCCATAAAGACACGCCGGAGAGTCTTGTCCTAAAAGGTCGCGACCTAGAGAAGATTGTGCTGTCTCGTGCCGTTACCAAGCACATAGAGCGCAAGATACTCACTTACAATAACAAGACGGTCATTTTCAACTGACGATTCATGGAAATAGCGGTTGTGAAATATAATGCTGGCAATGTACGCTCTGTGCTCAACGCACTGCGCCGACTTGATGTTGAACCCATCCTCACAGACGACGCTGCGGCCCTCCGTAGTGCCGATGGTGTGATTTTTCCCGGTCAAGGTGAAGCACTGGGTGCCATGACCTACCTTCGAGCCCACGGTCTTGACGAGGTGATACGCAGTCTTCGTCAACCCGTTCTCGGCATTTGCATCGGTCAGCAGCTGTTATGCCGTCACAGTGAAGAAGGCGACACCGACTGTTTAGGCATCTTTGATGTCGACGTTAAACGATTCATACCGCGCTTACATTCCGACAAGATTCCCTCTATGGGGTGGAATAGACTGAACGACCTTTCATCGCCTTTATACAACGGACTGGCAGAAGGCATTCATGTCTATTTCGTGCACAGTTATTATGTGCCCGTATGCACATGGACCACCGCTACGGCTAACTATATCCATCCATACAGCGCATCGCTACAACGCGACAATTTCCATGCCACGCAGTACCATCCCGAGAAAAGCGGTAGTGCAGGCGAACTCATCCTCCGCAATTTCCTCGATATGGTACACAACGGAACCAACACCCCTGTGATATGATAGAATTGATACCCGCCATAGACCTGATTGACGGCAAGTGCGTGAGGCTAACCCTCGGCGACTACAGCCAAAAGACCGTTTACCACGACGACCCCGTAGTTATAGCCCAAGAGTTTGAACGTCAAGGTATCCGTCGCCTACACGTAGTAGACCTTGACGGAGCCAAGTCGCACCACATTGTGAATGGCAGTGTGCTTCGTGCCATCACCGATAACACACAATTAGTGGTGGATTTCGGAGGCGGCATCAAGACTGATGCCGACATCGAGCAAGCTTTTGAACAAGGCGCCTCGATGGTCACCGTTGGATCCATTGCCGTGAAATCACCCCAATTGTTTCTTAGATGGCTCCACCGTTACGGTGCCGACCGCATCATCCTCGGTGCCGATGTACGTGATGGAAAAATATCCATCAACGGATGGATGGAATCGAGCAGTGAAGACCTCATTCCTTTTTTGGGCCGGTATATCAGTGAGGGTGTTCGCCATGTACTCTGCACCGATATCTCACGGGATGGAATGCTTAACGGTCCCTCCATACCGCTCTACCGCGACATCCTGCGAAAATACCCCACCATACACCTGATAGCCAGCGGTGGGGTGTCGAGCAATGATGACATATTGGCTTTGGAACGCGCCGAAGTGCCCTCCGTCGTTTTCGGCAAGGCCTATTACGAAGGCAAGATTGACCTAACCCAACTGATGTGACCATGGGACTTGCAAAAAGAATTATACCCTGTCTCGACGTGAAAGACGGCACAACAGTGAAGGGCACAAATTTTGTGCAACTTCGCGAGGCCGGCGATCCGGTGGAACTGGGAAAGATGTATAGCGAGTGCGGAGCCGACGAATTGGTGTATCTCGACATCACCGCGTCGCATGAAGGGCGTAAGACTTTCACCGAATTGGTGAGCCGTGTTGCCCGTGAAGTGAACATCCCTTTCACTGTCGGCGGCGGCATCAATGAGTTGTCCGATGTCGATCGGTTGTTATATGCTGGTGCTGACAAGGTAAGCGTCAACAGCGCTGCCCTTCGCCATCCTCAACTCATCGACGAAATCGCCGCTCGCTATGGGTCGCAGGTGTGCGTCTGTGCCATCGATGCCCGCGAGGATGCCGATGGTTGGCATTGCTACGTCAACGGTGGTCGTATACGCGTAGAACGCACTTTAAGCGACTGGGCCCGAGAGGTGGCTGACCGTGGTGCCGGTGAAATACTGTTCACGAGCATGAACCACGACGGGGTGAAACAGGGTTATGCCAATGACGCCTTGGCCATGCTAAGCGACATGCTTCCCATCCCTGTGATAGCCAGTGGAGGTGCTGGCAATATGCAGCATTTCCGCGATGTCTTTGTGAAAGGCAAGGCTGATGCGGCCTTGGCCGCCAGCGTTTTTCATTTTGGTGAGATTGACCTCATGGAACTGAAACGCTACTTGCGTGACGAAGGCATCGAGGTAAGGATATAAAAGTGACGAACGGTGTTTTTCTGACATTGCGATTTTGAAATATGAATTTTGAATTATTGAAAAATATGAACATAGATTTTGAGAAAATGGGCGGTTTGGTCCCCGCTATAGTCCAAGATGCCGACACCAAGAATGTGCTGATGTTAGGCTACATGAATGCGACATCGCTGGAGAAGACCCTTGAAAGTGGTCTTGTAACCTTCTACAGCAGGAGTCGGCAGCAGTTATGGACCAAAGGTGAGACATCAGGTAATTACCTTCACTTGGTGAGCATCGCCGAAGACTGCGACCACGATGCCCTTTTGGTGAAAGCTCGTCCCGACGGGCCCACCTGTCACCTCGGCACCGACACTTGTTGGGGCGAGCGCAACGATAAGTCGCCCCTGCTCTTTCTCTCCGAGCTACAAGATTTCATTGACAAGCGTCGCGAAGAGATGCCCGAAGGCAGTTATACAACCAGTCTGTTCCGAGACGGTTTAAACCGTATGGCCCAGAAAGTGGGTGAAGAAGCGTTGGAACTGGTGATTGAAGCCACCAACGGCACCGAAGACCGCATGGTGTACGAGGGTTCCGATTTCTTGTACCACCTCATTGTACTGTTGTCGAGCAAAGGACTTCGCATAGAAGACCTGGCCCAAGAGTTGGTCGTTCGTCACGACCCCAACTGGCACAAGCACTAATCTATCTATCAAATAGTACTTAAACCATCAGCCATATGTTAATTGATTATCAAAAAGTAAGTATATACCAGGAAGATTTCCTTGTCTTGCAAGACATCGATTTCCAGGTAGACGAAGGCGAGTTTGTGTATATCATCGGTAAGGTCGGTTCCGGCAAGAGTTCACTATTGAAGACCCTCTATTGTGAGTTAGATATCGAGTCGGCCGAGAAGTCCGAAGTATTGGGTCGCGATGTCTGCAACATCCGCCGCCGCGACATACCCGCTCTACGCAAGGAGATGGGTATCATCTTCCAGGATTTCCAGCTGCTTCACGACCGCAATGTGTATCATAACATGCGCTTTGTTTTGCGAGCCACAGGCTGGGACGACCGCGAGGAGCGCGACTCCCGCATCGACGAAGTGCTTGAGTTGGTTGGAATGAAAGACAAACGCGAGAGCATGCCCCATGAGTTATCGGGCGGTGAACAACAACGCATCGCCATCGCTCGTGCCCTTCTGAACAACCCGAAGATAATCATCGCCGACGAACCCACGGGCAACCTCGACCCCGAGACCGCCCGCCATATTGTAGGCATACTGAAAGACATTCAGGAGAAAGGCACCGCCATCGTCATGACCACCCACAACATTCCCCTTTTGGATGAGTTCCCTGGCACGGTTTATCGTTGCAAAGACACAAAGATGACCGACGTAACAAAGGAATATAACCAAATGGACCTGACCGAAGACAGTGAGGGTTGATGTATATTGAAAATTGAAAATTGAAGAATAAAAGAAAAGGACTATGATAGTAATGAAATTTGGTGGCACATCCGTTGGCAGCCCGGAGCGGATGAAGCATGTAGCCACGTTGACCACACGATCGGGCGAACCCACCTTCGTGGTGCTTTCTGCCATGTCGGGAACCACCAACACCCTCATCGACATCTCCGACTACCTCTACAAGAAGAATCCCGAAGGAGCCAACGATGTAATCAACACTTTGGAGAAAAAATACCGCCAGCATGTAGAAGAGCTTTACTCCACCGCAGAATGGCGCGAGAAGACATTGAAATTCCTCACCGAGGAGTTCGACTATCTTCGCTCGTTCACAAAAGACCTCTTCACCAGTTTCGAGGAAAAGAGCATCGTGGCCCAAGGTGAGGTGATCAGCACGAATATGATGGTGAACTACTTACAAGAGCAAGGTTTTGATGCCGTTTTGCTCAATGCTTTGGATTTCATGCGCACCGATAAGAACGGCGAGCCCGACCCCCAGTACATCAAGGAGAAGCTACAGTTTCAGATGGAAAGTAATGCCGGCCACCAAGTGTATATCACCCAAGGTTTTATCTGCCGTAATGCATACGGTGAGGTAGACAACCTTTTGCGTGGCGGTAGCGACTATACCGCGTCGTTGGTTGGCGCAGCCCTAGAGGCGGAGGAAATACAAATTTGGACCGATATCGATGGCATGCACAACAATGACCCCCGTGTTGTAGATCACACCGAGGCTGTTCACCAATTGAATTTCGAGGAAGCTGCCGAGCTTGCCTATTTCGGAGCCAAGATTCTCCACCCCACATGTATTCAGCCCGCCAAATATGCAGGCATACCCGTCAGGTTGTTGAACACCATGGAACCCGATGCCGAAGGCACCACGATTGACAATGTAGTGATGCGCGGCCATATCAAGGCTGTCGCAGCCAAAGACAATATCATTGCTGTAAAGATCAAGAGTTCGCGAATGTTGCTTGCCACTGGTTTCCTTCGCAAGGTATTCGAGATTTTCGAGAGTTTTCAGACCCCCATCGACATGGTATGCACATCGGAAGTGGGTGTGTCGGTGAGTATCGACAATGGAGCTCATCTCACTGACATTGTCAATGAATTGAAGAAATACGGCACGGTGACTGTCGACACCGACATGTGCATCATCTGCGTGGTGGGCGATTTGGATTGGAGTAACTTAGGCTTTGAGACCCTTGCCACTGAAGCGATGAAAGACATCCCTGTGCGCATGATTTCCTATGGCGGTTCCAACTATAACATATCTTTCCTTATCAAAGAGATAGACAAGAAGCGTGCGATGCAGAACCTTAGCGACAAGTTGTTTAAAAAAGAGTGAAAATTGCCCTTTTGGTATATAGAAGGAATTTGAACAAATCTATTTAAAATACATGTAAGATGAAAGGTAAATTTCCCCTTGACCGTTTTTCGGCCATGGAAACACCCTTTTACTATTATGACACCGACTTGTTGCGCGATACGCTTCGTGCCATCAATACCGAGGCTGGTCGCCATGAAGGCTATGTGGTACATTATGCCGTGAAAGCCAATGCCAACGCCAAGGTGTTGAATGTCATTTGCCAGGCTGGTCTTGGAGCCGACTGTGTCAGTGGCGGCGAGATTCGCGCTTCGTTGCGATCCGGTTTTTCTCCCCATAAGATTGTTTACGCTGGTGTGGGGAAGAGTGATTGGGAGATAGATCTGGGCTTGGAGAAGGGTATATTTTGCTTCAACGTAGAAAGCATCCCCGAGTTGGAAGTCATCAACGATCGTGCCCGTTTGTTGGGTAAAATTGCTCCCGTTGCATTCCGCATCAACCCAGATGTAGGGGCCCACACTCATAGCAATATCACTACGGGGCTAGCAGAGAACAAGTTCGGTATTGCCATGCGTGATATGATATCGACGATAGAGCACGCCCTGCACATGTCGAATGTCCACTTTATGGGAATCCATTTCCACATCGGTTCACAGATATTGAACATGGGTGATTTTGCTGCCCTCTGCAACCGCATCAACGATTTGCAGCGTCAGTTGGACCATTCGCGCATAAAAGTGGAGCATGTCAATGTTGGGGGTGGTTTGGGCGTAGACTACGAGCATCCCAACCGCGTTCCTTTACCAGATTTCAAGTCGTACTTCGACACCTTTGCCCGTCATCTGCACTTGCGTCCCGGACAACAATTACATTTTGAACTTGGACGAGCTGTAGTGGCCCAGTGTGGCAGTCTGATCACACGCTGTCTGTACGTCAAAGAAGGAGCGGTGAAACAGTTTGCCATTGTCGATGCTGGCATGAGCGACCTCATACGCCCAGCCCTTTACCAAGCATACCACAAGATAGAGAACTTGAGCAGTGAAGAATCCAAGCAAACCTACGACGTCGTCGGTCCCATCTGCGAGTCAAGCGATGTTTTTGGCAAATCCGTGGATTTGAACGCGACCCATCGCGGCGATTTCATCGCCATCCGCAGCGCTGGCGCCTATGGTGAGATAATGGCTTCAGTTTACAACTGCCGTCCCCTACCCCTCGGATATATCAAGGAGGATTTCTAATGACCATTACGACAACGACCCTTATCATCTGTTCGGTGCTACTGCTGTTGTCGCTGACCACCCCGTTGTTCAGTGCCATACACCGTCGTCCGTCACTAAGTGACGACATGGTGCCGACTGACGTCGACGAGTCGTTGTTGCCGAGACTAACCATCGTGCTCACGCCTCAGGGCGATTATCGCCAGCTTGACGAGCACCTCCCCCTGTTTCTCACCCAAGATTATCCCCCAGGCTACGACATCATCGTCGTGTCGTCGTTAGGCGATTCCGGCATCGATGATGTACTGAAGCGTTACCGTGGCCATGCCAACCTTCGCACCACGTTCATCCCCGACACCACACGTTATATGAGCCAGCGCAAGCTAGCCATCACATTGGGCGTGAAAGCCGCCGATACAGACTGGATTGTGCTCTGCGACTCATCGTGCAAGCCCTTGAATCAGCGATGGTTATACACCCTCGCCATGCAGTGTGCCCCAGAATACGGCCAGATATTAGGTTATGTGCGTTACGGCAAGGAAGCGCCATCGTTCTACCATTTCGAGCGTTTCTACACCACAATGTATCTCTTTCACGAGAGCCAACATGGCACCGCCTATAGAACCAACTGTCCACAACTATTGTTCCGCAAGTCAATGTTCATGTCGGGCCAGGGCTATCAAGGCAATCTGAAATATACTATCGGCGAATACGACTTTTTGGTGAACAAATATGCCCATCGTGGCAACACAGGAATCAGCCTTCCGCAAGAATCGTGGATGGAAGAGGACTCTCCCAGTGAAAAAGGATGGGAAAATATCCATGTTTTTTACCAAGAGATACGCGAACACCTTTTGCGCAGCCATCGCCACCGCTTGCTCTACAATACCGACCATACCCTACTGCACGGTTTCCTGTTTCTTTTGGTGGCTGCGTTGGCCTATGGCATAGTCACCTTGGATTATGTGGTGATAGGCATAAGCATTGTCAGTTTCTTTTTGAACATCCTTCTTCGCTACCGTCAGTACAAGGCAGCCTTTTCAGAATATGCCATACCCGTGAAGCCGCTCAGGGGTGTGTTCTATGAATGGAGTATGGCATGGCACAGCGTGCGCACCCGCATCCGCTATGAATATGCCGACAAGTTTGTTTTTATCAGCCACAAAGTTTGACACATCATCCATGAAAATACTGCATTACCTGACCGTCACCCCTGCCACCGCCCCTATTTTAGAAGAGTTGCGGAAAAAGTTATCCAGCAGTTCCTCACTGGAACACCAGCTATTGGTCTATTTTAAAGGTATGCCTATACGCCGTGCCGACGACATGGTGACCCTCAATCCCCAATCTGGCCGTTTCACGATCAGTGTTGAGCGTCGATTCCTCACCTACCTCTACCGCCACATGCCCGACATCGTACATATTCATGGCGCATGGAGTTACACCTCCTATCGAGTGAGTTGCTGGTGTCGACGACGTGGTTTCCCTGTTGTTCTTTCCACACATGGTATGTTTGACAAAAAAGTGCTCGACCAGGATTTTTTGAAAAAGCGTATTCCGCGAATCTTTCTGTATCAGCGCAGAATGGTTCATTCCATGCGTGGAATTGACGCTTCCAACTCGTCTGAGAGCAAGCAGTTATCACAGTTAGGCTGGAACAAACGCATCGACATCGTATGTGCGACAGACGACCCATCGGTATCCATTGACTTTGACAAAGCCTATCTGAAGTGGTATCAGAAGATATTCGACACCGATGTTTACGATACTTTCGGCCAATTGGAGAAAGAGAGCCTGTGTGCTTTGCTACGCGTAGCCAACACCCCTGTTGACGGTCATCAGATGCTCAGTGCCCAGTCTATACTAACCCTCAGAGAACTCACTCCTCCCATTTGGCGTCGTCTCTTTATCTATGCCCGTGACCAACATGTTGATGACGACCTGCGAAATGCCATTACGCGAATGCAGCTGACACTTACCTCGTCCGTCACTGAGCCACAGGAACGCTATCCATGGAAAGAGGGAAAAAACGGAGACACTCTAAGCGACAGCGAAATGCTGGAGCGCAGTAAGCGTTTGGTGGCCATCTTGGACAACAAAATCAAGACGTCAGAACACGACATGCGTCGTATGTGCATCATGCTGCTCAACCTACGCCATCTTTACAAGAAGAAATCCCTGTCGTTACGCCATCTATGCGATTTTTACAGATTGGTACGCGACTGCGACATCGACGAGGACCGTCTTGCCGATTTTCTCGATGAGATGCATATTCACCGTTTCACAGGACGCATGATGCAAATATTACATGAAGTGTTATATTTGGAAGAAGGCTATATGCTCGTTGAGCCCCTCGATGACACAGGAACAGAAAAGATTCGAAAAACTTTAATCACCCTTATCTAACCATGACTAAAACCATTCATGAAACTCAAGTCGACTTGCGATATCTTGAATTATTATCGCACACCTTTCCAACCGTGGCTGAAGCCAGCACAGAAATCATCAATCTACAAGCCATTCTGAACCTACCGAAAGGCACAGAGCATTTCTTGGCCGACCTCCACGGCGAATACGAAGCCTTCCAGCATGTGCTGCGCAATGCCTCCGGCAATATCAAGCGCAAGGTACATGAGTTGTTTGGCAATGAAATGCGCGAATCGGAGAAGCGTGAATTGTGCACCTTGATATATTATCCCGAAAAGAAGTTGGAGTTGGTGAAGTCGAGCGAGCCCGAACTCGATGACTGGTATCATATCACCATCCACCAATTGGTGCGCATCTGCCGTGACGTGTCGAGCAAATACACCCGTTCAAAGGTGAGGAAGTCATTACCCGCCGACTTCAGCTACATCATTCAGGAATTGTTGCACGAGCGCACAGACGACGCTGACAAGACCGCATATGTGAACGCCATTACCGACACCATCATCTCGACAGGTCGCGCTGATGATTTCATCATCGCCATCTGCAACGTCATCCATCGTCTCGCCATCGACCAGCTTCATATCTTAGGCGACATATTCGACCGTGGCCCAGGAGCCCACCTCATTCTCGACACGTTGGAGAAATACCACAGTTGGGACATTCAGTGGGGCAACCACGACATTCTATGGATGGGAGCCACTGCTGGCAACGACGCATGCATCTGCAACGTCATCCGTCTTTGTCTTCGTTATGCCAATATGGAAACGTTGGAAGAAGGCTATGGCATCAACCTCATGCCTTTGGCCACCTTCGCCATGGACACCTACAGCGACGACCCCTGCACCGAATTCCAGCCCAAAGAGTTGGGAGAAGAAGGCATGGACGCGAAGACCCGTCAGTTAACCGCCCAGATGCACAAAGCCATCAGCGTGTTACAGTTCAAGATTGAGTCAGGTATATTTGCCAAGCATCCCGAATGGTATATGCAAGACCGTCGTCTGTTAACCTCGATAGATTATGTCCATGGCACCATCGCTCTTGGCGGCAAGACCTACGACATGACCAGTTGTCATTTCCCCACCATCGACCCAGCCCACCCCGAAGAGCTGACCGAGGATGAGAAAACACTCATGAGCAAGTTGCACCATTCTTTCCGTGTGAGCGAGAAGTTGCATCGCCATATCCGCCTGCTCTTACAGCACGGTTGCATGTACGCCGTGTACAACAATAACCTTCTTTTCCACGCTTCCGTTCCTTTGAACAAAGACGGTTCGTTGCGTGAGGTACGCCTATATGGAGACAAGCAGTATAGTGGCAAAGACCTGTTACATCGTGTGGGTATGCTTATCCGCAGTGCATACCAATCAGACACCCAGCCCCAAGAACGCGCTTATGCCGTCGACTACTTCCTCTACCTTTGGTGTGGCAAGGACTCCCCCTTGTTCGACAAGTCGAAGATGGCTACTTTCGAGCGTTATTTCCTGAGAGAAAAGGAAACACACAAGGAAGAAAAAGGTCATTATTACCGTTTACGCGACAATGAGGTTATCTGCGACCGCATTCTTGACTCCTTCGGTGTTGAAGGTGCCAACCGTCATATTATCAATGGTCATGTACCCGTGCATGTGAAGACGGGCGAGAACCCCATCAAGGCCGAAGGCAAACTGATGGTTATCGACGGTGGTTTTTCTCAAGCTTACCATAAAGAAACAGGCATCGCTGGCTATACCTTGGTATACCACAGTCGCGGTTTCCAGTTGGTGCAGCATGAGCCGTTCACCAGTTCCCGCGACGCTGTAATTCGCGGTACCGACATCAAGAGCACGACACAGATTATCGAGATGTCTCAACACCGTATGTTGGTGGCCGACACCGACAAAGGCGTTGAGATAAGGCAACAGATCAGTGACCTTCAAGATTTGCTGTATGCTTATCGACACGGGGTTATCAAGGAGCGTGAGCGAAAGACCAACCTGCCAATAAAGTGATTATTGATGTGACACCGAGCCAAGAAACCCTTTAGCGCTCAGCCATTGAATCAGTTGTGAGCTCCACGATTCTGTTGTCGTCTCTCCTGTCTGTGGCATCAGTTCGTATGGCCCTTTGCCATCTCCATAGATATGCATTTCAGCATTCGCCCCACTCTTTTTCCATTCCATGAATAGAGCGACAAGTCCCGCCGCCACGTTGGGATGGTCGGCCCGTGTCATGATAAGCAATGGCGGTGCATCAACAGGCACGCTCACAGGCATTAAAGAAGGACCAAAGTTGGTACTGAGAAAGTTGGGGCGTTCCATGTCATCTGTAGCAGAAATTGTTGCGGCGATAGCCACACCACCACCCGCGGAGAATCCCAAGAAACCTATTTTGTCTTTTCCGACGTTCCACTGGTCAGCATGTTCCCTTACTATGCGTATGGCCGCCATGGCATCACTCTTCGCCAGTTGAAGAATGGAATCGCCTGTCGTATCATGCATTGGGTTGGCATCTGCTTGGGGAAAATGGTCTGGATGTGTCACATCAACCATTGGCGGCATCTTTACCCCCTGTCGCATGGGGCTCTTGTTCAGGTGATAACGTAGGCCCATGGCCGCGATGCCCCTTTCATTCAAGAACGAAGCCATCCTCACCACATCGCTCTCCCATGACAACCACCTCATGGCACCACCCGGACACAAAATGACCGCACAGCCATTGGCCATTTCCTTTTTTGGCAGATAGACCTCCATGGCCGCCCGGGCATCTTCTTCTGTAGAAGCATCATCCGTGGGAAGGAAATAGGTGAACGGTTGCCCCTCATTCATCCAAGCCATGATGCCTCCTTTTAGGTTGACGGTCTTATATCCTTCATTAGCCAAGAGAGTGGCTGCATTTGCTGAGCGTCGTCCGCTTCTGCAATAAACCGCTATGGTTTTATCTTTCGGCACTTTATTCTTCACCTGTTCAACAAAGTCGCTGTTGAATTGATCGATAAGAACAGCGCCTCTTATGTGTCCTTGAGTGTATTCATCAGCCTTGCGCACATCGAGGACAACGACAGTGGAATCGGCGGTCAAAGATGCGAACTCTTTGACATCCATGTTTTCAAAAGTTTGGCCGCATACGGTGTTCAGTCCGAAAGCCACCATGAGTAGGGTTATCGTCTTCTTCATAATAATTATCAAAATCTGCCACAAAGTTAGTCAATTATCTACGAAATTTAGCAAAAATACTTATTTTTGCAACAAAGTTCATGTGTTGAATTTAACTAAAAAGAATTGGATAACATGATAATGGCTTATTTGCTCATACTTGCCGTCATCATTAGCGGCATTTGTTCTTGGGTGGGCATGAATCGGAATACGACGCATATAAAATGCCCGATTGGAATTCCTATGATTCTGTTCGTCTTTGTGTCGCTGACATCATGCAAGTCGAAACAGGATTTCGTTCTGTCTGCGCCTATTCAAGGACACAAATATGAACCAGAGCATTCTCCTGACGTTTTCCTTGTGATGTACGATGCCGAAGTAGGCAAAGAACCATTGCTACAGGCCATCAAAGATTATAAATGCGAGATTGTTTATGACTACAATTTCATCAACGGAATGGCGTTGAAAAAGCCCGAAGACAAAACGCTTGAAGAAACCATGCAGTTTTTCAAGCATGTGAAGGGAGTGACGAATGTCGAATACGACCACATCATCCGACTTACCGACCCGGTTCAACCCAGGTTGGAAATCAAGTAATTTAATTGCCATGATTAGAACAGCGACCCCACCAGATATCCAGCGTATTATTGAACTGCTGCACCAAGTGAACATGGTGCACTATGTGAAGCGTCCCGACTTGTTTAAGCCACACACGACCAAATACAACGAGGAAGAACTTCTTGCGATGCTCAACGACCCCAACAAGCCCATATTTGTCTACGACGACGGGACCGTATTAGGTTATGCTTTCTGTCAGATATCCGAGATAAAGGACCATCTATTGCTGCAAGACATCAAAACACTTTATATTGATGATATTTGTGTTGATGAAATAGCCCGTGGCAAGCATATTGGTAAGGCATTGTATGAGTTTGTCCATGATTATGCCCTATCAATAGGATGTTATAACATCACCCTGAATGTATGGGAAGGCAACGACCCTGCATTATCTTTTTACAGAAACATGGGTATGCAAGTGCAAAAAACTACGATGGAAATCATTTTGTGACTATGGAAATTATCAGAGCCACCAAGTTGGCACAGCAAGCTGGAGCATACTACGTCCGTATACAGGCTATGGCGAGAAAGCATCAACTGCCCCTGGAGGAAGAGTTTGACGAACATGATACGCCAGAGACCCACTATATTGTAGCTATCGACAATTTCCTGCCCATTGCCACCTGTCGTATGTATCCTATTGATGACACCCAGATGATGCTGGGTCGTATCGTTGTCTTGCCCGAATACCGTCATCAGGGTTTAGGTACGAAAGTGGTACAGGAAGCGGAGCAATGGGCAAAAGAATTGGGTTATAAAAAGGCTGTGGTAGAAAGTCGTGACAACAAAGTGAAGTTCTACGAATCAATGGGATATACTGGTGATTACTCCCAAAAACTCACCGATGGCAGCTTCCCTTGTTTCCGTATGGAAAGAGACTTGTAAAAATCGCGCCAAAAGAGCCCGTAAAGGAAACTAGGAACGTGGCGATGCGTTAGAGTTGTATATTGTCGATACGTAGTCGTAGCGTTCCCGCAGGGACGCCAACTTCGACGGTATCACCCACTTTCTTATTCAATAGAGCCTGACCTATTGGCGACTTGATGGAAATTTTACCTTCTCGTAGGTCAGCTTCATGGGGACTGACAATGGTATATTTCATCGTTGTATTCGTCGCCAGGTTGGTCATTTCAACTTTACTTAGCAACTGTACTTTATCAGTACCGAGCCTTGACTTGTCGATGACGCGCGCATGTTCCAGCACCCTCTGTTTGAAACGAATCCTTCCGAGCAGTCTCGACTGCTCCCTTTTGGCGGCATGGTATTCAAAGTTTTCGCTGAGATCACCCTTGTCGCGTGCCTCGGCGATAGCCTCGCGCACCCGAGGAAGTTCCACGGTTTCCAATTCACGTAATTCGGCGACGAGTCTGTCGTAGCCTTCCTGAGACATATATTCCATCAATGTCAAATAAGTTTCAATTTAGTCGACCAAACGGAAAGGTCCTGTGGGTTTGTTTCGTTTGAGACAATCAAGCAGAAAATCAACACCGGCTATGATGCCATGTTGTCGAAGAATCATCTCGACAGTTTTCCGCGCCAGTTCTGGATGATTATTTCTGTCGCTGAGGTGGCACAGGCACACCCGTCGCAGAGCCGGTGTGGCATATAATGCGATAGCCTCACCGCAATCACTATTTGACAAATGTCCCGTCTCACCAAGAATACGTTCTTTGAGGTCCTTCGGGTACCCTCCTTTGACAAGCATCTCGACATCGTAGTCAGCTTCGATGACGAGGAAATTCGCCTCCCCAATGATTTGCTTCATCTGTTCAGTCACGACGCCTGCATCTGTCATAATACATATAACCGTATTCTGGCACTCTATACGGTATCCTACACAGTCTATGGAGTCATGAGGCACATGAAATGGAGTCACCTTAAATTCACCTAGTTGATAGGTCTTGTCCTTTTCTATGATTTTTTTGTCTGCCTGAGATATCTTGCATCGAACACACTTATTGAGCATGATGCCATGATGCACATCGGCAGTAGCATATACAGGCAAGTGGTAGTCATTCGACAGAGAGCCGACAGACTTTATATGGTCGGCATGGTCATGCGTGATGATGACATGATGAATGTCAGAGAATGATACGCCGTATTCGAGGAAATTTTTTTTCAACGTACGCAAGCCCACCCCCACATCGACCATCAATGCATCGGTGTCGGTTCTGAGCAAGTAGCAATTACCGCTGCTCCCACTACCAAAAGAAATGAATTCGAGCATCTGCGTATGTAAAATCGTGCAAATTTACGTAAAAATATATGAAATTCCAAATTTATTTCTTTTTTTTCGGAATAACGTGATTATTGCATCGTCATTCTTTCGGAAACGTTTACATAATCCATGGACAGTTTAAGCGAGAAAAAATTTTTTTGTTCGGAAATAATTCGTACTTTTGCAGAAATGGAAAAACATCTCATAAACAAATCAAATAACAAATGAAAAAACTACAAGCATTAAACAAGCGAACAGCCCCGAAGAGTGTTATGCCAGAGAAAATCATTCAATTCGGCGAAGGCAATTTCCTTCGTGCTTTTGTTGACTGGATTGTATGGAATATGGACCAGAAGACCAACTTCAACGGCAGTGTTGTCGTGGTTCAACCCATAGAACGGGGCATGGTAGATTGGCTTAATGGTCAGGACTGTCTGTATCATGTGAATCTTCAAGGAAGAGAGAATGGTGAGTCTGTAAATACGCTGGAACGTATCGATGTCATTAGTCGTGCCTTGAATCCCTACAGCCAGAACCAAGCCTTCTTGGCATTGGCCGAGCAGCCCGAGATACGTTTCGTCATCTCGAACACCACAGAGGCCGGCATTGCCTTCGACCCCAGCTGCAAGTTGGACGACAAACCCGCCTCGTCATATCCCGGCAAACTGGTACAGTTGCTCTACCGTCGTTTCCAGGCCTTCGATGGCGACCCGAAAAAAGGTCTTATCATCATGCCCTGCGAACTTATTTTCCTGAACGGACACCGTCTGAAGGAATGCATCTATCAGTATATCGAACTGTGGAAAGACGACTTTGGCACCGATTATGAAGCCTTCAAGGAGTGGTTCGCGAAGTACAATTATGTTTGCGCCACATTAGTAGACCGCATTGTTCCAGGATTCCCACGAAAGGAAATCAAAGAAATCCAGGAAAAGATATCCTATGAAGACAACATGGTCGTTCAGGCCGAGATTTTCCACCTGTGGGTGATAGAGAAAGCCGAAAACATGACATGCGAGGAGCTTCGCGCCGAATTCCCTGCTGAGAAAGCCGGCCTGCATGTCCTCATCGCCGAGAGTGAAAAGCCTTATCACGAGCGTAAGGTAACCTTGCTTAATGGTCCCCATACCGTGCTGTCGCCCGTGACATACCTCTCTGGCGTGGACATCGTACGTGACGCCTGCAATCATGAGGTTTTGGGCAAATACATCCACAAGGTTCAGTTCGACGAACTGATGCAGACGCTGAACCTGCCGATGGATGAGTTGAAGCAGTTTGCCAATGATGTGTTGGAGCGTTTCAACAATCCGTTTGTCGACCACCAGGTCACGAGCATCATGCTCAACTCATTCCCAAAGTTCCAAGCCCGCGACCTGCCCGGTGTGAAGACCTATCTGGAGCGCAAGGGTGAGCTGCCACAAGGTCTGGTGTTTGGTCTTGCCGCCATCATCACTTATTACAAAGGAGGCAAACGTGCCGACGGTGCCAACATCACTCCCAATGATGACCCGAAGATTATGGAACTGCTGAAAGAACTATGGGCTACCGGCGATACCCAGAAGGTGACCGATGGCGTGCTTGGTGCCGAGTTCATCTGGGGCGAAGACCTTCACGGAGTTAAAGGATTGGCCGAATTGGTGAAGAAAGACCTCGACCTAATTCAAGAAAAAGGAATGCTTGATGCAGTAAAGACGATATTGTGAAAAAAATTAAAAGATTAAAAAATTAAAAGATTAGATAAAACGATTATAGAAATTGAAACTGTGTTTGACAAGCCACCCCTCCTTTTCATAGGAGGGGTGATCTTTTTTATACTTTTTCGCGCTGGTGGTGACGGAGGCACCAAGGGAGGGTGAAGAAGAAATAGGAGAGAAAGAAGAGGACGAAAAGTATGGCGACGACAGTCATGACATGGATATGAAGCATGAAACAGTCGCTCAACGATTCCAATCCCAAAGCTAAGATGACGCCGATAACGACACCTATCTCCCACGAGAGGAAATTGGTGCTCTGTGACGTACCCCTCTGGCAGTGTCGGCTGACATGTATATACATCACCGACATCTGACTGTTGACCAGTCCAATGAGAAAGCCCCACAATAGGAATGAGAAATAGAACAACGGCAAGACATGCATGAAATACATGCACAATAGAGCCAACACCGCCGACGCCAGGACAATCCATATATGCCAGTTCTTCTTCGGGGCAGTTAGGAAATGCGTGTTCATCCTCAGTGCCACATAGAAACCTACGAGCAACATAAGATAGCAATACACATCGACGTAAATATACAGAAGTATTCCCACGATGGTGGCAAACAACAAGTTGTTGAAGAACAACCACCGCGCATTGGGCAGGAAAAAACGGTCGAAGGAAAACGTTGCATACTCATCGTCTGGAGCCTTGAAAGGAATCTTTACCAATCCCACGAGCACCAAGGACAGAAATGCCATGGCCGCCAAAACGATAAAGACAGTACCCACGGAGAAAAAGCGCAGCAGCTCAAATCCCGCCAACGGTCCGAGCACCATAGCCAGACGTGAGAACCATGACAACGCATGGTTAGCCTCCGTGCGCTGTGTCGACTCCGCCACATCCACCGCCAATGTGCTGAGCAGCACCATCTGTGCCAGGCCGAAAGCCGCGCCCTGCACAGCCCTCACCCCAAGCACCGCGGCGAAAGGCAGGTAATGTCCGAAGAACCCGTGCATATCGAATGCCAAAAGCGCAAAAGCCAGCACAACGCCCAATGCCGCCACCATATACACATGGTTACGCCTGTGACTCTGCACGAGATAGTTACAGAACGGTCCGAGAAGAAAAAGGCCGAGGGCATACGCCCCCATCACCCCCATCATAGCAAAAACATCCTCTCCTTTGCCAAGGGCAATCCATGGCACCAACAAAGGAAAGAACATATACATCGTCATCGTGAGCAGCATGTCGGCCAATGCCAATAGCCAAAAGTCACGATGCCACAAACGGGGATGAACGGGTGTTGTCTCCATCAATACGATTCACTTTCATTCGGGAAGTCACCACTCTTCACGTCGGTGACATATTGTCCGATGGCATCCGTCATGATTGTACCAAGGTCAGCATAACGACGGAGGAACTTCGGCGAGAATCCCTGTGTTTTCCCCAGCATATCGTCGATGACCAGCACCTGTCCGTCAGTGCCGTTGCCCGCGCCGATGCCGATGGTAGGACATTTCACCACCTTTGTAACCTCTGTAGCCAATGCGGCAGGAACCTTTTCCAGCACGATAGCGAAGCATCCCGCCTTATCGAGCAAGATGGCATCGTCGATGAGTTTTTTAGCTTCCTCCTCCTCTTTAGCCCGCACCGCGTAGGTGCCGAACTTATTGATGCTTTGCGGTGTCAGTCCAAGGTGTCCGCATACAGGGATGCCCGCATCGAGTATTCCCTTCACCGTGTCGATGATTTCCACGCCACCTTCCAGTTTCAGTGCGTCGCACCCACTCTCCTTCATAATGCGGATGGCGTTTTTCAGTCCCTCGTGGCGGTCAATCTGGTAACTGCCGAAGGGCATGTCGCAGAGCACGAGCGCACGTTGCACCGCTCTTGCTACCGACTTTGCGTGATAGATCATCTGATCGACTGTGATGGGCAATGTTGTAGCGTTTCCCGCCATTACATTGGACGCAGAGTCGCCGATGAGGATAGAATCCACCCCCGCCTTGTCCACGATACCTGCCGTAGTGAAATCATACGAGGTGAGCATGGATATTTTCTCACCTTTTTGTTTCATCTCGAAGAACCTGTGAGTCGTCACTTTGCGCGCATCACTTACTAAATAACCAGCCATTTTTCAGTATTTTTGAATTAGGATTTGTCGCTTCACTGTTCCGAATTGAACATTTTACATTGTAAATTGACGTCAGAAAAGTCGGATACAACCATGTCGGCGTAGGGCGCGATTTGTTCCGCCGTGTTGGTGGTCGCCAAACCCACAACGAACATCTCGGCGGCCCGCCCCGCCTTCAAGCCATTGAAACTATCTTCGAACACCACACATTCCGACGGTTTAGCATTAAAACGTTCTGCCGCCCGTAAATAACAGTCGGGCGATGGTTTGCTCTCCGCAAAATCCTCAGAGGTGAGGATAGCGTCGAAATACGACTGGAACTCCGGTCGTTTACGATATACGCTGTTCATTTTTGCCAAATTGGAGCTCGTTACCACCGCCGTCATGATGTTCATTGCCCTAAGTGCGTGGATGAACTTTTCGAAGTCCTTCACATAGTCATACGTCATCTGACTCTCAAAAGCATCGAGACGGCCCACGAGAGCCCGCTGCTCCTGCTCGGAGATTCCCAGACTTCCATCGAGAATCTGTGGCAACGTCTGTCCTTTGATACGTCTCTCCAGTCCAGGCTGTTCTGGATGATAACGCCGACATTCACTTCCCCAGAACACTGTATACTGAGGTTCCGTGTCAAAGACCACGCCATCCAAGTCGAACAATGCCGCTTTCCACATGATAGGATGTTGTATATTCACAGAATTGTTGTAAATCGGCTGCAAAATTAGGGATAAAATTCCACTTTTGAGTTAAAAACACAAAAAAAACGAAATAGGCACATAAAATATAGGTGTATAATTGTTATCTTTGCACGATAAAGTGGAGAGGAAAAAGAGGGGAACGAGGAGAAAATGTGATGATACGACGTTCGGCACATATTGGGGTATTCGCACTTTTGATCGTGGTAATGTCCATGACGGTGTGTTGCAAGCATGGAGCGGCCAACAAGCCACTTCTTGTAGACAGTGTCGTCGTTGACACCTCAACGGTGGTAGGCAAGAACAACGGAGCGCACTACCACCTGTCCTTGAACATCAAGACTCTGGCCGACAGCACCTATCGTGGGTTAAACATCGCTTTGATAGACAGTCTTCTTACCCCCAACATTGTTGACTTATACGACACTGTCAGTATCAGTCCCCGCGAGCGTATTGAACAATACATCAAGAGTAATTTTGCCGCCTATAAAGCCTTTTACGGCACGGTATATGCTGAAGAGCCCCAGAATGGCACGGCAAGCACCGACTACAACTTGACTACGGCCATGGAATATAACGACGACGGCATCGTGAACTATACCGGCACGGTGGAAAGCGTTCAGAATGGCCAGACGACCACCTATACCACCGCCTTGAACATCAACCTTGAACAGAGGCGCATTCTCTCCCTGTCGGATGTCGTGCCCAACCCGTCGGACGAGAAGTTCATCGGTGATATTGTCAAACATTTGTGCAAACAGGTTGGAGCGAACGACCAGGCGTCACTGGAGTCCGCAGGTTATTTCACCCATACCCCTCCCTATGCCCCTGAGAATTTTATCTTAGGCAGCAACACCATCACATTCATCTACATCCCCGGTGAGATTGCCGACAGAGAGAAAGGCGAAATCAGAGTCAGCATTTCCCGATAACCCCACCCCGCCATGGACAAGATACTGCAATATTTCCCTCACCTCACCCCCCGTCAAGCAGAGCAGATTGGCATGCTGGACGAGTTATACAGGACGTGGAACGCCCGTATCAATGTTATTTCGCGCAAAGACATCGACAACTTGTACGAACATCACGTTCTCCATTCGCTGGCTATCGCCAAAGCGTTGCATTTCCAACCAGGCAGCACCGTCCTTGACTTTGGAACAGGTGGAGGCTTTCCCGGCATTCCCCTTGCCATCCTCTTCCCCGACAGTCATTTCAAGCTCATCGATGGAACCGGCAAGAAGATCCATGTGGTGGAAGAAGTGTCGAAATCCTTGGGTCTTGAGAACGTGACAGCCCAACAAATACGTGGCGAGGAAGAGACCGGCAAATACGATTTTGTGGTAAGTCGAGCTGTGATGCCCCTCCCCGAACTGGTGAAAATCGTCAAGAAAAACGTCAGCAAGCGTCAGCACAACGCCATGGGCAATGGGTTGTTCTGTCTGAAGGGCGGTAGCATCGACGCCGAGATACAACCCTTCAAGCGTATTGCCGAGGTGATGAACATCAGCAACTGGTTTGCCGAAGAGTGGTTTAAGGAAAAATATCTAATTTACATACCGATATGATGACCGTCAAATGTTTCGTCTGCAACATGTTGCAGGAAAACTGTTTCGTGGTGAGCGACGAGACCAAAGAATGTGTGATTGTGGATTGTGGAGCCTTCTATGAAGAAGAGCGTGCCGCCATCACCCATTATATTGACAGCGAGGGACTTACTCCCACGCACCTACTCTGTACCCACGGGCATCTGGACCACCATTTCGGTGATAATACCCTGTTTGAGACCTACGGCCTCCTTCCTGAGGTTCATCCTGCCGACAAGGGAATGATGGAGCGCATGAAGGAGCAGGCCTCCGAGATGTTCGGCATGCGTATCCCCTACGAATTCCCCATGCCCATTCATTTTTTCGACGACAATGAAACCATTTCGTTTGGAAACCATCAAATAAAAGTAATACCCACCCCCGGCCATTCGATGGGCAGCGTAACCTTCCACTGCGAAGAAGAACATGCCGCATTCACCGGCGACACCCTGTTCCGCATGTCGATAGGCCGCACCGACCTCGAGGGCGGCAGTATGATGCAGATTATACAAAGTCTGCGGATGCTCGCCCAGTTGCCCGACGACACGACCATCTACTCCGGGCACGGACCATCGACCACCATTGGTCAAGAACTCCGTTTCAATCCCTACATGGACAGATAAACAGATGAAAGTGGAAAAAATCATCCTCGGCATTGACCCTGGCACCAATGTGATGGGCTATGGTGTCATTAAGGTTCAGTCGAACAAGGCAGAGATGGTGGCCATGGGGGTGATTGACCTTCGCAAGATTGGCGACATGTATCTTCGTCTGGGCACCATCTTCGAGCGTGTCAGCGGCATCATCAAGGAATATCTGCCCGACGAGATGGCCATCGAGGCCCCCTTCTTCGGCAAGAACGTACAGTCGATGTTGAAACTAGGGCGTGCCCAGGGAGTCGCCATCGCCGCGGCCATCCACCACGACATCCCCATCCACGAGTATGCGCCATTGAAAATCAAGATGGCCATCACCGGCAACGGCCAGGCCTCGAAAGAGCAAGTACAGGGGATGTTGGTGAGACTCCTCCACCTAAACGCCTCGGAGATGCCCAAATATCTCGATGCCACCGACGCCCTGGGAGCAGCCTACTGTCATTTCATGCAGCAAGGCAAGCCAGAGAGCGACAGCAACTACCGAGGGTGGAAAGACTTTGTGAATAAGAACAAGGACAGGATATGCAGTCGACCATCAACATCATAGGCGGTGTGGCCCGCCTACCCGAGTGGCGGCTGTCATCGCCCCTTGACTTGGACATCCATGAGGGCGAACATCTGGCCATCACCGGAAAGAATGGTTCTGGCAAGACCAAGCTGGCCGACATATTGGCTGGCAAGCATCCTCTCTTCGGTGACTATCCCAAGTATGACTTCCGTCCCAGTGAGAGCACGATGGTGTCGGAGAACATCAAGTACATCACCTTCAAGGATAGCTATGGAACCGCGAACGACCGCACCTACTACTTACAGCAACGTTGGAACCAACAGGAGATAGACGCCGAGACACCGACTGTTGACGACAAGTTGGAAGAGGCCCTCCGCCTTACTTCTCTGGACGCAACCCATCGTAAGACAGAAAAAGAGCGCGTCGTTGCCCTGTTTCACCTTGAGGATCTATTAGACAAATATATCATCCTGCTCTCCAGTGGTGAATTACGCAAGTTGAAATTAGCCTGTTCGTTGGTGGGTCGGCCACGGATACTGATGGTAGACAACCCCTTTGTGGGCTTGGATGTAGAAACGAGAAAGAACCTGTCGGCACTTCTCGGAGAGATTGCCTCGAGTGGTGAGTTGCAAATCTTCCTGATTGTGTCGAGAGACGACGATATCCCTCCATTCATCACCCATGTGGTGAATATGGATGAAGGCCATGCGGGCCGCAAGATGAGTGTGGAAGAATACAAGCGTTGGAAAGCGTCAGCCATCTCGTCGAACTGCCGATATGACGACCTGCACGACAGGGTGCTGTCGCTGCCATGCCACCCCTGCCCCGCCGCCGATGAGGTGATTAGAATGAACCAAGTGACCATCCGCTACGGACAGCGCACCATCATCAAGGATTTGGACTGGGTGGTAAGGAGAGGCGAGCGCTGGGTGCTTCTCGGCAGGAACGGCTCAGGAAAGAGCACCCTTCTCGGTCTGGTCTGCGCTGACAATCCACAGGGTTATGCCTGCGACATCTCCCTTTTCGGTCATCGTCGAGGCTCTGGTGAGAGCATTTGGGACATCAAGAGACATATAGGCTATGTATCACCCGAGATGCACCGCGCCTACAAGAAAGACCTTCCCGTCGTGGAGGTGGTGGCCAGCGGTTTGAAAGACAGCATAGGGCTGAACGCAAGGCCCACAACAGAGGAATACGACACCTGTTTGTGGTGGTTGGCCACCTTTGGCATTGACGCATTGGCCTCACGCGGGTTCCTCAGTCTGTCGGAAGGAGAACAGCGTTTAGTGCTGTTGGTCCGTGCCTTTGTGAAAGACCCTTCGTTGCTCATCTTAGACGAGCCGTTTCATGGTCTGGATGATACTAACCGCGCCATGTCACGTGCCATCATCGACGCGTTCTGTGAACGACCTGGCAAAACCCTATTGTTCGTGACACATTACGACGATGAGATGCCGGGAGGAGGGGTGAAGATTAAAAGATTAGAAAAATTGAAAAATTAAAAGATTATATAATTAAAAGATTATAAAATAAAAGATTTAAAAATAAATATTCAAAGAAGATGAAAAAAGTAATTTTAGCATGGGTATTGTGCATGATGAGTATTGGCTACGCTTCGGCCCAGGAGATCAAGCAAGAGATTTACAAGATGTCTGAAGAAGTGGCCAATGATGTGAGCAAGTCTTTGGAAGTACGCAAAGTGGCTCAGTTCAAGAAAGACGCCATCACGTATATGAACACCAAGATGTTGGAGAAGATTGCCGCTTCCACGGAGTCTGGCGACAGCATCAACTATGCCGCCTTGGTAACCGAGGAGGACAATCAAGCCATCGCGTTATACAATTATGTGCATATCTACGTGACCAAAATCGGTCGTGCTTCCAAGGAAAAGGAGCGTCAGCGCATCCTCGCCCTGTTCAAGAGGGTGAGCCTTGCCAATCCCCGTTTCTATGATGATGACCAAGAGCTGGTGCTGGCCTACTGCAAGGGCGACCGTTACATCACCCAGTTCTCCCTCGACACCGATTGGGTGAAAGCCCTGGCCGAGGTGAAGAAAGAGCTTGGAATGGACTAATGGCTATAGGCCTATAGAGGCTATAGAAGCTATAGGAGCTATAGAAACTATAGTAGTTATAGTAGCTATCGGCTTGAAAGCTATTTGAAGTGGTAATAATGCCAATAAGTGTTGGAGAAGTATTTTCTGGAAAGGTTATAGACCACCTTTTTGTCAGAAGAGCTCTCCAACAACAATTGGTAGGTGCGGTATCGTTCCGACATGATTGAGTCGAGAGGATGGATGGATTTACCTTTCTTCTCGCTTTTCTTTGAGCTGCGCTTTCCGCGCCGCTCTTTTTTTGCTTTTTCCATTTCCGCCTTCAGGGCTTCCTCTTCCTCTTGCGCCAGGAGTTTCGCATCATCCGACTTATTGAAGATTGCCAACGCCTCGCGGTAGTGTTTGGGCATGATGCTGTCGTTGTAGCATTTTTTCACTTTTCTGGCGAAGTCGTTGAGGCGTCGTTCGAGAAGCAAATCCGTCAGTTCATAGTCATCTTTACAACACTCAGCGTTACGTACCAAGTTTATGACTTGTTGTGGAACAAAGAAGAATAGACTGGGCTGATTGGGAGCAATGGATTTATTGGTGACCGGGTACTCGAAGAAACGATCGCCGAGTGCTGCCTGTTGAGAGAGAGAGAAAGCAGCTAATTGTGTGATGGCCGGTTCGCGCTTCGCCGTCTGCTTATCTATTTCAAGGGCCGCCTCGTAATCGCCATTAATGACTTTCCGTTCCATTCTCAGTTGCCTGTGAAACAGTTCATCACCATTGCTCACCCAACCTACCAAGAAGAACATAGCGGCCATGATGGCCAAATTGACCCACGCATCGTGGAAGAACGAGGACGTCGACACCTGCCATCGTGCCGACCACTGTCTGAGAAACGCCACCAAGCCCACAAAGAGCAGCAACAACAGCGGCAGCACCCACAGCCATGCTCCGAAAGAAAAATGCTCACTGATGTTTTTGGGAATGTCAGTGAAGACCGTCAGAATAAGCAGTGAAGGGAAATAAGTGAGTGCGATGTAACGGTTATGCGGTCTCACCAATCCATATACGAAGAGGTGGACGATATACAATGCCACAGTGATGAGCAGCGCACCCACAGTACGGTCGAAATGGGTCATTCCCTCGGAAAGAACCATCTGGGCATACGCTATCAGGTCGCACTGATAGCTATAAACATAAAAAAAGGTAAACAGGCAAAAGAGCAAAGAACATACCGCCCTTGTCAATTGCCCCTGATTTCTCATCATTTGTGAACAATATTATCTTACAAGCCACCCTTTCCCCTCCCTTGGAGTGGAGGGGAAAGGACAGCCTGCCTTAATTCTTCCTCAGCACCACTGCCGAGCGTGCTGGAATGTAGAGTTTGAGCCATTCCTTATGGTCGTTGACATACAACGGGTCGTAGTTGGTGAGATGGGTTACGGTGTCATCTGCCAGTCCGTTGCCACCATATTCCTTGGCATCTGTATTGAGCACCACCTCATAAGACCCCGTAGGCACGAGGAATCCATAATCCGTGAATGAGCGGTTCGGGTTGAAGTTGAACACGAAGATGAGGTCGCCACGCATGAACGCCAGCACTTGGTCGCCATCATTGTGCCATATCTCTTGCACCGGCGTCTTCTGGAAGTTTTTCTGGCTTTTTATCACGTTGATCATCTGTCGGTCGAAGTCTCCGAGCCAATGATAGCACAGTTCCTTGTTGTCGACGAGGTTCCATTGGCGGCGCGCGTATTTATAGCTCCATCCATTACCTTCACGTGGGAAGTCAATCCATTCCGGATGTCCGAACTCATTACCCATGAAGTTGAGGTATCCACCATTGATGGCCGCCGCCGTCACCAGACGTATCATCTTATGGAGGGCTATGCCACGGTGAGCCATCTCGTTCTCGTCGCCCTTGCGGAAATGCCAGTACATGTCAGCGTCGATGAGTCGGAAAATGATTGTCTTGTCTCCCACGAGCGCCTGGTCATGGCTCTCGCAGTAGCTGATGGTCTTCTCATCGGGTCGGCGGTTCTTCACTTCCCAGAAGATGGAGCTCGGTTTCCAATCCTCGTCGCGCACCTCCTTGATGGTTTTGATCCAATAGTCGGGGATGTTCATCGCCATGCGATAGTCGAATCCGTAGCCACCGTCCTCGAATTTCGCCGCCAGTCCCGGCATGCCACTCACCTCTTCGGCGATGGTGATGGCTTTCGGGTTCACCTCGTGGATGAGCAGGTTAGCCAACGTGAGGTAGCATATCGCGTTGTCATCCTGATGGCCGTTGAAATAGTCGCCGTAGTTACAGAACGCCTCGCCCAATCCGTGGCTATAGTACAGCATCGACGTGACACCGTCGAAGCGGAAGCCATCGAAATGGAAATCTTCGAGCCAGTATTTGCAGTTGGACAGCAGGAAATGTATCACGTCGTCCTTGCCATAGTCGAAGCACAGCGAGTCCCACGCCGGGTGCTCATGCCTGTCGCCTTGGTAGAAATACTGGTTGGGATCGCCCGCCAGGTTGCCCAATCCCTCGACTTCGTTCTTCACCGCATGCGAGTGAACGATATCCATGATGACCGCCACCCCGTTCTGGTGAGCCTTGTCGATGAGCGACTTCAGTTCTTCGGGAGTGCCGAAGCGGCTAGACGCTGCAAAGAACGAGCTGACATGATAGCCAAATGAGCCGTAGTACGGATGCTCCTGGATGGCCATGATCTGTATGCAGTTATAACCATCTTCGACGACACGCGGCAACACATTCTCCTCAAATTCCTTGTACGACCCCACCTTTTCCGCATCCTGTCCCATGCCAATATGACATTCGTAGATGAGCAGCGGGTTGACATTGGGTTTGAAGTTATTCTTTTTCCAAACGTATTGTTCTTTCGGGCTCCACACCTGTGCGGAGAAGATTTTTGTATCATCATCCTGTACCACACGCCGTGTCCAGGCTGGAATACGTTCTCCCTCGCCTCCGTTCCAATGCACATGCATCTTGTAGAGGTCGCCATGCTTCATGGCTTTTGAAGGCAGTTTGAGTTCCCAGTTTCCTGTTCCCTCGATGCGTTTTGCCCGGTATTTCTCTTCTTCCTTCCAATCGTTGAAGTCGCCCACGAGATAGATATCCGTGGCGTTGGGCGCCCATTCGCGGAACACCCAGCCCCGTGATGTGCGGTGTAGTCCAAAATACTCATGTCCGTTAGCGAAATCAGCGAGAGATATTTTTCCGTTCCTCGTCAGTTGGTTGAGTTTCCACAGGGCATGGTCATGTCTTCCCTGGATAGCGTTTTCGTAAGGTTCCAGATATCCGTCGTTTTTCACCAAACCAATATGTTTTGGTATTCTGGTACGCCGTGGAGCCTTATTCTTGACCGTCTTGGTCTTGGCCGCCTCATTTTTTTTCTCAGTGTTATTTTTGTCGGTCATGACTTCTAGGTATTATTGATTATTGATGTTTCACTATAAAAGAATTAGTTGGTGATGCGCTGTCCGTTGCGGTAGGAACCCCGGGCAGTGATTTGTCCGTTGCGGTCTTTTTCGACGAACTCGCCTGAACGAGTGCCGTTGTCGTAATTTCCTTCGAACCGTTTGCCATCTCGCGATTCCTCGATGGCCTGTCCATGCTTCACCCCTTTCTTGTAGAATCCACGGAAGCGCGAGCCATCATGGTAATGTATGGTCATCTGTCCGTCGAACAGTCCATTGCGGAACTCCCCCTCGAACACGTCACCGTTTTTCTTCACCAGTTTTCCGTGTCCATGCTGTTTGTCGTTGGCCCATGCCCCAGTATACTGGTCTCCGTTGCTCCAGGTAAAGGTGCCTTGCCCTGCTTTGTCGCCGTGGTTGAAATGACCGTTGTACACGTCCCCGTTATGGAATTTGAACAGTCCCGTTCCCGTACGTTCTCCACGTACATAGTCACCATTGTACTCATCACCGTTCTGGAAGACATAACGTCCCCGCCCGTTCTGCAAGTCATGACTCCACGAGCCTGTGTACATGTCGCCCTGTGCATATTGGTTCATGCCCTGTCCCGAGCGTTCGTTGTTCTCCCAGTTGCCACGGTAATAGGAGCCGTCGCCCCAGTCGAAAGTACCTTGTCCGTTTTTCATGTCGTTTTTCCACATGCCGTCGTAGTACTGGCCTGTGGCAAAGGTGTAGCGCCCTTTTCCTTCCCGTTTGTCCTTGTTCCATCCTCCTTCATATTTGTCACCATTGTAGTAGTACATCGTACCCGTGCCATGTTGGTAGTCGCGGTACCAGAAGCCGTCGTAACGGTTGTTGTTGAGGAAATAGAACACCCCTTTTCCATGTTGTTGGTCTTGGAACCACTCTCCCTCGTAGCGTTCGCCATCTGCGAAGGTATAGACCCCATGTCCCTGTCGTTTTCCCTTGACATACTCCCCTTCGTAGGTGTCGCCATTCTTGAACTGAGTGACCCCTTTTCCATGGGGTTTTCCCGAGACCATCTCACCACTATATTGCCCTCCGTCTTTAGTGACGCAGGTTCCCAGACTTATCTTTTGCGCGAAGGCCATCCACGGCAACATCGCCAAAAGGAGCGTTATGATATGTTTGTACACGGTGACTATATACTTTTTTCAAATGACAAAAGTACGAAAAAAAGGTTATATTGTAAAATCCTTTTGCTTTTTTTTAGCACTTCCGAGGATATTCTTGATATATGTTGGCATTATTATCAATTTTTTTATATTTTTGCCGAAAAATAAACATTCGTGAATCATGAGCCACACTTTTGCCGTAGTCATTCCCGCCCGTTACGCATCTACCCGTTTTCCCGGCAAGCCATTGGCTTTGTTAGGAGGCAAGACTATCATCCAGCGTGTGTATGAACAGGCCCGCCAGGTGATGGACGATGTTTTTGTCGCCACCGATGACACCCGTATCTTCGACCATGTGGAGTCGTTTGGCGGCCATGCCATCATGACATCTCCCGACCATCGCAGCGGCACCGACCGCATTGAGGAGGCTGTCCGCTCTTTGGACAGCAGGTGTGATGTCATCATCAATCTCCAGGGAGACGAGCCATTCGTTCGCGCCTCGCACATCGAGACCCTTTGTCGGTGTTTCGATGACGAGCGCACCCAGATAGCCACCTTGGGCATCCCCTTTGGCAGCATGGAGGAGGTGGAAAATCCCAATTCGCCGAAGATTGTGACCGACGTGGACGGCTATGCCCTCTATTTCAGCCGCAGTGTGATACCTTTTGTCCGTGGCGAGGAGCGAGGAGAGTGGCTGGGGCGTTTCCCCTTTGTTCGCCACATGGGTATCTATGCCTACCGTCGTGACGTGTTGTCGGCCATCTCAAAACTGACTCCATCGCCGTTGGAAGTGGCCGAGTCGTTGGAGCAGTTACGTTGGTTGCAGCATGGTTACAAGATTCGCGTGGCCATGACCGAGTTTTCCACCATCGGCATTGACACGCCCGAAGATTTGGAAAGGGCGAAGGAACTGTTAACCCACCCCATCCCTCCCCAAGGGAGGGGTTAGGATATCCACGAAAGCCATTGCCTTATATGAGGCGATTCTTTTCGGTAGAAGGAATAGGATTATAAGTTCTAAAAGTTGTAAATAGTTATAGTATTACTACCTGCGTTAAAACTAATTATTGTATCATCAATAATATGGCCATTAGTATCATCATTCTTATTATAACTACATGAATAATCATTAGGCTTAAAGCCTCCTTTTTTATAAGTATTTTTGGCTTGCCTTAGCAATATATTCCAAGTTTCCGAATCACATTTTACTTTCAAATGTTCTTGTAATCCTGTTAACATTTCCAACTCCATGGTTCCGTTCACAAGCTCAGATGACCCTTCCTTGACACGAACAAATTGAAGAGAATACTTTTCCGTGGTATTTGCCACCATATCTGGTCCATCAGCATCATCTATACCATCATCCTCATATTCAGTTTTTGTATCAATGAGTTTGAAACCAATATTAGTAAATGCAGTATTATCTCTATTATAAAAAAGTTCAATCAATTTCTGAAGAGAAGGCATTTTTACTGCTTTTTTATATGCTTCTATCTCATCATTACTACCACTGTAAACATACGAGCCATTAACATATCCTTCTACAGAGCCCAACTTCACCCTATACCAATTGCTTTCTTTGGAAAGTACTTCAGCTGGTGAACCATCATACGTCAACTTATCCAAAATAGGGGCATCTTTTGATGGACTTTGGCGGATGTTTACCGTCCCCGTCTCAGCGGTGGCTATTGCGTATTTCTTATCTATAGTGGATAGTTCAGAAACCTCCGATGCATTTTGACTTGAAGTAGATTCTTTTCTATTGGGATTTAATAGTAAGAACACAAAAACAATAACTGCAGTCGCCAAAACTCCAATAATTGCAAATATCCATTTGCGGGAATTGGAACCACCATCTTCATATTCTTCGTAGGAATAGGAATTGTCTGTGTTATTCTCTATTTGAGATTTGTTCCTTACCAGAGTGGGGACTTCTTCATCATCAGTCAAGTCCAAATCACCGACAAAAATGGTTTCTTGCGGCTTATATTCAGTCGTTCTCTGTTCCGTCTGTTCCGTCTGTTCCGCCTGTCCCATCATCCTACGCACATCAGCCACCGACTGGGGACGTTCGTGCCACACCACCGTCATCAGTCTCCTGACGAGTTGGCGCGTCTGTTCGCTGACACCTTCGGGGAACTTTAGCGAGCGACACTTGTCGGGCGTCGGGTCGGAATAGATGGCCGAAGGCATGGGAGGCTTGCGGTTGGTAAGCAGCTTGTAGAGCGTTGCGCCCAAAGCGTAGATGTCCGTCCACGGACCGAAATTGTCCATGTCCGACTCCAACTGCTCAGGAGGGGCGTAGCCGTTGGTGTAGCTCACGCCCGGCACCGTGGATGTCAGCTGGTCGCTTGCTATCTTCTTGCTCGCACCGAAGTCGATGAGCACGGCGTTGTCCTCCTTGTCCACCATGACGTTGTCGGGCTTCAAGTCCATGTGGCACAGGCCGGCGGCGTGAATGGCTTCCAGGGCGTCGAGCACCTGGCTGAAATAGCCCATCGCCTCGGATTCGCTCAGCGGCTGCTGCGTACGGCGAAGGCGGGCCGCCAGGCTCTCACCGTCGATATAGTCCATCACGTAATAGGCCGTGCCGTTGGCATTGAACAGGTCATGCACACGAACGACATGCGGTGAGCGCAACCGGCGGATGCGCTGGGCCTCCTTACGGAACTTCTCCAGCTGTTCGTCGAAGAGAGCACGGTTGTCGGGGTTGCTCACGCTGACGGTGCTCTCGCCGTCGCGGAGGTTGACACCACGCAGGAAGAATTCTTTCACTGCCACTTTCTCGTTGAAAGTGAAGTTCGTTGCCACATACGTGTTGCCGAAGCCGCCAGATGATAGAAAGCCTTCAATGCGGTAGGTGTCCTTGAGCATCGTGCCCACGGGCAGCATGGAGGAAAGGTTGATATCTGACATATCCGTGAGTTTATTTCATCACAATTTTCATGGTGGTGTCGCCCATGACGATTTCATCGCCATGGTTGAGGACCACTTCATCGGACTGGCGCAGTTCCACCCCATTGACCAAAGTGGCATTTTTGTTTTTGTAATTGGAGAGGGTCACGCAAAGCCTATCATTCACTTTTGTCACCTGGACAAGCGCATGTTGACGGCTCATGTAAGGATCATTGACAGGAAGTTTGATGTTGGCTTCGGATGTCATCGATTGGCGACCCACGATGTTGGCACCCATCTGAAGCTCGAAGGACTGACCGTTCATCACCAGCAGCGCTCGTGATATTTTGGGGACAGTGCCTATGACCGTCTTGTCCTCCTCGAAATCCACTTCTATCTTACTGCCACATCTCGGACATGAGATGACTTTCACCGCCTCATTCTTCGAATTGGTAACTTTCAAGCTCACACCGCAAGTAGCGCATGTCACTTTTTTTGTATCCATATCAAAAACAATTGTATCCCCTTACCCCATGAAAAACGGTTGCTGAAGACGATTTACAACACGACACCCGCATCATCCATATAGTCGGGCATTTCGGGAGCCACATCCGGAGTCTCCGAATGGGCCACGGGGTCTGGTGTGTCAATAGAATAATCCTGTTGGATTGGAGCTGCACCCGAGACAATATCACCCACCGTCGCCACATTGCCCGCGGTGTCGATGACCACATCGGGCTCGGTGAGCGAATGTGAATCGTCGGCATCGATGATCATCACGTCGGCATCATCATTGCCCGTCACATCCAACGCCACGGCCTCGTGTCCACCCACGGTGCCACGCGCCACCACATGCATATCGTCGTCAGGATGGTTGATGACCACCACGTCGGGCTCATGATGGTCGATGATTACTACGTCGGGTTCATGGTAGTGAACCTCGGCGATAGGATGTTGCTCGATATAGACACGAGGCGTCACCTCGGTATGCACGGATTGCGCATATTCCATCCTTTGTCCGTCGGACATGGCATCCCATTCCGTTTCGTAATACGTGCCATAGACGCCGCCATGCCACGAGAAGACGCCGCCGGGACCCACCTGGGCACGTGCCGACGCAAACGCCTCGGGAAACGAGAGATTGTTGGAGACATGAGCCACAGGAGCAGAGGTGTAGATGGTGGGGGCGACGGCCGGCGATGGAGCAGCCTGTTCAGACTCGGGAGCAGCCTCGCTATTGTCTTCCACCGCAATGTCTCCCACTGCGGTGCCGGCAGTGGCCAGCGCGTCCTCGATAGTAGAAGTGTCATCGGCTTGTGTGGCCGCATAGATGGAGCCGCCACCCAACAGGATGCCCGCCACAGCGCCTACGGTCACTTTCATCCATTGGTCGTTATTGGACGGAGAGGCCTCTTCAGGGGATGTCTTTAGATTTGTCTGGTTTTCTTTCATGGTTCAATATTTTGTTGGTTGATTCTTCAAAATGCTCAATGCATAGGTGTTTCACATGCTTTGTGCTGCAAAAATACAAAAATAATGTGAAAACCCGCTATCTTGCGTGTGTTTTTTATTATGTGGCAAGAAATTCGATTTCCAGTATTTGTGTGGTGTCGGTGGTGACACGGAAGCGGTGGTCGATGCGGCAGTTGACAACCCAGAGGATGCGGTCGTCGGCATCGACGAGAAGCCACTGGTGGCGTTTCTCCGCCGTTGACAATTTAAGGTCGGTAAGGAAATCGCTGAGCAACTTGGTTCCCGTCATGCCGAACGGTCGGAAGCGGTCGCCATTTTCCACATGACGGAGGGTCAGCGGGAATCGAATCTTTTCGGCATCGAGGTGTACGATGTGGGTTGAAGTACTCCATGAGAAATCTGTGGGTTTGTCAAAGACTGTCAGTCGGATACGTTCCGCTTCGCAAATAATATACGTTCCCGTTTCCGGTATCTTCAGGGGTGTGGGCAGGTTATGGTCCAGTAGCAACACCTCCATCACTTCGGTATCCACCAACAGTTCGTGAGTAGGCGAAAGGAAACGTTTTTTCTGAGATGATGACAGATGCGAGAAAATATTCTCTATCTGTGTAGGGTTGAAGCCATAGGGAGCAAGTAGTTTGAAGAGCACCCCTTCGTTTTGAACCGCTTTTTTCTGGATACGTGCCACCACGAAGTTGTCACAGTTCGGCAGTTGCGCCTTAGCGGCCATGTCATCGATGGTATCATCATAGACCCGCTCCACCTCCTGCAGGAACCCCGCACAACGGTCGATATTTTCAACAAAGGCAGGATTGATTTCTTTCAACAGCGGGAAGACCTTGAGACGCAATAGGTTGCGGTGTACATCGGGCACGAAATTGGAGCTGTCGTCAACATAATCCTGATTCTTTTCTTTTAGGTACTTTCGCAATTCATCCCTACGCACAGCAAGCAGCGGTCGGATAATGATGTCGCGTTTTGGTGCGATGCCCGTCAGGCCATGGAGTCCCGTACCACGGATGAGGTTGAGCAAAATCGTCTCCACGGAGTCGTCCATATGGTGCGCCACACACACACCGTCAGCCCCTATATCACGGCAGAGTTTATTGAAATGGGTATATCGCAACTCGCGCGCCGCCATCTCGATGCTTATCTTATGAAGCGAGGCATAGGTGCGGGTGTCGAAATGGATGGTATGAAAGGGGATGTGCAGGCGTTGACACAGATCATGGCAGAACCGTTCGTCGCGCATCGACTCTTCGCCACGAAGCATGAAGTTGCAATGTGTCGCTTCAACCTTATAGCCCAATTCCTTCATTATCAACAACAATGCCACGCTGTCACAGCCTCCGGAAAGAGCGACCAGATAAAGGTTATCTGGCTGGAGCAACTGATGTTTGGCAATGAATGCCGACACCTTGGCTGGGAGGGTATTAGTGGACGAAGGATGCATCATCGGAACGGATTACATGAATGTTTGCGCTTATTCCACATAGAGGACCAACCCCTTGAGGTATTCCCCTTCGGGATGGTAGATATTGATGGGGTGGTCGGCCGGTTGGTGGAGTTGGTGGAGGATACGCACCCGTCGTCCACTCTGTGCCGCCGCCGTGAACACCGCCATACGAAACTGGTCTTTACTGACCACTTGGGAGCAGCTGAAAGTGAAAAGGATGCCTCCCGGCTGAATGATTTCGAACGCCCGTGCGTTCAGTCGTGTATAGCCTTTCAGTGCGTTGTGGAGTGCCCCACGGTGTTTGGCAAACGCCGGCGGGTCGAGAATGATGAGGTCGTAGGTGTCCTCGGCCTGGTTGAGAAATTTAAACGCGTCGTCGCAGAACGCCTTGTGGCGGTTGTCATCGGGGAAATTCAGTTGCACATTGGCGTTGGTCAGTTCGATGGCTTTTGCGCTGCTGTCGACAGAATGGACCAGACGCGCCCCGCCCCTCATGGCGTAGAACGAGAAGCCCCCGGTGTAGCAGAACATGTTTAGCACCGCCCTACCCTTTGCATAGTGTTCGAGCAAGGAACGGTTCTCACGCTGGTCGACGAAAAATCCCGTTTTCTGTCCTTTGAGCCAGTCGACATGGAAACACAAGCCATTTTCCATGGCCACATCAGTGTCCCCCTCGCCGACAAGGAATTGGTTCTCCATCTGCTGTGCCACCCGGGCTGTCAGCGTTGTCTCGCTCTTATAATAGACGTTTCGGATATGTCCCTCCGCGACCTTCACCAGCTGTTCGGCTATCACCCTTCTTTCACAGTGGATGCCCACGCTGTGCGCCTGCATGACCGCCGTGTCGCCGTAGCAGTCGACGACCAGGCCCGGCATGAAATCGCCTTCACCATGCACCAGCCGAAACGTATTGTTGTCGTCGCGCTGGAGCGACAGAGCCTTTCGCACCTCATAAGCCCGTTGCAGTCTGTCGGACCAAAACGACGCGTCAATAACCACATCGGAAAAAGAAAGCACACGAACCATGATGGTGCCCTGCTGGAAATGCCCTACGGCAAGGAAATTGCCACTGTGGTCGAGCACTCTTACCACCTCACCCTCCTGGATGTCCTCATCCATGCGGGCAATCGCCCCGGAGAAAACCCAAGGGTGGTATCGGCGCAGACTCTCTTCTTTTCCTTTTTTGAGATATATGTTTTTGTATGTCATTGTTTTTGAGGGGATTTTAGGATTAGGCAATACTAGGTGATTCTAGGTAATCCTAGGTGGTTTTAGGGAAACCTATGTTGTTATTATGTTATTATTGGGTTTGAGAGATGGTTGGATGTTCATCCTCAGGTACGATGCGGAGTTCGTAATCGCCGGTGGCCTTCAGCCGAAGATATTCGTAATAGATTCTCAAGCATGCCCATGCGTCGGTGGCCGCATAACGTTTCTGTCGTTCCGTGAAAATGTCAATGTCCCAATTGGTGAGGCGTTGGTTCTTGCTAATCTTCTCATGGAAGAAGTTGGCATAGAGCTTCTGCAGGCTGAGGTCTTCGATTCCCAGTTCCTTCATGTGGTCCTGCAGGTCGATGAACAGTCCCGGCGTGAAGTCAGCCCTTCGTTGTAGCGACAGGATATCGTCGTGCAGCGACAGTCCCACCTTCAGCACCGTGTCGTCCTCCAGAAACCTGATGATTGATGGCGGCATACCCAGACGGTTGATGCGGAAAAGGAAGCACTGTTCGAGCGTGCTCACCTGAAGCAGCGACACCATGTTGGTGCGCCCTTTCTTAAACGAAGGTTTCGTTTCCGTGTCTATACCGAGTATGGGCTGCGCGAGCAAATAGTCGACCGCCTTTTCGGCCTCTTGTTGTGAGAAGACCACACGTATGGGACCCTCGAAGACGATGCTGGGCAGTTCGGCAATCCATGCCTTATCATATTTGTTGAATAGGATTTTTTTCATAAATCATTGTTAGATGTTGCAAATTTAGAAAAAAAAGGTGAATTTGTAGTCTTTTGTTAGTTTTTTCCTTTACTTTTGCAGTAAAATTGACGACTTACATGGCAAAGAAAAGAAATAAAGACAAGCAAAAAACATATTTTGAATCCTTGGGCTTCCATTTTTTCAACAGTGAGAAGACCAAGTTCATATTGTCCATCCTGTTATTTGTGGTGGCCATCTATTTGATCATCGCCTTCGTGTCCTATTTCAGCACCGGTGGCGAGGACCAGAGTCTGGTGTTGGCACCCCAAGAAGGAGAGTTGCAGAATGCGAGCCGTAGTTTCCAGAACATCTGCGGTTCGATAGGCGCCTATGTCTCCCACTTCTTCATCAGCCGTTGTTTCGGCATCAGTGCTTTCCTCATCCCCGTGTTCATGATTATGTGTTCGCTGAAACTCAGCGGCACGTACAAGAACATCAACCTGTTGAAGTGGTTCTTCGGTCTGACACTGACGATGGTGTGGTGCTCCGTAGCCTTTGCCAAGCTGTTCACCCCCATTTTTGGCGAGAGCGTGTTCAATCCCGGCGGCGACCATGGCATGTACTGTGCCCAGTGGATAGAGAACATCATCGGGTCACCCGGTCTAATAGCCCTTCTCGTGGTGGTGGCCCTGGCCTTCTTGACCTATCTCAGTTCCGAGACCATCAATGTGGTCCGCAATATCCTCGACCCCATGCGCATCGTTCGCAAGATACCTTTCACCATCACCAACAACCAGTCGCAGAAAGAGGATTATTTGACTCATGTCGAGCCCGACCCCGACACCTTTGAGGACCCAGAGGAACAGACCGTTAGGTTTACCGACAATGGTATCGTAGTTGGCAATGGCGACGATGAGTCAGAAACGGCAGGTTCTTCCAGCAGGAAGAGAGGCCGGCAACAGGGAAATGGCGAGCCTGGCATGACCGTCGCTGTAGGTGCCGACGAAGAGAAGGCCCACGGCAAGGTGATGACGCTCGACGACGACCTTTCCACCCCCATCAACCCGAAGGAGCCTTTCACACGTTATAAATACCCAACGCTCAGTCTGCTGGACAAGAGCAGCGACGACAGCAAACACTATATCGACGAGGCCGAGCAGATGGCCAACAAGAAACGTATCGTGGAAGTGCTGAACAGCTATGGCGTACAGATCAGCGAGATACGCGCCACGGTGGGCCCCACCATCACCCTTTACGAGATTGTCCCCGCCGAAGGAGTGCGCATCAAGCGCATCAAGAACCTGGAGGATGACATCGCCCTGAGCCTTGCCGCCTTGGGCATCCGCATCATCGCCCCCATCCCCGGCAAGGGCACCATCGGCATCGAGGTACCGAATGCAAAGCCGAAGATTGTGTCGATGGAGAGCATACTCAACTCGAAGAAATTCCAGGAGACGACGATGGAATTGCCCATCGCATTGGGCAAAACCATCACCAACGAGGTATATATGCTCGACCTGGCCAAGATACCCCACCTGTTGGTGGCCGGCGCCACTGGTCAAGGAAAGTCGGTGGGTCTGAACGCCATCATCGCCTCGTTGCTCTACAAGAAGCACCCCAACGAGTTGAAGTTTGTGCTCATAGACCCCAAGAAGGTGGAGTTCAGCGTCTATTCACCGATAGCCGACCATTTCATGGCCTCGGTGGATTTTGACGAAGAACCCATCATCACCGATGTTCAAAAGGTGGTACGCACGCTGAAGAGCCTGTGCACGCTGATGGACCACCGCTACGACATGCTGAAGCTTGCCGGCACGCGCAATATCAAGGAATACAACCGTAAGTATGTGAACCACCAGCTGAACCTTTCGGCAGGCCATGAGTACATGCCCTACATCGTTGTGATCATCGACGAGTTCGGCGACCTCATCATGACCGCCGGCAAGGAGATAGAGCTGCCCATCGCCCGTATCGCCCAGCTGGCCCGTGCCGTAGGCATCCATATGATTATCGCCACGCAACGTCCCACCACGAATATCATCACCGGTACTATCAAGGCCAACTTCCCCGGACGCATGGCCTTCAAGGTGAGCGCCATGATCGACTCGCGCACCATTCTGGACCGTCCGGGCGCCAACCAACTCGTGGGTCGTGGTGACATGCTCATTCTCAATGGCAGCGAGCCCGTGCGTGTACAGTGCGCGTTCATCGACACCCCCGAGGTGGAACGCATCGCCCAGTACATCGAGGAGCAGCCCGGTCCTGTGGAGCCCCTGCAGCTGCCTGAGCCCGCCGTAGAAGAGAGCGAGGTCGCCTTCGGCGAGGATGGCGAGGTGATGGTGAGTGGCGCCGATAGTCTGTTTGTCAAAGCCGCCAAGTTGATTGTCGCCACCCAACAAGGCTCCACCAGCATGTTACAGCGTAAGTTCGAGATAGGCTACAACCGTGCCGGCCGTCTGATGGATGACCTGGAAAAGCACGGCATTGTGGGAGCACAACGCGGCGCCAAGCCACGTGAGGTGCTCATACAAGATGAAGCTTCACTCGACGCATTGCTGGCAAGTATGAACAATGGGTAAACCTCCCCCTCCCCCCCTCCCAAGGAGGGGGAAGTTGAAGGATGAGCGATGAAATAACAATCCAACACAAAGAACATAAAAACAGAACGATTATGAAAAGAACGAGAATCATCATGGCCATTGTCGCGTTGTTGGCATGGACGGGCATGACGGCGCAAAACCCGTCGAAGGCCAAGGAGATATTGGACAAAACTGCCGCCAACTTAAACAGCCAAGGTGGCGCCAAGGCCGACTTTACGCTCAGCAGCGAAGGAGTGGGCACCATTTCCGGTACCATCATCATCAAAGGGAAGAAATTCCATGCCACCACCCCCAAGGCCTCCATCTGGTATGACGGCAAGACCCAGTGGACGTATATGAAAAGTTCCGACGAGGTGAATGTCAGCACCCCCAACGAGAGTCAGCAGGCACAGATGAACCCATATAAGTTCATCACCCTTTACAAGAATGGCTACCGACTGGGAGTCAAAGACCAAGGCAATATGTGGGAAGTCCATCTCACCGCCCTGAACCGCGGCCGCAGCATCCAGGAGATGTATGTTTATGTTTCCAAATCCTATCTACCCTCAAAGGTGCGTATCTTGGAAGACCGCAAATGGAGCGAGATAAAGATTACGAATTTCAAGAACAGTCCCCAGGACGACAGCCTGTTCACATTCAACCCCAAGGATTTCCCCGAGGCAGAGGTGATTGATTTGAGGTAAAGACCTCCCCTTCACCCTCATATATTAATCATGAATTGACGATGACAAGGTTTGAGTTATTCAAGACGCTGAGAAGACACATGAAACTGTCGGAGCGGCGCAGTCTGGTATGGAAACAGAACAAAGCGGCCAAAATATTCCTTATGATAGGCGCCGGCTTCACCATTCTGTATCTGATGTTCTTCGCCGTCATCATGGCCTTGGCTGCGAACAACAGCACCAGTGTCAGCGCCTGCGAGCTGATGTACGGTTTCACCCCCTTTATCCTGCTGATAGACTTCCTGTTTCGCTTCATCATGCAACAGACCCCGTCGCAGATGCTCAAGCCCTATTCCCTGCTTCCTCTTAGGAAGTATGACGTTGTAGACTGTTTTCTCGCCAATTCGTTGATGAGCTCAGGCAACCTCATCTGGTTTGCCATGTTCATCCCCTACGCCATCATGTCGATTGTGTTTGCGGAAGGTATCTTCGTTACCCTTGCTTTCCTGCTGGGGTTCTACCTTCTTATCCTCATCAACAGTCAATGGTACATGCTTGTGCGCACCTTGGTGAACCAGCACATCGTGTGGTGGCTTCTACCTCTGGCCGTTTATCTACTCCTCTTTTCACTTTGGATCATCCATCTGCGCATCGACCCGATGATGGACATGTATGCCTGTTTTGGTGAAAAGCTGTCGCATGGAAACGTGCTCTGCTTTGCATTGTTGTTGTCACTGTTGGCCATGCTCATCGCCATCAACCGGCGTGTGCAGCACCATTTCACATGGAAAGAACTTACCCAGCAGAAGACCACGAAGCTCAAACATGTGTCGCGTCTGCCGTTCCTCGACCGTTTCGGCGAGACCGGCGAGTATGTGAAACTGGAAGTGAAGAGCATCATGCGCAACAAGAACATGCGCAACTCGTTTATCTTCGCCAATGGCATCGTGTTGTTGCTAAGCATCATCATCTCCTTCACCGACATCTACGACAGTCCTTTCATGAACACGTTCTGGAGTGTGTACAACTTCGCCATCTACGGAGCGATGATCTTGGTGAAAGTGATGTGCAACGAAGGCAACTACATCGACTGCCTTATCGTGCGCAAAGAAAACCTGATATCGCTGTTGCGGGCGAAATACTATTTCTATTCCATATTGTTGATTGTTCCCTTCATGCTGATGATACCCACACTCATCATGGGCAAATACACCCTATTGCAGTTGGTGGCCGTGATGGCGTTCACCATGGGCGTGGAATATTGCGTATTCCTCCAGATGGCAGTTTACAACAAACAAACCATCCCATTGAACACGAAGTTCATCGGCAAAGGCGGCATGGAGAACAGCTCTATGCAGATAGTGATAGAGTTGTTGGTGTTCTTCGTACCCATCGTGTTCATCATGCTTGCCACCTCGTTGTTGGGCGACACGGCGGGAATGGTGTTGGTATTGGTGACAGGACTTGTCTTCATCGCCACTCATAGGTTATGGATTCGCAACATCTACCAGAGGTTGATGAAACGTCGTTATGAAAATTTTGAAGGTTTTCGTTCGTCGAGATGATGTGACAGAGGGAAAACCACGAGATTCACTGTTAGTCCTTCAGCCCCTATAACGCAAAAAAGCTTTCCGGATGGAAAGCTTTTTTGCGGTGCGTACGGGACTCGAACCCGTGACCTCCTGCGTGACAGGCAGGCATTCTAACCAGGCTGAACTAACGCACCAATGCCCATTGATGTTTTCAAGAGTGCGGTGCGTACGGGACTCGAACCCGTGACCTCCTGCGTGACAGGCAGGCATTCTAACCAGGCTGAACTAACGCACCAGCAGCATTGCTTTTTCAATTGCGGATGCAAAGGTATGCAAAAAAAACGTGACCGCCAAAAAAAAGAGCCACTTTTTACAAAAAAAGTTGCATGAAGGCGGCATTTTTGAACTCCTCGCCATTGAAGAGCCAATCTCTTACGAGAGTGGCATGAAAACCAAGTGATTGGAAGAGTTTACAAGAAGGAATATTGTCTTCCGGCACCCAAGCATACACCTGATGCAGGTGAAGTTTTGAGCGACAATAGTCGAAGAGCATCGTCATCGCCCGTTGCGCCACCCCTCTTTGCCGAAACTGTTCCAGGATGACGATACCCATCTCCGCCCTTCTGTGTTCTGGTTCGAAAGCCATGAGGTCGAGCAATCCCGCCACCTCACCATCCACCTCGACCACCAACCTCAGTTGCTTATCGGCATAGATATCGTTGGTGGTGTTTGCGATGAACTCTTTTAGCGCGAAATATGAGTACGGCGTGTTGGAGGACCCCACATTCCACAGGTCGGGATCGTTTTCCACAACATACAGCAACTCGAGGTCTTCCGGTTCCATTGCCCTGAGGGAGATATTCATGGTTGTCATTTAAGCACCTCCTCGAGTGTTATGATCGTTTTCGTGTGGGGGTTATAAGTACCCAACTGAACGTTGTCAACGGGGTTTTCCGCGAAAATAGCCAATATCGTCTCGTAAGAATAGGAATTTGTGTCGTAAACCACGATGAGGGTGTTCTTAATCTCCTTGCCCTCGATGAGCGATATATGTCCATCGGGAAGTTTTTTCTCATTCCCCACTTGGAACTCACTTGAAAGACCTTTCTTGCGGGACAGTTTCCTGCATTGCGTGATTGCCGCCACCGACCCGATGAACAGGTAGTCGGGTTCTTTTTTACGCCTTGGGCTGAAGAATCCCAGCGCCTTTTTCATCTTTCCCGTCTGCATCTTCAACAGCGCCCACGTAGCACTGAGGTATATGGCGCATTTGATTGGTATGGAAATGAGGAAGCTGGAATTACCAAAATGTTTCTTGAAGAAAATATACATGGCCTCGTAGAACACGTGGACATGTCTGAATGATGATTTCGATGTACTCTCCCCTTTATAATGAAGAATTGTCTGGGGAACATACCAGTTTTTGTATCCCCCCTTGAGCAGCCGGTAGGACAAATCGATATCTTCGCCATACATAAAGAAGTCCTCGTCGAGCAAGCCAACCTTGTACATGGCCTCACGACGGAGCATACAGAACGCCCCGCTGACCACATCTATCTCTCCAGGCTCATCCCAAGGCAAGTCTCCCATATAATAATGCCCCAGCCGTTTGTGGTTCGGGAATCTGTTGCATAATCCCGTCATTTTGTAGAACGCCGTCATGGGTGTGGGGACACCCCTTCTTGACTCCTTGGCTTTTATACCGTCGGCATTGAGCATACGCACCCCCACGGCTCCCGCCTCAGGGTGTTCGTCAAGAAACTGGACAACATTCGAGAGCACCTTCTCGCCGACCACCGTATCCGGATTGAGCAAGAGCACATACTCCCCTTCCGACTGTCGGATGGCGATGTTGTTGGCCCTGGCGAATCCCAGGTTATGGTTCATCTCGATATAATTGACGTTCTGGTATCTGCGTTGCAAATACTCCACACTGTCATCACGTGAATGGTTATCCACGACGAACACCTCAGCCTCGATACCATCCAAAGCCTTGTAAACACTGTCCAAACACTGGTACAGGTAATGCTTCACATTATAGTTGACGATGACGACAGACAGTTTCATCAGCTTTCATTGTTGTCTTTTCCCATCTCGTTGGCACATCTCTCCTTCGTTGGGAACACAACCAACATGCACAAACATGCGATAATGGCCAAATACCCAAAAGCCACACTGGCAAAGAGATAATAACACAGTGTGTTTGCCAACAAGAGGAACGATAGTATTCCCAGCCTTGTCAAGACCCAGGCGCCATAGGTCCGGGATGTACCACCCTTCACTTTATTCCGGACATATTTGATACGGAACAATCCCACGGCGAACGGGATGAGCGCCAATGCCAGCAGTTCCGCCACCGTAAGCACAACGAACTCCGTTTTCGCATCACCCGCCAACGCACCCGCCTCGAGCACGTGTGTCTCGAACAGCACCACGATAAGCAAGGCAATAGCCACGGATGCCCATACTATCCATTTGAGAAAACCCATTTCTTTGTTCATAATCATTTACTGTACGAACGGTATTCTGTTGATAATGGAACGCCCCAACGTAACCTCATCGGTATATTCCAACTCATCACCCACGGAAATGCCCCGTGCGATGACCGACAGTTTCACGGTCATGGGAGCCAATTTCCGAGAAATGAAGAAATTGGTGGCGTCGCCCTCCATCGTACTTGCCAAAGCCAATATCACCTCGTCGATTCCACCGTCAGCCACCCGTTGCACCAGCGAGTCGATATTCAGGTCGGCCGGTCCTATGCCATCCATGGGAGAAATGACCCCTCCGAGCACATGGTAACGTCCGTGGTATTGCTGTGTGTTCTCAATGGCCATCACATCCTGGATATTCTCCACCACACAAACGACCCTATCGTCACGACTTTTGTCGGCACATATAGGACAGATGTCCGTATCGCTGATGTTATGGCATATCGCACACGACTTCACCTCTTCTTTCATGGTGGCGATGGCCTTCAAGAAAGCGTCAACATCCTCCTTGCTGTCGCGCAATATATGCAACACCAGACGCAAGGCCGTCTTGCGTCCGATGCCCGGCAGTCTGGAGAAGGCCACCACAGCCCTCTCCAGCAAAGCGGAAGGATATTGATTGAACATTTAGGGCAGGTAGATACCCAGTCCAATTCTCAGTCCCACAGTGGAATAGTTGCTGTGGTCTTTGAATGACTGTTGGTAATACAGGGCCGGTTCGATGGTGACGAAGCGGTTGATGAAGAATGCGTATCCCACTTCCACTCCCGGCATCACATCGTTGTAGTTATCATTGGAATGCACATACTTGACATTAGCGCCGAGGAATATGCCATTCTGAATGATATAGTAACGGCCGCCCACGCCTAGCGACAGCGCATCGGGCAACTCGCCATTGCCATTATAGGCCACGTCGGCCATTGCCATGATATTGTCCATGACACAATAGCCAGCCTGTCCCTCAACGCCGAGGTTGAACTTGTCCATGCCATTGTAGCTGAGGTTCAGACCCGTGAGCGATGCGCCCACATACTTCTTACCTTGTTCGAACTGTGCGCTGGCAGTGAGCGTTGTTGCGAGTACCACCAACAATAATGCGATTTTCTTTTTCATGTTTATTGAGTTTGTGAATTATTATGCGTTATGGATTTTGCGGAACCATGCGAAGAACCACACCAATGCTATGACGAGAGCCACTGCCCCGAGAACATATCCGACGGAATAGTCGAGACCGAAGGCTTGCGGACTGACGAAAAGGAAGGTGGAGCATACCGTGGTCATGAACAACGCCGGCACCAGAGTGATGATGAATAGTTTGCGCTGCTGCACCAAGAAGACGGTGATGGCCCAGAGCATGAACACCGACAATGTCTGGTTAGACCACCCAAACCAGTTCCACAGCATATTGAAACCTTCTTTGTCGTTCATCTGCCAGATGAGCAACGCTATGGCGGCGGCGAACATGGGAATACAGACATACAGTCGTTTGCGGATGGTGCGCTGTTCCAGTCTTACGAAGTCGGCAATAATCAGACGTGCCGAACGGAACGCCGTATCGCCACTGGTGATGGGAGCCGCCACCACACCCAGCAAAGCCAAAATGCCACCCGCCACACCAAGCCAGTCGTTGCAAATAATATTGACGATTGACGGGGCGTCGTTGATGGCGGCCGTCCCACCAGCTATCTGTTCATAACCCGGTGTGGGAGCGTCATAGAAGAAATACATGGCCACCGTGGCCCAAATCAACGCGACGATACCCTCGGTGATCATCGCCCCGTAGAAGATGGGGCGTCCCATCTTTTCTTTCTTCATACACCTTGCCATGAGCGGACTTTGCGTGGCATGGAATCCGCTAATGGCTCCGCAGGCAATGGTAATAAAGAGGTAAGGGAAGATATTGTTTGCCGTGAGTGCCTCGCCTCCTACGCCCTCCCACAGTTCGGGAATGTCGGGTTGTTTGACAAGCAACATGACGAGCAGTGCCGCCGCCATGAAGAGCAAAGAAAAGGCGAACAAGGGATATACCTTACCGATTATCTTATCGATAGGAAGCAGTGTGGCGATGATGTAATAGAGGAAGATGACCACTATCCAGAACACATATTTGCCTGCACTCTCCGTGAAGAACGTGGGTTCCCACATATCGCCCAATATCTTTGCCGGGCTGAACACGAACACCGCGCCCACCATCATCAAGAGGAACACCGAAAACACCAGCATCACCTGTTTCGTTGTCTTACCGAGGAATTTACCTATGATTTCCGGTTGGTTGGCTCCACCGAGTCGCACGCTGAGCATACCACTAAGGTAGTCGTGCACCGCACCTGCGAAGATACATCCCAGTACAATCCACAAGTAAGCCGACGGTCCGAATTTAGCGCCCATGATTGCGCCGAAGATGGGTCCCGTACCAGCGATGTTTAGAAACTGTATCATGAAAATTTTCCAGGATGGCAGGACGATGAAATCCACCCCATCCGCTTTTGCCACGGCGGGCGTAGGCCTATCATCGGGTTGGAATACCTTTTCAACAAATTTTCCATAGATGAAGTATCCCAATACGAGGACTACGAGGCTTATAACGAAAGTTATCATGCTGTTTACGTTTTTTCTATTGCAAAAGTACATAATAAAAATGAAAAACGGAAAAAAATGCACAACTTTTGACAAGATAGTTGAAGGCTGCAGAAAAATTAATCAGTTTATTTTGTTCTGCGGCCGAATTTCCGTACTTTTGCAGAAAATTATCGAAGCGCCCATTCGCGCCACATATTATATAACAGCAATGAAGAAACTGCTCTTGAGCCTGTCGTTGACCCTGTTGGTCATGGCAGTCCACGCACAACCTCCGAAGCATGAAGTACGCGCCGTATGGCTCACCACAATAGGCGGTATAGACTGGCCCCGTACCCATGCCACCAGCACCTCGTCGATAAGAGACCAACAGCGTGAATTGACGCGTATCCTCGACCAATTGAAGAAAGCCAACGTGAACACCGTGCTGTTGCAGACGCGTGTGAGAGCGACCACCATCTACCCCTCCCAATTCGAGCCTTACGACCCCTGCCTCACCGGCAAGCAAGGCGGCAATCCAGGTTACGACCCATTGCGTTTCGCCATTGATGAATGCCACAAGCGCGGCATGGAACTGCACGCATGGGTGGTCACCATCCCCGTTGGCAAGTGGAACTCAGCAGGGTGCAAGGCCCTTCGCAACCGCTACCCTTCGCTTATCCACAAGATTGGCGACGAAGGTTTCATGAATCCCGAGATGGAGGAGACCGGCAATTACATCGCCAAGATCTGCAGGGAAATCACCGACAAATATGATGTTGACGGCATCCATCTTGACTATATCAGGTATCCTGAGACTTGGAAGATGCAGGTGAGCAAAGAGCGCGGTCGTCAGTATATCACCGACATTGTCAAGAAAATCCACCGCTCAGTGAAGCAGCGCAAGCGTTGGGTGAAACTCAGTTGTTCCCCGATAGGCAAGTTCTCCGACCTGTCAAGATATTCAAGCAAGGGTTGGAACGCCTACAACACTGTCTGTCAGGATGCCCAGCGTTGGCTTCGCGAAGGTCTGATGGACGAGCTATTCCCGATGATGTATTTCCGCGGCGACAATTTTTACCCCTTTGCCATCAACTGGAAAGAGCACACTTACGGTCGTATCATTGCCCCGGGTTTGGGCATTTGGTTCCTGGCTCGTTCTGAAGGCAACTGGCCTTTGTCCGACATCACCCGCGAGTTGGAGTTCCTCAGGAACAATGGTCTGGGCCACACCTATTTCCGCAGCCGTTTCTTCACCGACAACACAAAAGGCATCTACGATTATGTGCGCAACCGTCTGGACACCTATCCAGCCCTCATCCCCGCCCTTACATGGGAACACTCCACCCCACCTCAGGCACCTCGCAGACTGTTCATCGACAGCAGCAACGACATTACCCTCTATTGGGACGGTGCCACAGACAACAGTGACGGTGACTACCTAACATATAACGTCTATGTGAGCCACACCGGAACAGTGGACATCCGCGACTCGCGCAACCTTGTCGCCCATCGAGTGATGGGCAACAGCATCAGATTCAGAGGGTCGTCATCGCATGCCCCCCTCTACTTTGCCGTTACCGCTGTAGACCGTTACGGCAATGAGTCGTCGCCCCTACAAAGTGCCGCCGAGGCCCGTGCCTCGCAGCAACTACTCCGTAATGATGGGCGCCGCTTATTCCTTCCGAAGAAAGACCCGGCCCTTGACGCCAATTTCGTGGTGATTGAAAGTCTGGCCGGCAATATCGTAAAGCGCGAATATTACCAAGACGTGATTGACATCCACGACCTGCCAGAAGGAGTCTATTCCATCCATTCCATGAACCGCAGTAAGAAAACCCACCGTCTGGGCCATTTCATAGTGAAACGCGGGGATTAGGACAACGAAATACCACGAAAACAAAACAAAAGGTGATGGACACGTCAATCCATCACCTCTTGTTTTTGGGAACTATATAGACGGCCGTTATCAGAACGGCAGGTCGTCGGGATTATCATTACCACCCGCATTGATGTCATCACCAAGAGTTGCCGCAGCAGCCGCTGCCGTCGGTGTTGACGAGGGAGCTGGTGTAGGAGATGTGGGAGCGGCTGGTGCTGGAGAAGCTGGAGGGAACGGTTGTGTTTCAGCTCCTTGAACCGGAGGCGTACCCAATGTTGGGTCGAACGGTCTCACGTCGTATGCCTGAACCGAATTATACCATTTTCCGTTGTATTCACGAGCGTTGATATCGAAAAACACATGCACATCCTGTCCCTGTTGTATATTAAAACGACTCAGTCTATCGGCTCCCCATACGGAGAACACCATTCTTTTGGGAAACTGTTCAATCGTTTCCATGACAAATTCGCCCACTTTCCATTCGCCACGGGCAGACGAGCCACTTCTTTCAGGCAATATTTGAATTATTTTTCCTTGAAGATCCATTTATTGTTTGTGAGTTTATGAGTTTGTAAGATTGTAGTTGATGAGTTTTGGAGTTTGTGAGTTAAGCACAATACCAATTACTTAGAAGGGAGTAACGCTTCCAAGCACGTTAGCGGATGTGTCTTGCGCTGGGGGGAATGGTTCCAATCTGGAATCTTCATTCACCTGTGGTTGTCCTGCCATCACCGGTCTTACATCGTAGGCCCTGAAGGAGTTGAACCACCGCCCTTGGTATTCATGTGCATCGATGTCGAAGAACACCTGCACCTCCTGTCCTTCCTGGATATTGAAACGGCGCATCCTATCCTCGCCGAACACCTCAAACATCATTTTCTTGGGATAAGCTTCCATCGTTTCAAGCACGTAGCTTCCCACTTTCCATTCGCCTCGCGCCGACGAGCCACTTCTTTCAGGCAGAACAGCAATTATCTTTCCTTGTATTTCCATTTGAGTTTATGAGTTTATGATTTTGTGAGTTTTAAAAATATAACATCAATTGTATTGCATTTCAGTTTGCGAAATTACACAAAAAACTTCGTAATAAGAATTTTTTTCTTCATTTTTTTGTTTAGAAGAATGGTTTTTTGTAATTTTGTATCGATATAAAGGCACGTGTTATTATCACGGGCCAGAATGTATGCATAAAGTGCCAATAATAACTAAAAATAAGCATATCATCCATGAGATTTACCGTATCGAGCTCAACCTTGAGCAATAATTTGATGTCGTTAGCCAAAGTCATTAACAGCAAGAATTCGCTTGCCATCTTGGAGTGCATCTTGTTTGACATCCGCAACGGCCAACTGACAATGACCGCGTCGGACAGTGAGAACACCATGAAGACGACAATTCCCCTTGAGGAAAGCGATGGCGAGGCGTTCGTGGCCATATCGAGCAGGAAATTGCTTGATGCCGTTCGTGAGTTGCCCGAGCAGCCGCTGACCTTTGAGATAGACACCACGAATTACACGGTGATGGTATACTACCAGAACGGACAGTACAATTTCATTGCCGAGAACGCCGACACCTTCCCCAAGGACCAGCCCATCGGCGATGAGTCGACCCTTATCACGATAGAATCGTCGGTTCTCTCTGACAACATCACCCGTTCCATCTTTGCAACGATGCAGGACAATCTGCATCCCGCCATGAACGGCATCTACTTCGACCTCACAGCCGAAGGGTTGTTTATCGTAGCCACCGATGGCCGCAAGTTGGTACGCAACAAAGTGATGAAGGTAAAGAGCGAGACCCCCTCATCGTTCATTCTTCCCAAGAAGCCCGCCACCCTATTAAAGAATGTGTTACCCAAGGAAGGTGACGTGGTAATTAAGTTTGACAACCGCAGTGCCATTATCAGTTATCCTGACGGAACGCTGACCTGTCGTTTGATTGATGGTCGTTATCCCAATTACAACTCGGTGATACCGAAGAACAATCCAAACCAGGTGATGGTTGACCGCAAGACCATTCTGAGCGCCCTCCGCAGGGTGTTGCCTTTTGCCAGCGAAAGCAGTCAGTTGATTCGCTTCCAGATAGAGTTGGGCAAGTTGGAGATTTCGTCGGAAGACCTCGACTATGCAACAAGCGCCAAGGAGAGCATCATATGCGATTACAATGGCCAGCGTATGAGCATTGGCTTCAAAGGCAGCAGTTTCGTGGAAGCCCTGAGTAACCTTGAGAGTGACGAGGTAATCATCGAATTGGGCGACCCCAGCCGCGCCGGAGTAATCCGTCCCGCCACGCAGCCAGAGGACCAAGAAGTGCTGATGCTGATTATGCCGATGTTGCTGAACGATTAACCTATCCCGCCGACAATGACATTACAACTCAGTCGCCCGCTCATCGTTTTTGACTTGGAGACCACGGGATTGGACGTCGCCAAAGACAGGATCATCCAGATAGCCTACGTGAAGGTCTATCCCGACGGCAAAGAGAAACGAGTGAACGAGAAGGTTAACCCTGGCATCCCCATCCCCAAGGAAGTAACCGCCATTACGGGTATCAGCGACGAAGATGTGTCGTCTTGTCCCACCTTCAAGGAATTGTCATCGAGGCTCAGTGCCGACATGTGCAACTGCGACTTTGCCGGTTTCAACTCCAACCATTTCGACATCCCCATTCTGGTAGAAGAATTTCTCCGCGCCGGAGTAGACTTCGACTTCAACAAATGTCATTTCATTGACATCCAGACCATTTATCATAAGATGGAACCCCGCAACCTGTCGGCCGCCTACCTTTTTTACTGCGGCAGGGAGATGGAGTCCGATTTCCGTGCCCACCATGCCGAAGATGACGCCGAGGCCACTTATCGCGTGTTGCTGGGAGAGTTGTCACGTTATTCAGAAGGAGAGAAGCAGCTTCCCGGCAATGACGTGAAGTCGTTAGCCGACTATTCCAAGACCGTTGACCGCATTGACTTCGCCGGACGTTTCATCTGGAAAGACATGACGGACAAGGACGGCAAGGTATTGAAAGGCCGCGATGGCAATCCCCTCCGTCAGGAAGTGTTCAATTTTGGCAAATACAAAGGCCAGCCTGTCGCTGAAGTGCTCCGTCGTGACCCCAACTACTACAACTGGATGATGGAGAAAGATTTCACGCTAAACACCAAGAACGTGTTCACGCGTATCCGCATGCGTGACATCATGGCCAAACCAAGATAAACATGTTAGAAGGCAAGAAAATCGTGTTGGGCATCACGGGCAGCATTGCCGCCTACAAATCATGCCTACTGATTCGTCAGTTGATCAAGAAGGGGGCAGAGGTTCAAGTAGTGATAACCCCTGCCGGTAAGGAGTTTATTACCCCTATCACCCTGTCGGCACTTACCCACAAGCCCGTAGTGAGTGAATTCTTCTCACAGCGTGATGGCTCCTGGCATTCCCATGTGGATCTTGGCCTGTGGGCCGACGCCATGGTGATTGCCCCCTGCACCGCCAGCACCTTGGGAAAGATGGCCCATGGTATAGCCGACAATATGCTCGTCACCACCTATTTGTCGATGAAAGCCCCTGTTTTCATCGCTCCCGCCATGGATCTGGACATGTTTGCCCACCCCTCCACACAACAGAACATCAAGACACTGACAGGTTACGGTTGCCATTTCATTGAACCTTCGAGTGGTTTCCTTGCCAGTGGTTTGGAAGGCAAGGGGCGGATGGAAGAGCCCGAACGAATCGCGGAAGTGCTGGACGCTTTTTTCACCTCCCAAGAGGAGAGAAACGACCTCTCCGGCCGCCATATTCTCATCACAGCCGGTCCCACGCACGAGAAGATTGACCCCGTACGCTTCATCGGCAATTACAGCAGTGGCAAGATGGGATTTGCCCTTGCCGAGGAATGCCTGCGACGGGGTGCCGAAGTGACACTGATTGCCGGCCCGGTACATTTAAGCTGTTCCCAAGGCATCCATCGCATTGATGTGGAGAGTTGCCAAGAGATGTATGATGCCGCGCTGCAAGCATTTCCCCACCAAGATGCCGCCATCCTATGTGCCGCCGTTGCCGATTTCCGTCCATCGGAACAATCGTCGACAAAAATCAAACGTGAGGGCAGCGAACTGACACTACACCTTAAAGCCAACCCTGACATTGCCGCCACTCTCGGACAACGGAAAAAGGCCGGTCAACTACTTGTGGGTTTTGCCTTGGAAACCGACGATGAGTTCGCCAACGCCCAGAAAAAATTGGAGAAGAAGAATTTCGACTTCATCGTGTTGAACAGTCTTCGCAACACAGGCACATGTTTCCAAAGTGACGACAACCAGATTAGCATCATCAGCCGCAACGGCAGGAAAGATTTCCCCAAGAAGTCTAAATTGGCCGTAGCCGAAGATATCATCAACGAATTATCAACCATCCTCAGTTAAACCACATCACATGAAGGCAACCCCTCAGACAATCCAACAGATTGAGCGCGTCATCAAGAAGTTGAACCAGAAATTTCCTCCATCGGAAGAGCCGTCGTTGTTGACCGACATCCACATCCGCCTTACCCAGGAAAGCGGAGAGTTGTTAATCTTCGATGACGACGACAATGAGATTACCCGTTGTGTTGTTGAAGAATGGATTGACAACAAGGAGAGCACATTTTTCGATGATGCCACCGAGATTCTTCGCCGTTGTTTCCAGAAAAACAGCAAGGAAATTGACAACTGGGGAATACTGAAGCCTTACAGTGTGGTTTTGGAAGACGAGGATGGCGAATTTGTAGGCGAGATATACATGGCCGACGATGACACCTTTATCTTCGGCGGCGACCTGATGAAAGGTCTCGACGAAGATTTGGACAAGTTCTTGAAAGATTTGTTTGACGATTAAAGGTGGGCATTGAACCCACCTTTTATCTTTCCCATATAACCTTTTTACTTTTTTCCTTTTTACCCCTTTACCTTTTTACTTTTTTCACAGCCCCTTTACTTTCGTTGCTCATACGGTCGAGAGCCGTCACCACATAGGTGGCGGGTTGTCCGTTATCGTGCATTTCGTAGAAAGTATTCGCCGTGATGGCTACGATGCGATCAGGTTTCGACAAATCTATCTTCTCGTTGGCTGCGAAGCGATAAACCACATATCGGTACGCCTCTTTCTTCCATCCCGTACCTTTCGGTGCCGTCCAGAAAAGCACATTTTTCCCATGTGTCTTCACTACCGCCAGTTTTCGAGGGGCCTTGGGCGCATCATCATCGATGAACGGCATCAATGGCTGAAGCGCCGGATACTTCCAATATGCGTCTCTCAGCGTATGGCCATAATTGCCAATATTGTCAGCCGCAGCCTTGGCATACCAGAGCACCGTTCCGTTTACATTCCGCATCTGATTGTGCAACTTGTATTTAGCGGGCATCTGATTGATGGAAGGATTGTCGACATCTGCATTTTTCACCGTCCGTTCTATATCCTCACCGATATAAAGAGGCCTGTTTCCAGCGTTAGCGTCCCACCATCTGATCAGCGTGGCATAATCTGCCGTCTTATGCCCTATCTGCCAATAGAGTTGAGGAACGCAGTAGTCCACCCATCCTTCGTTCACCCAAAGCAACACATCGGCATAAAGGTCATCATAGTTTTGCAGTCCAGCCGTTTCACTACCATGAGGGTCATTCCGCCTATTTCGATAGATACCGAAAGGAGACACCCCGAATTTCACCCATGGTTTCCGTTTATGTATCGTCTCACCAAGTTGTTTGATGAACCTGTTGACGTTGTCGCGCCGCCAGTCGTTTTTATCACGGAAGCCATTGCTCTCGCGTCGGAAATCGGCATCGTCGGGAATGGTCTGTCCCGCAGCAGGATAAGGATAGAAATAATCGTCGATATGCAGTCCATCGATATCATAGCGCGCCACGATATCATCGACCACCTTGCATATAAAGTCTCTGCAATCCTTCCGAGCGGGATTCATGATGAATTGGCCATCATAGGCAAACACCCAATCGGGATGTTGAATGGCCACATGCTTGGATGCCAAGTCATTGGTTGTCTTCGTCTTTGCCCTATATGGATTGATCCAAGCGTGCAACTCCATCCCCCTCATATGGCATTCGTCGACCATCCATTTCAGCGGATCCCAATACGGTTGCGGCGCCACTCCCTGTCTTCCTGTCAGAAAGCGGCTCCATGGTTCCAGGCTGCTTTCATATAGCGCGTCACATTCCGGTCTTACCTGGAAAATGATGGCGTTTACTCCATCGGAACGCAACTCGTCCAGTTGTTGCGTCAAGGTGTTCTGCATCTGTTGTGTAGACATCCCGAGGAACTGTCCGTTTACACATTGAATCCACGCTCCCCGGAATTCACGTTTTGCTTTTGACGAAGGGGCGTTGACGAGATCAGTTCCTTTACATGAGGCGAGCAACAACGCACCGATAGTGAGACATAGGAATAGGAGTTTTTTCATTGTCTTTCTGCAATTTTGTGCGAAGTTACACAAAAAAAGAGATATTACAAAGAAAGAGCGCAAAAAAGAGGACTTCCGCCATTGGAAGTCCTCTTTTCAAGATTATTTGTCACTGTGTGATATCAATTATTCTTTGTGCCTTATTATGAAACTACGGAGGTTTCGCAATGATTTACATGAACAGATAACGGTTGTCGGTGAGTTGAGCACTCTTCATGAGTTCGTTTTGGAAAGTCTGTCCAATCATGTTGAGATAGCGTTGCGCTGTCTTCGACTGATATTGCATGTTGTTGAACTTACCCTCCAGTTGTCTGCGTTCCTTCACCAAGAATGTGTATACAGCCGCATTTCCTTTTACGGGATGTGAAGAGAACTTACCCTTTTCCGTTGCCGCCACGGCACCGCTGAGAGCCGGTTCCTGAGCCTGCAGTTCGGTAACGAAAGCAGGTGATGCCAACGTTATCTGATTGAGGTCGAGGAGTTTTGCGCCTTTCTGTTGTGCCTCAGCCACGCTCTTCACACCATTGAGTTTCTGCATGATGAGCTCCGCTTTCTTGTCGTTCATCACCTCTTGGCGCACCATCTGGTTCACCTGTGGATTGGAGAGCGGCATATATCCCTTGGGATAGATATCGGTAAGCGCCATGACAATCAGTTCGTCCTGATTATTTCCGCACGTGATTACCTCGGAGATATCACCCTTTTTCGTATCGCTGTTGAACACCCAACGGAGAGCCTCTTTCGAGTTGTTCACTCCCTGAATTCCACCTGACGAAGTAGTGACGCTGGGCAGTTCGCGAACTTGATATCCCGCTTTCGCCGCATTCTTCTCCATGGCCTCTACCGTCTGGTTGGCAGCTACGAATTGTTTGAACCCATCGCTAATGGAATGAGATGTCTCGGGTGAGAATTCAATGGTCCGTTTAATCATAGCCACATCATACTTCGTAATCATGTTCTTGCGGTCGAGCACCTGGATGACGATGCTGTTCTGTGACATGTCGAGTTGTTTCAGCTCATTGACCGCCATGTTATTCAACGCATTGATGAAAGCCATGTCGTCCTTGCTCATGTTGGAAGCTCTCTCGTAGCGTTGCGTGGTAAGCCACACCTTTTCCGGGGTCTGCTCATATTTTTTGGCTATTTCATCGAAGTCAGCACCACCTTGAATAGCCTTGAGTATACTGTCGGCCTTTGTTTTCGCCTCGTCGAGCGACTTTCCGTTAGTAGCGATGATGCGATATTGAATGCTATCGGGGAGTGTTGTCTTTGAGAGCAGTTTAACCACATTGAACGAGTTGTCGGTCTTGCTCTCCACCGGTCCCTTGACAGCACCAACGGGCATGGAATCGATGACGGCAAACATATCCGCGGAGAATGCAGATTTAGACACGGGAACTCCCAGGTAAGATGTGAGCGACTGGTATTTGCGAACCGTATTCTCAATGCCAGCGCTGTCAATTTCGGCCGCCGCTTTCTGCAAGCTCTTGTAGAGGTTGTCGCGGTCAGCATCCGAAGCCACTTTCTTCACCTGGATGTATTTGATAGCCCTCACCTCCTGCGACAGCTGGAAAGCAGGTTTCATCTCATCGTATTTCTTCTGGAGGTCGGCGTCAGAAATTTTCACGTCTTTGTCTTCCACAGAACGATAGTCGATATATGCCAGTTGCACATCGCTCTCCACTTTTTCAGCATTGAAATTGAATTCCGCATCCACTGGGTTGGAAATGACACATGCCGCGAGCAACGTTTGGTATTTCTGCATGAGCACCGAGGAGCGAAGTTGTCTTTCCTTGAAGAGAAGATACTTATACACCTGTTCAATTTGCGGATTTGCCATACGAGCCTGCTCATAACTGTTCATGAACTGCTTGTAAGCGTTAATATCAAACCGTCCTGTCTGTTGGTTGTGGAAATCAGGAATGGGGATATTTACCAGCAGTGGACTTGTGCCTTGCGTCATGATGTCCTGGATTTCCTCGTCTGTGACGGCGAGACCCAGTTTTTCCGCTTCTTTGGTGATGATTTTTTCCTGGACGTAATATTCCCAAGCCGCATCCCTAAGCTGTTCGTCGGAGGCTTGCTGTCCGTCCATCTTCATACATTCAACAAATTCTTCCACATACTTCTGGTAGTCCTGAGCGTTGATTTTTTCACCCATCACCTCACCGAGGCGCTGGCTTCGTTCAGCCCTCGTTGAGTCGCAAGAGCGGAACATTTCTTCAGCCACAAAGGCGAAAAGCGCAAAACCAATCACGCAAATCAGGATAATCCCTTTACTTCTAATTTTTCCTAATGCTGCCATTACTATTATTTGATTAATTTATTTGTTTTTCTTTTCCAGAGCGGTCTCCGAGGAGGCCATTTCACAAAAAGCGTACAAAATTACGAAGAAAAAGGCAAACGAGCGAATAATTCTTTGAAAATTATTCTTTTTGCCCGACTTTTAGCCTCACCAACTCTATTTTGGTCATGGTATTCTTCAATATTTTGAACTCAAATTGATCAATTTTAACCACCTCGTGGAGTTTAGGGAAGCTCTGGTATGCATGGAGAATGAGCCCCCCTACAGTCATGTATTCGTCACTTTCCGGCAGTTCGAGATTGAACATTTCGTTCACCTTGTCAATCTCAAGTCTTGCCGAGAGGACATATTCGTTTTCGGTCACTTTTTTAGCCACATAGCTGTTATTGTCGTGTTCGTCTTCGATGTCGCCGAATATTTCCTCGACGATATCTTCGAGCGACACCAGTCCACTCGTCCCTCCATATTCATCTATGACCACGGCCAAGCTCTTTTTCTGCTGGAGGAGGATGCGCATTAATTTTTTCGCCGCCATCGTTTCTGGCACGAAGGGCATCGTCCTCAGTCCAGATATCCATCGGTCCTTTCTTCTGAACATCTCCGACGAGTGGATATATCCGATGATATGGTCGATATCCTCATGATATACAATGATTTTTGAATGTCCACTTTCTATGAACCGTTGTTTGAGCAGTTCCACATCACAGTTATCCTCCACCGCATTAATTTCCGTCCTCGGCACCATGCAGTCGCGCACTTTCGTATCAGAGAAATCGAGTGCATTCTGGAAGAATTTCACTTCCTCCTCAATTTGCTCATCATCTTTTGCGTTGTCGATACTCGACTGTACGAGGTAATCAAGGTCGACCTTCGTAAATTCCTCTTCATCCTTTTTTTTCTCCATGCGCACACCCACAATTCTCAGGAAGCATCTGGAAAGGAATGTGGCGAATTTTGATATGGGCCACAGGAGAATATAGCAAAAATAAGCTGGTGGAGCGAAGAACGTGAGTAAACTGTTGGGGTTGCTTTTAAAAAACACCTTTGGCAGGAATTCTCCAGTAAAAAGGATGATGATGGTGGAGAGTATGGTATCTGCCGGCACGGTGAATCCCGCCGCCATGTCCTTGAATATTGTTGTGTCGAAGAATTTGGCAATAAGAATTCCGTAGACCACAAGTGCGATGTTGTTACCTACGAGCATCGTACTGACAAAGTCGTTGGGATGGCAGAAGAACACCGACAGGAGTTTCTGTCCCATGCCGTTTTTCTCCTTCTCCACCTCAGCCAGGAGCCTATTGCTTGACACAAAAGCTATCTCCATACCCGAGAAGAAGGCGGAGAACGCCATCGACACCAATATGCCTATGATGATTGACAAGTACATAACTATTCAGGTCTGGTAAGTGGAATTGTCTTCACTTTTCTTCTTGGCGATGCCGGCTGTCGTCCTATGCTCGTTGTAGAATCGTTTCTTGTAGTTGAGGACTTTTTCTTCTCCGAGTCATCAATATCGTCCTTTTTGAACGACCCCTTTGTTGAAGAAACGTAGTATTTGGTCATACGCTCGTCGCTTCTGAAGGTTGACCCCTGCAGTTCCCTGTCAGGTGTGATGAGGTGGGAGAATTTGTTGGAGTAAATTTCGTGTTTTCGTTCGTCCCAAAACAATTCCTCACTTCTAAACCGCAATCCGTTTTTCGATAGGATACGTACCCTTCCCCTCAGTTCCCACAGTTTGTCGACATCGTAGTAATAAGCCGTGTCGCATTGGATGTATGACTGCACATGCAGCGTAGGGTCGAACTGTTCAAGGAAAAGTCCTTTTTTGAATATCCACCGGGATGGGTTTCTCTTTTCGTTCATTTCCCATTCTTCAGCCACGATACGGTATTTGATAACGCCAGAGTCGGAAATGAGCGTATTGACGCCATACGACGTCATCATAGCCACGGAATCGCGTTCATGGATTGCCGGAGCGACATGTTCTTTCTCCTCGGAACATCCCGCCATTACGGCCAACGTCAATCCCCCGGCCGCCAGTATTCTCCATCGCGCCTTCCGTTTCGCCATCAGTTCACCTTCCACTTCATGAACCATCGCTCATTGAACGTCAGGCCGATGCTTATCCTAAACATATCTTCGCGTAGGAAACCCTTCGCCTCGTTTCTCACCCATTGTGCCGAGATGTTGAGGATTGAACGGTTATTCCATGAGTTGACGATAGGAATAGCCACACCGGCACTCACCGCCATTTCCTTTGGCCCATCGGCACCGTTCAATTTATAATAAGGTGTGGCATAAGAAGCACCCAAGCGATATCTGATACGTGGAGCTAACTTCCGGGCATATTCATCACGGCAGTATTCCATACCGACGTTGAACTTATGCCTGTCGAGGAAATAGTCGTTGTCGAGCTTATAAGACGGGACATCGTTAACTACCTCATAAACGGGGTAAGACGTTTCTGACCATTTCTGGTAAGTATAGTCGAAACCCACTTTCAACCGGTTGTTGTGGTTCCAAGCCAGGCCTCCACCAATCATCGTAGGCAGTTTGTATGCATCAGCCACCGTATACGCCATGGTATCGCTCACCGAGGTCTGCTGGTTGACTGACGCCACCATACACTGCGCATCGGCATTGAGCGAGTGCCCCAGCCCGTAGGTGGCTCCCAGCGTCAATTTGTCCTTTTTGGTAAACGGGACAGAAAGTTGCAAGCCAAAGTCGACCTTATAATTGGATACACTGGTGGAATACCACTTCATCAGTCCGCTGATGCTGTTGTCACTATAGGTATTTCCCACTATTTTGGTGGTGGAGCCCCACAAGTACCCCCCATTAACGCCGAAAGATATGCCTTTGAACGGTTCCCATCCAAATCCGAGGAACACCTGCGAAAGCGCACCATCACCAGAATACGAATTGGTATACGTTGACTGCTCGTCATTGTTGAGATTACCTGTGACCGAATAGTTGTATCTCGTCTTACTGAAGGGAAGGAATCCAAATGACACGCCCACATGTTTGAAAGCCCTGAAGCCGGCCAAGACATAGTCAATGGAACCGCTTCTTGAGTTTTTCCGTTTTCCGTTTTCCAGAAAGCTTGTGAAGGATCCCGACCCACCCACATCGAAGAGGAACGACAAAGAGTCGATGGCCGAGTAGGAAGCTGGGTTGGTCACGTTCAGTTGGTTATGTTCCCTGAACCCTAGTCCTACCCCATTCATACCACGGTTATACCCTCCCGACTGTTCCGAGAGCATTCCGAAGCCATACTGACTGTAGGGAGAGATGGTGCCATTACCTTGTGCGAAAAAGGGCAGAGCTGCCATGCAGGCCAGCCAAACCATTAGGATTCGTCTCATGTATTTAATCTGACAATTAATTATCGATATTTCAAAGAGGCATATTTGCCAAAACCGGGTGCAAAGATGGCCATTTTTTTCGAGATAGCCAAATCCACCACCCTTTACTCTTCATAACAAATTGCAAAATTATTGAAAAAAATCGAATAATGGGCATTATTTCACATTATTTGGGGGAGTTTGGCTGAATTAAACGTAATTTACTTCTAAATATGGGTACATGTCGGCATTTGGGGCAACTTTTTTCCTGCATCAATCGGCGTGGTTCATGACAAGTTTGCGGACGACAAAAGATGCAGAAGAGTGCCCATTGACTGATGGAAGTTTCCAGAATCAACTCTCGCCAAAGACCGCCACTGCATCATATTGTCCGGTCGCAGTACCTTCGAAATGGCCTGTGGCGGTTTCACTCACGGTAATGATTAAAGGATAAGATCCGTCATCCCCAGTAAAAGTGTAAACGGAGCCGCTCCGACTTCCCTGTAATTTCAGTTGACCACCTTGACCCACGTTGGTATAAACGCAGTTCGACAATACGCCGTTATTGTCATGGAAAGAGAGTCGTACGGGGTAACTCTTCCCTCGGATAATGAAACTGCCATTCCATGTTTTTTGTGTCTTCGTCGGTCGGGGATTCTCATGAATGGTTCTTTCCGGTTCGGATGAATCGGTAACCGTTTCGACAACGGCTTCATTATTATTGCCGTAGGCTGAGCTCCTGTTCTTTTTCATTAGCAGCAAACCGACAACCATCAACAAAGCCAACAACAGCAATATCACTATCCAGAGTATAATCCTGTTTTGGCTGTCTTTTGATTCGGAGGGATAACTAGTTTCAGGTTGAACAGGATGAGTCGGTCGAGGTGCTCTCACGACAGTCATCTCATTCTCAAGAAACCTACAGAAATCATCCACCGTCTGGAAACGATTCCTGCGCAGCGGCTGCATCGCCTTTTGAATGGTCTGCCATGTGTTCGGAGACAATGTTTCCAGAAATGGCAGTCCGTGTTCAAGCACCTCGCTTGCCTCCGGAGGAGTCTTCCCTGAAAGGAGGAAATAAAACGTCGCTCCTAAAGCGTAGATGTCCGTAGGAGGAGAGAAGTCCGACAACGACTGTTGATATTGTTCTATTGGCGCAAATCCCTTGCTGAGACCAATAGGCGTGCTACTGGTTTCCTGCCCATATTCATCGTAGTTCTTTGACAATCCGAAATCTATCAATATGGCATTCCCATCCTCATCCAAAAGGATATTACTCGGTTTGACATCATAATGGCATATATGTTTCTCGGAATGCATGTATTGCAATGCGGAAGCCACTTGAAGAATCGTTTCCTTGGCTTTTTCCTCACTCATCGGCCCATCACGAAGGATATTTTCCCGGAGTGAACCACCCCCAACATTCTCCATGACATAGTAGTTGGTGCCATTCTCCTCGAACACGTCATACACTTTGACGATATGAGGATGATTGAGTTGCAGCAAGCGGTTGGCTTCTTTGACAAATTTCTGTCGGTACTGGTCCACATCCTCTTTAGCCCCTTCCGATGGAACGGAAACGAAACTGGTAGCGGCATCCCTGACGCATGTACCATCCATGAAGAATTCTTTGACGGCGACGATGACGCCATCTTGGGTAGAAGCCTGGTACGTGATACCAAAGCCCCCCTGTCCAAGGACCCGTTCGATGGTATATTTACCATTTTGGAGTTGAAAACCCTTTTTTAAGTGCATGACCGCTCAAAGTTTTTGAAAGAATGGTAGAGTAAGAGTTTAAGTGAAATCATCTGTTTTCGCAAATGCAAAAATACAAATATATCGCGAGATTGCCAAATATTTCCAAAATTATGTATAATTTTGCACTCGTGAAACGAAAGACAGGCATTCTACAAAAGATCATTGTGCTGTTCATGCTGACTTTCAGCAATGTCGCAGCCCATGGGCAGTTCCATACCACTCCTTCCGACTCTCTGGAAATCAGTCTGCTCACCTGTACTCCCCACCAAAAGGTGTACAGCATCTACGGTCACTCGGCCATCCGTGTTCTCGACAAGAGCCACGGCACGGATTTCGTAGTAAACTACGGCGTGTTCGATTTCAACAGTCCCCATTTTATCTGGCGTTTTACTTTTGCCACAGCCGAATATGAGATGGGCATCTTGATGATGCGCGATTTCCTGTTCGAGTATATCCAACGTGGGAGCGGTGTCACTGAACAGGTGCTGAATCTGAACAGTCACGAGAAATCTGTCATTTTCAATGCTTTGCGTGAGAATTACAAGCCCGAGAACGCCAAGTACCGATATAATTTCTTTTACGACAACTGTACTACGCGTGCCCGTAACATGATAGTCAGCCATTTAGATGGTACCATCGAATACCATAACGCCCTTCCCCCAACCACTTACAGGGAGTATGTGCATGAGTGCAGTCGCGACTACCCTTGGACCACCTTTGGCATCGACCTGCTGTTGGGTGTCAGGGCAGACCAACCCACCACACGAAAAGAGCGCCAGTTTCTTCCCTTTAACCTACGCGACGATTTCGCAGCCGCTGTCATTCGCGGGAGCGACGGGAGCGAGCGTCCATTGGTGAAAGAGACCTCTGAATTATTGAAAGCCGGTCCGATTATGACCGGAGCCGACCTGCCTATCAGTCCGTGCACCAGCATGATGCTCTTCTCCGCCCTCATTCTTTTGGTCACACTCATTGAACAATTTTGGCTTAAGCGCATCTTCTGGTGGTTTGACGCCTTGCTCATGCTGATTGTCGGCTTAGTGGGTGTGGTATTATGCGCCCTGTTTTTCTCGAAACACCCCACTATCAGCACCAACCTGCAGTGTCTATTGTTCAATCCCCTACCCCTTGTGATGCTCTATCCTGTCGTGAAGCGTCTGCACAAGGGACAAGGCCATTGGTGGTGGACCATACAATTCATCTTATTGATTCTGTTCTGTGTAGGAAGTGTATTTCAAGATTATGCCCAAGGCATGATTATTTTGGCATGCGTTTTGCTGTATAGATGCTTAACGAGGTTGCAATTAGGAAAAAATACAGCCAAGAGGGAGAGTAATTCAGAATAAATTCGTACATTTGCAAACATTTTGAAACTACACATATTATAATAATGAGTTTAACAAGTATTTTCCAATCACTGTTCGGCAACAAATATGCCAGGGACAAGAAACTGGTTCAACCCATTGTCGACAAGGTGAAAGCCATTTATCCGGAGATTGAAGCCCTCGACAACAATCAGTTGCGCGCCAAGACAAAGGAGATTCAGCATTACGTCCAAGACTCCGCCTCTTCGTTGAGAGAAGAGATCAGCCAGTTGAAAGCCACCATCGAGGACACCCCCATTGATGAGCGTGAGGCCATCTTCAACAAGATAGACAAGATAGAGAAAGAAGTTCTCGACCTTTATGAAGAAAAACTGAACGATGTGCTCCCTGTGGCCTTCAGCATCGTGAAGGAGACCGCCCGTCGTTTCAAGGAGAATGACGAAATCGAGGTTGACGCCACCGATTTCGACCGCGAGTTGGCTGCCACGAAGGATTTCGTGCGCATCGAAGGCGACAAGGCCATCTACACCACCCATTGGGTAGCTGGCGGCAATGACCAGCGATGGGACATGGTTCATTACGATGTGCAGTTGTTTGGTGGAGCCGTGTTACACCAAGGAAAGATTGCCGAGATGGCCACAGGTGAAGGTAAGACCCTCGTTGCCACCCTTCCTGTGTTTTTGAACGCGTTGACCGGCAACGGAGTCCATGTGGTGACGGTGAACGACTACCTTGCCAAGCGTGACTCCGAGTGGATGGGTCCGTTGTATGAGTTCAATGGTCTTTCCGTTGACTGTATTGACAAGCACAAGCCCAACTCCCCTGAGCGCCGCAAGGCCTACCAAGCCGACATCACCTTCGGCACGAACAACGAATTCGGTTTCGACTATCTGCGCGACAACATGGCCATCTCTCCCGACGATTTGGTACAACGTGCCCACAATTACGCTATCGTTGATGAGGTTGACTCCGTGTTAGTTGATGACGCCCGTACCCCGTTGATCATCAGCGGTCCCGTACCCAAAGGCGATGACCAGATGTTTGAGGAGTACCAACCCTTGGTGGAAAAGTTGGTCGGTGTGCAGCGTCGTTTGGCCACCGAGTTCTTGGCCGATGCCAAGACAAAGATTGCCAAGGGCCGCGAAGCCAACGACCAGAAACTCACCCAAGAAGGTTTCCTGTCGTTGTACCGTTCTCATAAAGCTCTGCCGAAAAACAAGCCGTTGATTAAATACCTCTCCGAAGAAGGTATCAAGGCCGGCATGTTGCAGACCGAGGAAGAGTATATGGCCAACAACAACCGTCGTATGCCTGAAGCTGTCGAGCCTCTCTATTTCGTTGTCGATGAGAAATTGAACAGTGTAGATCTCACTGACAAAGGCACCGACTGGTTGGCTGGACAAGTGAATGACAAGCAGTTGTTCGTGTTGCCCGACATCACCAGCGAATTGTCCGAGTTGGAAGCCCAGACCGGCCTGAGTGATGAAGAGAAGATCAACAAGAAAGACGACCTGATGAGTCACTATGCTGTACAGAGTGAGCGTGTGCATACCCTTCAGCAATTGTTGAAAGCCTACACCATGTTCAACAAGGACGACGAATATGTTGTCATCGACGGCGAGGTAAAGATTGTCGATGAACAGACCGGCCGTATCATGGAAGGTCGTCGTTGGAGCGACGGTCTGCACCAGGCTGTTGAGGCCAAGGAACACGTGAAGGTGGAAGCCGCCACGCAGACCTTTGCCACCATCACCCTGCAGAACTACTTCCGCATGTACCATAAGTTGGCTGGTATGACTGGTACCGCCACCACCGAGGCTGGTGAGTTCTGGGACATCTACAAGCTTGACGTTGTGGAGATTCCCACGAACAAACCCGTCATCCGCAACGACATGAACGACCGAGTGTACAAGACTGCCCGCGAGAAGTACAATGCCGTCATCGACGAGATTGTCGCCATGCGCGAGAGTGGCCGTCCCACCCTGGTGGGTACCACGTCAGTGGAGATTTCGGAGTTGTTGTCGAGGATGCTCAACCTACGCCGTATCCCCCACAACGTGCTGAACGCCAAGTTGCACCAGAAGGAAGCCGACATCGTCGCCCAGGCCGGTCGCAGTACCGACGGCAAGGGCGCCGTGACCATCGCCACCAACATGGCCGGTCGTGGTACCGACATCAAGTTGACCCCTGAAGTGAAAGAAGCCGGCGGTTTGGCCATCATCGGTACTGAGCGTCATGAGAGCCGTCGTGTGGACCGTCAGTTACGTGGTCGTTCCGGTCGTCAAGGCGACCCGGGCAGCTCCGTTTTCTACGTCTCCTTGGAAGACAAGCTGATGCGTCTGTTCGCCTCAGAGAAAATCGCCAAGGTGATGGACCGTTTGGGTTTTGAGGATGGTGAGCGTATCGAACACTCCATGATCAACAAGAGCATCGAGCGTGCCCAGAAGAAGGTGGAAGAGAACAACTTCGGTATCCGTAAGCGTCTGTTGGAATACGACGACGTGATGAACAAGCAACGTACGGTAATCTATGAGAAGCGTCGTCATGCCCTGATGGGTGAGCGTATCGGCATGGACATCGCCAATTTGATATGGGACCGTGTTTACAGCTACATCAACAACAACGACTACGTAGGATGCAAGGAACAGTTCCTCAAGGTTCTTGCCATGGAATGTCCGTTCGACGAGCACACCTTCAACAATACCGACCGTGATGAACTTGCCGAAAAAGCATTCCAAGAAGCCATGGACAGTTTCAAGCGTAAGACCGACCGCATCCAGACTACCGCCTGGCCTGTCATCAAACGTGTCTACGAGGAACAGGGCCAGATGTATGAGCGCATTATTGTTCCCATCACCGACGGTAAACACCCCCGTCCATATTCCATCCCCTGCAACTTGAAGGAAGCCTATGACACGGAGTGCAAATCTGTGGTGAAACAGTTTGAGAAAGTCATTTTACTGCATGTCATCGATGACTGTTGGAAGGAGAACCTCCGTCAGTTAGACGAGTTGCGCCATAGTGTGCAGAATGCCTCATACGAGCAGAAAGACCCGTTGCTCATCTTCAAATTGGAGAGTGTGAAACTTTTCGACACCATGGTTGATGAGATGAACGACCGTATCGCCGGCATCCTGATGCGTGGCCAGATAGCCATCCAGCAAGACGATCGTGTTCAGGAGGCCGCCCCCGAGCAACACAGTCAGCGTTACAATGAGAGCAAGGGTGATGACCTGGTGGACCAGAACCAGAAAGCCGCCGCGTCGCAGGACACCCGCGAAACCGCCAAACAGCAACGTCGCCAACCAGTAGTTGTTGACAAGGTGCCTGGCCGTAATGACCCCTGCCCTTGCGGCAGCGGCAAGAAATTCAAGAATTGCCACGGAAGAGGGATGTAGTGAGTGACGTATTTGTGAGAGAATTGAATCATTTCGAATAGGACATCATCAATGCGTATAGAGATAGAACAGTTAAGTAAGAGTTTCGGTGAGAAGAAAGCACTGGATGTGGACCACCTATCCTTCAGTGGTGAAGGTGTGATAGGTCTTGTGGGTAACAACGGAGCCGGCAAGACCACCCTTTTCCGTCTGCTTCTCGACCTTTTGAAAGCAGACACGGGTCATGTTACCTACTTCTTTGGTGATGATAGTTCGGATAGCTCCGAAGGCATCGACCCTGCACATAGTGAGGAATGGAAGCATCATACTGGTGCCTATATCGATGACGGGTTCCTCATCGACTTTCTCACACCCGAGGAATATTTCTCTTTTGTAGGCAAGGTGTCTGGGTTGACCGAGGCGGAGGTGATGGACCGTCTGCATGTTTTCGAAGCCTTGATGGCCGGAGAGATTCTCTGCCAGAAAAAGCTGATACGCGACTTTTCCGCCGGCAACAAGCATAAGATAGGCATCATCGCAGCCATGCTGAACCATCCCAAACTTGTGATCCTCGACGAGCCCTTCAATTTTCTCGACCCCACATCCCAAAACGTGCTCAAGCATACCTTGGAGCAATATGCCAAGGAATATGGAGCCACGGTATTCGTAAGCAGTCACAACTTGGCGCATACCGTGGAAATCAGCCAACGTATCATCCTGTTGGAAAGTGGTCATGTCATCAACGACCTTGACAACCAAGGCAGGGCGGCAGAGAAGGAATTGGAAGATTATTTCAATGTGGAAGGATAAGCGTTGAGGGATAAACAATGAGGTATAAAATAAAATAGGCAGGTATTCACCTGCCTTTTTTATGAGGTGCGTAGCAGAGTCGAACTGCTCTATACGGTTTTGCAGACCGCCACCTAACCGCTTGGTTAACGCACCATGTTTTTGTTTGCGGATGCAAAGATAGGATGTTTTTTGCAGACCACCAAATTTTTTATCATTTTTTTCGGAGAACCCACATACCATACGAGAACCATGAGCCATTGTAGAGAATGTTGTTTGTATGGATGACCATTTTTTGTGTAAAGGAATTGACAATTCCATATTTTTTGTGTATATTTGCGACATATTCATCAAATATGACGCAATTACCATGATTATCGACTTTCAAAAAATCGATGCCCAGTTCATCGAGAAATTCAAAGGAGGCAACGGTATCCTCGAGACGTATAACTTCGTTGACGCACAAAACAAGATTATGCTGAGTAGGCTGAAGCCTGGCTCCAACAGTGGCTACCACCGACATGAAGGCAATTCGGAAATCGTATATATCCTCAGCGGAATAGGTCATTACGAATATGACGACACCCAAGAGCCCATAAAAACGGGTGATGTGCATTACTGTCCGATGGGACATGCCCATGCAATGTACAATGATGGTGAGAAAGACCTAGTGTATCTGGCTATCGTGCCGCAACACTAATACCCACCCGAATACAAAATTAGTGGTACCAGATACGTTGCATCTTGCGGCGTATAAGTACAATGTTGATGAAGGCTATCACGATGAAGATGAGTAAGCCAAAAATGATGGTGGGCAAGAACGAACCATCATTGATGGCGGGAAATAGTTGCTGGATCTCATCCATATAATACCGTCGGATAAAGAAAACAACAATGAAGGCAATGAGTAGCGATGCCCCATTGAGTATGATGGCCAACAGCGTATAAGGCACTGACACTTTCTTCGGGCTATAGCCAATGAGCATCAGATTCTGTAGTTTCTCTTCATTCTTCTGAATGAGGAGAAAGATACTGAGGAATAGGATGTAACAACTGAGTATGGTGACAATGACACCGATGGTCACCACCAAGAACACCAACAGCCGTAGGAAATGCGCCGTTTTCTGCATCGACTCCTCGTCGGCTCCCATCTCATATCCCATCTCTTCCAAGAAAGGAGCAATTCTTTTATCGGCAGGATTATTGAGTTCCACCACCAGTCGCGTGGGTTTGCTTTCCGCATCAGGAGCGAATTTCTTCATGCTCCATTGCATGAACGCCTGAGGCACCAGAATGGAACTCATGCGGTTGGATAGGCTTACCACCCTACCTTTAAAAGACTCCTCTGTGCCATTGCCACGCAACAGTAGGGTAAGGTCAATCATCCCCAGTAACCCATCGCTCACCTTAGGCATGGAATGGGTCTGTGCATACCCGAAGTTATACATATTGATATATGACCTCGGAAGTATCACCGGCACCTCGTTTTTCCCCTCTTCGTAGCGCCAGTCTCCTTCAGGGATATCCATAAACCCATCGGGTATGGCCTCGATGAAAATCTCCGAGCTCAGGATACGGTGGCCGTTGATACCCATGTCAGCATTCACATGATAAGGAGCCAGTGTGAACGTCCCCACCTGTGTGACGAAAGGTTGTTCGCCCACCTCGTCGACTTCCTCCTGGGTGAATGCGCCAGACTGTTGTGAAAGAACACTTCCCGCCCCTATTTTCTTGCTCAAGACCATATAGTCAGCTTTCATGAACGAGTCTTTCGCTGTGAAAACAGGTATCACGTCATGGTAAAATTGTATGCCCAGCAATATGATGGCCAATCCTATGAGGTTAGCCAGGAAGAAACCCAGTGACTGGGATGTGCTGACATGTTGTCGCAATAGTTTCCAAAGCAGTTTCATAGGTGGTAAGTTATATCATAGTCCAACATCATGTGCTTGCCGATACTCGTGACGATGACCGCAGCACCTTTCCGTTCCACCTCTTCCATCATCACTTCTGCCATCACCGCCGCATTACCATCATCGAGATGACTGATCGGCTCGTCGAGCAGCAGGAAGTCGAAGGGTTGTGCCAATGCACGAATCAATGCCACCCTCTGCTGCTGTCCGAACGACATGTGTCCAACCTTGGCATCCATCTTGTCTTCAATGCCCAGCCGTTGAAACCACAGAGCGATCTGTTCGTTTGTAGTAGAGGCCGACAGGATGTTTTTTATCTCCACATTTTCACGTGCCGTCAGTTCCGGGAAGAGTCGCAGTTCCTGGAAGAGGTAAGCCATCTGCTGTTGACGAACACTACACCAGTCGCTGACAGAGAGTTGACGAATATTCACCCCATCGAAGGCAATATCCCCGTCATAGTCGCGCCGATAGCCCATCAGGAATCCGCATAAGGAACTTTTCCCTTGTCCGCTATCAGCTAGGACGAGGTATTTCTTTCCTTTTTCAAACGAGATGTCATTATTCCATATATCGCTCTCCAGTTGGGTATGTTGAGCGAACACATGAGGCACGACATGATGTAGGGCTATGGAGTTCATGTTTTATGAGTGAAGGAGTTTAGGAGTGAATGTGTGTCATTTCAAGTAATATACGATTTGTTGGGTGTCGCCGAAGATTGCGTTGATGATAGAAGTGAATATGTCCGTCTTTTCGTCTGACGTATCAGCAAGCGCCTTTGCATTCACGCACAGGGCCAATCTTTTTCCAATCATCATGTTGGTTGTTTCCCTTAACAAGGGCGTTGTTGCCTTGTTGAGCAGTGCACGCGCCTCACTCTCCGAGGAGCCCGCAATGAACAAGTTTCCGTCGACCACCCCGAAAAACATCTCATACTCGCCACCCGTAAAGAGGTAATTGTTTTGTCCTTTATCAACGATGCTCGTACCTTTGGGACATGATGATTTCCAATAGTCCAAATCTTTTAGGAACTCGGTATCTTTGAGTTGTGCAGCCAATGCGAATTGCTTACGTGTACTCTTTGCAGGGGAATACGACATCACCACTTCCCCTTTCATGGAACGAATGATTTTATCCATGTCAATAGCCAGGTTAGCCCCCGTCAATACCGTTTCCATCGCCTTATTCGTATGAATCAGCTGGAGGAAGCTATCCCCCTCCACATTGAAGAAAGCCGCAATCACCATGGAGTCGGAAACCGCCTCCATCCACTTGTCGCCAACAGGAAGAAACTGTTGTTGGGCTTGCTTTATCTCTTTATTGACATTCTCCTTGAATGAAAAGGTTTCCCCTTCAACCACAACGGCAAGTCCTTCTTTGGTCATTTCCGCTTTTAGGTAAACATCGTTCTCACCAGCCGTTTTGGGAACGCCAAAAGCAAAGGGAATGGTGGCCGTCGGTGGCAATGCCGACATCCGCGCCACCATTTTCACGGGTGCCCTCATCGTATCCATCACTTCCGTCAGTCGGCTTTCCTTCATTCCTTTGTCTTCGTCCTGCGACAGGTATTTCACCATCTGTTGTTGCAGTTGCGCCATAGCCGCAGGAAGCACCGGTCCCATTAAGAGCAGCGCAGTATCGGAATATCCCATGAGCCAACTGTCGTTCCATTCTGCGAAGCCGAACCCTTTCCGCTTGTCACGCATCTTGCACTTGCCACTCTTTGTCAGGTCGTTGCCAATCCATGTTTCCAATTCGTCGACATCATTGACCCTCACACAACAACCAAAGTCGCCGTTACGTGATTCAAACAGGAAGAGGGGTTCAGAGAAATCGAGACCGCAATTCTCCATATTGCCGACATGAATCATATCCGCCAACCGTTTTTCATCAGCCCCGCCATCGGCGGCAAGTGCCTTCATGTCCACAGCAGCCAGCGCCACACAATCCTTGGGCACCACATTCTGATATGCATTACCAGAACATGCCGACAGCAAGACAGTCATTATCGCAAGAAAACAGAACGTTTTACTGTTCATTGTTGAAGTGTTGAATTTGTCGGATTTTCCTCCCCACCCTATCATGGACGAGGAGCGTTTTCAAAAACCGCACAAAGTTAGGTAAAAAAATGCGATTGCCATTTATTTATCCAGGAATTTCTTACATGACCATACGATTCTTCTACTCACCCATTATCGTAACCACCAATTTTCTGGGTCCTCCATCGTTTCGGAACTCGCATAAGTAGATGCCCTGCCATGTTCCCAAATTCAGTTTTCCCTTGGTTACAGGGATGGAGATGCTGACACCGCACATTGTAGACTTCGCGTGCGCGGGCATATCATCGGCACCCTCCAACGTATGTTCATAGTAAGGTTGGTTCTCTGGCACGAGGTGGTTGAAGATGCTTTCCATATCGCCCCTTACATCCGGGTCATAGTTCTCGTTGATGGTCAGTCCGCAACTCGTATGTTTGATGAAGATGTTAACGACACCCATTTCCGGCAACTTGGGCAATTGGCTCACGACCTCACTCGTTACGAGGTGAAAACCTCTCGGTCTAGGCTTCAGTATGATCTCAATTTGCTGTATCATCGTTTTCACAATCAAAGTGATCAACAATCCCTATCATCACATTGTCCCTACGTATTGTCATTTTCCATACCATGAGAGCCGTGTGGGTTGTTTATATTTGCAACAAAGGTAGCCATTCGACAACAGATTACCAAAGAACTAACGTTAATGAGCGTTAAAGTGGCTGTCGTCGGTTTCAACGTACCTGCCATTTCCTAATATTTCTCAAAAACGGCGACAAAGAGGCATTACATTCGTGAATTATATCAAAAATGATTATTTTTGCACAAAACACCAAGGAGTCAACCCATGGCATATAAAATGAGATACCGCTGCAAGGCATGTGGCTACGAAGCCGAAATATATGAAGGGCAAGGACTCTTCCGCCAACGCATCACCCCCATCTCATGCCCTGACTGCAAGACTATTCAGAACATCGTGGTGGGTGGCATCATCGCCGACGTGGCCCCCTCGTACAGAAGCGAGGTAGGTCGGCTCTGTCTGCATTGCGGCAGTGCCGACATCCGAATCTGGGACAGACACACCTGTCCCAGATGTCGTGGCGAGATGGAAGACACGGGTGAAAAGGAATTTTGGACATGACACCAGCAGCGAAATCAAATGCCGCTGGAGTTTGAGATTGAACGATTAAAGAGAGATGAACGAATTCATTACACTATTGAACGACACCCTCTGGGGCGCTGGTCTCGTCGGCATATTAGTGGTCTGTGGCCTTTGGTTTACCTATAAGACCAAGGGTGTACAGTTTCGTATGATTGGCGAAATGTTCAGGCTTCTCGCCGATTCCGCCACATCGGGTACCGCCAACCTTTCCGACAAGAACACCGACCACAAACATGTGTCATCGTTCCAAGCCTTTGCCGTATCAGTTGCCACGCGAGTAGGCACTGGCAATCTGGCCGGTGTGGCGACGGCGATTGCCGTTGGTGGTCCGGGCGCCATTTTTTGGATGTGGACCATTGCTCTTCTTGGCTCAGCGACAGCCTTTGTTGAATCCACGCTTGGCCAGTTGTTCAAGAAGCGCCACAAGGATTCGTTCATAGGCGGTCCCGCCTATTACATTTTACATGGTCTTCATTGCAAATGGATGGCCTATCTGTTTGCCATCTTGATTACCCTCACGTTTGGTCTTTCCTACAACAGTATCCAAAGCAACACCATCTGCCACGCCATGCAGGAAGCCTTTGGTTGGAGTCCAATTATTGTTGGCATCATTCTCGCCGCCATAGCGTTGTTCATCGTCTTTGGCGGCATCCATCGCATCGCCAACGTCAGTGCCATCCTCGTCCCCATTATGGCCATAGGCTACTTCATATTGGCAGTGGTCATCATTCTGATGAACATGGAGCATATACCCCATGTGCTGAAGGTTATCGTGACCAATGCTTTCGGACTGGAACAAGGTTTGGGCGGCGCCCTTGGCGCGACAATCATGAATGGCGTGAAACGGGGTTTGTTCAGTAATGAAGCCGGTGAAGGCAGCGCGCCCAATGTGGCAGCGACAGCAACCGTCACCCACCCCATCAAGCAAGGGCTCATTCAGGCATTGGGTGTTTTCACCGACACCCTGCTTGTCTGTTCATGCACCGCCTTCGTCATTCTCATCAGCGGTCTCTACGACGTGCCCGAATTGAACGGCATAGCACTTACGCAAGCAGCATTAGGCTCGGAGATAGGTTCATTCGGCCCACTTTTCATTGCCATGGCCATTTTCTTGTTCGCCTTTTCGTCGATCATCGGCAACTACTATTACGGTGAAGCCAACATCCGCTTTATGACCTCGAGCGAAGCGGTCCTTACCATTTACCGCATTTTCTCCGGCGGTGTGGTTGTTGTCTTCGGAGCCATGGCCAGCCTTGAAATCGTTTGGAACCTTGGGGATTTATTTATGGCCCTCCTGACCATCTGCAACCTTGTAGCCATCGTCACACTTGGAAAGTATGTGTTCCGTCTGCTCGATGATTACAGGACACAGAAACGTCGCGGTATCAAAGAACCGTTATTTCATCGGAGCCAACTTCCCGACATAGAACAAGACATTGAATGTTGGGACTGACACCATTCAGATGGTATGTGGTCAGTCGTCACACCACCTTATTCCTCCATCACCTCCATATAAAAACTGAACGGACGGAATCCATCGTTACAACTAATCATTGCGCTCATGGGGTTCTTCATCCAACCGTCATAAAAATTTCCCTTTCCCTGTGCCAATGACTCCACGAACTCCCTCATTGAATACCACGCTGCTGGACACAATCCTTCGGGACATTTCCCGTCAATGGAAATCCATTGCTGCCCTTCCTTCACATCGCAAGTGTGCTCAATGGGATTCTCGTATCTCGCCATAAGGTCTTCATAAACAGTCTGGCGAACTGCCGTGATAAGTACTTTGTTCTTCATTGGCCTATCAACAATCCAAATTCTGTGGGCAAAAATACTGATTTCCTCTCATTTTTCATTAACTTTGCCCATCGATTTAATGTTATTTGTGAAATGCCGACTAAGCCATCTTTTAAAGAAGCGCCCTCGGACGACAGACAAACCAAAGAAAAACCTAAAACCCACTTATTAATAATAAACTCTCTATGACACCACAAGAGCAAAGAAACGAGTTGCTGGCCAAAAAGATGATCAAGAGTCTAAATCGCCGCAACATGGAAGCATTCTACTGTCCGACAGCGAAACAAGCCGTACAGAAGATATCGGAACTTATTGAAGACGGGAATAGTGTGACATGGGGCGGTTCCATGAGCGTCTTAGACCTTGGCCTTCCCGACCATCTAAGGAACCGCGGAACGCTGGAAGTGCTTGACCGTGACTTGGCAGAAACTCCCGAGGAAAAGAAAGAAATGTATCTTAAGGCCTTCACCGCCGATGTCTACCTCACCAGTGCCAATGCCATCTCTGAAGATGGTGTTATCGTGAATATCGACGGTAACGGAAACCGAGTGGCCGCTATTAGTTGGGGTCCCAAAAAAGTAATCTTCATCATCGGTCTCAACAAAGTTGTCCAAACCGCCGAGGCAGCGCTGGCAAGGGCAAGAAGTATAGCGGCCCCCATCAACGCCCAACGTTTTGACCTCCACACCCCATGCTCCACTGATGGGACATGCCACAACTGCAATTCTCCCGAGAGCATTTGCAGTTATATCCATTTCCTGAGAAATTCCAGGAGCAAAGGTCGTCATGTAGTCGTTCTTGTAGGAGAGAACTTGGGTTACTAAATGGAGATAGAAGAAGGTAAAGGGAGATAAAAGACATATGCACTGATACAAATTTACTATAGACGGAGTATTGTCATCTATCTTCCCGATGAAAAGCGGTGACCTAGACATTCACTGTCTTGTTACCCTCAGTACCGAAATGCCCCGTCTTCGTAGAACAATTGTTCACCAAAGATGGGGCAAATTTATATTATCTGTTACAAATTCTTTACAATATGAAAAACATGGGGAAAAACATTACAAAAAAATGTTGAGAAATATTAATATTGTTGTATATTTGCCCAAAATAGGTTTCGGTTTACCTGAACCTCAAGAATGTTTCACGCTATTACCTTATATGAATTTATTAGGGCTTTAGCCCGATGAATGTTTTACGCAGGACAGCCTTGTGCTGTTATCTTTAAACCTTTATTTAACAACTATCATTACTAACTTTTTACCATGCAAAATTTTCGTAAAATTTTAGCAGTAATCTGTACCGGTATGGTGGGGTGTGCTTTCACTGCGACAGCTGATCCTATCCAGACCGTGGAAACAGTTCTCCAGACGAGGGCTGTCATTCAGGTGAAAGGTGTTGTCCACGACTCGAGCAACCAGCCGATTATCGGGGCAACAGTCATGGAAGTGGGTTCCCAAAGCAACGGAACGGTGACTGCCGCTGATGGCTCGTTCACCCTTTCAGTTCAGAAGGGAGCAAGTCTGAGAATCTCATACATTGGCTACACGACCATTACTGTCGTGGCACAGGAGGGCCGTTCCATGGACATTGTCCTTTTGGAAGACTCCGAGGTCCTGGATGACGTGGTGGTCGTCGGTTATGGTGTCCAGCGCAAGAAACTGGTCACGGGTTCTACCGTCCACGTTGACGCCGACCAAATCGCATCCACCAATGCCGTTGATGCCTTTGGTGCCTTGCAGAGCCAGGCTGCCGGTATGAACATCGTGATGAATTCGGGCCAGCCCGGTGAAGGCTACAAAGTAGTTATCCGTGGTATGGGTACCGCCGGTTCGAACGAACCGCTTTACGTTGTCGATGGTGTGCCGGGTGGCAATATCAGCGACCTCTCCCCGAATGACATCGAGTCGATTGACGTTCTCAAGGACGCCGCCTCGAGCGCCATCTACGGTGCCCGTGCCTCCAATGGTGTTATCCTGGTGACCACCAAGAAAGGCCAAGCTGGTAAGGTACATATCTCCTTTGACGGCTATCTGGCTTGGCAGAACCCCAACACCAATGACGTTACCCCCCTGAACGCCAAGCAATATATGGAAATCAACGACAAAGCCTACGAGATCCAAGGCGTGTCTACCTACGACTGGGCCACGTTGATTCCCAAGCAATACGCCCAGATTATGAACGGCACATGGAACGGCACCAACTGGCTGGATGAGACCACCGTTGAGAATGCGCCCATGAACAACGCCTCGCTCAATATTACCGGCGGCAGCGACGTGTCACGCTTTGCGTTGGGATTCACCAAATATCACCAGACAGGTACCATCGGTTACCCAGCCACTCCGAAATTCGACCGTTACACCGTTCGCATCAACTCCGACTATTCACTGATCAGGAAGAATGGTCGCGACATACTGAAATTCGGTGAGAACATCACCTTCTCCGCCATTAAGAAAAAAGGTGTCTCCATCGGTGGTATCTATGGAAACAGCATCCGCAACCTCTTGGCTATGTCGCCACTGCTTCCCGCCTACAACGACCAAGGCGAACTTTATGAATACTCCGACATCCAGGCCGACGGTTGGGACTTCAGCGCAGAGATGGCCAACCCCTTGGCTGTCATGAAATATGACGAGGGCAACAGTTACACGAAGAGATACCGTTTGCAGAGCAATTTCTTCCTGGAGTATATGCCCATCAAAGGTCTGACCTTCCGTTCCAGTGCTGGATGGCTATACCGCCACAATGAAAGTCGCAGCTACGTGCCCGTCTATGAACTGAGTGCGAAGAAGTCGAACCCTAACGACGATGTTCGTCAGAGCCAAGGATACAGCACCAGGTGGTCGTTGGAAAACACCGTTAATTATGTGACGTCCTTCGACCTTCACCACATCGACGCACTCTTGGGACAATCGGTCGAGAAATGGGGATATGGCAACAATGTCAGTGCCACCAACTCCAACTCACTCTTCCCCGGTTCCTTCGAGCATGCCTATATCAACAATGCCAATGTAGTAGATCCCGCCTACACAAAAATAGAAGGTTCTCCCAATGACCAGGGTGCCCTTTCATCCTTCTTCGGCCGTGTCAACTACAACTACGATGAAACCTACCTTCTCTCCTTGGTTCTCCGTGCCGATGGATCGTCAAATTTCGCCCGCGGCCATCGTTGGGGCTATTTCCCATCAGTGTCTGCTGGTTGGGTGATGACCAACGAGTCGTTCATGGAGCCTACCAGCGATTGGCTGAACTTCTTCAAACTCCGTGCTAGCTGGGGACAGAACGGTAACTGCAACATCTCCAATTTCCAGTATGTGGCCACCATTGCCTTCGATGATCCCTACTATTTCGACAGCAAGGACAATCCCGGTATCGGTGCCTATCCCAATATCCTACCCAACGAGGATGTGAAGTGGGAGACCTCCGAACAGCTTGACTTTGGTTTCGACGCACGCTTCTTGCAGAGCAGGTTGGGCGTATCGTTCGACTGGTACAACAAGAAGACCAAGGACTGGCTGGTTAAAGCTCCTGTGCTTCTCTCCTACGGTACCAATGCCCCATATGTCAATGGTGGTGACATTGAGAACAAGGGTTTTGAAATCCACCTCTCTTGGAACGACCGCATTGGCAAGGACTTCTCGTATGGCATCACCGCCAACTTCTCGCACAACAAGAATGAAGTGACTCGTCTGGCCAACTCCGAAGGCATCATCCACGGAGAATCGAACGCCATCGCGCAGAACACCGCCGAGCTCTATCGTTTGGAGGTGGGTTATCCCATCGGTTACTTCTGGGGCTATGAAATGGAAGGTATCATCCAGAATGAACAAGACCTTCAGGATTATCTGGACCGCAACTGTGGTGGCAACGCCGCCAACTCCTTGCAGGGAGAATCTATCCAGCCTGGTGACGTGAAGTTCGTCGATGTCAATGGCAACGGAAAGATTGACAAGGGTGACGACGACAAAACCATGATTGGTGACCCCAACCCCGACTACACCGTAGGTCTTAACATCAACATCGCCTACAAGGGCTTCGACTTCTCGCTCAACGGATATGGCTCGTTCGGACAACAGGTAGCCAAGAGTTACCGTCAGTTCTCCGACCATCCCGACGACAACTACTGCACGGACGTCTATACCAAGTATTGGACAGGCGAAGGCAGTACCAACCGCTATCCGCGCTTCACCGACGGCAAGAATGTCAATATGTCGGAGATTTCAAGAGTATGGATTGAGGATGCCGATTTCTTCAAGATTTCCAGAATCTCCATCGGTTACGACCTCAAGCGCGTTGCCAAGTTCCTCCCGGTAAGCAAGTGCCGTATCTATGTCTCGGCAAGCAACATGTTCACCTTCACCAGCTATTCGGGTATGGATCCGGAAGTTGGTTTCGGTAACGGAACAAGTTGGGCCTCTGGTATTGACTGTGGTTATTATCCCTCCTCACGTTCGTGGCAGGTGGGCTTGAACATCAACTTTTAATCCTTGAAGATCATGAAAAAGTTTTTTATATATTTTGTGTCCGCATTATGCGTGATGTTGGCAGCAGGGTGTGACGATTTTCTCGACACCGAGAGCCTCACCATGAAGGATACCTCCAACTTCCCCATCAACGAGACGGATGCCGTACAGATGGTGAACGGTATCTACTCCGTGATGAACCGCAACTTGGCCGACCCCGAGGAAGACCCGTTCTTCATTTTTGACATTGCTTCCGACGACCGTCTGGGTGGCGGAAGCCAGAGCAATATCGGCGCCCAGGGTGTCGACCGTCTGATGAATGCTTACGTAGACTGGATGAAACCCCTGTGGAAACAGCGCTATGCTGGCATCAACCGTGCCAACAGTGCGTTGGCCACCATTGACAATGTGACCGGATGGAGTTCTGAGAGCAAGAAGAACCAACTCCTCTGTGAGATATATTTCCTGCGCGCTTTCTACTATTTCAATCTCGCACAAGTATTCAATGGCGTGCCACTGGTTCTAACGACAGAGCCACAGAACCTGCCAAAGGCCACTCCCGACGAGGTATACGCCCAAATCGCTTCCGACCTGAAGAACGCCATCGAATATGGTCCATCCACCAAATATCCCGACTTTGGCGAAGGTCGTGTATCGAAGTGGGCTGCCGAGGGCATGATGGCCCGTGTGTGGTTATTCTACACCGGTTTCTACAACAAGTCGGAACTGCCTTTGGCAGAGGGAGGCTCCATCACCAAGCAGCAAGTCGTAGTCTGGCTTGAAGACTGCATCCAGAACAGCGGTTTTGGCCTTGTCTCCGACCAACGCAACTTGTGGCCATACACCAACCCGTACACCGGCAAAGACTATCAGTATGATATCGACAATGGCCTAAACTGGGAGACCGACGAGAACAAGGAGAATATGTTCGCCGTGAAGATGTCCAACAAGCCCGGCTGGAGTGCCGACGCACAGTTGCGCCACAACCGCATTGTTGAGTTCTACGGTCTTCGCAAGACCAACGAGTCAGCTTTCCCCTTCTCCGTACAAGGCTATTCCAACGGTCCTGTTTGCGAGAAGCTTTGGACTGACTGGGCACAAGACGCCAACTACGAAGGTGACTACCGCCGTGTGGGTTCCATCTGCGACCGCGCCGTTGAGATTCCCGAATACAAAGGCGATCCCGCAAAGGAAGTCGAGAACACCAACCTACTGGCCAAGAAATACATCGGTTGTGAGGCCTACGATCCCGAAACAGGACAGCGTATGCTCAGCTATGGTTATTTCTATGGCAGCGAGAACAACCGCCAGACCGGCCTCACCCAGTCGCTTGTTTGGTTGCGCTTCGCCGATGTGCTGTTGATGCACGCCGAGCTCTCCGATGGCAAGGTCATCTACAATGGCAAGAACGGTCTCAATGCCGTCCGTCAACGCGCCAACTTGCCGGACATTCCCTACTCACTGGAGAATCTGAAGAAAGAGCGCCGCTATGAACTTTGCTTCGAGGCCCTCCGTTGGAACGACCTCCGCCGTTGGGGTGATGTGCAGCAGAAAGTGAATAACCAGGTGGGCAACAATATCCTGAATCAGGGTATTCCCGGACAGTATGCTTTCACCAACGACTTCATGCAGCGTTATAACGCCACGGGTGGTGGCTTCTTCAAAATTCCCGAGGACCAAGTGACCCTTTCCGAGGGTGTCTTGGAGCAGAACCCCGGATGGGAGCCAGGCACCGAATGGGCCAAGGGCGACCTCCCCTATAAGTTTAAATAAACCGTCCGTTTAAGAACATTCAAATAGGAAGTTTGCGTGTGCAGACTTCCTATTTAATTTTGGCAGTTAGAATCCATTATATTTTGCTTCATCCGCAAAAAGATGTTGTATTTATTTGGTTATTTGGACGAAGGGAAGTATATTTGCATACGTGTATCCATGACACCCTAAAATACTTACCCATGAAACGAATTATTCCTTTATTAACTGTCTTTTTCCTTTTGGCACTTCCCTTATGCGCCAAGAAAGTGACTGTCACCATCGATGGGACGGTATCGCCATCGCAAACAACGCTCTATCTCATCATCAATGAAGACATCGCCAACGCGCAACTAGTTCCCATTCAAGACGCGCATTTCTCTGTTACGGTGGAGGTTGACAAGAATGCCTTCATCCGCCTGCACGACTACAAGGAATGGCCAGAGCGCAGCGTTTTTGTCCTTATCCCCGATAGCCACCATATCACCATCGACTGGCGCAATGGCACCATCGAAGGATCCCCCATGTCGAAGCGGTTGCAATTGGCATGTAAACAAATCAGGGATGCTGGTCCTGAAGGATTCCATATCGACGTTTTCTCCGATGACCCAGAAGCATGGGCAAGTGCCCGCGAGCAAGAAAGGGCCATACGCGAGAGGATGTTGCAGGATCAGCTGGAAGCCATCGAGCGTGTGATGAAGGAAAACAAACGCAACAACATCCCCGCATGGATTGTCTATTGCTATTATCCGCAGTTGGAAATGCCCTATAGGCTCGTTTTGGATGGACCTCGAGGTAAATGGTGCAAACATCCCATCCTGAAACAGCTGAAAAGAGAATAACATACACTTTTGAAAGATAAAACTATTCATTATGAAAAAAATCATTTTGCCTCTACTGCTCATGGTAGCAGTGTCTGCGAGTGCTGCAGACAACCCCGTGTTAACGATTGAGGGTGGTCAGGTACAAGGCGTGTTGGCCGACGACCATCCCGATGTGTATGTATATCGCGGTATCCCCTACGCCGCTCCTCCCATCAGGGAAAACCGTTGGAAGGCGCCACAGCCTGTCATTCCATGGAAGGGCGTGAAGATTTGTGACACTTTCGGTCGTCCGAGCTATCAGGCCATCCAGTACACCGGTGGCTATTACACTGAGTGGGGCTATGGCAAGGAGGCTGCTTTCAGTGAGGATTGTCTGTATCTGAACGTGTGGACGAAGGCCCCCGGCCAGGTAGGCAAGAAACTGCCAGTGGCGTTGTGGATTCACGGAGGTGGCTATCGTGAAGGTTTCGGCTCCGAGCCCGAGTTCGACGGTCAGGAGTGGGGAGCTAAGGACGTGGTGCTCGTATCCATCAACTACCGTCTCGGCATCTTCGGATTCCTCACCCACCCCGCTCTCGCCGAAGAGAGCCCCAATCATGTCAGCGGCAACTACGGCATCCTCGACCAGATTGAGGCATTGAAATGGATTAAGAAGAACATCGCCCAGTTTGGCGGCGACCCCGACAATGTCACTATTTTCGGCCAGAGTGCCGGTGGTGGCAGTGTGCGCACCCTCTGTGAGTCACCATTGGCCCGTGGTTTGTTCCATAAGGCCGTTATCATGAGTGCCCAAGGACTCAGCATCCCCACCCCCAATGGCGGCGGCATGATGGGTGGTCGTTACAGTGGCGGAAGTATCCAAGACGCAGAGGCCAATGCGAAGAAGATGTTTGACTGGGCCGGTCTCACCGACCTGCAGAAGATGCGCCAAGCCTCTACCGAGACAATCTTCGCTCTTCCCACACTTTACGGGATGGTGAACAACAGCGGTCAGCAGGGTGGCAACGGCATGCCTCCCATGATGCGCATGGGCATGGGTTTCATGCCGATGATTGATGGTTATGTCAGCGTGAAGAGTTTTGACGATGCCACGCGCGAAGGCACCTTGGCCGATGTACCATATATGATTGGTTTTACCCTCAACGACATGGGTAACATGGCTCCCAACATTGCAGAGTTCTGCAAGGTCCGCGAGAGCAAGGGTGGCAAGGCCTGGGCCTATGAGTTCGCTCGTCCGTTGCCCGATGACGGTTCCCATCCCGAGGTGACCCAACGCCTGCGTGGTGCTTTCCACTCCTCTGACCTTTGGTTTGTATTCAAGTCGCTGAAGCATTGTTGGCGTCCTTGGACCCAGGGCGACTGGGATCTCTCCGAGAAGATGCTGACAGCCTGGACCAACTTTGTGAAATACGGTGACCCCAACGGCCCGAAGGGCGGTGTCTGGGCACCATGCACCGAGAAGAATCCCAAGTTCATGGTGTTCAAGCTCAACGACCAGAATGTTGAGGCATCAGCATTTGGCGAGCCTGAGATCGCGCCCCAGCCAAGCTTCGGCCACGGTTTCGGCCCAAGGAGGTAGTCTAAGAAAGTTTTTCCACTCCACATGGTGGAGCCAACAAATTGTCGATTCCTCTTCCTATAGAATGCGGGAAGTTTGCACTTGCAAACTTCCCGCATTATTAGGTCAAATCTGTTGGTTGATGGTCTCCTGGAGACGTTCGAAGAACAGGCCGATGTGGTAGCCATCTATGAAACGGTGGTTGGCAGTGAAGGTGATGTTGATTACCCATCGCCCGTTACGCTCCATGTATCTGCCCCAATTAACTCTTGGAATGGCATCATCAGGATTATCCATTCCAGGATTGAGGAGAGCTGTCGCATCGAGGTTGGGTGTGCATGAGCAATATACCACATTGGGTATGTCGCCCATGCCTCCAAAGAGAGTGTACTGCCCTTCTATTGCTTTCGACGTCGCTTCCACATACTCGCGTAATGACCCCACGAACGGAGCGGTATGGAATCGGAAGACCTGTTCCTCTGGACGCTTGTGTGTGAAATTAGTGTGGATGGTGTCGAAACTCACCACTTGTCCATCGATGATTCTCAAGTGGAAATTGTCGATGCTGTTGAGCACTTCGGTTGTCAAGTAAATCATCGAGAGATAAAACGACAACCCTTCACGCCTTTTATATGCCAGCAAGTTGGTCACATCAATATTTGCCGCCACGGCATAGTGTGGCAGTTTCAGTCGAGAGAAATGATCATACAATTCCCGTCTGTCCCAGTTGTCGATGTCTATTGGATGATACATAATATACTTACGCTCTATATAGTTGCTCTATTTCTCCATGGACAGGGTCTATGCTGCTGTTCTTCATCTCTCCTGTTGATGGTTAGTCGTTACAAAGATACACTATTTTCCGTAGATTCCCCCGAAAGACAAAGGAAAAAACACGGGAAGAGAAGCGAAATGTTTGATGGAGTTATATGGGATTATAAACGACGCCCCCGTTGACATCGAGCCAGCGGGGGTGTCGTCATTTCATATTTGATGATTATTTCACTTTTTCAAGCATCTTGATTGTTCTTTCGAGGAACATGTTGCTGTGCTTGTCGTAAACCTTGATGGCACTGTTGTTGACAAGCGTGCCTACGGGTTGCTGCTGAGCGCACTTATCAGAATATTGCTTCAGATGATTGTACCATCCTCGGAGATCGTTGTGGGTAATCAGTTTCACCTGCGGGATGAAAGTTTGGGAGAACTGCATACTACCCTCGTCGCACGTGAACGTGACATTGACAGTGACCACGAAGTCGGGTGTCAATGGGTTACTGATGGCTCCGCCATTGACAAAAGGTACGAACACCTGCGGCATCATGATGATTTTCTTGCCCAAGAGGTCAAGCTGCCGTCCATAGACATTGATGTTACTTCCGGGGAGCTTAACGTAGTTGCATACATCGGTCTCCTTAAATTCAAATACTGCACTGGGAACGGAGGTCTTGTTACCTGCTTCCTCATAGTTGCTAACGAGGATGTCGTTGATGCCCACCTGATGGACATGAGGCAGCGTGTTCTCGTTAAGGCGCACGACGCCCGAAGTCTTTCCTCCACTGATGCTGAACGAGGGACGCTCATCGAGCATCAGGAAATGGCGGAACTGATCAGTGAATCCTATCTGGCGGTCGGTATAGACACCATAGTTGGTTGTGATGACCACTTCCTTTATGTTATGGTAGAGGTCGGTGTTGAGGTTGAGTTTCACGCTTGCGGGATCAAAGAAACTTACCAGTCGTACGTCGTAGTCGTAGAACTCACTGTTGCTGTATGTTGATCCGTTTACTCCGAGATTGAGGTGGTCGGTACTGCTCATGAGGTCTTCCTTCGAGATGTAAATGACGGGGTCTTCAGCGAGGCTCCAACATCCCCTACCCAGGTCGCCTTCTACGTTGCCCTTGCTGATGAGTTCTGGTGTTACCACCACACCACCTTCACCGTTGGATGTGTATCCTGAGATGACACCAGAGAGATTGATTGAAGCATCAAGTCCGAGGTCTATTTTTCCAGGAATGGTGTCTCGTGTCACAGGCTCCTCTTCACTACACCATCCGAGGATAGCAGAGGTGACATTGAGGGCCAGGCTTCCAGCAGCGAGATAAGGTGAAGCGCCTCGGATAAATCCCGGAGCCGCTTGGTTGTTCATCACTGCGAAAGTGGAACAGGCGGTGTTGACGGAGCCACCCAGCAGGCCGCTGATTGTGTTCAGCGTGGTGCATATACCGCTCATGGAGTTTCCGCCACCTGTCTCTATTATCTGCGGGTCGGTGAAGGAGCCTTTTATGGATCCGAGGAGTGAGCCTGTCAGAGTGACGTTGGATGTCGTGCTCGTGACAGGGAATATGGTAATGTGTCCCTGCTGGGCCATACCAGAGCGCCAATCTGTTCCTGCCGTTGTAAAGCAAGACAGGTCGAGATCGAAGCAATGCCAGTTGACGGTGACGCCACGGGTGTCTTTCTTTGCATAAGGAGCGACATAACTGGTAAACACCTCCTGCTGATAATTACCCACGTTTAACTTTTTCTTGGCAACGAGAGTCTTGCCATACTCGTGGTTGGCAGGCACGGCGAACTCCATGGAGTGATAGAGCGGATATTTGTCGTCGAGATCCGACTCACTGGCAGTCACCAGATAGACGAGCTCGCTGCCGTAGCCAGTGGGGTTATCGATGTAATGGAAAATGCGCAGCGTGCCGGTATATTTGTTATATAGGCCGAACATGCGGGTTCGCACGGCATTGGGGTCGTTGAGTTCGCAGAAAGCCATCTCCCATCCCTTTTCTTTCTTGATGTCGAAGCGTACATAGTCGGGAATGTTCTGTGCCGCGGCACCGTACCACGGGCAGTTGACCTCATCCTGTATACCTGCGATTTTCACCGTGTGGCAGTTTTCCCAGTTGCTCATGAACTCATCTTTTGTCATGTCATCGCCCAATAAGGGAGTTCCCAACAACCCAGGAGTTGTCTCTTCGACCAAGTCGTCGTCGCTACTGCATGCGGTAAATCCAGTTGACAATACCGATGCTATGATGAAGGCAGCAATCACCTTCATATTGCCTTTATGATAAAATTTTGTTTTCATTATCATTGATTTTTAATTGTCCTGTCCTTAATGATGATCACAGACTTGCTCCGTCGTAAATCTCGCTGTCATCTCTTCCGAAAATTCTGTAAAGGAAATAGTACTGCTGGCTGCAATCATCCTCTCCGTAGGTGTATCCGCTGTTATAACAGATGACGCCGTTGTATTGGAAGATGAACGTAAAATGAGTCTCGTCGTACCAGTAGTTTGGTCCAGAGAGGAGCGGTCCGCTGCCAGCCTCATTGAAAGTCTCGACAAAAGTGTTCCAGTCGGCATGCAGAATCTTCTGTATGTTAAATGCCGTGGGAGAAGACCCTTCGCCCGGACAGTACTTGGAATCGCGCATGATGCCCAGATATTTGTTGGAGAGCGGGTTTTTGTATTTCTCATTCGATACGGCGCAGAATATAGGCTTTACGCCGTTGCCGCTACCCTGAATGCACACGAAATTAAGCGACTTGTCGTTGCTTTTGAGACAATCCTGAATACCTGCCATCTTGATGTTTTTAACGATATCGAACTTATAGTATTTTTTTCCTGCCATTAACAGGTTCTTCTTTGGCCATGCCTCGTTTTTCAGGAAGGTGATCTGTTGGAAGCCCTTCAGCTGAGTGTCAGAAGAGACTGTCACTTCAGCGACATGGTTTTCTTCGGTTCCGGGAGTGAAGAAGATGGTACCCTGCGGTTTACCGTTCCTGTCGGTCAGGTTCACAGCCCGTCCTCCATTTACGAAAGGAGATATCACCACGTCGTTTGCGAACCAAAGGTTGAAAATCTCTTCAGCCTCTTTGATGTTCTCCACGCCGATATAGAGGTGCAAGGGGTCTTTGCTGTCAATAGGCTCGCCATAGATGTAATTGGTGATTTGTCCCTGTTCATTGATTTCGGCAATGGTGTTCTGGAAGATGGCGAGGTCGTCGTGAGAGTTGAAAGTCACAGGGTGCGACTGCTCTTTAACAGCACGGTCGTTGCTATCAAAGTCATTGTTGTCACTGCATGCAGTGAGACCTACTGATAATGTGACTGCGAATAGCAATGTCGTGGCAGCTTTGCAAAAGATATTTGAACCTGTTGCGTTGCATTGTAATGTTTTGCCTGTTTTCATATTTGTTTTATCTGATAATTATGTTCTTTACGCGTTATCTGCCACAAAAGTATAGCTATCATCTAAATTCTCATTTTTTTACAGTTCATTTTACTTTATTTTGTTGCGACAACCAAATAAATATGTGACAAATAGAGGAATAGGGCCTTTTTCTTGTCGCTTCGGTAGTGTTTTTCTATTTGATTTCTGCAAGCAAACTAGAAATGTAAAAGCTAGGAAAAGGATATAAAAAAAGCTGGGAAAAACAAGAAGACCATGCTGCGCATATTCAGAAACTGTATTGAGCTCGCATCCGTGAGCGAACTCACGATTTCGCACAAAACAATTAGACCGACTGAGAAATTTCAGTCGGTCTAATTGTTTTGCGGAGAGAGAGGCACCCAAATCTATTGTTTCTTGGAATATCACAAACCACACAAGTGGCTATATATCAACCATTTGTAGAGGTTGGCCAAAAATCACAACATCACTGAATTTCATGCGCTATCGCCATTTTTGGGTGTAAAATTGGGTGTAGATTTTGAACTTACACCCAAACTTGTAATCACTGATTATGAGTGGGATTAAAGTTATATGATGAAGCGCATTGACAACTGCCCTTGTCACAAGATTGTTGCAATTTTGGGACAAAAATTGATTAAAGGGGTATTTCAAGTGGCAAATTTTCGTTAATAACGTCATATTTTGTCTTGTTTTTCGCGTTAATAACAAGACTTTTTGTAACTTTGCACCATCAAAAGCTATAGACATGGTAATTGGAAACGAAGTAAAGAAGAAGATAGCTGACACTCCCGATGGTGTTGTTCTCACCATTGGCGACTTCAACGTGCCCATGCAATATCAAGGAGCATTGGTCAAGGCACTAAACAGACTAACCGAACAAGGTACTCTGCAAAGGCTATCCAAGGGGAAGTACTATAAGCCACGAAAGACCATCTTTGGAACTTTGAAGCCTGTTCCAGAAGAAATCACGAAGGATTTCTTGGAAAAGAATGGAAAGTTGGTCGGTTATATCACAGGAAACAGTGCGTTCGCATCAATGGGACTGACTACACAAATCACCTCTTCGATTTTGATAGGTACGAATCGTTATCGCAATCCTCTGACCAGAGGGGATTATGTCATCTCTTTCTTGCAGCAGCGCAACCCTATCACAGAAGAAAATATTCCTCTTCTGAGGATACTTGATGCTTTGAAGTTTATCAAGGAAATACCAGCAAGTAGTCCTGATAGTATAGTGGTCCAACTGGGCAATACCATCTGTGCTCTTTCCAAAGCGGAACAAAAAAGGTTGGTGGAATTGGCTGAGAACTACACGTCATACGTCAGAGCACTTTTGGGGGCTATCATGGAACAGAACAACCTTGATACAGAATCTCTGAAGAAAAGTCTTAATGGCACTACTAATTATAAGCTGCCCATCTCTGAGCAGGCATTACCTAACAAGAAAAACTGGAATATCTTATGAGATTACACGAGAACAAACAACTGTTTGCCGACGCCATCAACGCGGCTTCACGTCCGAAGAATGGGGGCGGGCTTGGCATCAAAAGCATCTTCATCGAGAAGGATTACTGGATTTGCCGTTCACTGAAGTTGATGGCAGAAGGTGACAAAGATGGTAAGGCTGTTTTCAAGGGTGGCACCAGTCTTTCGAAGGCATACGGCATCGGGGCACGCTTCTCGGAAGATATCGATGTCGCCATAGCCGAAGCATGGACATTGAAAGATAATCAGCTGAAGAATCTCATACGCCGTACAGAAAAGAATATGACTGAAGGTTTGGAAGAAATTGTTATGCCAGGAGTAACCAGTAAAGGGTCTCACTACCGCAAGGCATTCTATGCTTATCCACGAGCTGTTGCAACCGAACAGGTTGGAGCAATAAAGGCAGGTCAACTTTTGGTAGAAATTAACTCTTTTGCCAATCCATACCCCTCGCAAAAATGCACATTGAGCAGTTTCCTGACAGACTTCATCATCCAAAGTGGTAATGAAAGCCTGATTGAGCAATATGAAATGCAACCATTCGATGTCACCGTCCTCGATAAACGACGCACGTTGACAGAGAAACTGGTGTCATTGCTCCGTTGTTCACTTGCTAACAATCCTATGCCAGAGCTGTCTTCTAAGATTCGCCACTTCTATGATCTCTATTTCCTTTTGCATGACACTGAGACTCACACCTATTTACAAAATGAAGACTTCAAAGCAGACTTGAAGGCATTGTTCGACCACGATAAGCTGGAATTTGAAAAGCCCGATGGGTGGCAAGGCAAGACGATGGGTGATTCTCCTTTGCTGACAGATTTTCTTGAAGTGTGGAACAATCTGAAATCCATTTATTTGCGAGAATTGCCAGACTTGGCCTATCAAGAGATTCCTTCGGCTGAGGAAATCGAAGATAGTCTTATTACCATTCTTTCAACCATAAAATAGCAGAGCGTATAGTGAACACAAACGAGCCGAAAACGCGGAAAGCCAAGTCCAAGAAATGTTGAGCATTCCTGAAATCAAGGAAATCTGGGAGAGTGTTCAACAGAATAAGGAAGCCTTCAGGAAGCAGATTGACAAATGGATTAAAGATGGTGTCGCAGCCATCAGGGCTTATGCTGATGGTAAAAACAACGATTTCCAACCAAAGCAGGGTAACGCCGTTGCATGGGGTATCATTGCTGAAGCTTTCAAGCGAGGTCTTGACCCAGCTGACGGAAAGCAACGCAAGATGGCAACAGCCTATCTATTAGAAAGGGTGTCATGGACTGGCATCTCATCAGATTTCAAAATTGATCTCACCGCTTCCCGCACCAGGCAACTCAGTGATACAATGACGGTTTCCAAAGATTTGATGGTGAATTTATTCCTTGCTGCTGGTGGCAGAGGCGGTGTCAGTGCAGGTGGCGGTGGTGTCAGTGGTGAACTCACCAACTGGGATGGTACAAAAAAACGTAATGGGTGGGGAATGTAGTATATCTTACTTGAAATAATAAATTGGGCCTGTAATCAGTAGACAGCAATCTATTCCCTTCAACCCAATAGCGCTTCGATCAAGAGTATTTCTTGTTTCATTCTTGGTATCATTACCACTGACAGAAGTGATGCTGAGGGTTCCTTTTTTACCAAGTTCGGTAAAAACTATAACCTTATAATGATGAACTACTTCTGGATGCATCTCGTTCAACGCAAGTTCTACAATATTTGATGAGGTTTGTATCAACGTGAGATGTTTTGAACGAAGATTCTCTGTAGTTTTACCTTCACTTTAGCATCTGTGCCGTCTGGCTACACCTTTCGGAACTGTTTATTGCCATATGAACACGCCTATATGGGTTGATGAAGAAGGGATGTTGTTACCACCCATACTACTGCCTCTGCTATACTCCATAAGGAACTCCGCTTTATTCATATTATCTGTTCCATAGATGATACCCACGAAATAATTACCACATAGCGTTTATTTATTCGGCTTGCGTCCTACCCCTATTAGCCGTTCTAACATAATGATATCTTATTACCTTACTTTAATATTTGTATTTTTTATTCTCAATTTGATTCTTGAATCATGCTCGTCGAAAATTGGAACATCTTTAACTGTCAGCTTGTTCTTTTTGATAAAATTATGAAACGAGAGATAGGGTGCTTCACCCAGAATGATTTTTTCCTTGAAATAGGAATGTCTTTCAATATTAGAACAAATAAGTCTCAGTATGGCCTCTCTAATTAGCTCGGATAAGAGCTGATAGTCAGTGTATTCTTTCAATTCGGCTTCATGAACCAAAGTACTTCTTACTCTTTTGGTCAGATCTTCAATTTTTTCTGTTTGTTCAATATTTAGGTCATTCAAAAATATACTAAACTTTTTTGTGGCCAAATCTGTACTATTTAGATTGTTAATTTTATTATTGAACTTCTTTGAGGCACTGGATGAAATTTCAACATGATTCTTCATCACTTCAAGGAGTTCTTTTCTAATTTTCTTGAAAGTTCTTTTTGATATAACATTTTTGGGATTTTTTTCTTCACTTTGTACTTCAAGATATTTTTTGCACAATCCCTCAAAGGCTAAGATAAGAATAAATGAACTGTCTTCACATATTGCTACTTGCTGAGCAGTACAAATATGATGTACGAACTTATTAAGATTAAGCACTCCATTCCATCTAACGTAGTTGTCAAACTCAAATAAAATAGGACTTAACCTAACACATTTTGAATTTCCACACGTATAATAGGAACGAGATAAATTTTCTATCCTCTCATACGAATAAATTTTGGAATATCCGTTATAATACTCTTTGGTTATTTGTATGCGCGCACCATTTATTAGGGATAAATAACCCACTAAAGAGAAACGAAAAGCTTCAAACAATTCCTCCGTCAATGTATTGTGCGCCATTTCTTTTTGCGTGGGGAAGTGTATGTATGTTACTCCGCTACCCTTATCTGAACATATTTTCATTTCAAATGGCGCATCGCTTACAATTAAGGATGTCGATAAATTAGACGTAATAAGCAAATCAAATCCCCATAAATCTAATCTCAATAGTTGAGAAGGACATATTTCCTTATCATCCGACTTTTTATAAGCGTAATATACATCTTCTTCATATACCTTAATGAAATCCAAACATCTGAATGTCAATTTATTTTCTTTGGTCGTCCATCCAGTTAATAGCATATATGGAGCTTCTATTACAATTCCATCGAACGATGACATTTTAATACTAGCAGGATATCCAACGTTATTAAATTTGAATATTTTTGCAGAATAATCATCATTGAATATGTGAGTTTCAATAAACAAAAACCCTTCTTTTTCTATAATAACGCCAAATTCACTTGGTATATCTATAAACGGCTCATGAGTCGTTTGATCCAATAGTGAAATTATGATTTCGCGTACTTTATATAGTTCCTTCATTTGCTTATTATTATTTATTTGCCCCCACTAGTGTCCGGAATAAATTACCAAAACCTTAATTGGCCATCATTTTCCGGTTCTAATTTAGAATTATCGATTTGCTTAAACAATTCAGATAAGGGTATTCTCTCAAAGAGAACGAGCCCTACCGCCTGAGAGAAAATGT
>JAFYJN010000044.1 GCA_017538105.1 Prevotella sp. | reverse complement strand
TCAGAATCATCCTGAAGAATGATGGTGAGAGAACGTCCGGTCACCTTGACCGTTTCGGTCTTGTAACCAATGTAAGAGATTTGTAGACTTGCACCTTGAGCAACGTTCAGCGTGAATGTTCCATCACTACCCGTGAGGGTACCATTGCCTTTAGTGCCTACTTCAACGACTGTTGCACCGATGACCGGCTGATTGCTGGAATCGAGCACAACGCCTTTCGCTTGCACGGTAGCCTTCGATTGAAGAACTCCCTCACTGGCTCTAGCTGGTGTTGAGACACTTAATGCCCCAATCAGAACCAACCCGCCAAATACAACGGAAAGGAATTTTGAGTAATTTAGCATAATGGTTAGTAATAAAAGGTTAGTTATAAATGATAGTTGATAATATCCAGGTTCAGGTTGTCCCTTACTGTGTTTAGGTTTCAGTTATGTCCGCACAAAAGTATAAAAAATATTCTTTCCCTCCAAACTTCTTGTCAATTATTTTTACATAATGGTGGTTGTTTTCAACCATTCATTGCCGATTATTTGTATTTGCCGCTCAGAATTCTGTTCCTGATGCTTTTCACGGCTGGCTTGTAATACTCTATCTCCATCGCTTCGAGGATTCGTTTCAGCTCGTCCGTCAGCTCTGGATAGAACTTGCACATGCGGAAAGCGAGCTTCATGCTAATCGACTGAATGCCAGGATATTCCTCAACGTCAATCATGCGTTCGAAGCAGAAATCCAAGAAGTCGGTTCGCAAATCCTCCTCGTTCATTTTCAGCCGTTCGACGAGATTCAAAGAGAGTCGTCTGACTGACGAGTTTTCAGCTGACATAGCCAGTTCGATGAATTCGTGGAGCATCGCTTGCAAGGCCTCGAACTCCTGATTCGAAGCCTTCGTCAACGCCCATAGCGCATTCCGAGCCACTCGATAGTCCTCGTTGTGCATGAACTGTCGGGCAAAACCAACAAAATCGCCCTCTTGTTTCACCTCATTATATATAGCCAAAGCCTCCCCTTCACTATACGCCCTTCGCAATCGCTCGCAAGTAATCTTCATGGTCAATGTTGTTTTCTCGGCAAAGATAATAAAAGTCGAGGGCAATACAAAGGTTTTTCTTCTTTTTTTGCCGAGACATAAATGCCAATTAGTTTGTAGCTTTGAGAATAAAAGACTAATTTTGCACGCGAAACGCCAATGATGATGGAAATGAAAATAAAAACAATACTGGGATATTCTTATCGAGTGATAGAGGTGTTGTTGATACTCTCTGTCACCGCCTGCATCGTCTCCATAGGGCTGAACAGTCATGATAAGGCTGAAATGGGTGGAATACTAAGTCCTTGCATTGTGGCGATTGTGTGGTTGTGGTTCATTTCCTTACCGCTATTCATCATTTACGTAGCGTCTTTTATACGTTCAATTCCCCCTGTTTCCATCTACAAGAAAGCAGTTCTATCTCTCCATATCCTCAATGTCGTTCTATGGTTCCTTTTCTACATTTTACTTCCTAAGCCAACCCCATGTGATGCTGCCCTGATGGAGAAACACTACAAGATTCATCACGCCGATATGTACGACTTGGTCAAATACGTGCGCAGTTCCTTGGATGATAGTTGCTCTATTACTCTTCAATATAGGGATGATGAGGTTCGGAAGTTCATGATAGAAAAGAAGAACGAGCGCAAGGATTGTGCTTGCATAGAAAACAAACAAGAACTCGAAAAGATTTTACAAACTGTGGGCTTGTCGATGCAGGAGTTGGCGGCGATTCAAGAGAAAATGAAGAAGGCAGAGATTATAGGTATTGAGATTGACAAGAACCCTCGCTCTGGCTGGATGGCTTGCAAAAGCATATTACAGTATAGATGGTATGGGGTCAATATTTATCAGTTTGCTTTGTACGATCAGCCTTTGTCGGAAGCAGAAAGGGATGAGGTCTTAAAATTGCATCAGTTTATTCTGTATAACGACAGCGTAGTATTTGAGTCATTTGGAGGCTATCCAGGGCAGAGAGGGTTTCCTGACAAGGATGAATTCCAGGCGCTTCATCATTGAATTAGTCGTTTCAAGGAACAGGATAAACGATGAAAAAACACGACAAATTTTTGTCGACTTTTCCGTTCAATCTAGAAAAGAAAATGGAGTGAGAAAACCGTTTTTCCGCTCCAATTTCCTCATTTTCCACACCCAGAATTGCCACATGTGGCATCTGAGGCTCTCAGATGTGGCATTTGACACGCTCAGATGTGGCATATGACACCCTCAAAGCATAGCTCTTGCAAGGTAAAAGCATAGCTTTGACAAGCCAATAAGATGTAAAGAAAACAGAAGTCGCTGATAACCAACGATTTCCGAAAACGCTCATTTTCCGCGTATTTGCCCGCGAGGAAGAATTTTTTTGAAACACGAGCCTTCTCGTGAGGGCAAAATTCAGATTTTTCTTGACATTCTTTGAAATCGTTGCAACTTGTTCCGACCTTGCTGCGTCTAACATGTGTGAAAACGAACGCAACAAATAGAATTATGAAAATGAATAAACTGAGATTGGCAACCCTCGTGGCTGCAATGCTGATGATGATTTCCGCGCAAGCAAAAACACACGATCTTGGCGGAAAAGTGATTGACGAAAATGGACAACCCATGCCGTTTGTGAATGTCGTGCTTCTGTCGTTGCCCGACTCTACTTTCGTACAAGGCGCGACGACCGATGAACAAGGCATGTTCAAGATTGTGACAAACATAAACGAAGGCCTGTTCAAGGTGAGCAACGTAGGTTATGAAACCTTATATATAAAGGCAGGAAACGGACTCACCATCCAAATGAAAGAAGATACGAAACTACTCGGCGAGGTGGTCGTGAAGAGCCAACTGCCGAAGACCCACGTGAAGGGCGATGCTATGCGAACCACTGTGGC
>JAFYJN010000043.1 GCA_017538105.1 Prevotella sp. | reverse complement strand
TGGCGGTGCTCAATGCCATGCGTGCTCTTAAAGTATAACGAACCCTTCTTTTTCTATATATGACTTTCACGATATTATCTGATAATAGGACTACCGACAACCGTTTCGCCATCGAACACGGGTTGTCGGTTTATGTTGAATCCCGTGGGCGACGTTTGCTTCTCGATACGGGCGCCTCTGAGATTTTCATGCAGAATGCCAACACCTTGGGCATTGATTTACGCATGGTGGATTATGTGTTTCTCTCTCACGGACATGCCGACCACACAGGTGGGTTGCGCCATTTCCTTGAAATCAACCATCAGGCGCGGATTATCATGTCGAACCAAGTCGTGGGGCGGAAATTCTATTCCAAGCGCAACTATCTTCATTCCATTACCGCCCATCTGCCGCTCGATGGAATGGGGGAGCGGCTGATGTTAGTGGAGCCTGATTCGCAAAGTCCCCTTCATGTTCAGGTTGACGAAGGGATATGGGTGATTGCCAATATTCCGCATGAACATCCGCTTCCTTCAGCCAACAGCAACCTTTTTGTCATGAACGAACAAGGCCAACTTGTCAACGACGATTTCCGCCATGAGATGGCCATTTATGTGGATGGGCTTCTTTTCACTGGCTGTGCCCACAGCGGATTGCTCAATATCCTCGATGCCTGCCCGTGGCCTCTGCACACTGTTATCGGTGGATTCCATCTGCTCGATTCGCATCGAGACGAACCATACGAACAACCTCGTGAGTTGGAGGCATTGGCTCGTTGCTTGAAGGATGATTATCCCGACACCACGTTCTACACCAGCCATTGCACGGGCAATCAAGCGTTTTCCATTATGCACGACATTATGGGCGACCAGTTGCAACCTTTCAGTTGTGGAACAACTTGGCAAAAACGTCTTTAGCGACATAATAAAAGCTAAAAAAACTTGAAAAGGTTGGAGGTTTGAAGAAGAAACACTATCTTTGTGGGAGAAAACCATTCGTGAGCACAAAGGTGTGCGACACGCTAAAAACCATTTTTATTATGAAGCATTTTGTACTTGTTTTGATGGCAGCAGCCACGATGTGCACACAAGCTGTAGCACAAAACCGAGTGAAAAGCATTTCTGCCAACAGCACGACGCTGAATGTCAGCGCTTTGCAAGATGAAGCACAGACCGTGCAACTGAATCGTACTCTTTATGCTGGCTACAACACCTTGTGCCTGCCCTTGTCGCTCAGTGCCGACCAGTTGAAAGCGGCAGCTCTCGACATTCAAGTGGAGCGCATGGTTTCCATCCGTCAGGAGGGTAACACGCTGGTTCTCTATTTCGTCCCTTGCACCGATGAGGGTCTGCAGGCTGGATGTCCCTATCTCATTTACTCGCCCACCACGCAAACACTACGTGTCCGCAACACCGAGTCGTTGGGCTTCAGCAATGAATTGAAGCAGGTTCGCATGAACGACGGTGTAGGCAATGTTGTCTCCTTCGGCAGCAGTTGGAACAGTGTGGAGAAAATGGGGCGCTACGGCATTCCCGCCAAGCAGGACGTCACTCCGTTGGAGAGTGTGCTCGTGCGTACCGAAGGCGATAAGACATTCTTGCCCACTCGTTGTGGATTCGTATGGGAGGAGCAGTCTCCTTCCGCCACGAAGTTGGAGATTCGCCACATCAGCAAGTCTGAAGTCACCGCCATTCTGCAAGTGAGCGCTGAGGAAGGCTCTGTTGATGTCTACGACCTCAACGGAAAACTGGTGCGCAGTGGTGTGAAAGGCAGTCAAACGAAGAAACTGCCCCGCGGCGTGTATGTCATTGGTGGTGAGAAGGTTGTCGTGAAATAGTCAGCCCATTGAATTCTGCCGATGTATTTGTCGGTGCCTTCAAAACGCTCTAAAAGAATTATCCGTGTAACAAAAGGAGTTGCACGGATTTCTTGTATTCATATTTGTCAATAAAAAATATCGTTACTTGATTTCCTAGAAATGGACATTCATTAATTTACAACTACTTGCGTGAGCCTGGTGTTTCAATGTCGCAAAATGCTTATAAGCATCCGTGTAGCAAACATCTAACAACCATCGGCAAATGGTACAAATTTCTTCTCAAACAGAGATAAGAAAACCGATAAAAAGTTGAGTGCAATACTACTTTTTAACAAATAGCTTGGATTATCCAGATATTATTCGTACCTTTGCACCGCTAGACCCCGCCAAGCCTCTCAACGATGCTCAAATGTGCGGGTCGTTTTGTTCTTTATAAATATCTATCAAGTTTCTTCTTCAGAGTATTAACTCCGAAATAATCTAGGACGTAAAAAGGAAATGCACTTAATACAGCAACCATAGGGCATTTGTGGTTAATATGTTTTTCTAACTGGCTCTCGAAAATCGTTCTTTGCAATTCTATCTTCTCTGGAAAGGCAAATTGTTCGTTCACAAGATAATTCATTTTAGAGACATGTGCATAGATCAACTCTTGCCACACTTCATTCGTGTACTTATTTATATTGCACAAATCAGAACGACAATCTGATGCAGAGAATTGCTTATAGTGAGGTTCATTTATGCATACTTTGAAATCTTCGCAATTTGCTTTGTAGGGGCAATTTGCTCGTTTACACTTTACAGTGAGGTCTTTGAAACTATCCAAGTCTTTGTAATGGCGAATAGCCTCTACCATAGGATAGCTAATATATAAAAATCCGTTTTCTGTTTCATCGTTAAAGAAATTGAGCATCTCCACAATCTTGCTATCATCAGCTAGCGTAGAGTGGGCGTCATAATCGAAAAACAAATAGATGTATGCAAAGCTATCGCGAGTATAGTCTTTCAGTAGTTCTGCATTTTCTTTGCTCCGTTCTTTCAAAAGTTCTACCATGTCAAAATCGAGATCCTCTTTTTCTAAGGATTTATATAACTGATAGATTTCTGCATCATAGACACACTTCACAGAAATTCTTTCTCCAAGAAAATTCTGCTCAAGCTTCTCTACATATTTAGATTCTGCTCGATTACCTTCAAATACAAATAGTTGTAGCTCGTTATTCGACATGGAAAGCACCTGCTTTATAAATCTTCTCAATATTATGCCCAAATCTCAGTTCCTTTTCAGTGCAAGCCTGCAGAGGCTTAATTTTATTGTTTTGCAAAATAAAATTGCAATCAGGACGGAGTAAGTCATTTGTCATCAAATATGTATTATGAGAAGATAGGAATACTTGACATTTGATGCCAAATAGCAATTTACATACC
>JAFYJN010000042.1 GCA_017538105.1 Prevotella sp. | reverse complement strand
CCCAATCGTAAGGTTGGGACTTTTTGTTTTCATGGGCTTTCACCAAGGTTATCTCCTTCGTCAAAACGTTTACTCCAACTGCGTTGACTGCAAACACTCAGTCGATGAGTCTCGCTGTGCTCAACAAATTTCAAGCCATCCTGAAGCGCCAAAGCCGAGAGAAATCTCGGCTTTTTCTTTTTTGGTGGGCTTTCACCTCGAAATAGTAATCGTTATTACCGTAATCACCGTTACTATTTGCTAAGCTAAGATTTTTAATCCATGGGCCTGCTCCGATATGCCTATGCGGATGTAGCTCTCAAAGTTCTTCTGCATTTCGTTGTCAGTCATGCTACGTAGTTCCAAGTCTGACACAAGTAAATTGCAATTTTGTTATATGCAAATTTGCAATTTATAACACTTCACTACGTAATTTCAGGCGTTATGTGTATTTATTTTCAGATTTGAAATATACAAATAGTAAACAAATTAGAGTTTCTATGCTTTTGACTTATTTAAACTTTATCTTCTTTCATACCTTTGATATTTTTGAAATATTTCCCACTTTTACATTTGGATGTTTTGAGAATAGTTCGTACCTTTGCACTCGAAAGCATCAAGAGCAGTCGCCTTTAGGCGGACTCACCAACCGAGCTTAACTTTGCCACGGTGGTCAAGGTACGATGCGGGGGTATTATTATTCACTTCAAAACAAAAAGTTATGCAACAGCACATTTATTACATCAAGTTTGCTCTGCGTTTTGCAGACATGCAGATTCCCGAGTTAGTAACCGTTTTCAACGCCCAGGTGCAGAACCGAGGCTGGTCCTCTATCCGAGCCTACCACGACCACGCACTCATCGACGAGTTCCAGCGTCGCGGCATCGATACCACAGCCGTTTACAATGGCAAGGCCATCTCTTTCGCCCATCCTGTCAGATATGAATTACCCGACAACAAGTTAACTGCCATCGGGTAAATCTATACACTTTACTCAGCTCTTGGCGAGGGCGGAGTACATACCGACAAAATTCTGCAGCAGATGCCGGAGTAGTTATTCTGCTTTGCCTTCTTCTATTTCAACTTTTATTTTAATATTCAGGGCTTGCCCGATTCTTTCTAATAGGCTCTTTTTCCCTATTGTGGACAAATGGGTGCATACATACCCCTGCTTCCCAAGAGAGTTCATTTGTTTTCTATTATCTCTTTTGGAAACGATAAGCGGTAGTCCATCAACGGTATATTTGTTCAATTCAGCGATTTTTGCTGGACCTATTATTTTGATGGCATTCACAAAAACATCCGTAGCTTTATTACCCTCAGCAGCTTTGCCTTTGATAATCACTTTGAGGGTTTTTGCTGGTGATTTCTTTCTTTTTGACTCTTGTTCCATAATTATTGTTTTTCTACTGTTTGTATTTCTTCTTCTGATAAACCGTAAAGCTGATAAACGAGCGAATCAATTTTCTTGATATACATATCATATTCGGGGGAAATCGGATCTATTTCTTGAATTTTATCGACCATATCCATTATAACAGAACAATTAGGATGGTTAACGTTAGGAATGGGAATCATCTCTAAATATGTTTTGGAAATATTTACAGTCAACTTCGATTTGTTTGAGAAATTATTCGCATAATACCAATTAATTATTCTTGAGTTCAACAAAGCAACAATTAATCTATATAGATTGCTAAATTCATCTTTTAATACGATATTGTTTATTGATGCAAACGTTTTGTATTTTTGAGTGTCTAATGTCGCCACAATCGGAAAATCGCCGCCACTTATTCTTTGTATAATAATTTTTTCATCTAATTCCCACAGATAATCTGGTCTGGGACGATGTATTTGGGATTTATCCCATAGAAGATATTTAGTGTTTCCTTTAAGTCCATACTTTCGGATATTCTTTCCTCCAAGAAGAGGGACACAGCCAATATCCATAGTTTCACTTATAATTGACTTTTTGGCAACGATACCTTCAATGATATCTCTGCAATAGTAACCTAATGATGTGTTGGACTCACATATTCTATTGCTTATATTCGATACTGAATCATCCCCGAATATATTAAAAGCATAACTTACATTTCGATTAAAGCCGTTCTGTTTTATTTCTTTTATAGTATATTTTTTCTTTTCAAAATCTTCGATATCTGATATAACCTTTACATAGCTTTCTTTATTTTTTTGATTCTGAAGCAAAAGAATAATAGTGGACGCTGTAACATTATCAAATACTCCAGCTCCAAGATCCACAATTTGATGGATTACAGTGTTATCTAATAGATATTTTCGTATCCTATCATAAGTTGTGGTTCTTAAGATGTTATTTGGAAGTATGTAACTTAAGAAGCCATTTGTTTTGTTAAGAATTAGCCCACAAATCACGAACGTTGCAAACAAATTTATCTTGCCTGATTGATTTGCTTTAGTTTTTTTCTTACTTTTCTCTAACAATGAGAAATACTTTGATTCAATGTTTGCCTTAAAGTCATCAGAGAATTCAACATCTCTTGTGAATACATACGGTGGATTTCCAATTACAATATCAAATCCACCTTGCGAGAATACATCATAGAACCAAGTATGCCAAAGCATGAATTGGTTATTGCCAGAGAGGTCGAGGTCGCCAAAGTCAACGTTGATGCTTTGCTCGCGGAGTTGTTGCTTTACGTTCGCAACAATCTCTTTACGAAGTTTTTGCTTCTCGTGATGGTCTGTGCAATCATAGTATTTGGCCAGCATCTTACGCAAGTCAAGGCGATAGACATCCAGCATACTGTCAAAGATGGAAAGCATACCTGACTCATCGGCCTTCTTCTCTGTCATCGTCGAGAGGTCAACACCTTTGTATTGCTCCAACAGCGAGTTGCCCTGCATAATCTTGAAGTCGAGGTTGGGCAGAGCCTGTGGCGTTTCTTCATCAACAATCAGAGAGAGCCAGAAGCGAAGGCGGGCTATGTCAACAGCACCACGCTCAATATCTACACCATAGATGTTCTGCTGAATGATGTGCTTTTTGATTTCTGCCGCTTGATGTTGGCTGATTCCTTCGAGGGCTGTGCGGCATTGGAAGAGTTCTTTTAGCAAGCCCATTGGGAATGCGCCAGAGCCAATAGCAGGGTCGCAGATTTTGACGTTCTTCAAAGCTTCATCTACCTGCTGACGGAATCTGTCGTTAGTACCAAGAGCATCGACATCGTGTGTAGTCACGAACTGACGGATGGCTTCTTTGGTGGTCTCGTCTTCAATGCCAGTCTGGAGATAGGCAATGAGGCTTTCGCGACACATATAGCTAACGATTTCCTTGGGTGTATAGAAGGCTCCTTTGTCTTTGTTGTCCTCCAGCAGGTTCTCAAAGATACGACCCAACATCTCTGGATCAACACCAACCTCTGCATCATCAGGATCGTTCTCGTCGATGGTGAAGTTATAAGATGCAAAGAAGTCAAGCAAACTCTGCATGTATTTGGCAGGCAGAGGGAATTCCGTCTCGTCTGTAGCGTCACGCTCAAATAAGCCTCCATTCAAATAAGGAACTTTCAGATTTGAGGTTTGAGATTTGAGGTTTGAGATGTCACCTTCGCGCTCTGAATTGAGGTCATCAAATAATACTTCCAAGATATCATCAACAAAGTGGTCTTTATCCTGACATTGGGCAAAGAGGGTTTGAATGAACTCTGCATCACCTGTTCCCCATTCAGCACCAGCAGGCACACCCAGCCAACCTTTCTTCTGTAGGAACTGAAGGAACACAAGGCGGCCCATCAGTTTCTTCACATAGTCGCGAACTGCCTTTTCAGGATTCTGGAAGTGGGAAAATTCCTGCATGATTTCCTCGCAGGGGTCGTTCTTGATTTGCTCCTCCCACTTATTGGCCACCTTCACCATTCGCTTACCCGTGATATATTGGATAATGTCCTCATACTGCTTCTTGTAGCCATCAAAGAACATATCGCTGACAGCATCCACAGAGAACGCTTTGGTCAGGTCTTTCAGCGTGAGGCTACTATCACGCAGTTTCTCGAACTGCTGAATGGCAGTACGGCTACGATGACCTTCACCCAACAGATAGGTAAAGCGTTTGGCATCAGTTGATTCCTTCTGATAACTGCCATCATCGGCAAACGTCCAGGCTTCACTAACGTATGAGAATCGAAGTACACTCTCGTTCTTACGATAACAAAACATGAAGGCACCTGCATTGCCGTTGTTTCGCCAATCGGTCAGCAGCATATCGCGGATGCCTCTACGGTTACGTTCTATATCAACGCTATCAGAGAGTTCCACTTCGTAGATGCTGATGGTCTGGTTGTCGCTCAATGTGATAGTACCCAGCCATAATGCCTGCTTGGCAAACTGACTACTGGTTGGAATCGTTGATGGCGTATTCCAAAACTTTATCTTGTTGCCAAAAATGTCGTGCAACAGCAACTGCCAGTTCTGGCGATTATATCTCGATTCTATGACGCTTTTATAATCCATAAAGACATTTACGATTTGACGATTTACAATTTACGATTTACTGAAAGATTCTGAGAGGATGATAACAGCAGCAGATTCTTCCTCTGCATGCTGGCTCTCGCGATAATAGGTGTTGTATTTGTTGGCCATTTCGAGCACTTGTTTTAGCGCATCCTCAAAGGTCAGTTTAGCCTTGCTGCCACCCTGACGCTGCAAGTCTTTCTGAATGCGTTGCAAACGTTTGGCGATATAGGTAATGGTTCCTCGCTCTGCCAACTCCTTGAGCTGGATAATCTTCAGGCGGGTATCGCCATCATCAATGTGCGGTAGCATACTGTTAAGCAGGCTGACAGCCGTAGTGACCTGAGCACCAAGATTGCTGCGCTGGTTCTGGTTCGACTCCTCTTCGTGCAGTTCCTGTTCCTTGGTTTTATTGAATTCCTTCAGGGCTTTCTCCACATGCTCATGATGCTGTTCCAATCGAGGTACGGCCTTCTCTTCAGGTTTAGCCTTGAAATAATTGAGGGCGTCGAGCACGGACAATTCGCGCGTCTGCTGGTCGTTCACCAGATAGAACAGTTTACGGAAATTGGTTTTGAGGAATACTAATGAATCGCCTGAGAGGGTAACACCGTCAACTGTTCGGGATTCCCGACCAGTTCGACTGCGTAATGACAGCCTTTCGATGCGCTTATACTCCTTGCGGTTCTGCTGGTAGAGTGCTCGCAGTTCTTCATAGAACGGCAGTTCAAGGTTGCGGTCTTCCTGTTCGCGCTTGATGCTTTCCTTGAAGAGCTTATCAAGGTCGCGATCGATAATCTCTTCCGTAGAATAGATCTGATTGTCCTCGCCAAACGTGGTATGGAAGGTCTGAATCTTACTCAGTGCAATCTGGTTGAGTTTGATTTCCTTGTTCCCCTGACGCGACGGGTAGAATACATAGTTATAGATAATGCCCGCCGTAGAGCCGATACGATTCACACGACCTATACGCTGCATCAGGCGAGTGGCGTTCCAAGGCGTATCGTAGTTGATGATGATGTTCGAGCGATGCAGGTTGACACCCTCGGCCAACACGTCTGTCGTGAGGATGATGTTATACTCGTCTTTCCTCTGTTTCCAGTTGGCATCAAAGTTTTCGCGGATGGTCTTGAACAACTGACTGCGGTTCTGGGAAGAAATCACCAATACATCTTGGCGATTGATGCGACGTTGCAGATATTCTACGGTATCTACAGACTCAGAGAACACCACGATCTTTCCCTCTGGGTTGCGTTCCTTCTTGAACAGTTCGTGTTTCAATAGGTCTTCGAACTTGGCAAATTTTGAGTCATCGTCATCGTCGATGTATTCCCACTCTAACCACATGTCATCGAGCAACGCTTGGTCGTGTCTCAGCTGCTCGATGTATTGCTCATCGAAGTCTTTCCGCTGGAAGGAGGCATTCTTGGGGTTCACCTCAGCCTTCTCGTTCATCTTCTGTTCAATCTCCTCCTCGCTGTAGCCAGCCTCTATCAAGGCATTGATGTCCAAATCGGGAGCGATGAATATCTTGTCGTTCTCCCACATGTCTATCATGTTCTCGTTAGCCTGACGGAAGGCTTTCAGAGATTTGCAGAAGGCATAGAAACTACTCTCCAGACGTTTTACCAACCCGTTCTTGCGGATGCCAGCCAAACTGCGGCTGATAACCTCCGCATTGTCGTAGAGACCTGGGGCAGCATCGGGCTTCAGATAGGCGATGGCCTGATAGCGGGCGTAGGTCAGTTCCTTGTCGAGCACATGCATAGCCTTCTCGAAGAGGTTAGCCAAGTGGTCGTTCAACTCGTATTCTTTCTTGATGGGCTTGTCCACCTTGGGGAATCCGTTGACATCCTTGTTATAGCGGGCAATGTTCTCAATGTCTGTTCTTGTACGGCGAACGGTCAAAGGTTTGATCACCCTGTCACGAACCTTCTCAGCCAACTTCTTAAACTCCTTCAAGTCAAAGTTCTCCTGCTTGCGGAATTTACGGAACTCCACCACCAATGGTGAGAAGAAGGCCGTCAGGTTAGGCACACCATCGATGGTGCAATGACGGGGATCTTGGAACATCAGAATCTGATAATAGATGTCCGCTGGCGTATTGTTCATGGGCGTTGCAGAAATCAACATCACCTTCTTCTTGTATCCAGGAATATAGCCCGTTTCCACACGAGGCATCTTACAGATTTCCTGTAGTTGCTGGAAAGCGCCGGTTGTATGATTGCGGAATTTGTGGGCCTCATCAACAAGTACCAAGTCGTATTCGTCGGCATTCCAAACGTCGTAGTTGCTATCGTCAAGCACCTTGCTCAGGCTTCCGTTACTCACAAAGCAGGCATATTTTTCGAGGCCGAAGTCCTTGAATGTGGTTTTCCAGTTCTGTTCTACGGCTGGCGGATAGACCACCAGAATCTTTGTATGCTCAGGGCCGTTCTCAATCAGGAACTTCTTTGCAATCATCGTAGCGATGACCGTCTTACCAAGACCCACCACATCTGCGAGGAAGAAACCGTCGTAGCGTATCAGTTTCTGATAGCCCTCTACTACGGCATCAGCCTGATAGTCAAACTTGCTATATCCCTCTGGCATATCGAAGGGGTCATCTTGGTCGATAGCCAGCACGCGGTCGCTGAAGTATTCCATCAGCATCTTGATGTATAGTTCGTAAGGGGTGACGTCGCCTTTCAAGTAGGTCTTATCGAGTGTGGCCTGATAGTCCTCTGCATTGATAGGGACATTCTTGGCCTCTTCCCACAACAGATCGAATTCATTCTTGGCAAACTGCACGTCATCGAACTGCGTCAGTTTGACGTTGAACTCATATTGCCGCTCTTCTGTGATGCCCAAGCCGTTGCCACTCAGATTGCTGCTGCCGGTAATGGCTGCGCCAAAGCAATGCTGGTTGTAATTGTCGGGATAAAGAATGTAGATTTTGGCATGAATCTTCTTGGAAGGATGGGCGCGTAGTTCGAGTTTGCCGTCTATCAAGTCCTGCACCATCTGGAGCATACCGTCCTCAACTTTCTTGGTGTAGTGAGACTGCTCGATGTCTTCTTTCAACAGTCTCAGGCATTCTTCCTTCACTTCCTCTTCTGCACCAAAGAAGAGTTCTCCTTTTTGGTGGGCGCGGGCGATGTACTTATCTACATCAATGCCAATCAGGATGCGCACTTTGTTGATGCCGTCAAGAAATGGGCGTAAGGAAAAATAGCCTGATGCACGAAGAAAGCCCACAACGGCATCAAGGTTCTTCACTTGAGGATTGTTCAGAAGAATGCCCTCAAACTCTTTCATCAATGTGTTCCCATCCCTGTTAGTGAAGAAATGGGAGGAAATAGGTATGTCTGCCATATCTACGCTATAGTTTCAGGAGCGAAAGGACTATCTATTCGAATGATGATGGGTTCATTAAGCAAGAACCTTGGGACACAAAGGAAGCGTGAACCGCCCCTATCGATGTCCTAAGGTCCTTGCAAAACCCATCCATGTTGATAAGTCCAGCCCACGCTATCACGTAGGCGCTGGTACTTATTCGAAACATTGGATGTCGATTGAAGTTGCAAGGTTCTAGGACACCATCGAATATAGCACTAACGCTATAATTAACCATCGAAAATCATACCGCCACCCTGCACTCAGGGGATCAGCCTTGGTTTGTCGTTTCTTAAGACTCGCTTCGCTCATATAAGCGAGCAGAGCTCGAGCGACGGCACATCGGCGATACTTGATTGCAAAGATATAAAAATATTCCGTTATCTCATTAAATAAGGTGTAATTTAAATCAATTTTAACCGTATGAGGGTGTAGTGAGTTGAACTCACAGATTATCAATTTATTATGGACTCTACAAAAACTATATAATTGTATTTTTTGTTGCAACAATGCCACACTTCTTATAATCGGTTGATAAACAAGAGGTTGTGTGGTGGCAGAAGGGTGACATTGGTGGCAACAAATGTTGATTTTAACTAATATTTAACACGAAATAGCCGCAAAAATGCAACAGAATAGTTGCATATCCAAAATCGTTACCAGTATGTGGTAACACCATTACCACTATGCGGTAACGTTATTACCACTATGCGGTGGGGATGCTACCACGTAGCGGTGGCGAAAGTGAATAACAGATGACGAAGAACAATATGAATGCAATGAAGATAACAATCATCAAGACCAGTCGGTCGAAAATGACATGTTTCTACGTCTTTATGATGAGAATCATGATTTTTTTCAAGCCAAACAAGCAATTTCTCATTTATTTTTCGTACCTTTGCGCAATATCAACTACAACTAACAACCTAAACACATCCGTTGAACAAACATGAAAAAGACTATGTTTCTCGCCCTCGGCATGGCTGCCCTCTTGATGGGTTGTAATTCTGCCGACAATGTGACTAAGAACACGATCGATCAGGAAGAGGTGATGGCCAAACTGTCGCTCGAGGACAAGGCTCACTTCGTGATTGGTACGGGTATGGCTGGATTCTCTGGCGACGATGCTGTCATCGGTGCTACGAAGAGTCTCGTGCCTGGTGCCGCTGGCACGACCTTTCCTCTCGACTCGCTGGGCATCCCTGCCGTGGTGTTGGCCGACGGTCCTGCCGGACTCCGTATCGATGCCACTCGTGAAGGCGACTCTGCCACGTATTATTGCACCCACTTCCCCATTGGAACACTGTTTGCTTCTACTTGGAACACCAAACTCGTAGAGGAAGTTGGCAAGGCCATCGGTGAGGAGGTGAAGGAATATGGTGCTGATGTGTTGTTGGCGCCCGCCATCAACATCATGCGCAACCCGCTCTGTGGTCGTAACTTCGAGTACTACTCCGAAGACCCCGTGGTGGCTGGAAAGACCGCTGCCGCCTATATCAAAGGTGTGCAGAAGAACGACGTGGGCACGAGCATCAAGCACTTTGCTGCCAACAACCAGGAGACCAACCGCATGAACACCGATGCGCACATCTCCCAGCGCGCCCTTCGCGAGATCTATCTCAAAGGTTTCGAGATTGCCATCAAGGAGGCCAAACCTTGGACGGTGATGACCTCTTACAACTATATCAACGGCATCTATGCTTCTGAGAGCAAGGACCTCGTGCAGACCATCCTGCGCGACGAGTGGGGCTACGAGGGAACTGTGATGACCGACTGGTTCGGAGGTAAGGATGGTGCCAAACAGATGTGGGCAGGCAACGACATGCTGCAGCCTGGCAAGGACGAGCAGTTCGATTCGATTGTGGCTGGCGTGAAGAGCGGCAAGCTTGCCGAGAGCGACCTCGACCGCAACGTGCAACGCGTGCTGAACCTCGTGGAGCGT
>JAFYJN010000009.1 GCA_017538105.1 Prevotella sp. | reverse complement strand
TCTCGCGACGTGTCCCCCATACCGGGTGGTTATCGCGGCGGGGTCCCACCTCTTCCCATCCCGAACAGAGAAGTTAAGCCCGCTTGCGCCGATGGTACTGCAATGCAATGCGGGAGAGTAGGTAGCCGCCCCCTTTTGCACACAGGGCGCTCCCCAAGCGGGGGCGCCCTTTCGTGTTTTTGTAGTTCTTCTTGGTTATAGTTTCTATAGCTTCTATAGCGACTATAGCTTCTATAGTATCTATAGTTTCTGTTTCTGTAGCCCCTTGTAGTTGCACTACAACATAAAATGGTTGTGGGTATTCTCTTGGCCTCTATCTTCTGCTCTTATTCCTGCGTTTTGCTATCTGTTTTCTTTGATTCTTGCTGTTCTTTTTTTCAATCTTTTATTCTTTTATTTTTCGTTTTCCATTTTTTTTTGTACTTTAGCGGCCTAATGGCAGATGGGCACTTTATAATATCGAGGATACACGTCTGGCTGACACGATGGAAACGATGCCGGGGATTTGGTATACAGTCGCCCAATGACTATGCTTTCGTACGCGATGTCGTCAACGAACGTCGACCTTATTATTCCTATAATAGGCTAAAAAAGAGATATCCCGCATTGGATGCCATTAAGAGAAAAAAATACGAGTTCTATCTCAGGGTCGCTAATTACCGACGAACACGATGCATGGTCGATCAAATGGAAGAAGATACTGCCTGTTACGATTATATCCGCGCGGGTTCCACCCGTTGCATGATCATAAGTCGGAACGAGGTCTTGCCGCAGGACGCATCCATCGATATCGTAAGATGTAAGATAGACAATGTCTGCGGATGGAGTTCTTCTGATAAATTATCCCAAGGTGCCATCTTTTTGGTGGAGCCATCGCGGGGCCGTTCCATCAATTCGCGTGAATGGAAAAAAGTTGTCGATAATTTCCCCGGGGGAGTTAGTTTCAATTTATACTATTGCGGTGTAATAATACTTGACAAAAAACGTTATAAGCAAAACTATATCATCAACTTCTAATAATTTACACTATGAAAATTACGAAAGTATATACTAAGACTGGCGATGAGGGACTGACCTCTCTTGTAGGTGGCTATCGCGTGAGAAAAACCAATTCGCGTATCGAAGCTTACGGTACGGTAGATGAACTGAGTGCCAACCTGGGCCTATTGGCATCGTGGATGAAAGATGGTTACGACAAAGATATCATCTATCGCATACAGCGCAACCTTTTCACCGTATGCTCCAACCTTGCCACCGACCAATCAAAGATGCCTGTCGGACCATCCTATAAACTCATTCCCTCAGAGGTAGACATCCTTGAAGACGAGATTGACAACATCAACGCCAGCATACCCCCGCAGACAGCTTTCATCCTCCCGGGAGGTTCCCACGAGGCGGCCATCTGCCATGTGTGCCGCACGGTGTGTAGAAGGGCTGAACGGCGTATCTTTTTCCTCCACGAAACCTCTGCCGTGGATGCCGAAATTCTTCGTTACATGAACCGTTTGTCGGATTATCTTTTTGTTTTGGCAAGGAAACTGAATTTTCTTGAGGGGGTGCGTGAAAAAATATGGAAGAACCAGTGATAATTGGATTTTTTTTTATACTTTTGCACCACTCAAAAACTTAATACCTTTAGACTATGTATTGGACACTCGAATTAGCTTCCAAATTAGAAGACGCTCCTTGGCCAGCTACCAAGGACGAACTTATCGATTATGCCATCCGCTCGGGGGCACCACTTGAAGTGTTGGAGAATCTTCAGGAAATAGAAGATGAGGGCGATGTCTACGAAAGCATTGAAGATATATGGCCTGATTATCCCACCAAGGAAGATTTCCTGTTCAACGAAGATGAGTATTAAATAATAAGCGATGTGGCTCACGAGCCACATCGCTTATTTCTTCTACAAGAAAAACAACTAAGAGAACATGGCATAAGCCTACATTAGAAGTCCCCAAACGCTTAAAAAAAGTGATAATCCTTGTTTCTTCGTGAGGAAAAATATGTATCTTTGCACCAAAACCTTAAATATTTATCATTATGACACAATACAGATGTCCTCGTTGTGGCAATTCCTTCACTGGAAACGCCATGTTCTGCCCACATTGCGGAACTCAGATTAGCAACACACAACCTCAAGCACCCCAAAAGAAAAACAATACTTTTCTCTATGTGCTCATCGGCTTGCTCATGGCAGCTTGTTTAGGCTTAGGGCTATGGCTCTTTCTTTCCGATGGCAAAGACAGTCCAAAACAACCGTCCAAGATCGAGGCGAAAGCCCAAATGACTCAAGAAGAAACGGCGGAAGAATCACCGTCAACAACTAAGGAAGAGACAAAAGCGGATGTAGAGGAAAAGACCCCACAACAGCCCACACAGGCTCAAGAACAGCGGAAATCTTCGTCCAATGGGGTGTATATGGGAATGTGGGGGCGCATAGGCGACTCTGACCAGGCTGAGTTCGAGATGAACGGTACGACGGGAACCTACAGCTATGTCCGTCAGGGCCAGAACAGCGGCAAAAGGTCTTTGCGCTTGGTGTCTTACAACGAGCAATCAGGTAGGTGTATCATAGACGCCTTCGCGGCAGGTAAGAAAATTGGTACATTCGATGGTACCTTCAGGGAAATCAGCGAGACCGACGATGAAGGTGAAGAACACTACGGACAGTCTTATAACGGGAAGTTCAAGAGCACCAATGGGGCACAGCTTGACTTTATGCTTTACTTTGACTGACGGAAAAGCATATCCACGACTTTGTCTTGACACTTTACAAGCCGTTGGCATACAATAAAATGCCAGCGGCTTCGTTATTATCACGTGTTGGCAAGAAAAATACGCATAATCATGGCATTGTGCCTGGCCTCCCTGTCGGCTTCCGCACAATACGACCCTCACTTCGCACATTACTGGGCGATGGAGACGTCGTTCAACCCAGCCGCAGCCGGAAAAGAGGCCAAGATGAACATCACAGGCGCCTATGCCCTCAGTTTCGCTGGTTTCGAGAACAACCCACGCACAATGTATGTGGGAGCCGACATGCCCTTCATGTTCCTCAATTCTGTGAACGGCGCAGGATTGAATTTCATGAACGATCAGATAGGTCTGTTCACACACCAACGAATATCCTTGCAATACGACTTGCAGAGACCACTGCTTGGCGGAACCATCAGTGTGGGTGTGCAGGCAGGTCTCCTCATTGAGAATTTCGACGGCTCGGATGTCATACTGCCTGAATTCGATACCGACGAGGTATTCTCAAAGAGTGAGTTGAAAGGACAACAGCTCGATCTGGCGGTGGGACTGTACTATAAACGCGGACCATGGTACGTCGGTGCCTCGGTGCTCCACCTCAATTCTCCAAAGGTAGAATTGGGTGAAACAAACGAAATACAAATAGATCGGTCGTATTATTTCACGGCTGGATACAATATTAAATTAAGAAATCCGTTTCTTACAATACACCCCACCGCCATGTTCAAGACAGACGGGGTGGCTTACAGAGGCGATGTCTCGGCGAGACTTGTCTATACACACGAGAAGAAAATGTTCTATGCCGGAGTGGGATACAGTCCCACCAATTCGGTCACCGCATATCTCGGCGGTTGTATTCAAGGCATACACATCGGCTATAGTTACGAGATGTATACGGGAGGCATCAGCATAGGCAATGGTAGTCACGAACTATGCGTGAAATACCAAACAGATATCAATTTGGTGAAAAAAGGAAAAAACAAACATAAAAGCGTGAGAATCCTTTAGATTATGAAAACAAGGAATATAATCGTGGGCTTGAGTTTGCTCACCATGACTTCGCTGACTGCATGCTTTGGCGGCAAGTCTGCGTCCTCGTCAGGCCGGGGAGGCGAGGTCATCGGTGTGTCGGGCCGTGGATTCACGGAGCCCACACCTTATGGCATGACACTCATCAAGAGGGGGTATCTTCGGATGGGTATCGACAAACAAGACAGTCTCTGGGGAAAAGAAACCCCCGTCAAGGACGTTTCCGTGGATGGTTTCTGGATGGACGAGACGGAGGTGACCAATTCCGAATATAAACAGTTCGTTTATTGGGTGCGTGATTCTATCCTCCGCGAAAGACTCGCCGACCCGTCGTATGGTGGCGATGAGTCGTACAAAATCACGGAAGATAAAAATGGCGACCCCGTGAAACCGCATCTTAATTGGAAGAAGAATCTGCCGCGCAAACCTAACGAGGATGAGCAACGGGCATTTGAAAGCCTCTATGTGACCAACCCGGTTACGGGAGAGAAACTGCTCGATGCCAGTCAGCTCAACTATAGGTATGAAATCTACGACTACACGGCAGCCGCTCTCAGACGTAACCGTCTCAATCCAGAGGAGCGTAACCTCAATACTGACATTACCGTCAACCCCGATGAGGTGGTCATGATATCCAAGGACACCGCCTATATCGACGACGAGGGACGTATTGTCCGCGAGACCATCAACCGTCCGCTGTCAGGACCGTGGGATTTTCTCAATACGTATATCGTCAACGTCTATCCTGACACTACTTGTTGGGTGAACGATTTTCGCAATTCCGAAAACGAGATGTATATGCGGACCTACTTCTCCAACCCAACCTACAACGATTATCCTGTTGTTGGCGTGACATGGGAACAGGCAGAAGCGTTCTGTGCCTGGCGTACAGATTACCTGCTGAAAGGGTTGGGCGCTGAAGCTCGCTATGTCCAACGCTACCGTCTGCCTACCGAGGCTGAATGGGAATATGCCGCAAGAGGAAAAGATGGTACTGAATTCCCTTGGGAGAACGAGAGCGTGAAAAACGGCGATGGTTGTTTCTATGCCAACTTCAAACCCGACAAGGGCAACTATACCAAGGACGGTAACCTTATCACCAGTCGTGTAGGCATCTATGGCGCCAACTCCAATGGATTGTTTGATATGGCTGGCAATGTGGCAGAATGGACAAGCACCATTTTCACCGAAGCTGGCGTGGATGCCATGAACGACCTGAACCCTCAACTTGACTATAAAGCGGCTAAGGAAGACCCCTATCGCCTAAAGAAGAAAAGTGTGCGAGGAGGGTCTTGGAAAGATCCCGAATCGTATATCCGGTCGGCGTGGCGCACTTGGGAATACCAGAATCAACCACGGTCCTACATAGGATTCCGCTGCGTAAGAAGCATGGCTTCATCAACTAGTACGAAACAGAAAAAAAGCAAGAAAAGCAAATGACGAAGTACAGTAAATACAATGTCGTGTACCGGTTGCAGAAATGGATGGACAGCGTGCCCGGGCAGACATTCCTCAACTATGCTTATAGCTGGGGTGCATCCATCGTGATTCTGGGAACCCTGTTCAAACTCACCCACTTACCGGGAGCTAATCTCATGCTCTTCTTGGGTATGGGAACGGAGGTCGTTGTGTTCTTCCTCTCTGCCTTTGACAGACCGTTTGACAAGACTACCATAGGTATGGACCTCAAGACACATGCTGGAGAGGAGACAGAAGAGGTCCAAGATAATTTGGAAGGAACCGAAATGGAAGGATCCGAAGGCGTTACCATGCAAGGTGGTGGTACCGTCATTATCGGTTCCGTTGGCGGACAAGGCGGCTATGTACCCCAAGAGGGTGAAGGTGGACAAGTGGCTGCTGCCGTAGGCGGTGGTGGCGTAATTCTTGGCGGCGGCGGTGTCGTCGGTGGTGGCGTTGTCGGTGATGGTAGTGGTGAAGGTGTTGTTGGTGGCGCACCTGTTATTGGTGCTGCGACAATACCCGCTTGGGTTGACCAGCAACAACAAGTATCACCAGAGATGGCCGAGGCTACCAGCAACTATGTTGAGGAACTGAAGAAACTCACGGAGATGTTGGGAGCTGTGAGCGAACAAAGCGCTCGCCTCACACGCGACTCGGAAGAGATGGAGAACCTCAATCGGACGCTCACAGGCATCTGCAAGGTTTACGAGATGCAGCTCAAGAGTGCCAGCCAGCAAATCGGCACCATCGATCAAATCAACGACCAGTCGAAGAAGATGGCTCAGCAGATCGAGCAGCTCAATAAGATATATGCCCGCATGATAGAAGCGATGACGGTCAACATGCGCTCGGCAACGCCCGCCGCACCCAACAACGAGTCAATCATTTAGCATTCACCCTACTCATAAGAAATGGCTATAAAGAAAAGACCAGTCTCTCCACGCCAGAAGATGATTAACCTTATGTATGTCGTCTTGATGGCTATGCTCGCTTTGAACATCTCTACCGAGGTGCTCAACGGCTTCACTATTGTGGAAGAGAGCCTGCGTAGGACCACGGCCAACTCGTCGAAGGAAAATTTGGCAATGTTCCAAGACTTCCAGGAGCAGATGAAAGAAAACCCTGCAAAGGTAAAAGAGTGGTTCGACAAAGCGCAACAGGTGAAAGAGATGAGCGACTCGCTCTATAATTTCGCACAGCAGCTCAAAGAGAAAATTGTCAAGGAGGCGGATGGCGAGGATGGAAACTTGGAGAATATAGAGAACAAGGACGACCTCGAGGCGGCCAGCCATGTGATGCTCGCTCCGGGTACCGGTCAAGGACAACGGCTTTACGATGCGGTGGTCAGTTATCGCGAACGCATCCTCAAGATGATAGGTGACCCGCACCAGCAGGAAATCATACGTAGCAATCTGGCCACTGACGTGCCCAAAAACGAGAATACCTTGGGCAAGAACTGGCAGGAATATATGTTTGAGGATATGCCTGTGGCCGCGGTTGTCACCATGCTCTCCAAATTGCAGAGCGATGTTCGCTATGCTGAGGGCGAGGTACTCCACTCCCTCATCGCGAATATAGGACTCAAAGACATACGCGTGAACAAACTCGATGCTTTTGTGGTACCTGACAAGACCACGCTCTATCCTGGCGAACAGATGACGGCACATATCATCATGGCCGCCGTCGACACTACGCAACAGCCCGAAATCTATGTCAACGGACAACGGGTTTCTTCCAGTCGTGGTTCTTATACCATCACGGCAGGTGGTGTGGGCGAACATCAGTTCAGTGGCTATATTCTCATGCGGAACACTGAGGGTGATATGCTGCGGCGCGACTTCAGCCAAAAATATCGAGTCATAGCACCACCTAGTGGGGCTACCGTGGCTGCCGACCTGATGAATGTGCTCTATGCGGGATATGCCAACCCCATCAGCGTGACTGTGGCAGGACTGCCGCAGAATTCGGTGTCGCTTTCCATGACAGGGGGCACGCTCACGTCTAAGGGCGACGGACATTATGTCGCCGTACCTTCCACCGTGGGACAGGATGTCACGTTCACCGTCACCGCTTCCGACAATGGGAAGACACGACAGATGGGACAGTTCTCTTTCAAGGTTCGTAAATTGCCAGACCCGACACCTTATATCGCTATGGGTGCCGACCGTTTTAAGGGCGGAGGATTGGCCAAGGCGAGTCTGATGGGTGTGGGAGGCATCAAGGCCGCTATTGATGACGGACTGCTCGACATCGAATTCAAGGTGACGGGTTTCGAGACGGTGTTCTATGACAATATGGGTAATGCCGTGCCCATGGCTTCAAATGGCGCGGCCTTCAGCGAACGACAGAAAGAGGCGTTCCGCAAACTCTCACGCAACAAACGTTTCTATATCACCCATGTTACGGCTGTGGGTCCTGACGGATTGACACGTAAACTGCCTGCCGCCATGGAGGTGATTATCAAATAAGCAATGAAGTATATGATGAGAAAAATGGTTTACCTCTTGCTGATGGTGGCCTTTGCACAATGGGCCGACGCACAGCCGCAGTCGCGACGGGCTGCACAGGAGGAGCAGAAAGCAAAGTCCAACTCCGGTAATTTGACCACCAGGGCGCGTATATCCTTCCCAACGGCGGCCACGATGTCGGAAGATGTGGTGTGGCGCCGCGACATCTATCGCGAACTGAGTCTCGAAGAGGATGCCAACGCCGGATTGTATTATCCCGTTGAACCAGTGGGCACGCAGATGAACCTGTTCACCTATCTCTTCAAACTCATGATGAGTGGACCAAAACGTGGTGGCATCAGTGCTTATGAATATCGACTCGACGGCAATGAGGTGTTTGACGATTCGGCGCGCATAAAACCACTTGACTTCCTCGACAACTACCATATTTATTACGAACGCAACGATGGCAGGGTGAGGATTGACAACAGCGACATCCCTTCGCGCGAAGTGAAAGGTTACTACATCAAAGAGAGTGCCTACTATGACCAAGGCACCAGTACTTTCCACCGTAAGGTCGTGGCGCTCTGTCCCATCATGATGCGCGAGGATGACTTCGGAGAGGGGACGGCCAAATATCCGCTCTTCTGGGTGAAGTACGACGACGTGGCACCTTACCTGAGCAAGCAGATGATCATGACGAGCAACCTCAACAATGCGGCTACCATGAGCATCGACGACTATTTCACTCGCAATATGTATAAGGGCAAAATCTACAAGACAACAAACATGCTGGGCCTAACTCTGGCTCAGTATTGTCCCGACGATTCGGCCATGGCGCGTGAACAGAAGAAAATTGAACAGGAACTGGCCGATTTCGAGAAGAATATCTTTGGCGACCAAGCCAAGAAAGATTCTATCGACAGCATAGCTGTCGTCGCACAAGCCGACAAGAAAGCAAAGAAGACCAAGAAGAAAAAACGGGATGATGGCGGCACGGCAAGTCAGAAACGGCAACGTTCGTCTGGTTCCAGTGCCACGGCTCCGGCAAGCGTTTCTGTGAGAAGGGAGAGGCATTGACATGACAAGGAGGATTCTGACAACAACGCTATTGACAGCGGCGCTGCTGTTTTCTGTCGCAGCCCACTCACAGGTGCAATTTGGTGTGAAGGCGGGTGCAAACCTCACCGACATGAAATTCAACAGTTCTGCTCTCAATGCGGAAAATCGCACGGGATTCTTCGCCGGACCGACGGTGAAGTTCACTCTGCCTATCGTAGGACTGAACGTTGACCTGTCGGCGCTTTACGACCAACGTGAGTTGAAGGTTGAGGAGGAGACTTTCACTTCTAAGAACATCATGGTGCCACTGAACCTGCGTTATTCTGTTGGTTTGGGACGGAAAGCGGCAGTCTTCCTCTTTGCCGGACCCCAGTTTGGTTTCAACCTCTCCGAAGACAAGGACGTGAAAGAGAATATGGAGGAGTGGCGGTGGAAAGAGTCGAATTTCAGCGTCAATGTGGGTGGCGGCATCACCATCAGCCATGTGGAATTGTTTGCCAACTACAATGTGGTGATTGGTAAGACGAGTGAGTTTAATTTCAAAGATACGTTCGACGCATTGGCGGAGGGTACAGCCCGTGCCAATGCGTGGCAGGTGGGTATGGCTTTTTTCTTTTGAACAGTGAGGTATGCCGATGTAGTACTTCCCTTGCCGCTGGAGGGTACGTTCACTTATGGCGTTCCTGAACAACTGGCATCTTCCGTCGTTTTCGGCGTGAGGGTGCTTGTTCCTTTTGGCAAGTCGAAGACATACTTGGCTGTTGTTGTGGCCATACACGATAACCAACCTGCTTTTGAGGTCAAGAACATTTCCAATGTGGTGGACAGCCTGCCTGTCATCACACCGTTGCAGTTGAGCCTGTGGACATGGCTGGCTGACTATTATCTATCTTCGCTTGGCAATGTTTACAAGGCTGCCATGCCCGCAGGCTTGAAAGTCCCTGATGGCTTTCGACCGAAGAAGGAAACATGGCTCACTTTGGCGGAACCATATCGTAACGACCAAGCCCTCCATCTTCTTCTCGATTCCTTGAAACGGGCGAAGGCACAACAGGAAACGTTGATGACGTTTTTGGAAATGTCGCATTGGGATACGATTGAAGGTGAGCGGTGCGGCACACCTCCCCTTGATGTGACACGTGAAGAACTGGCCAACGAGGCCCGGTGTTCGACAAATGTGCTTAAAAACCTCATCGATAAGGGTATACTCGTTGCCTATGAGCGTGAGGTGGCCCGTATCAATGTGGCGCAGGAAGCTTGTCTCGAAAAAGCCAAGCGGTTGAGCGCGCCACAGCAGGAGGCTTATAACCAAGTGCTGTTCCAGTGGTTACGCAAGAACGTGGTGCTGTTGCATGGCGTCACGTCGAGTGGCAAGACGGAGATATATATCCATCTCATCATTCGGACACTAGAAGAAAAGAAACAAGTGCTTTATCTCTTGCCGGAAATAGCACTCACCGTGCAGATTATGCAACGGTTGCGTGCCATCTTCGGCAATCGTTTAGGCATCTACCACTCCAAATACAGTGATGCCGAAAGAGTGGAGATATGGAAGAAACAACTGTCGTCGCATCCCTATGACATTATCCTTGGCGCACGCAGCGCTGCATTGCTTCCGTTCCAAAACCTAGGTCTGGTTATCATCGACGAGGAGCATGAGTCGTCGTTTAAACAGCAGGATCCTTCACCCCGTTACCATGCCCGTTCGGCAGCCATCATGTTGGCTCACATGACAGGGGCGAAGACTTTGTTGGGCTCTGCCACGCCCTCTGCTGAGAGTTATCATAATGCCAAAACGGGGAAATACGGTTTTGTCAGACTGACCACCCGTTATGCTGATATCCAACTGCCGAAAATCGTTGTTGTCGACATCAAGGATCTACATCGTCGGAAGATGATGCTGGGGCCGTTCTCGCCTATGCTCATGGAGAAGGTAAACGCCGCGCTGAAAGCGGGTGAACAGGTTATCCTCTTCCAAAACCGCCGTGGCTTTGCACCGATGGTTGAATGTCGCACCTGTGGGTGGGTGCCCAAATGCCAGAACTGTGATGTTTCACTCACATACCACCTATACCAAAATGTACTTACTTGCCATTACTGTGGCTATACATATAGGGTTCCTGAGAAATGTCCCAACTGTGAGGGTACGGAACTGAAAAGCGTGGGTTATGGCACGGAGAAGGTGGAAGAGAACATACGCCACCTGCTGCCGCACGCCAAGATAGCCCGTATGGATCTTGACACTGCACATACACGCTCGGCTTACGAACGCATCATAAATGATTTTACGGCACGACGCACCAATGTGCTCATCGGAACGCAGATGGTTACCAAAGGATTGGATTTTGACAAGGTGAGCGTGGTGGGTATCTTGCAGGCCGACAATATGCTCAACCATCCCGATTTCAGGGCTTATGAGCAGGCTTTTGCCATGATGGCTCAGGTGAGCGGCAGGGCAGGGCGAAAGGACAAACAAGGATTGGTGGTCTTGCAAACAAAGAACCCCAATCACCACGTGATACAACAGGTGGCCAGTAATGACATGGATACATTCTATGCCAACCTGTTGGAGGAGCGACAGGCTTTCCGTTATCCACCATACTATCATTTGATATATGCTTATATGCAGCATGGCAAGGACGATGTGGTTCAGGCCGCTGCGGTTTATATGGGCTCGTTGTTGCGAGGCTGGTTTGGCTCGCGTGTGCTCGGCCCCGACAAGCCTGTGGTGGCCAAGGTGAAGACACAGCATATCCGCAAGTTGGTTCTCAAACTGGAACAAGGTATTGACATGGCCAAGGTGCGCCGCTATCTTCGTGTGGCCCAAAAACAAATGGAGGCCGAGAAACGCTTCTCGACCGTCCATTTGTATTTTGATGTGGATCCGTTATAGGCTGATATCCAGTCCCACGCCCAGCACTTTATTGGTGCGTGTGAAGCTATCGGAACACTTTGTCGGTACTCCACCAACTTCCTGATTATATTCCTTGTCAAACGTCTCGTAATTGGTCCAGAAATAGGCCACGTTGAGCGTTGCTTTCTTTGATACCTTGATACCGGCACCGAAACCGATGGAATAGCTGCTGGTCACGAAACTCATGTCACTGAGGAACGAGCCGTCGCCAAGACCGTATTTGGTGCGCTGGCCACCGACACTCACCTGGATGGCATCGGTGATATCGTACTCAGTACCAAAGAGGAATTCTTGGGTGTTGCCGCTGAGCAGTTTCTGCTTGCCCTTGTCCATCTTCGCGTCCTTGTCGAAGAAATAATGATAGGAGGCCATCACGCGCCACTGAGGAAGTATCTCATACTGTGCACCGACGGTCAGAATGCCCGGCAGGTCGCTGGGGGTGTTCACACCGTCCTGGAACATGCCAGTGTCGTCACGCTCGGTGTCGTTCTCGATATTAACGTGGTTAGTGAATTCCAGACGGGCACCGATGTTTAAACGGTCCCATTTATAATCCACACCGATGATGGGCGTGATGCCCCATCCCGTCTGTGTGCAATCGAGATGGCGGTCGGCGAACTGCTGCTTCGTCTGGTCCATGGTAGCAGCTCCCTTACTATATTGCTCGGCTGCATACGCCAGCTGAGCTGCCATTTCGGGGTTCGTCTCCTGCATTGCTTGAGCTTGAGCCATATAACTGGCGGCATTCAATTTATATTCCTCGGCCTTGGCCGTGAAGAAGTCATATAGGCGCACATCCTGACCTCCGATGTTGGCAGTGATGTCGGTGATGTTGCCTTTGTAGTTGTTGGAGATGAAGTTGAAACGGGCACCACCATACACAGCCAGATGGTCGTTAAATTTATAGGTGGCTCCCAACTGAAGTCCATATACGAATTGACGTCCTTTTAGGTAGCTGTTCACGCTATAGCCAGGATTGTCTGTCGTCATCCCTTGCTGGTAGAGCAAGGCCGGAATCATGGCGATGGCTCGTTCGAAGGAGGCCAGACCATGGTTGAAGGTGCATTTGCCGCCGCCACCGGTGATGGAGAAACCAAATTGGAACCCCCAGTGCTCGTTCATATTGTATGCTGCCTGTAGCGAAGGAATGATAGGTACTGCGGTCTCACCCTTGAACTCTTTGATGCCGTTCTCATCACCGCCATTCAATTTGAACGGTTGATAGAAAGGGGTGCCTTCCAATGCGGGCACAGTCATGCCGCTGTTGATGGTACGCGTCTGGTAGGCGTTCTGCCAGTTGAATGAGATGTGAAGACCCTGGGGCAGGAATGCCACGCCGGCGGGATTGCTATACACTCCATCGATGCCAATCGTACCGCAACGGGCGAAATTACGATTGAAGTGGATGTTGTGGTTCGTGTTTGTCAAAATGCCTCCTGCCTGCATCTCGCAGGTAAAGGCGGTCAAAACTGCTAAAAATGTTAATTTAAATTTGTTCATATTTAGACACCTTTACAAAAATTGTTTGCAAAGGTACCAAAATTGTTCCAAATTTCGCAAAACACCACCTATATGTTAACATTCATTAACCGTAAACCTTTTCTTAGCGTCGTATTTCAGCAATAGTCGATAGTTCTCCGTTTTATTTTTCTTTTGTCGTTTCCTCTTTGTTTTCCGGATATTGTATTCTTGTGTGGTAGATGGAGCGCAAGCGGTCGATGAGCACTTGTTTAGCCACCACAATGTCGCGGAAAGTGATGGGGCATTCAATGAAATAACCTTCGTTCACCATGTTGTCAATCATCCGGTTCACCAACTGGCTAATGCTTTCTTCGGTGTATTCGTTAAGTGAGCGCGAGGCGGCTTCCACGCCATCGGCCATCATGAGGAGAGCTTGTTCTCGGGTGGAGGGGTTGGGTCCTGGATAGGTGAACGGGTCAGGATTGTCGGGTTCGTCGGGATGGTTGTTCTTATAAGTGATGTAGAAATATTTGGTTGTTCCCGTGCCGTGGTGGGTGAGGATGAAATTCTTGATTACTTCGGGTAACCCGTTTTTCTCGGCCAGATGGATTCCTTCCGTCACATGACTTATAATAATCTGGGCACTCTTTTTCTCCGATAGTTTGTCGTGAGGGTTGACACCGGCTTGGTTCTCTGTGAAGAACACAGGGTTCGACATTTTTCCAATGTCATGGTACAATGCTCCAGTACGCACCAACAGTCCGTTGGCCCCAATCTTGTTGGCAATTTCGGCAGCCAAATTGCCAACGGTGATGGAATGTTGGAAGGTGCCGGGTGCCACCTCGCTTAGTTCTCGCAGCAGGTCTTTGTTGGTGTCAGACAGTTCGAACAGGGTGACGTCCGATGTGAAGCCGAACATTTTCTCTATGAGGAACATCAGCGGGTAGGCCAGCAGCAGGAAGATACCGTTGAGCAGGAGGTGGAAGTACCTTGACCAACTAATGGCTGTTTCTTGGTCGCTGTGGATGAGGGTCAGTGCGTAGTGCATGACCATCGTGCACAAGGTGACGCTTAGCATGGCGGAAAATACCTGTGAACGGCGTGACATGTCGCGCAGCGAGAAGATGGCTGCCATGCCGGCGACCATTTCAATGATGAAGAACTCTTCCTGGTAGTTCACGGCGCTCGCTGATATCATCACCATGGTGGTGTGGGCCATGAAAGCTGTTCGCGAGTCAAGGAAGATACGCACGAATATAGCCACCATGGCGAAGGGTAGCAGGTAGACACTAAGACTGGTATAGCGTACTATCAGCGCCACGGCCATGGGGAACAGCGTGATGAGCGAATAGAGCATGAGAATGTTACGCGACTTGTCGAAATAGTCGCGGCGGAAGAGCAACAGGTATACTGTAAACAGTATGATGAGCATCGCCACATAAATGGTTTGGCCGGCAATGGTGGTCAGACTCTCCGACTTTCCTGTGTTGCGGTTGGCGAGCTCATTCTCCAAGGAGTGGAGGATACGTGCTGTGTGGGCATCAATTATTTCGCCCCTTCCGATAATTTTCTGTCCGTTTTCCACTTGGCCATCGGCTGGGGCAATACTATTGAGCAATTCCTTCAACTCTTGGTCGCTGCGTGTCTTGTCAAGGATGAGGTTGGGACGAATGTATTGGTTGAGGTCGTATTTGAGTAGCAGGCTCCTGCGCTCCGCCAAGTTCTCGTCGAGGAAAATCTGTTCGTAAGCGTTCATCGTCGAGAGCAATTGTCGCACTTCGGTGGTGATGGCGTTTTTGCCGCTGACCACTCTTACTTGTGCCGTGGTGTCGGATGACAGTCGCGAATAGTCGGGCGCATTCATGATGCCCCGCTGGTATAATTGGTGCAGGCGACGGATGATATGTGGTTTGAACAAGGCTATAGGAGCGGGTACGTTGTCGTCGAATGCTTTGTTGAAGTCTTCTACGGCTTTGTTTTCCACGCTCTCGTCGAAAATGTAATAAGGTTGGAACTTTGACTCGAGTTCCTTTCTCTCATTGTCGATGGCTTCCTCGCTCTTGAGGATGGGAAACTTGAACTTGGCTATCACATCGTCACCCATCCAGGGCTTGTCTATCTCGTACTTGAACTGGAAACTTTCCTTTCGGGGGAGTAGCCAGACGATAAGGAGTGTGCTGGCCACAACCAGTATCACACGTGTGAATAGGTTGCGCCAATAATTGTTGGGAGTGGAGCGAAGGAATGATGACATGACGATTGTTTTCTTTTCAATTTGCGAAAATACGAAAAAAAAATGACACATGCCACTTTTATCTCTATTTTTGTTATTTTGTCTGCTTTTTCGCAACGTTTGCCAAAAAAAATAGTAATTTTGCAAAAAATTCTTTTTATGGACAATAAAACGGTAAGGGTGAGGTTCGCACCAAGCCCTACAGGCCCTCTCCATATCGGCGGGGTGCGCACGGCTCTTTATAACTATCTCTTTGCGCGTCAGCATGGCGGGCAGTTTGTGTTCAGGATTGAAGATACCGATTCCAGCCGTTTCGTTCCTGGTGCAGAGGAATATATCATCGATGCTTTTAAGTGGCTGGGCATCCGTTTCGATGAGGGTGTGTCTTACGGTGGAGAGTATGGACCTTACCGCCAGAGTGAACGGCGCGAAATCTACAAGGAATATGTTCAACAGCTGATTGACAACGGCAAGGCGTACTATGCTTTCGACACGCCGGAGGAATTGGAGGCCAAACGTGAGGAGATAAAGAATTTCCAATACGATGCTCATACACGCATGATGATGCGCAACTCGCTTACATTGGGTGAGGAACAGTCGCGCCAGCTCATCGCCGATGGACAACAGTACGTTGTCCGTTTCAAAGTGGAGCCGGGACAAGCCGTACATGTTGACGACCTCATTCGTGGTGATGTGCGTATCATGAGTGACGTGGTCGATGACAAGGTGCTCTTTAAGAGTGCGGACGAGTTGCCTACTTACCATCTGGCGAATATAGTCGACGACCATCTTATGCGCATCACCCATGTGATACGTGGCGAGGAGTGGCTGCCCAGTGCACCGCTTCATGTCATGCTCTACGAGGCTTTTGGATGGAGAGACACCATGCCTCGCTTCGCTCACCTGCCTTTGCTGCTCAAACCGGAAGGAAAGGGAAAACTGTCGAAACGTGATGGTGACCGTCTTGGTTTCCCCGTCTTCCCACTCCAGTGGACCGACCCTAAGACTGGCGAGGTGTCATCGGGCTTTCGTGAGAGTGGCTATTTCCCTGAGGCTGTGGTCAATTTCCTGGCGTTATTGGGATGGAATCCTGGAACGGAGCAGGAGGTGTTCTCCCTCGATGAGCTGGTGCAGCTATTTGATATCAATAAATGTTCCAAGGCGGGTGCGCGTTTCGACTACCAGAAAGGCATTTGGTTCAACCATGAGTATGTGTTGCGCAAATCACCGGAGGAAATCGCCAAGTTATTCGCTCCTTATGTGGTGGGCAATGGTGTGGATGAGTCGATGGAACGTATCACGAAAGTGACTGCCATGATGAAGGATCGAGTGTCTTTTGTCAAGGAATTGTGGCCGTTGTGCTCCTTCTTTTTCATCCCACCCACAGAATATGATGAGAAGACGGTACGCAAACGCTGGAAAGCAGACTCGGCCACTGTCATGGGTGAACTGGCGGAAGTGCTTCGTGGCATCGACGATTTCTCTGTCGAGGGACAGGAGAAGGTTGTCATGGCATGGGTAGCGGAAAAAGGCTACAAGTTGGGTGATGTGATGAACGCTTTCCGTCTGGCTCTCGTTGGCGAGGGCAAGGGACCGGGGATGTTTGACATCTCTTCTTTCCTTGGACGTGAAGAGACCTTACGACGCATACAACGGGCCATCGAGGTGCTGAAGTAAATATTTAGTGTTTAGGGCTGATTGTAAAGTATTCTTATGTACAACCTCATCATATACCTTTATCTCATCGGTGTTGCCATATATAGCCTTTTCAACAAAAAGGTGAGGAAGATGTGGCGCGGTGAGAGGGCAGCCTTGGGTATATTGCGTGAGAAAATGGTTGCCGACGCACAGTATGTGTGGTTCCATGCGGCATCGTTGGGCGAGTTTGAACAGGGTCGGCCGTTGATGGAGCAGATGCGTCGCGAACATCCGGAATACAAAATCCTGCTCACCTTCTTCTCTCCGTCGGGTTATGAGGTACGCAAGAACTATGAGGGTGCCGACATCATCTGTTATTTGCCGCTTGATACGCCTTTCAACGCCAGACGTTTCCTCAGAACAATTCGTCCGGTGATGGCTTTCTTCATCAAATATGAGTTCTGGTACAACTATTTGCATATCCTCAAGCACCGTAATGTACCAGTCTACAGCGTGTCGAGCATTTTTCGCCCCGGACAGATTTTTTTCCGTTGGTATGGCCATCAATACAGTAAGGTGCTGAAATGTTTCACTCATTTCTTTGTGCAGAACGAGGTGAGCCGCGAACTGCTCCATTCCATAGGTATCGATAAGGTAACGATTTCCGGAGATACACGTTTCGACCGTGTGTTGCAGATACGCGACGCGGCGAAAGAGTTGCCGCTGGTGAAGGCTTTCAAAGACGGCCATAACGTTTTTGTGGCCGGTTCTTCATGGCCTCCAGATGAGGATATTTTTATCCGTTATTTCAATGAGCACCGTGATTGGAAACTGGTCATCGCTCCGCATGTCATTGACGAGGACCATCTGAAACAAATTATCTCCAAACTGAATCGTAAAGTGGTGCGCTATACGCAAACTACGGAGAGCGAGGCCCGTGAAGCCGAATGCATCATCATTGATTGTTTCGGCTTGCTCTCGAGCATCTATCGTTATGGCGAGGTTGCCTATGTTGGTGGAGGTTTCGGTGTGGGCATCCACAATGTGCTCGAGGCTGCGGTATGGGGCGTACCTGTTCTGTTCGGCCCCAACAACCAAAGGTTCCAGGAGGCTCAGGGCTTGTTGGCCACCGAGGGTGGTTTCCAAATCAAGGACTATGTGTCGTTCTGCAAATTAATGGATCGTTTTATTGCCGATAAGGCATATCTGCAAGCCGCAGGTGAAAAGGCAGGCGCATTCGTCTCGCATCATGCCGGTGCCACCGCCACCATACTCAAGAATATTCAAAATATGGAGTGTTGAATTTTGAAAGTGGAATATCCATTCGTAACTCGTAATTAAATAATGGCCATCATCAAATCAGTAAAGGGCTTGACCCCGAAATGGGGCCGTGAGTGTTATTTTAGTGAAAACGCCGCCATCGTGGGTGAGGTGACCATGGGCGACGAGTGCTCAGTGTGGTTCAACGCCGTGGTGCGTGGCGATGTGGCTCCCGTCACCATGGGAAACCGTGTCAACGTGCAGGATGGAGCCGTGGTGCATGTCACCAACAAGATTGGTCCCACAATCATTGAGGATGATGTGACAATCGGCCATAATGCCACCGTTCATGCCTGTACGCTCCGCAAAGGTGCGCTCATCGGTATGGGTGCCGTGGTACTCGACAACGCCGTGGTGGGCGAGGGGGCCATTGTAGCCGCCGGTGCCCTGGTGCTCGGTGGTACCGTCATTGGCAATCATGAGATATGGGGTGGGGTGCCCGCCAAATTCCTTAAGAAGACCAGTTCCGATCAGGCCGAGAGTTATGCCCGTCACTATGTGGAATATTCCAAGTGGTATCTGGAGGAGGATGGTAAATAAATAACGTTATTCTAATTCCGTCCCTTTTGCTTTCCGCTTATTCAACAAGTTTTAGCGAAACATTTCCATTCTTTTTCTCGGACAGGCGATGTTGATGCGGATGAATCCTTCTCCAGCATCACCATACATTGTGCCGCTGTTGACTAAAATATGTTTTTCTTTCAACAGCCATGCGGTCATTTCATCGGAGGACAACCCCGTAGCGCGGATGTCCACCCATACCAGATAGGTGCCTTCCAGCCGTGTCACCTTGGCTTCGGGCATCACCTTACCCAGTATTTCCTTGAGGAAAAGATAGTTATCCCAAAGGTATTTGTTCAATTGCTCCAACCAGTTCTCACATTCGTTGTAGGCGGCGATGAGCGCCTCCACGCCAAACGGATTCACGTCGCATACCTCGTTGATATTGATGGTGCGCTCGATACTCTGTCGCCGCTCCTTATTGTCGCAGATGATGTTGGCAATCTGCAGTCCTGCAGTGTTGAACGACTTCGAGGGGGAGTTGCACGTGATACTGTTGTGTAGGCACTCCTCCGATACCGAGGCGAAGGGTGTATAATGGTAGCCGGGCATCACCAGTTCGCAGTGTATCTCGTCGGCGATGACCAATACGCCGTGACGTAGACAGATATCGTTCATCCGTTGCAGTTCCTCGCGCATCCATACCCGTCCCACGGGATTGTGAGGGTTGCAGAGCAGGAACAGTTTCACCTTCGGGTCGGCGGCTTTCCTTTCCATATCGTCGAAATCCACCCGCCAAGAGTCACCGTCGGCCACCAAACGCGTCTCTTCCACCTCACATCCGTTGTTGCGGATGGACGAGAAGAAACAATTGTAGACGGGTGTCTGTACCAGCACCTTGTCGTCTGGCTTCGTCATTGCCTTGATGATGACCGACACGGCAGGTACCACACCCGAAGTGTATTGTATCCACTCACGTTGAATGGTCCACCCATGTCGGCGGCGGAACCAGTTGATGACGGCATCGTAATAACGGTCGCTCACCAGCGTATAGCCGAACACGCCATGCTCCACCCGTCGTTGCAAGGCATCTATGATGGGTTGTGCCACACGGAAATCCATGTCGGCTACCCACATGGGCAGCGCACCCTGTGCTTCTTCCACGTCCCATTTGTAGCAGCCGGTGCCACGACGGTCGATGATTTTGTCGAAATCCATATTAGTGTTCAATATTTAGTGTTCTGATGGATTAGGAACCGGGGAGTTTAGGGAGTCGCCTTTCGGGAAACTATCACCTCTCACTTCTATCTTGCAGTCGGCAGGTCCTTTGATATTCTCGTCGATGATGATTTCGCCAATGCTGTCGGCGGTGATGTGTCCGCTGGCGGGGTTCTTGATGCTCTCGATATGTCCGCGGATGTCGGCTTCGACAGTGGAATATTCAAAGGCGCGGTCGCAGGCGGCATCGAAAGTGCAGTTTTTGAGAACAAGGTTTTCGGCATAGCATAGAGGTTGCTCTCCGCCAATATGGCAGTTTACTAGACGTAGGTTCTTCGAGTGCCATCCCAGGTATTCGCCATCGAGGTAAGAGTCGTAAATGGTCACGTTTTCCACCTCCCAAAAGGCATCCTTCGTGACGATATGGGCATCGCGTATCTCAACGTTCTTCACATACTGGAACACATATTTGCTGTCGCTCTTTAGCCCTTTCACCTTCACGTTTCTGCAACCCATGAAAGGGTATGTACCCTCATGCAGTGTCACGTTCTCTATCACCAATCCGTCGATGTTCCAACATGTCTCGTCGGCATCGTTGATGGTGACATCTATAAGCGTCAAGTTTTTCATCTCGCGGAAGAATTTTGGCGCGTCGATGATGCAGTGTTCCATCACCATGTCGTCGCTGTACCAGATGGCACTGCGGCTGCCAGGGGCGAAATAGCAGTTCGTGATTTTGCTCCCCTTGACATGCCAAAGGGGATATTTTCCCTCGAAACGGCATTGTTCAGCTTCGATATTGCTGCATTCCTTGATGCCCGACTCTCCCTCGGTAATGGTTACATTTTCAAGGCGTAGATTATGGGACTCGAAAAGGGGTCTTTCGCCTCCAAATGATAGGTCTTTGATAGTTCTCATATACAGTACGTTGTCTGCAAATATTGTGCCAAAAGGGATGAACGGAAAATATGCCTTGTCCTGTTTTGCTGATTATCGGAAAAAATGTATTTTTGCAAATGAAATACAGGGTCGTGTTATGAAATATTTCCTTCTGTTGCTTCAAGCCTGCTGTTTTTGGTGTGCCTCGCTTGCCGTGAACGCCCAGACACCAACCCTCGAGGAGTTGCGTGCCGTGGGACTGCCATTGGTGGAAGTGACCACCGTGGATGGCGAGGAGCCGACCTGCGAGTACGTGTCGCCTCCAGAAGGGTGCATCGGGTCGGGCATCACCAATGCCACGAAGGTGCCAGGTCGACTGCGTATTTACGACAACGGCGGATATATTTACGATAGTGGCGACTATGAGAAGGGTGTCTCTGGCATGACCATCAAGATTCGGGGCAACAGCAGTGCCTACGAACCCAAGAAACCCTTCAAGGTTAAACTTCAGAAAAAAGCAGACTTGCTGTGCCGTGGCGATGCCGCTTATAAGGATAAAGACTGGCTGTTGTTGAAAGATGAGTGGTTTGTGCGCGGAGGCAAGGTGCTTCATATGATGATTGGCACTGAAACGGCTCGATGCTGTGGCATGCCGTGGCAGCCGGAGGCGAGGTTTGTCAACCTCATGGTCAATGGTGATTACCGTGGTGTGTATATGCTCTGTGAATCGGTGAAACGCAATGAGAATTGCCGCCTCGATGTGGGAAACACGGGATATATTGTGGAGCATGACCCTTATTGGTGGAATGAAGCGGTGTATTTCTCCACCACACGCCATGAGAAGAAATACACGTTCAAGTATCCCGACGAGGAAGATGTGATGGAGGAACAGATAGATTATATCCGAGGGGTGATAGACCAGATGGAGGAAGCCCTGTGGACTGGCGATTATCCTTCACTCGTTGATGTGGATAGCTGGGCTACATGGCTCATGGCGCATGATATCCTGGGAACATGCGACGCGGCAGGGTCGAACATATTCCTCACCAAATACGACGACACACCCGATAGCAAAGTGATGATGGGGCCGTTGTGGGATTTCGACACCATCATGGAAAACGAGAACAAATGGGCCACTATACACGACAATTTCGATTATTATTTCCATTACCTTCTTTCTATGGCTCCCGACAAGGGAGTCGCACTCCGGGAGGCCTACCGTTTGCAATGGGAGAACGTGGGGCAGTATGTGCCTGACCAAATGGTGGCATTCTTGAGGGATTTCGCCGCTTCCGACGAGGCCGTAGCTTTGCAGACATCGAACATATGGGACTTGGTGAGGTGGGGGTATGACACTTGGTTTGAACCTGGAGAGACACCGTCTTCCATTAACGACATGGTGCAGAAGGCTATTGACTGGTTTACTGAGCGTAAAACATGGATGGATGAACACGTGCCAGCCATGACAACGGGCATACATACGCTTTCCTCGCCTAGTGCTTCATCGTCGTCGACACTCTCTAACGACTCTTCCCCTTTCACTATATACGACCTTACGGGGCGGCCGGTCTCTCCGTGTCACCGAGGCGTCATCATCAGTGAAGGTAAAGCATACATATCCAAATAACACAGGGAGAAAAGGCTTCATCTTTTCCCCTTCCTTCAGGGAATAGTTGAAAGAAATAGTCCCAACCCCACGATTCTGCCTTTTGACAATCCTTTTTCCCACAATGAGAGACTTATATAGTTTTGGAAAATGGTTCCCTTGTAATAACAAGATGGTGTATGGAAAACACCATCCGATTATTCGAAGAAACACCAGTAATGACATATAAAAACCTAGAAAAATGACACACTGCTATTCAATGAAAATGTTATTGTTGTTGACGACTCTTCTAACCGCAACAACCATTCAAGCGGGAAAATTCAAAAATTTCAAAGTGTCAACCTACATACGAGCACAAGATGTGGCACGGATGGAGGACGACAAGTTCCTTAAATCGACATGGGAAACGGTAAGTAGCCAGGTGGACCTCGACAAGATATATTTAGAGACCCACCGCGACGCATTCATCGTACCTGAGAAGACCTTGCTCAAGGTGAAAAAATTCTTCCTCTCGAAAGGATTGGAAGTTGGTGGGGGCATCACGTTTACACGCTCGGAACCCACCGACTTCGAAACATACAGCTATGCGCGTGAGGAAGAAAGGCAACAGGTAAAGTATATCTCGGAATACACGGCGAAATACTTCGACGATTTCATACTCGACGATTTCTTTTTCATTGACCTGAAAAACGATGATGAGATAGCGGCAAAAGGTAATAAGAGTTGGACTGAATACCGGTTGCGTCTGATGGCTGATGCGGGACGAGAACTGGTGGTGAACCCTGCAAAGGCGGTCAACCCTAAGGTAAAGGTCATCGTGAAATACCCCAACTGGTACGACCATTTCCACGGGCTGGGCTTCAACCTTGAAGAAGAACCTTCGTATTTTGACGGGATATGGACAGGAACGGAGACACGCGACCCTGCATCGGCCCAGCACCTGCAGAATTATCTGAGTTATAACATCATGCGTTATTTCGATAATGTGGCACCTGGACGCAATGGCGGTGGATGGGTGGATGCCGGCGGCATACACATGAGTATGGACCGCTATGCCGAACAACTGCACCTCACCATGTTGTCGAAAACGCCGGAAATCATCCTGTGGAATTACATGCAACTGGCTGAGGTGAAAATCTCTCCGAACATGAGGGCACCATGGCAGTCAGTGGGAGGCAACAGTTTCCGTTACGATGACATGGTGGCACCCTTCACGAAGGATGGAAAAACCATCACGCCGACCACCATGGCACGATTCGCCAATGTGACGTTGCACCAGACTGACAAGCTGGTGGGGCTGCTGGGCAATCCCGTAGGACTGGTTTCTTACAAGCCCTACCATTCCTCTGGGGAAGATTTTCTGCAGAACTATCTTGGCATGATAGGACTGCCCATGGACATGCATCCGGAATGGCTGGCCGACAGGCAACAGATACTCCTTACCCAACAGGCGGCAAAAGACCCTCAGATTGTGGAGAGAATCAAGCAGCAGTTGAAGAAGGGTGGCGATGTCATCATAACTACCGGACTGCTCAAAGCCATCACAGACCAACTGGCCGATGTGGTGGAACTGTACTGTGGCGACCTGAAGGCCATCGTTAACGACTTTGGCATGGCGGGCAAGTCAGAACGGGAATTCATCATACCACAAGTGAAATATTTCACCAACGATGCATGGGAGGTGGTCCGTGCGGGCAGACCGCTTCGGGGTGGTGTGTCAGGCTATCCCATTCTCCTGCGTGATACGTATTCCAAAGGTATGCTTTTTGTGCTCACCATACCCGATGACTTTGGCAACCTTTACGACTATCCCGCCGGAGCTCTCAATGTTATCCGTCGGGTCATGAGCAAAGATGTAGGGGCGTATATCGAGGGTCCGTCGAAAGTGTCTTTTTTCCCTTATGACAACAAAACCATGGTCGTGGAGAATTTCAACGACAACGAAGTCAGCCTTCGTGTTGTGGTAAATGCTAAGGTGAAAGCCCTGCGTAACCTGTTGACGGGTGAGCAGATACCCCCCGTGGAAGTACAATACAGCCGCTACCGTTTTTTTGGTTATTCCGACACCCAAACGGTGTTCGACATCAAGTTGGCTGCACACAGCTATGTGGGCCTGGGATATTAAAACAATCTAATTAGGCGATATACAATGAAGATATCATCTGTCTATGCCAAATATACAAAAACGGCCCGACATTATGTTCGGGTCGTTTTTGTTCTATAAGTAAAATTTTAATGCTCCTAACGCATTCGTCTTCGCTCTTTACAGGTTCGGGTTGATTTTGTTCCACTCTGCGATGGGGGGAACGATGTTCAACGTCACCAACTCGTCGCGCATCTTGCAGAGGTGCTCATAAGAGGCATCGAGTTTGGCGTTCTCCTCGGGTGTTCCCTGTGGTACTTCGAATTTGGCGCCATCCTGGTCCAGAGTGGTCTTCATGGCCATCATGATGTGGTCGTACTTGTCGGTCTTTACGTAGGTGCCTACTGGGAAGCGGAAGGGTTCGCCACCCATAGCCGAACGTATCATCTCGACAGACAGATAAGAAGGGCTCTGGAACGAACTGCGTCCGCGCAACTCGATAATCTTCGCACCGCCCTTGGTGACGTCAACCTTCATCTGCTCCCATTCCTCTGCCGGGAACTCCTCGGTGCCGATGATGTCGGTCAACTTGCGACCAGCTATTTCCACATGGCTGCCGAAGACGGCCATCTGCTCACCATGGCCGCCGTAAGTGGCGCAACCGGTAATCTCGTCCTGCATCACGTTGAACTTCTTGGCCAGTGCGCTCTGAAGACGGGTGGTGTCGAGACCGGCAAGGGTAGTTACCTGACCAGGTTTCAAACCGGAATAGAGCAATGTTACAAGACCCGTCAGGTCGGCGGGGTTGAAGATAATCACTACGTGTTTAACGTCGGGACAGTAAGTCTTAATGTTTTGACCCAGTTCCTCGGCAATCTTGCAGTTACCGGCAAGCAGGTCTTCGCGGGTCATGCCAGCCTTACGGGGAGCTCCACCTGATGAGATAATGTACTTCGCGTTGGTGAACGCTTCTTTGGCGTCGGTGGTGGCAGTGATTTTCACATTGCCGAAACCACTCTGGCGCATCTCTTCTGCCACACCTTCGGGTGAGAAGACATCGTAGAGACAAATGTCGTTAGTCAAGCCCATCATCAGGGCGGTTTGTACCATGTTCGAGCCAATCATGCCGGCGGCGCCGACAATCGTCAGTTTGTCATTAGTTAAAAATGCCATAGTAATGATTTTTTATATGAAAATGTTTTTCGAGTATCTGATGATAACTGTTGCTGAAATCTTCTGCAAAGATAGTGTTTTTTGTCTTCTTTCCATGATGATAAGTCATTTATTTTTGATATTTTTGTTTTTTTCAATGTTAAATCGTATCTTTGTCATGTCTACGTGACATATCGTAATCCCATGATAACGTCATAACGAAAAACAATCAATTATCATTTTAACAATGTCTTCAATCTTCAATCAAAGAATTGATGCTCTCCGTCAGGTGATGCAGCGTGAGAGTGTCGATGCCTATATCCTCGATGGCACCGACCCCCATCTGAGCGAGTATGTGCCCGATAGGTGGAAAACGGTGGCTTATATATCGGGCTTTACGGGTTCGGCGGGCACGGTGGTGGTAACCCTCGAGGCTGCGGCCCTATGGACTGACTCCCGTTATTTCGTACAGGCACAACAGGAGTTAGCTGGTACGGGTATCATGCTTATGCGCGATGGACTGCCCGACACGCCTTCTATGCCACAATGGATAGGTAGGCAGTTGCGTGATAGCAAGTTCCGTGAGGTGGCTATTGATGGCGACTGCTGGTCGGAAAACCAAGTTCGGCAACTCAAGGGTGAACTACGCCGACAAGGAGGTGTCACCCTGCGTACCAACCTCGATGCTTTACAGACGGTGTGGACTGACAGGCCAGCGGCTCCCAAAGTGCCGGTGGTCATCCAACCTCTGGAATATGCCGGTGAACATGTCTCAGAAAAACTGCAACGTATTCGCCGGGCATTGCGTGAACGTCATGCCGACGGTATGCTGATGGCGGCACTCGACGATGTGGCTTGGACGCTCAACTTGAGGGGCGGCGACATCGAGTGCAATCCGCTCTTCATGGCATACCTGCTCATTGCCTCCGACAGGGCGACGCTTTTCGTCGACCCCTGCAAGGTGTCGGACGAGGTGCGCGTTTTTTTACATGGCGAAGGGGTGGGGGTCGATGACTATTCCCACGTGGCTCAGGCCATGCGCGACTATTTTGAATACAATATCCTCCTCGATCCTGACCAGGTGAACCACCGCCTGTTCCATTCCACGCAACGTGAGGTGGTGGAGTCTCCATCACCCGTGCCCGCGATGAAGGCGGTGAAAAATGCCGCTGAACAACGGGGTTTTAAATTGGCGATGCTCCGCGACGGCATCGCCATGACCCGTTTTCTCTGTTGGCTCGACACTGCTGTCGCCAAGGGCGGTGTCACGGAATGTTCAGCGGCAGAAAAGCTTCGTTCTTTCCGAGCCGAACAGCCGCTTTTTCGCGGACTCTCCTTCGAAACCATCGCTGCCTATCAGGAGCATGGGGCCATCGTCCATTACGAGCCGACGGCAGTTTCCGATGTGGAACTGCACCCGAAGGGGTTGTTCCTCGTTGACTCGGGTGGGCAGTATCTCGACGGGACCACTGACATCACTCGTACCATAGCTCTTGGACCGCTTACCGAAGAACAGCGGCGGGTGTACACTTTGGTGCTCAAAGCACATATACGACTGCAATTGGCTATCTTTCCCGAAGGGACTACGGGCACGCAACTCGACGCTGTGGCAAGGGGTGAACTATGGCGCCAAGGACTGCATTATATGCATGGCACGGGTCATGGTGTGGGAGCGTATCTTTGTGTTCATGAGGGACCTCACCAGATACGCATGCAGTGGAAACCGACACCGCTGTGCGAGGGCATGACAGTAACAAACGAGCCGGGTGTTTATCTTGAGAACCGTTTCGGTGTGCGCATCGAGAACACGCTGCTCGTTGTGTCGGCCATGGAAACGGAATGTGGCAGATTCCTTCGATTCGAACCGCTCACGATCTGCCCCATTGACCTCCGCCCAATAATGCCCGAACTGCTGGCTCCCGATGAGGTGGCGTGGCTTGACGGCTATCATTCTATGGTGTGCGAGGCGCTCTCTCCATATCTCAATCCCACGGAACAGGCATGGCTCCAGCAGGTCACTCGCCCATTATAGGTTTTATAGCTGTTATAGCTTCGATAGCTACTATAGTTACAATAGCTGCTATAGCCATTTTTGCTGTTATTGTTCCTATGGCTGCTATAGACGCAATGATCACTGTGGTTTCTTCCGTTACTATAGCGATAATAATGACTATGTGCCTGTCTTTCTAAAAATATCCCTCCAAAAATTTGGAAATATCGCAATTTAGGTGTAATTTTGCACCCACATTTCGAAAAACGACAATTAACAACGAAGTTTAACATAAAAATTTAAGACCAAAAGCATGATCATCGTACCCGTAAAAGATGGTGAAAACATCGAAAGAGCGTTAAAGAAATTCAAGAGGAAGTTTGAAAAGACTGGTGTTACCAAGGAATTGCGTGCTCGCCAGCAATACAACAAACCTTCTGTCCTGAAGCGCCTCAAGATGGAAAAAGCCATCTATGTGCAGAAGCTCCGCGACGCCGAAGAATAATTTCATGGCATTTTCTTGGCAGTTAGGATTTTTTTCCGTATATTCGTAGCCGAAAAGACGAATGTCGTCGTGGCAAAGATATGATAGAAGAATTCCTCAACTACCTGAAACACGAACGGAGGTGTGCACACCTCACGCAAATAGGATATGGCCAGGACCTATACGAATTCCAGGCCTTCTTCAAGCATATTGACAGTCAGCTCTCTTTTGAGACGGTAGACGCCGACATCATCCGCGATTGGATGGAGAGCATGATGGATAAGGGAAACTCAGCGACCTCAATCAACAGACGGTTGAGCGCGCTGCGTTCCTTTTATCGTTTTGCCCTTTCCGCTGGTCTCGTTGAAAAAGACCCTTCGCACGGTGTGCAAGGACCGAAGAAAAACAAGACACTGCCCATGTTCCTTAAAGAAAGGGAGATGGACAGGTTGCTCGATGAAGTGGAGTGGGGAAACGACTTCAGTGATATACGCGCGCGTACTATATTATTATTATTTTACTCCACCGGTATGCGACTTTCCGAACTCATCTCCCTTGATGATGAGTCGGTCGACTTTACAAACCGCCTTGTCAAAGTGCTGGGGAAACGCGACAAACAGCGGCTCATCCCTTTCTCTGACGAACTTGACGTGGCTTTGCGCCACTATATGAAAGTGCGTGATGAACAGCATGCGCGGCACAACCATGCTCTATTCGTTGACAACCATGGGCTGCGCATGAGCCGAAACCAGGTGCAATACTTGGTGCGTAAGCATCTCTCACGTGTGTCGTCCATCAAAAAACGGTCGCCACATGTGCTCCGTCATACCTTTGCCACAGCCATGCTCAATCATGAGGCTAATCTCGAGGGTGTGAAGAAGTTGTTGGGGCATGAAAGTCTTGCCACCACTCAAATTTATACGCATACTACTTTCGAACAACTCAAGAAAACATACGACAACGCCCATCCTAGGGCATAACCATTAACTAAAAACCGGAGGTAACTATGGAAATTAAGATCCAGTCGATTCATTTCGACGCTACCGAGAAACTCGAGGCTTTCATCCAGAAAAAAGTGGAAAAACTGCAGAAAGCTTACGAAGATGTTCAGAACGTGGAAGTACAGCTTAAAGTGGTCAAACCAGCCACAGCACTCAACAAAGAGGCCGGACTCACCGTCGCTGTGCCAGGAAGCAAACTCTACGTGGAAAAAACATGTGACTCCTTCGAAGAGGCCATTGATCAGTGCGTTGATGCCATGAAGGTGCAACTCACCAAATTTAAGGAAAAACTGAGAAATAGGTGAAAAAAAAGCCAAAAAGTTTTGGCGATTAGAAAATAAGTCGTATCTTTGCAGCCGTTTTACGACACGTCCGAATTACGTTAGCCTGACGGCTGCAAGGATTCGCCTCTTTAGCTCAGTTGGCCAGAGCACGTGATTTGTAATCTCGGGGTCGTTGGTTCGAATCCGACAAGAGGCTCAACAAGGGTTCTTGTGGCTACCGACGGCTCATTGACTGACGACGTAAAACAAGGCTTGGGTGTTTTCCAGAGTGGCCAAATGGGGCAGACTGTAAATCTGCTGTCTTTCGACTTCGGTGGTTCGAATCCATCAGCACCCACAAATAATTTGACTTTCGCGGAAATAGCTCAGTCGATAGAGCACTAGCCTTCCAAGCTGGGGGTCGCGGGTTTGAGTCCCGTTTTCCGCTCAAGCATGCTGTAATAGCTCAGTGGTAGAGCACTTCCTTGGTAAGGAAGAGGTCCTGAGTTCAACTCTCAGTTACAGCTCTACTTTTTTTTTGGATTGAAGCAGAGAATCTCACGATTATTCATTAAAC
>JAFYJN010000008.1 GCA_017538105.1 Prevotella sp. | reverse complement strand
GCTCCGAAGCAGAAGGGTGTGTATATCGTCAACGGCAAGAAGGTCGTTGTTAAGTAATCATCATAAAGAAAGGATACAGTCATGAAAAAGACCGAAACAGCTATTCGCGAGTATATCCGTCCGATGACCAAGTTTGTCACCATAGGCACGTTGTCAGACACGATGGACGAGGAATGGACCATCTCCGCCGGAGACGACGACATCCACAGTGGTGACGGCCCCGACGATGACGATGACGACAACCGCGCCGCAAGTTACAACGCTTGGGACGATATGGCCTTGTAAAGGAAGAACCTCCCCCTCTCCCCCTCGTAGAGGGGGACGTGGGGTTTCATACTTCATACTCTCCCCTGCAGAGGCAGGGGAGAGTTTTTTTCTACAATGATTTTCACGAATTCACGACATTCAACACTCAACACGAGTTTTTCAACAACGAATTAAACGAATTAGACGAATTAGGATGGTGAGACAAGCTCGCTCCTTCCAACTCCTTCTATCTTCCTTTTACTTCCTCTAACTAAATGGAAGTATTTGGCTCGATAATGTAAAAATGCCGAAGTTTTTGCTATAAAAATGCAATAAATTGCAATTATCGTGCCAAAAACGAATTTTTATGCTAAAACATTTTGCCATGTCAAGAATATTTAAGACCTTTGCACGCAATTAATGGAAGAAGTATTTAAAAGGGAGTAAAAGGAAGGTAGAGGAAGATAGAGGAAGTAAGAATGGAGGGAGATAGAGGAAGTTAAAAGGGAGTAAAAGGGGAAGAAAAAAGGGAAGTTAAGCACTTCGTGCTGGACAATATCTTTGGAAAGGTAAAAAAGTAAAAGAGTAAAAAATCATAATCAGTTATGGCTGAAGCATTGGAAGTAAAAGAATTGGAACAAGTAGTAGTCCGCTTTTCGGGCGATTCCGGCGACGGTATGCAGTTGGCCGGAAACATTTTTTCTACCGTGTCGGCCTCGGTGGGCAACGGCATATCGACGTTTCCCGACTATCCCGCCGATATCCGCGCTCCGCAAGGGTCGCTCACGGGTGTGAGCGGTTTCCAGGTGCATATCGGCTCAGGCAAGGTGTACACCCCAGGTGACAAGTGTGATGTGTTGGTGGCGATGAACGCCGCCGCGCTGAAGACACAGTACCGCTATGCCAAACCGCAGGCCACTATCATCATCGATACCGACAGTTTTGGACCGAACGACCTGAAGAAGGCTCAGTTCGCCACGCCCGACTACCTGGGCGAGATGGGCATCGACCCCGACCGCGTGGTACAGTGCCCCTTGACGACGATGGTGAAAGATTGTCTGGCCGACAGCGGTATGGACAACAAGGCCATCCTCAAATGCCGCAACATGTTCGCGCTGGGTCTGGTATGCTGGCTCTTCAACCGCGACCTGAACCTGGTGAACAACTTCCTGCGCGAGAAATTCGCCAAGAAACCCGCCATTGCCGAGAGCAATATCAAGGTGGTGCAGGCGGGGTATGACTATGGCCATAACGTACACGCCTCCGTGCCCGCCACCTACCGCGTCGAGTCGAAGGAGAAGGTGCCGGGACGTTACATGGACATCACGGGCAACAAGGCCACGGCCTACGGCTTGATAGCCGCCGCCGAGAAAGCGGGACTCAAACTGTTCCTCGGCTCCTATCCCATCACCCCTGCTACAGACATCCTGCATGAGCTGTCGAAACATAAATCACTGGGCGTGATGACCGTTCAGTGCGAGGACGAGATATCGGGCGCAGCCAGCGCCATCGGCGCCTCCTTCGCCGGTGCCCTCGCTGCCACATCGACCTCCGGACCAGGCATCTGCCTGAAGTCGGAGGCCATGAACCTTGCCGTCATCGACGAGCTGCCACTGGTCATCATCGACGTGCAACGTGGCGGTCCTTCTACGGGACTGCCCACGAAGAGTGAGCAGACGGACCTGTTGCAGGTGCTTTATGGACGCAACGGCGAGTCGCCGATGCCCGTCATCGCCGCCACGTCGCCCACCAACTGCTTCGATGCCGCCTATGCCGCCGCGAAGATGGCACTCGAGCACCTCACCCCCGTGGTGCTGCTCACCGACGCTTTCGTGGCCAACGGCTCCGCGGCATGGAAACTGCCGATGATGGCTGAACTGCCGGAGATACATCCCCATTACGTCACGCCGGAGATGAAAGGCAACTACACCCCGTATTTCCGCGATGAGGAGTCGCTGGTGCGCTACTGGGCCATCCCCGGACAGGAGGGTTACACCCATATCCTCGGTGGTCTGGAGAAAGACGGTAAGACAGGTGCCATCAGTACCGACCCTGAGAACCACGACCTCATGTGCCGGCTTCGTGCCGAGAAGGTGGCACGTATCGCCGTGCCCGACCTGCAGGTGGAGGGTGATGTTGACGATGCCGAACTGCTCATCGTGGGCTTCGGCGGCACCTACGGCCATCTCTATTCGGCGATGGAGGCACTTCGTGCCAAAGGCCACAAGGTGGCTCACGCTCATTTCGAGTTCATCAACCCGCTGCCCGCGAACGCTGCAGAGGTACTGAAGAGATATCCGAAGGTGGTGGTGGCCGAACAGAACCTCGGTCAATTGGCGGCATATCTGCGCACCAAGGTCGACAACTTCGTTCCCTACCAGTTCAATCAAGTGAAAGGACAACCGTTCGTGGTATCTGAAATAGTAGCTACATTGGCCCCTCTCCTTACCTCCCCCGAGGGGAAGGCATAATTACCTCGTTTTGATGACCACCTATGGGGTATGATTACCAAACGGCTGATCCTACGCTTTATGGCTTGTTGAAAGATTTGGCCAAAAACAATCGTTCCCATCCTACAGAAGCTGAATCTATCTTATGGGATTGTTTGAAAGGTAAATCATTAGGGGTGCCATTTAAACGGCAGCATATAATTGGAGAGTTTATTGCGGACTTCGTTTGCATCCCTGAAAAACTGATTATTGAGGTGGATGGTGGATATCATCAACTTCCAGAACAACAAACCAATGATGAAGAACGACAACAATGGTTGGAGTATCAAGGTTTTACTGTTCTTAGATTTACTAATGAAGAAGTAATAGGAAACATCAATGGTGTCTTAGAAACAATAGAAAATCATATATTAAAATAATATGGAAAATAATATAAACAGCAAATCAAACTATTCCTCCCCCTCGGGGGAGGTTAGGTGGGGGGCTTCCGATTATAAAAAAGGGCAGCCGCGGTGGTGTCCGGGTTGTGGCGACCATTTCTTCCTCGCCTCGTTGCATAAAGCCATGGCCGAGGTGGGCGTGGCGCCCCATGAGATGGCCGTCATCTCCGGCATCGGTTGTAGCAGCCGTCTGCCTTATTACGTGAACACTTACGCCATGCAGACCATCCACGGTCGTGCGGCGGCCATCGCCACAGGTGCCAAGGTGGCCAATCCCGACCTGACCATTTGGCAGGTGTCGGGTGACGGCGACGGCCTAGCCATTGGCGGCAACCACTTCATCCATGCCATGAGGCGCAATATCGACTTGAACATGATATTGCTCAACAATCGCATCTACGGCCTGACGAAGGGACAGTATTCACCCACCAGTCCACGTGGCTTCGTGTCGAAATCGAGTCCTTACGGCACCGTGGAGGACCCGTTCCGTCCCGCCGAGCTGTGCTTCGGTGCACGTGGCCGTTTCTTCGCCCGTGCCGTGGCCACTGATGCCCAGGGAACGGTGGATATCCTCAAGGCGGCATATCAGCATAAAGGTGCCGCCGTGTGCGAGATTCTTCAGAACTGCGTCATCTTCAACAATGGTACGCACGATTCCGTATATAACAAAGAGGGTCGTAAGAAAAATGCCATCTATGTGCGTCATGGCGAGAAACTCGTCTTCGGCGAGAACGACGAGTTCGGTCTGGTGCAGGACGGCTTCGGCTTGAAGGTGGTGAAGATTGGCGAGGATGGTTATACCCTCGACGATATCCTCGTGCATGACGCTCACTGCGAGGACAACACCCTGCAGCTGAAGTTGGCCATGATGGATCCCGAGAATGGCTTCCCCGTGGCACTTGGTGTTATCCGCGACGTGGAGGCTCCTACCTACGATGCCGCCGTGCATGAGCAGATAGCCCAGGTGAGCGCCCAGAAGAAATACCATAACTTCGAGGAGCTGCTCATGACCAACGACACGTGGGAAGTGGTTGAAGGGTAATAAAGGTAAAAAGGAAAAAGGGGAACTGATGATTGGTCATCGGTTCCCCTTTTGTTTATGGCGTTGTGGAATGACTGGTATTTGCGGAAGTTGAATTACAATTTCTCGCCGTAGCAGAGGTCGCCGCAGTCGCCGAAGCCGGGGACGATGTATTTGTGTTCGTTCATGCCCGGGTCGATGGCAGCGCACCAAAGGGTGGTGTCGTCGGGCACGGCCTGGCGCACGATGTCGATGCCCTCGTCGGTGCCGATGACGCAGGCGATATGGAGGGCGGCGGGCTTGCCCGTCTTGAGCAGTGCCTCATAGGTGGCCGCCATGGAACCGCCGGTGGCGAGCATGGGGTCGGCGATGATGAGCGTCTTGCCTTCGATGGTGGGCGATGCCATATATTCGGTGTGAACACCCACCTCGGTATGCTCGCGGTTGGTGTACATGCGGAAGGCCGACACGAAGGCGTTGGCGGCATGGTCGAACACGTCGAGGAACCCCTCGTGGAAGGGTAGTCCAGCACGGAGGATGGTGGCCAAGAGGATATCGTCGGAGGGGAGGTCGATGTGTGCCGTGCCCAACGGTGTGGTCACCTCACGTGGCTTATAACTGAGAACTTTAGAAATCTCGTAGGCCATCATCTGCCCAATACGGCGTATGTTGTTACGAAAGAGTTGTCGGCTCTGCTGGTACTCGGTGTCGCGTATCTCAGCCAAATATTGGTTGATGACGGATTGGTTGTCGCTGAGGTTGATGATTTTCATGATGATATGTTTGTTGCAAAGATAATTATTTTTGCAAAGTGAATATGCCAAAATGATTGTCAATGAGCGTGTTTTTAAAAACTTTAACCAAAAATCATCGATTGCACGCACTTTTTTGGGTGTGCAATGATGAATAATGCCCTAAAAAAATCGTAACTTTGTAGCCGATTTTTAAGCGTTGTATTACGGATATAATATTCACTATAATAAATTTTTACAAAAAATGGCAAAGTTTGAAAAGTCTGTTTTGGAGAAGTACGGTATCACTGGAACTACCGAAGTGCTTTACAACCCCTCGTATGAGGTGCTTTTCGCAGAAGAGACCAAGGAAGGTCTGGAAGGTTTTGACAAGGGACAGTTAACCGAGCTGGATGCCGTCAATGTGATGACGGGTATCTATACCGGTCGTTCGCCCAAAGACAAATATATCGTCGACGACGCACAGAGCCATGACAAGGTGTGGTGGACCACAGAGGGCTATCCCAATGACAACCACCCCATGAGCGAGGCTGTGTGGAAAGAAGTGAAAGAAATCGCCGTCAAGGAGCTCTGCAACAAACGTCTCTTCGTGGTTGACGCTTTCTGCGGTGCCAATGAGGGCACACGCCTTGCCGTGCGCTTCATCATGGAAGTGGCTTGGCAGGCCCATTTCATCAAGAACATGTTCATCCAGCCCAGTGAGGCCGAGTTGGAGACGTTTGAGCCCAACTTCGTCATCTACAACGCTTCAAAGGCCAAGGTGGAGAACTACAAGGAGCTGGGTCTGCGCAGCGAGACCTGCGTGGCGTTCAACACCACGAGCCGTGAGCAGTGCATCATCAACACTTGGTATGGTGGTGAGATGAAGAAGGGTATGTTCTCGATGATGAACTACTTCCTCCCGCTGCAAGGCATCGCCGCCATGCACTGCTCTGCCAACACCGACATGGAAGGCAAGAACACCGCCATTTTCTTCGGTCTCTCCGGAACGGGCAAGACCACCCTTTCGACAGACCCGAAACGTCTGCTCATCGGCGACGACGAGCACGGATGGGATGACGACGGCGTGTTCAACTTCGAGGGTGGCTGCTATGCGAAGGTCATCAACCTCGACAAGGAGAGCGAGCCCGACATCTACAATGCCATCCGTCGTGACGCCCTGTTGGAGAATGTTACCGTGGATGGTGAGGGAAATATTGACTTCGCTGACAAGAGCGTGACGGAGAACACCCGCGTGAGCTATCCCATCGAGCACATCGAGAAGATTGTGAAGCCCATCTATGGCAAGAGTGCCGGTCCTGCCGCCGAGAATGTCATTTTCCTGAGTGCCGACGCTTTCGGCGTGCTGCCTCCGGTAAGCATCCTCGATCCCGAGCAGACCAAGTACTATTTCCTGAGCGGATTCACCGCCAAGTTGGCGGGTACGGAGCGTGGCATCACCGAGCCTACTCCCACCTTCTCGGCTTGCTTTGGCCAGGCTTTCCTCGAGCTGCATCCCACGAAGTATGCTGAGGAACTGGTGAAGCGCATGGAGAAGAGCGGTGCCAAGGCTTATCTGGTGAACACCGGTTGGAACGGCACGGGCAAGCGTATCTCCATCAAGGACACCCGTGGCATCATCGATGCCATCCTCGGCGGAGCCATCCTGAAAGCTCCCACCAAGCGCATTCCTTACTTCAACCTCGAAGTGCCGACAGAGCTTGACGGTGTGGCATGGGGAATCCTCGATCCGCGCGACACTTACCAGAACCGCGCTGAGTGGGACGAGAAAGCCAAAGACCTGGCTGGCCGCTTCATCAAGAACTTCGTGAAGTATGAGGGCAACGAGGCTGGCAAGGCGCTTGTGGCTGCTGGACCGAAACTGTAATCAAGGAGCAAGGGGCAGGGAGCAAGAGGATAGCTTGAAACCTGCTTGTATGCTTGAAAACTTCCTATAAACCATCGGGACATCCAAAAGGGTGTCCCGATTTTTATACTATGGATTTCACGAATGAGTATATACAATGAATTACACTTATTTCACGAATTGGCCGGCGAACTCCTAAAGAATGTTGATTTATGTCAAAAAAGCGCGCGAAAAACGGAGAAAAGAGGTCTATAGTGCTGTACTTGAGCGGAAAAGGGCGTATCTTTGCACCGTGTTCGTGAGAATACTTATTCATAGGTTAGTAGTTTGATAGATTTTTTAAGGTAATGATTATGTTATTAGATTTTGAAACAGCCATGGTGTTGGCTTTTGTGGGACTGATGACCACCCTTTGTGTGGTTCGTCTTATGAAGACCAACATCCGTTAAGATGTTTTCAGGAGGCCGGGATGAGCGATTCATGTCGTCCTCTTTTTTTTGTGCCAACTCTAAACAGACCTTAAAAAATACTCATTTATTCAATAATTTGTATAATAATGAAGCAAAAAGATGTCGTTTTTGCGGATTTCTGCTTAAATTTGCACCCTAAAGACCCAAGGCCGACAGCGTTTAGACACGTGGAGCGGATCAATGTTGGTGCGCGTATGGCAAGCTCTGGGTTGTTGACACATGAATTTTAATCTGAAAACGGATGAAAAAAATATTCTTGCCCTTGACATGGCTCTGTATGGCTGCCGTCATTTTCACGTCATGTCTTGGCGACAATGAAGATGAATACGTTTCCTACAGCGACACGGCCATCTCGTCGTTCGCGCTCGGCACCATGAACCGTTATCTGCACACCACGAGCAGCAAAGGGGTGGACAGCGTATATAAAGCGACCTATACCGGTAGCACCTATAAGTTTTATATCGACCACAACAATCGTATTGTTTACAATCCCGACTCGTTGCCCTATGGCACCGATGCCGCCCATGTGATATGTGTCATCACCGCGAAGAACTCCGGATATATTGGTGTCAAGAGTCTGACCAGCGACAGCATTCGCACATACAGCAGTAGCGACTCCATTGATTTCACATCGCCGCGTATCATTAGGATATTGTCGAATGACATGACGGCCACACGCGACTATACCGTCAAGGTGAATGTGCATCAGGAACAGGCTGACGAGTTCAAGTGGCAACAGATGGCCACGCCGGAGTGGCTGGCTGGCATGCAGACGCTGCGCGCCCTGCCTTGCGGCGACCGTATGTTTGTCTTCGGCTCCACTGACGGTACCTCGGGCGTCATCTATTCCTCTCCCATCGCCGATGGTGGCAACTGGACATCCGTCACCACCGACATCAGTTCACCGCTGACCGCGGACATCGTGGAAAACGTGGCAGTGAAAGACGGAATGTTGTATATGAAAGTGGGCGATGCGCTGATGCGTAGCGCCAATGGTGAGAACTGGGAAACGGTAAGTACTTCCTTCGGTTCAGAACTGAAATCATTGTTGGGCTCGTCATCGCACCTGTTATTCGCGGCAGGTGTCGATGGGGCTTTGTACGCCTCTGACAATGGCACCTCTTGGTGGGCTGAGCCTTTGGACGACCAATCCACGCAGCTTCCCACCACCGACATCAATATCGTGTCGACTCCTCTGGTTACCGATAAGACGGCAGAGCGTATCGTCGTTTTGGGCAACCGCGACGTGGCTACCTATCCCGCCGATGACTGTGCCGTGGTATGGGCAAAGATTTGCCTGCTGGAAGAGATGGAAGAGCCTGGGAACATGGACATCAAGTCGTCGTGGATGTTGCTCGACACTTCTGTCAAGAATTATGCCCTGCCCAGGATGAACCACCTTGGCGTAGTTCCTTATGTTGACGGACTGTTGGCATTAGGTGCCGAAGGGGTGGGTTCCTGCGACCATGCCGCCTTCTCAAGTTTCTATATGAGTCTGGACGGTGGCATCAACTGGATGAAAGACAGCCGTTTCTCTCTGCCGGAGACATTCGCCAGCGGCAGTGCCTTCGCCATGACCGTCGACAGTGAACAGTTTATATGGCTGTTCTGTTCGGACAGCGGACAGGTGTGGCGCGGACGCCTCAACGAGGCGGGATGGCAGCAAGAGGAAAAGGCCATCACGGAATAATTCCATTCGCAAGTTTCGCAGTAAAAACAAACAATTGTCTTATCAATCATGCGCAGATTGTTTCCCATTATCCTGTTGATGATGACCATGACCACCGTCATGGCTCAGGATGACGTGGAATACAAGATGGAAGTGGGTGGAGGCATTGGACTGCTCAACTATCAGGGCGATTTCAACGGGTCGCTCACCAAAGGTTTCCAGCCCATGGGCTCGGCAGTGCTGCGAAGGGTGTTCAATCCCTATATGGGTCTGAGGGCCAACTTGGGCGTGGGTAAGATCAAGGGCTCATCGAAAGATGCCGACACCTACTATCCCGGCATGGATGTCACCCCGTATAAGTTCGACAACCTGCTTGTTGACCTCAGCGTGGTGTATGAGTGCAATTTCTGGCCCTATGGTACGGGACGCGACTACCGTGGTGCCAAGCGCCTCACGCCTTATGTGTTTGCCGGTCTCGGCGGCACCTTCGTCAATGGTGACGAGAAGAACGTGTTCACGGCGAACGTGCCTTTCGGCATTGGCGTGAAATACAAGATAGGCGACCGCACGAACCTCGGCGTGAGCTATGCCATACATCTCTCTATGAGCGACATGCTGGACGGCTGCAAAGACCCCTACGGCATCGAGAGCAGCGGATTGTTCAAGAACACCGACTGTTACGGCATGTTGCAGCTGACGTTCACCTACAGCTTCATGGCAAAATGCCGAACCTGTCATAACGACGACTATTAAAACTAGTGAGTGTTGAATGTTGAGTGTTGAATGTTGAGTGATTGGGCTGAGCGTTGGTGGGTGAAGGATGAAAAAGAAATTTGTCATTTGAAATGAACATAGAAATAGATAACAACCGCATACCACAGCACATTGCCATCATCATGGATGGCAACGGACGCTGGGCCACCGAACGCGGACAGTCGCGCAGCTACGGCCATCAGGCAGGTGTCGAGTCGGTGCGTGCCGTGACCACGGTATGTAAGAATATCGGTGTGAAATACCTCACCCTTTACACCTTCTCCACCGAGAACTGGAACCGACCGGAAGATGAGGTGGCCGCGCTCATGGCTTTGGTGCTCTCTGCCCTGGAGGAAGAGATTTTCATGAAGAACAATGTGCGTCTGAGGGTCATCGGCGACTTCGACCGTCTCCCCGCCGTGGTGCAGGATAAGCTCAACGAGGTGATGGACCATACTGCCGCCAACGATGCGATGACCATGACCTTGGCGTTGAGTTATTCATCGAGATGGGAGATGACGCAGGCTGCCAAGGAGATAGCCGCCGAGGTGGCTGAAGGCAAGATGCGGATTGACGACATCAGCGAGGATACGCTGTCAGCGCACATGAACACCTGCTATATGCCCGATCCTGACCTGCTCATCCGCACGGGTGGCGAGGTGAGGGTATCCAATTACCTGCTTTGGCAGATAGCCTATTCGGAACTGTATTTCTGCGACACCTATTGGCCTGATTTCAAGGAGGACAACCTGTTGGAGGCCATTGCCGACTACCAACGGCGGCAGCGCAGGTTCGGCAAGACCGAGGCACAGGTGGAAGAGATGGAACAATAGTGATAAGAACAAGCTTTTTCGATTCAATCGATGATGAAATATATAAATAAGGTGATATTGTCTGTGCTGGCGATGTTGTTCAGCACGGTTCTCTATGCCCAGCAACGAGTGGAGCATCCCGACGTGTCGTATGCCGGTACGCCGCGTACCTGTACCCTCGCCGGACTGACAGTGTCGGGCGTGGAAGGTTACGAGGACTTTGTGCTGCTGGGTATCTCTGGCCTCAGCATAGGGCAACAAGTGACCATCCCCGGTAATGAGGTGACCGAAGCCGTGAAACGCTATTGGCGTCACGGACTGTTCTCCGAAGTCCAGGTGCTCGTCGACAGTATCGTCGGCGACAATGCCTACCTGCACATCAACCTGTCGGTACGTCCGCGTATCTCGACCATCAACTACATTGGTCTGAAGAAGTCGGAACGTGAGGACATGGAGCAGAAACTGGGTATCATCAAGGGTGGACAGGTGACGCCCAACATCATCGACCGTGCCAAAATATTGGCCAAGCGCTATTTCGACGAGAAGGGTTACAAGAATGCCGAGATTACCATCAACCAGCGCGATGACGTGTCGAACAAGAACCAGGTGATTCTCGATGTGATTGTCGACAAGAAGGAGAAAATGAAGGTGCGCCAAATCATCATCGAGGGCAATGATAATCTGTCGGATTCGAAAATCAAAGGCGGTCTCTTCACCAAGGGTGCCTTCTCCAAGACACATGAGGCAGGCAAGTTTGCCAACTTCTTCAAGTCGAAGAAGTTCACCCCGGAACGGTGGAAGGAAGACAAGCAGAAACTGATAGAGAAATACAATGAGTATGGCTACCGTGACGCCACCATCCTTGCCGACAGCGTCTGGAACAACGACGAGAAGCATGTGAATGTGTATGTGAAGGTTGACGAGGGCCGACAGTATTTCATCCGCAACATCACATGGGTGGGCAATACCGTTTACCCCACCGACCAGTTGAATCAAACGCTGGGTATGCAGAAAGGTGATGTGTACAACCAGAAACTGCTCTCCAAACGCCTTACCGAGGATGACGACGCCGTGGGTAACCTCTATTGGAACAACGGTTATCTGTTCTACCAGCTGCAACCCACCGAGGTGAATATCGTGGGCGACAGCATCGACCTGGAGATGCGTATCTCCGAGGGTATTCAGGCACACATCAGCCATGTAAACATTTTCGGTAACACACGACTCTATGAAAATGTGGTGCGCCGTGAGTTGCGCACGAAGCCCGGTGACCTGTTCTCCAAAGATGCGCTCATGCGTTCGGCACGCGAGTTGGCCTCCATGGGTCATTTTGACGCGGAGAAGGTGAATCCCGACGTGCAGCCCAACTATGAAGAGGGAACCGTCGATATCAACTGGAACTTGGAACAGAAGTCGAACGACCAGATAGAGTTCTCGTTGGGTTGGGGACAGACAGGCGTCATCGGACGTATTGGTCTGAAACTCAACAATTTCTCCATGGCCAACCTGTTCAACAAGAACAAGGAGCACCGTGGCATCCTGCCTATCGGCGATGGTGAGGTGCTCTCCCTTGGCGCCCAGACAAATGGTACGTATTACCAGTCGTATAACCTGTCATACTCCACGGCATGGTTTGGCGGCAAACGACCCATACAGTTCAGCTTCGGCGTGTACTTCTCGAAACAGACCGACGTGTCGAGCTCGTACTACAACAGTGGTTACATGAACAATTACTATAATTACCTATATGGCTATGGCTCATATTATGGCAATTATTACAACTCCTATGAAAATTATTACGACCCCGACAAATATGTCAAGCTGCTGGGAGCCTCGCTGGGGTGGGGCAAGCGCCTAACGTGGCCCGACGACTATTTCTCACTCTCGATGAACCTGTCGTACACCCGTTACATGCTCAAGAACTGGCGCTATTTCCTCATGACATCGGGTAACTCGAACAACCTGAATCTTGGTATTGCCCTAAATAGGGCTTCCATCGACAACCCGCTCTTCCCACGCTCGGGTAGTGAATTCTCCGCGTCGGTGTCCATCACGCCACCATGGTCGCTGTGGGACGGCAAGGACTATTCGCAGCTGGCCAACAACAGCCAGTCGCCCACCTATGTGCAGGAGCAACAGGAGAAATACCGGTGGGTGGAATACCATAAGTGGAAATTCAAGGCACGTACGTTCACGGCCCTGACCAACAACGTGAAATGCCTCGTGCTCATGGCCCGTGTAGAACTGGGCTTGTTGGGTTCGTATAACAAATATAAGAAATCGCCCTTCGAGACGTTCTATATGGGTGGCGACGGTATGAGTGGCTACAGCACAGGCTATGCCGAGGAGACCATCGGCCTGCGTGGTTACGAGAACGGGTCGCTCACGCCCTATGGCTATTCGGGCTATGCTTACGACCGCATGACGCTCGAGCTGCGCTATCCATTCCTCCTGGGCAACACTACCATCTACGGTCTTGGATTCGTCGAGGGCGGTAACGCATGGTCGGAGACCAAGAACTTCAATCCCTTCGACATGAAGAGGAGCGCAGGTGTGGGTGTGCGTATCTTCCTACCTATGGTGGGTCTGATGGGTATCGACTGGGCCTATGGCTTCGACACAGTGTGGGGCAAGAAAGGTGGTAGCCAGTTCCACTTCATTCTTGGACAGGAGTTCTAGGAGCCCCTTTCCCATCCCTCCCCGAGGGGAGGGCGTAGAGTGTTGAATGTTGAGTGTTTTCACTCTCCCCCTCGGGGGAGTTAGAGAGGGGCTAAATTGAAATAAATGTTAAATAAATGTTGGTGACATGTGACGAATCTCCTGTTTGCCCGTCAAACAAGGGAACCAACAAAAAACGAGAAAGACAGACGATGAAAAAACTGATGATCTTAAGCCTTTTGGCTATGCTTGCCATGACAAGCCAAGCCCAGAAATTCGCATTGGTGGATATGGACTATATCCTTCGCAATGTGCCCGCCTACGAACGTGCCAACGAACAACTCAACCAAGTTTCGCGCAAGTGGCAAGCAGAAGTGGAGGCGCTCAATACCGAGGCCGCCACGATGTATAAGAACTACCAGAACGAGGTGGTCTTCCTCTCGCAGGAGCAGAAACAGAAGAAGCAGGAGGAGATCATGAACAAGGAAAAGGAAGCCAGCGACCTGAAGAAGAAATACTTTGGCCCGGAAGGCGAATTGTTCAAGAAGCGCGAGGCGCTGATGACCCCTATCCAGGAAGAGATTTACAATGCCGTGAAGGACATTTCCGAGCTTCGCGGTTATTCGCTGGTGCTTGACCGTGCCAGCAACGGCGGCATCATTTTCGGTTCGCCGAAAATAGACATCAGCAACGAAGTGCTCGAAAAATTAGGCTATTCCAATTAATTGTAGTAATTTTGCCGCGCCATTGTGGCAAAGTAACGAGAAATCAAATAATCACTTAATAACGAACGAAATGAAGAAACTATTTATGATGTTGATGCTGTGCGCTCCCCTTTCACTGTTCGCACAGCAGAAGTTTGGACATGTGGACCTTGACAAAGTGATCCAGTCTCTGCCCGAATACACCACCGCCATGCAGGAGTTGGAAGCCCTGGGCAAGCAATATGAGCAGGAGCTTACCGCCTCGCAGACCGAGTTGCAGCGTCTGGCCGAGGAGTACGACAAGACGAAGAGCACCCTCAGCGCTACCCAACAGCAGGAGAAAGAAGCTGATTTGCAGGAGAAATACCAGCGTATCACTGAACAGGCACAGCAGAACCAGCAGGCGTTCCAGCGTGCCCAGCAGGAGAAGATGGCTCCCATCCAGCAGCGTGTGATGCAAGCCGTGGAAGCTGTGGGCAAGGCTGGCGGCTATGTCTATATCATGTCCAACGGCTCCCTTCCTTACATCAACGACAGCATCAGCAAGGATGTGACGAGTGATGTGAAGGCTCAGTTGGCCAAGAAATAATCATTGATACAACAACCATCCAGGGGCAGGCACTTCCATGCTTGCCCCTTGTCACACTTTTTCCGACACGACATGAAGAAATCATTTTGGTTATTGCTGCTCTTCTTTCTGCCGTTGACGATACAGGCTCAGACAAAGGTGGGCTATTTCAGTCATGATGCGGTGTTGCGAGCCATGCCCGGCTATGCGGAGGCCCAGGCGTCACTCGACAAGTTGCGCGGTCAGTACGATGCGGAGACCCAACGTGTGGAAGACGAGTTCAACCGCAAATACGAGGAGTTTCTGGAGGGCCAGCGCGATTTCGCACCCACTATCTTGCAGAAACGTCAGACGGAGTTGCAGGAGCTGATGTCGAAGAATATCCAGTTCCGCCAGGAAGCCAGCCGTTTGCTGCAGCAGGCGGAGCGTGACGCTCTCGTGCCGCTGAACAACAGAATCAGCGAGGCCGTGAAAGCCATCGGTCGTGAGCGTGGGTTGTTGCTCATCCTCAATACCGACGGCGATGCCTTGCAGTATGTGGATACCGAGATGGGTGAGGACCTCACCAACGACATTTTAAGCCGTTTGAGATAATGAATTTACCTTCTTCACCTGGACCTATCGGAATCTTCGACTCTGGCTATGGTGGGTTGACCATCTTACATGGCATCCGCCAACTGTTGCCCGAATATGACTATCTGTATTTGGGCGACAATGCGCGTGCTCCTTATGGACCGCGTTCTTTCGATGTGGTGTATTCATTCACCCGTCAGGCCGTGTTGAAACTATTTGAGATGGGTTGCCATTTGGTGATTCTCGGTTGTAACACTGCGTCGGCCAAAGCCCTGCGCAGCATCCAGCAGAACGACCTGCCGCAGTGGGACGGTCACCGTCGTGTGTTGGGCATCATCCGTCCCACCGCCGAGGCGATAGGGTCGCTCACCCAGTCGCGCCATGTGGGGGTGTTGGCCACAGAGGGAACCATCCGCAGCAAGAGCTACGATTTGGAAATCAACAAGTTGCATCCCGACATCGAAGTGACGGGCGTGGCCTGTCCCTTCTGGGTGCCTTTGGTGGAATACCACGAGGCCGACGGTCCCGGTGCCGATTATTTCGTGAAGAAGCGCATCGACGAGGTGATGCGCAAGGATCCGGAGATTGATGCCTTGGTGTTGGGATGTACCCATTATCCCTTGTTGATGCCCAAGATTGTGAAGTATTTGCCCACAGGGGTGCGCATCATCCCCCAAGGTGAGTTTGTCGCTGGCAGTCTGAAGCGTTATTTCGAGCGTCATCCCGATATGGAGGAACATTGTTCGAAAGGCGCCACGGTGCGTTATCTCACAACGGAAAACCCTGAGACGTTCAAGGAACAGGCCCAGGTTTTTCTCCACGAAGATGTGTTCGTGGAAAGAATAGAGTTAGAGTAAGATCCTCGTTCTCTTTTTCCCTTCCCTAAGGGGAAGGCTATGAGTTTATTACAATAGTTTTTTGTTCAGCTGTCTTACGGGATACCACACCGCTATCCATCCCATGGCGATAACGGTGATGAAGATGAGCACGATATCCCAGAAATGGACGCTCACGGGGTAGGCGTCGACCACGAAGTTGCCACTGCTGTCTCCCAGACTCACCACACCGAACTGTTGCTGTATCCAACAGAGCAACAGTCCGCCGATGATACCCAGCACGGCTCCTGCCGTGGCTATCATACGTCCCTCGAACAAGAAAATGCGTGATATCTGGCGATCGTCGGCTCCCAGGTTACGCAAGGTCTGCACATCCTCTTTCTTGTCGATGATGAGCATGGAGAGCGACCCGATGATGTTGAAGCAGGCCACCAGTAGGATGAAACTGAGGAAGACATAGGCCAACAGTTTCTCGATGTTCATGATGTTGAATGTTTCGGCCTGTTGCTCATAGCGGTCCATCACCTTGTATTTGTCGCCGGCAATCCTTTCTATTTCTTTTTTCGTCGCGTCGAAACTGGTTCCTTCTTTCAGACGCAGTTCAAGTGACGACAGCATACCCTGCTGACCGAAAAGGTTGCGTGCAAAGGCGATGGGCGCAAGTAGGTAGTTGCGGTCGTATTTCGACTGTTGCACGTTGAACACCACGCCGGAGGAGATGAGCGAATCGGTGACGAAGGCATCTTCGGGATGGGCCATATCGAGCTGTCCTTCGCGGCGGGGCGCAAACAGGTGGAGGTATCCTCTCCATTTCACCCCCAGCGCCAGGTTCTGCGCCAGTTGTATGCCTGGCGTGCCGTATTGCAGGTTGGCCTTGGCCAGTTCAAACTGCCCGTCGCCGTAGAGAATCTCCGTAATATGGGTAAGGTCGGCGAAGTTGTCGTCCACCCCCTTCACTTTCACCATGGTCTGGCGGTTGTCGTAAACGGCCATGGCCTGGTCTTCCACACATTCCGTAGCCACATCGACGGCTGGCAGCTCTCTTATTTGCGTGAGGATGGGATCGTCGGCAGGAGCCGTCTTTCCCTTCACGGGCACCACCTTGATTTGTGGGTCGAAGGATGTGAAGAACGAGGCCACCAGGTCGTGGAACCCATTGAATACGCTCAGCGTGACCACCAATGCCAATGTGCCCACGGCGACACCTACCACGGAGATGCCGCTGATGATGTTGATGGCGTGGGTGCTCTTTTTCGAGAATAGGTAGCGCCGCGCGATGAAAAACGGGAAATTGGCCATTTTTTGAGGGCTGAAATCTGGGCGAAAATTACTTCTTCAGCAGTTCGTCGATATGCTCGATGTAGTCGAGCGAGTCGTCGATGAAAAACCTCAGTTCGGGAATGATACGCAGTTGGTTACGCACGCGCGTGCCCAGTTCATAACGGATGGTTTTGGCGTTGTTGTTCACGTTTTGCAGTATCTCTTCTCCCCGTTCCGAAGGGAACACGCTCAGGTAAGCGGTGCAGATGCTCAGGTCGGGTGATATACGGCAGCGTGTCACGCTCACCATCACGCCATGCATCATGCGTGTCTGTGACTGGAAGATGAGGCTCAGCTCCTTCTGTAGCAGTCGTGCTATGCGGTTTTGTCTTGTCTCTTGCATATATATAATTAATAGGGAGTTAATTCGCTTCGCTCATGGGAGTTAAAATGGGAGTTAATTCGCTTCGCTCATGGGAGTTAAAATGGGAGTTAATTCGCTTCGCTCATGGGAGTTAAAATGGGAGTTAATTCGCTTCGCGATTTTTTGAATGTTGATTTTTGAATTTTGATTGTTGACGAGTTGTTGAGACATATGTCGAAAAATTGTCGCTTCGCGATTCTGATTTATCAATGAAGAATTTATCGGGTATTCTCTTGCTCCTTGCCCCCTGCTCCTTCATTCCCCCTCCCTGGGAGGGTCGAGGTGGGTATTTTACTTTTTTCTTTTCTTTCCGGCTGCGAAGTTACTGCTTTTTATTGGAAAAGCCAAATTCATTTTGCAGTTACGTGGAAAAATTGTAACTTCGCAGCGGATTCATCATTTTATTCACACGTGTTATGAATATACTCATTATCAATGGTCCCAACCTTAATTTATTAGGACAGCGTGAGCCAGGTATCTATGGCAACGAATCGTTTGAAGCATATTTACCCCAACTACGTAAACGCTATTCTGACATTGAAATAAGCTATTATCAAAGCAACGTAGAAGGTGAACTTATCAATGAGATACAGCGTCAGGGGTTCACCGTTGACGGTATCGTGTTTAATGCCGGGGCGTATACCCATACCAGTGTGGCACTGCACGACTGTATCCGCGCCATCAAAGCGCCTGTGGTGGAGGTACACATCAGCAATGTGCACCAACGTGAGCCTTTCCGTCACCGCTCGCTCATCAGCAGTGCCTGCAAGGGTGTCATCTGTGGCTTTGGTCTTGACAGCTACCGCCTGGCCATAGAAGCGTTGAAGGGGGGTAGTGTTTAGTGTTGAATGTTTAGTGTTGAGTGCTTAGTGTTGAATGTTTAGTGTTTAGTGTATTCACGGTAAAGGACTATTGTCTGGACACTTGACAGCCTTGATACTCTTAAACTCCTTGGTAACGTCTCCACTCCACCCTTAAAAATGGAAGACTACATCGCCGCCCATATCGATCCGGAAGACGACTATCTTTACCGTCTTTGGAGGGCCACCAACATCCATCTGTTAGCGGGACGTATGGCCAGTGGCCATCTGCAAGGTCGAGTGTTGCGTATGTTGGTGCGCATGATTCGTCCGCGTAACATCCTCGAGGTGGGCACGTTCAGCGGATACAGTGCCATCAGCATGGCCCAGGGCCTGGATGATGGTGGCATGGTCTATACCTTCGAAATCGACGAAGAGCTGGAGGACTTCACCCGTCCGTGGATAGAAGGGTCTCCTGTGGCCGACAAGATACGTTTCTTCATCGGCGATGCCTTGACCGAGGCTCCCCGACTGGGAGTGACTTTCGACATGGCTTTTCTCGACGGTGACAAACGTACTTATGTAGATGCCTACGAGATGGCACTGCGCATCGTCCGCCCTGGCGGGTTCATCCTCGCCGACAACACCTTATGGGACGGTCATGTGGTGGACGATAGCTATGACCACGATCCACAGACCCTCGGCATACGTCGCTTCAACGACCATGTGGCAGCCGACGATAGGGTGGAGAAAGTGATTCTGCCACTGCGCGACGGTCTGACACTAATACATATCCTGTCATGAACGGACAGCCGACGACACAGAGAAAGCAGACCTCCGTGGTGGCTCGTTACCGGCGTTACCTGCGCCTGCAACGCAACTATTCGCCCAACACCCTCGAGGCATATATGCGCGATGTGGACAAACTGCTCCAATTCCTGCGCCAGGAAAATATTCTTCCCACAGAAGCAAAACTTGAAGACCTGCGTCATTTCGCCGCCGCACTTTATGATCTGGGTATCGGGGCACGTTCCCAGTGCCGTATCCTGAGCGGTGTGCGCTCTTTCTACCATTTCCTCCTGACCGATGGATATATCGACAACGACCCCACCGAACTGCTGGAGTCGCCACAACTGGGCACCCATTTGCCCGAAGTGCTTTCCACGGAAGAGGTGGACAGCATCGAGGCGGCCATCGACCTATCGAAATGGGAGGGGCACCGCAACCGCGCCATCATAGAGACCCTGTTCAGTTGCGGACTGCGCGTGTCGGAGTTGGTGAACCTCAAGCTCTCCGACCTCTATCTTGAGGAGCGATTCCTGCGTGTCATGGGCAAGGGGAGCAAGGAACGGCTTGTACCCATGTCACCACGAGTTATCAAAGAACTGGGCTATTGGTTTAAGTTCCGGGATGCCATGGACATTAAACCTGGAGAGGAGGACTACGTCTTTTTGAACCGCCGTGGGGCGCATCTCACGCGCACGATGATTCTCATCATGGTGAAACGTCTCGGCAATGCGGCGGGCATCGTGAAGACCATCAGTCCGCACACCTTCCGCCACAGCTTCGCCACGGCCCTGCTCGAAGGCGGCGCCGACCTGCGTGCCATACAGGCCATGCTCGGCCATGAGAGCATTGCCACCACCGAAATATACACCCATATCGACATGGCCAGCTTGCGCCGGGAGATAGAAGAACACCATCCGAGAAACATCATTTCCCCATCAACTAATACCGATGAATAAGACTTTCTTTATCCTGCTTTCGGCGGCGTTGTTCCTGATACCGTTGAACACCAAGGCCCAAACCGAAGACAATCCTTTCGCTGGACAGCATCTGGAAACAAATCTCGATTCTTTGTTGTTTCTCCATCAGCAATATGGTGATGGCCCACGGGATACGACATACGCCGAGTTGCTCAATTCCATCGCCGTGGAATATATTGACAAAGAAGAGTATCAAAAAGGTCTTCCTTATGCTCTCCAGGCCGCCGAGTTGTACGACTCGTTGAATTGTCCCAAAGAACAGGTTGACGCGTTGGAAAACATTGCCGCAGCCTACTATTGGATGTATGACTATCCCAGCGCCATCTCATGGGAGGAACAGGCGGTGGATTTGTATCGACGCTCGCTGCCCGACATGCGTGAGGAGCTTGCCTATGCGCTTAACCTTTTAAGTATTTACCACGTGGAAGCCCACCAGATGGAAGGGACAGTGGCGTTGTTGGAAGAGTCGGCAGCCATCTATAAAGAGCTTTATGGAGAGAACAGCATGGAATATGCGCGCAGTCAGGCCAATCTGGGTGTTACGCTGTCCAACTGTGGCCGAGAAGTTGAGGGCTTGGCATATTTTGAACGGTCGTTGGATATCTTGGGCGTGGTGCTGGGTGAAGAGTCCGATGATTATATACATACCGCCCTGAATCTTGCCGCCGCATTCAATGAGATGTCTTTCTACGACAAGGCCGCCAAGATCTGCGAGAAGGTGGAGCGTGTCATGGAAAGAAAAGAGATAGGCACCAAGGAGCAGGCCATGTGTAAAAATTTTCTTGCCCGCGCATACAATGGTTTGGGCTATTATGACAGGGCTGTGGAAACGGAAGAACAGGAGATAGCCCTGCTTAAGAGTTTCCGCAAAGAGACCGACAGCGATTATATCACGGCATTGCACAATTTGGCCGTTTACCTGATGGAATCAGACCTACCAAGGTCTCTTGAAATGGAACAACAGGTGCTGGCTCTTAGAAGGCGTATTTTCGGCGAGAGCCATATCTTGACCATCGGTTCCAGGAATGTGTTGGCTCAGATATACAGCAAAATGGGCGATTATGACAAGGCGGAGAACATGGCTGAAGAGACGTTGGCGCTGGTGGTCAACCACTATGGAAAATATGGGCAGTATTACCCTTCGGTATTGTATAATTATGGCGCTTTTTCTTTTCTCAATGGCCATATTGACAATACCGTAAAGACCATGTCGGAGTATGTGGATTATTCGTCGGGCATGATTCTTGACTATTTCACGGGTCTCAATGCCGGTAACCGCCATGATTTTTGGAGTCAATATTCCAAGGTGTTCACTCGTGAGTTGCCTTACTATACCTATTATACCGCCGACGGGCGTTTCGCCCCAATACTCTATGATGGCATGCTCCTTTCCAAAGGGCTACTCCTCAGTGCCGACACCCAACTCAGGGAAACCATCCTGAACAGTGGCGACACCACGTTGTTGTCCATCTATGAACAACTGAACGACCTGCGTGGCCAGTTGGAAAAAGCCTATGCCCAGGCGACGCAGGGCGACACGACGGTGAATGTCGACTCCTTGGCGCAACTTGTCGACCATCAGGAGCAGCTGTTGGTTCGGCAGTCTGCCGTAGTGGGCGACTTCACGAAAAACCTCCGTGTGAAGTGGCAGGATGTGAGGGCGGCATTGAAACCCGAGGATTTGGCCATAGAATTCGTGCGGTGCCCTATTGATAACGACAGTGTGGTATACATAGCCGTCACTTTGCGGGCGGACAGTAGTCTGCCCAAGCTATACAGACTCTTTGAGGAGAGTGAGATTGCCGCTTTGAGCTATGATGACGAGGGTATGGCCACGAGGCTGTTCGAGCCGATGGCTGGCGAATTGGAAGGCATCAGCAATATCTATTTCTCGCCCGATGGTGAGTTGTACAACACTGCCATTGAGAATCTTCCTGCCGGACAACGTGGATTGTTCCTTTCTGATTTGTGGAATTTTTATCGGTTGTCGTCCACACGTGAGCTCGCCATCCAGCATCATCCCTCAAAGACTGACAATGCCGTCGTTTATGGTGGCATACGTTTTGATGCGGATGTGGAGCATCTTGCCGCCTATAATCCTTATTCCAGTCATGTGAGCCGTTCCCTTGACGACATGTCCTTGGTAGCCGATTCCCTCCATATGCGTGCTGGCGCCATTTATTTGCCTGCCACGAAGACGGAAGCGGAGGGGGTGGTGAGAACGCTTTCGACACATCATGTTCCCACTTTGCTGAGAACAGACACTTTGGCTACTGAAATGTCGTTCAAGGAACTGTCGGGTAAGGGTATAAAGATGCTCCATGTGGCCACGCATGGATTCTATTGGACGGAACGCGAAGCTACAAAGATGAGCAGGATGTCATTCCTGCAACAAACCGACGCACGCTCCGCCGATTCCGAGGACAAGATGCTCACACGTTCAGGCCTTCTCTTCGCCGGTGCCAACCATGTGTTGAAGTGCCTTCCATTGCCTGAAGGCATTGATGATGGTGTTCTCACGGCGAAGGAGATTTCGCAGATGGACCTGCGAGGTCTCGATTTGGTGGTTTTGTCGGCTTGCCAGACTGGACTTGGCGAAATCAAGGGTGATGGTGTATTCGGTCTGCAACGGGGATTCAAGAATGCCGGTGCCAACACCTTGCTCATGAGTCTGTGGAAAGTTGACGACGATGCCACCCGTCTTCTGATGACGCGCTTCTACGAACTGTTGATGGAGGGACACAAGAAAAACGTGGCGTTGCGCATGGCTCAGCATGATGTGCGTGCCTATACTGTTGAAGGAGATCCGGCGTCATCGGGACCCCATCCATACCAGTCCCCCCAATTTTGGGCCGCTTTCATCTTGTTGGACGCCCTTGATTGAGACCGTCCAAACAGCAGGGATAATGGATGAAAAATACAAATGATTTCAAATAACTTTGGCCATTCACTCGATTTTGTATATTTTTGCACACATAATTCTACAAATATGAACATCAAGAAATTCGTTACTCTCATGTTGCTGCTCATTGTGGCGGCAACGACCAAGGCGCAGCAGTATCCGCTGCCTATCGATCCCGCCATAAGGATGGGACAGTTGGACAATGGTCTGAAGTATTATGTACGTCAGAACGGTTATCCCGAACACCGTGTCAATTTCTACATCGCCCAACGGGTGGGTAGTATCCAGGAAGATGAGGACCAGCGTGGTTTGGCCCATTTCCTCGAGCACATGGCTTTCAACGGCTCCGACAATTTCAAGGGCAACAACCTCATTGAGTATGCTCGTTCGCTCGGTGTGGAGTTCGGTGGCGACCTCAATGCCTATACAGGAATCGACCAGACCGTTTACCGTATATGCAACGTACCTTCCGCACGTGTCTCGGCTCTCGACTCCTGCTTGCTCATTCTCAAGGATTGGAGCAATGGGTTGTTGCTCGAGGAGGATGAGATACAGAAAGAGCGTGGCGTGATTCATGAGGAGTGGCGCTTGCGCACCTCGCCTATCATGCGTATGTTGGAACGTAACCTCGAGGCGTTGTACCCCGACAGCAAATATGGCCGTCGTATGCCTATCGGCAAGATGGAGATTGTGGACAACTTCGCCCCTGAGGTGTTGAGGGCTTACTATCGCAAGTGGTATCGTCCCGACAACCAGGCCATTATCGTGGTGGGTGACATTGATGTGGACCGCACCGAGGCTAAGATCAAGGAGATGTTCAGCGGCATCAAGGTGCCTGCGGGCGCTCCCAAGGTAGTGCCAGAATTGGTGCCCGACAACCCCAACCCCATCATAATCATCGACAAGGACAAGGAACAGCAGACGGACATGATAGAGGTGATGTTCAAGCATGAGGTGGAGACCGCCGAGGAAAAAGGCGACCTGTCGTATGTCCTTGGCGAATATGCCAAACGCATGACAACGGCCATGCTCAACAATCGTCTCACCGAAGTGGGACAAGAGCCCGACTGTCCCTTCCTCAATGCCGGTGTGAGCGACGGTGCTTTCTTCCTGTCGCATACCAAGGGCGCTTTCGACTTGAGTGTCGTTCCGAAGGATGGCAAACATATGGAAGCGTTGGCCGCCGCTTACCGTGAGGTGGAACGTGCCTTGCAGCATGGTTTCACAGCCACGGAATATGCCCGTGCCCGTGCCGAGTTCCTCAGCCAGGTGGACAAGGTGTACACCAACCGTGACAAACGCGACAATTCCGTCTATGGCAATGCCTGCCGCGACCATTTCCTGGAGAACGAGCCGTTGATGTCCATCGAAGACGAGAAACAGCTCTGCGACCAGTTCGCCCCGATGGTTCCCGTGGAGATGGTCAATGAGGTGTTGGGTGAGTTGGTTAGCCGCACCGACACCAATGTGGTGGTGCTCAGCCTGAACAACGAGAAAGACGGCAAGGTCTATCCTACTGCCGACGGTCTATACCGGGCCATTTCCAGCGTACGTGGCGAGACACTCACCCCGTGGGTTGACAACGTGAAGGAGGAGCCGCTCATCAGCGAATTGCCCGCCAAGGGTTCCATTGTGAGCGAGAGCAAGAATGAACAGCTGGGCTTCACACAGCTGCAGCTATCTAATGGTGCTAAGGTGCTGATGAAGAAGACCGACTTCAAGGATGACGAGGTACGCATGTATGCGTTTTCCAAAGGAGGCGCGTCGCTCTATCCGAAAAGTGATATTTTCAATACATCGCTTCTGGGCAGCGTAGTGGGCATGAGCGGTTTGGGCGCTTTCAACAGAACCGAACTTGACAAGGCCCTTGCCGGCAAGCAGGCGCAGGTGAGTCTGTCGCTCAGTGATACTCATGAGTCTGTGTCGGGCAACTGTGCCCCCAAAGATCTGGAGACGATGTTCCAACTCTGTTACCTCAAATTCACGAGCATCGCCAAGGATGAGAAGTCGTTCGCCACACTGATGGGTATGCTGGAGAACCAGCTCAAGAACAAAGACCTGTCGCCCGACGTGGCTTTCTCCGACTCCATCCGCGTCACCCTGTACGACCGTAATCCCCGTTTCATGTCGATGAATATCGGCGACCTGGCGAAAGTCAACTACGACCGTATCCTGCAAATCGCCGCCGAGCGCACTGCCAATGCTGGCGACTATACGTTTATCTTCGTGGGCAACTACGATGAGGCGTTGTTGCGCCAGATGATTGAGCAATACATTGCCTCCTTGCCCGACAATGGCCAGCGCGACCAATGGCGTCCGGTGACAACCTACGCACAGGGCAAGAAAGTGAACCGTTTCCTGCGCAAGATGGAAACGCCGAAAGCCAACTCACGCTTGGTATGGTTCAACGATACCGCGCCTTATACCCAGGAGGGCGATGTGCTGGTGTCGGCTGCCGGTCAGGTGTTGGAAATGATTTACCTGAAGAAGATACGCGAGGAGGCCAGCGCTGCCTATTCGGCAGGTGCCGGAGGCTATTCTGTGCTGGGTGGCGACAAGCCGTTCACCGCTTTGGTGGGTGTCTGTCCGATGAAACCCGAACAGGCTGACGAGGCTCTTGGCATCATGCGCGACGAGGCCCAGCGGCTATGCAGCGAGGTGGATGCCGATATGTTGGGTAAGGTGAAGGAACTGATGCTCAAGCAGGCCGATGACAATGCCCGCAAGAACGGCTATTGGATCAACGTTTTGGAAGCCTTTGCCGAGAACGGCATTGACCTGCACACGAACTACAAGACCATCATCAATGGCGTGACCCCGCAGAAAGTGTCAGCGTTTATAAGGGATGTGGTCATGAAACCCGGCAACCAGGTGGAAGTGGTCATGTTGCCAGATGTGAGTGAATAAAGAAATAATCCATTTTTCTTGAGGGTGCAAGGAGCGATATGAATAAAAAATCGTACCTTTGCACCCTCAAACATATAATCATCACACTATGCCATATCTTTTCACATCAGAATCGGTGTCGGAAGGTCATCCCGACAAGGTGGCCGACCAAATTAGCGACGCTCTGCTGGACCAGTTCCTGGCCTATGACGACCAGGCCCGATGCGCCATTGAAACCTTTGTGACCACTGGTCAGGTAATCATCATGGGTGAGGTGCACTCCGAGGCATACATTGACCTTCAGACCATCGCCCGCCGCACCATCAACCGTATTGGTTATACCAAGTCGGAATATCAGTTCGACGGCAACTCGTGTGGTGTTCTCACCGCCATCCATGAGCAGAGCGGTGACATCAACCGTGGTGTTGACCGTGCCACGCCTGCCGAACAAGGCGCTGGCGACCAAGGCATGATGTTCGGCTATGCCACGGCGGAAACCGACAGTTACATGCCCGTGTCGCTCTATCTCTCCCACCTACTGATGGAGACATTGGCCGCCATCCGTAAGGAAGGGAAGGAGATGACCTATCTGCGTCCCGACTCAAAGAGTCAGGTGACCATCGAATATGGCGATGACAATGTGCCGCGCCGCATCGACACCATCGTCGTGTCGACGCAACATGATGAGTTCCTTGACGACGACGAGCGCATGCTCGCCCAGATACGTCAGGATGTCATCAATATCCTCATACCCCGCGTGAAGGCACGTGTCACCAGTCAACAGGTGCTGAATCTCTTCAACCCCGACATCAAATATTTTGTCAACCCCACGGGCAAGTTTGTCATCGGTGGCCCACACGGCGACACGGGTCTTACGGGCCGCAAGATTATCGTCGACACCTATGGTGGCAAGGGTGCGCATGGTGGTGGCGCTTTCTCAGGCAAGGACTCCAGCAAGGTGGACCGTTCGGCAGCCTATGCCGCCCGCCATATCGCCAAGAACATGGTGGCTGCCGGTGTGAGTGACGAGATGTTGGTGCAGGTGAGTTATGCCATCGGTGTGGCGCAGCCTGTGAGTGTCTATGTGAACACCTACGGGCGTAGCCATGTTTCCATGAGCGACGGTGAGATAGCCCGATGGATACGCAAACATTTCAATCTCACCCCCCGAGGCATAGAAGAGCGCTTCAAGTTGCGCCAGCCCATTTATCTGGAAACGGCGGCCTACGGCCATATGGGACGTGAGTGCCGCAAGGTGATGAAAGAATTCACCAGCCATTACCATGAGACGAAGGTGATGGAGGTGGAGCTTTTCACATGGGAGAAACTTGATGAGGTGGACACCATCCGCGAGGCTTTTGGCTTGGCATAATCTCTTTTTTCCTTGAGTCATGGCTTTCCCCAACGACAGTCTGTTCTCCATGCCGCTTTCCCATTACGGCGATGCCGTGGTGGGAGGTTTCAAGGCTGACACGTCTGTCATTGAAGGTATGGTGCCGATAGGGGAGGGGGGCGATCCGCTCCCTTATTCCGTAAGTACCGACAGTTGGGTCATCTTTATCTATATCGTTTGCCTACTGCTTATGATGGTGGCTTTCTCAAGCAGCGGCAAGTTCTTTCGTCGTCATCTCAAGGGCTTTTTCCACTATGAGAAAGCACGTGTAACGACCGTGCCCGACACGAAGACGGAGCTGCGCGGACTGTGGCTCCTGGGACTGAACACCGTGTTGGTGTTTGGCCTGGGGTGTTACCTGTTCGTCAGTCGGCAGGAAACCATACGTTTCTTGTTCCTTCCTCACCAAACCCTGTTATTTGTTTTCATAGGCGGTGTGCTGTTGTATTTCTTGTTGAAGATATGTGCCTATGTTTTCATCGACTGGGTGTTTTTCGACAATAAAAAAAATTTACAATGGCATAAGTCGCTTCTGTTGCTCACAGCCTTGGAGGGGGTGTTCCTTTATCCCGTGGTGTTGGTGTTTCCATATATGTCAATTCCTGTCGGAATAGTGGTCATTTATGTCGGAATTGTCATCATTTTGTCGAAAATGGCGGCTTTTTACAAGTCATTTATCATCTTTTTTCGTCGAAGAGGTTCCTTTTTGCAAATTTTTTTGTACTTTTGTGCCCTCGAAATGATGCCTCTTGTCGTTTTGTACGGTTTGATGGCGTTTTTTAAGGAGTATTTGAAATTCAATTTTTAAGACAAGGAATGATTAAGAAAATCTTGGTTTCACAACCTCAGCCCACCAGTTCCAAATCGCCGTATTACGACATAGCAGAGGAATTCGGAGTGGAATTGGTGTTTCGCCCATTCATTAAGGTGGAAGGTATCACAGCAAAGGATTTTCGCCACCAGAAAGTGAGTATCCTGAGCCATACGGCAGTGGTCTTCACATCTCGCCACGCCATTGATCATTTCTTTACTTTGGCCAAGGAGCTTCGTCTGACCATTCCCGAAGACATGAAATATTTCTGTGTTACGGAAACCATCGCGTTGTATATCCAGAAATATGTTCAATATCGCAAGCGCAAGGTGTTCTTCGGCACCACGGGCAAAATCATCGACTTGGTGCCCACTATGGTGAAGCACAAGACCGAGAAGTATCTCGTGCCCATGAGCGATGTTAACAACAGCGAGGTGAAGGACCTGCTCGATGCCAAGAAATTACAACATACGGAATGTGTGATGTACCGCACTGTGAGCAACGATTTCACTGAAGAGGAGGTGGCTGCGTTCGACTACGACATGCTCCTGTTCTTCAGTCCCACGGGCATCAAGTCGCTCACCAAGAATTTCCCTGATTTCAAACAAGGCGACATCCGTATAGCCGCTTTTGGTCCCGCCACGGCCAAGGAGGTGTCCGATCAGGGCTTGCGTCTTGACCTGAATGCTCCTACGCCGGAATATCCTTCCATGACAAGCGCTCTGCGTGCTTATCTGAAAAAGAATAAATAATCCCTTTGTTGATGGCCGCTCTGGGATTGTTCACCCTGCCCAAGAAAGAGCGTCTGTGTAACCGCAAGGAGATAGACCTGCTCTTTGGTGGCGCCAGTCGTTCGCTGGCCGCTTATCCGTTACGGATGGTCTATACGATGGTGCCCCGCGGTCATGATGGTGTGCCGTTGCGCATGATGGTGAGTGTGCCTAAGCGTTGTTTCAAGCGTGCCGTGAAGCGTAATAGGGTGAAACGGCAGGTGCGCGAGGCTTACCGTCATGTCAAGGCTGATGTAGGCCGACTGATGGAGACACATCCAGAAGAGACGCTCCTGCTGGCTTTCGTATGGCTGGATAGTTGTTTGTGCGATTCCGCTACCGTGTCCGCTAAGATGACCAACTTACTTGAGCGGTTATGCGAACGGTTATGATGATATTAAAAAAGGTGTGGTCGTTCGTAAAGAAGGTATTGGTATGGTTGCTGCTCCTTCCTATTCGTTTCTACCAAGTGTGCATATCACCGCTCACACCGCCATCGTGTCGGTTCACACCTACCTGTTCGGAATATGCTCGTCAGGCTCTGGTTAAGCACGGTCCGTTCAAGGGTCTTTACTTGGCCATAAGGCGTATTCTCAGGTGTCACCCATGGGGTGGAAGCGGTTACGACCCGGTACCGTAGGGGATTAAAAGATTAAAAAAATTAAAATATTAAAAGATTCAAAAATATATGGAGATGAGAAAGAATTTTGTTGAAGAGTTGAAATGGCGTGGTATGCTGGCGCAGATTATGCCAGGTACCGAAGAGCTGTTGCAGAAAGAGATGGTGACGGCCTACCTGGGTACCGACCCCACTGCCGACTCACTTCATATTGGTCACCTCTGTGGTATCATGATGCTGCGTCATTTGCAGCGTTGTGGCCATAAACCCATCATCCTCGTGGGTGGTGCCACCGGTATGATTGGCGACCCGTCAGGCAAGAGCCAGGAGCGCAACCTGCTCGACAGTGACACGCTCTACCACAACCAGGAAGCCATCAAGCGTCAGGTGGCGAAATTCCTCGATTTCGAGAGCACCGACGCCAATGCCGCCGAGATGGTCAACAACTACGATTGGATGAAGGACTTCACTTTCCTCGATTTTGCCCGCACCGTAGGCAAGCATATCACCGTCAACTACATGATGGCCAAGGATAGCGTGCAGCAGCGTCTTAACGGCACGGCACGCGATGGACTGTCGTTCACCGAGTTCACCTATCAGTTGCTGCAAGGTTACGACTTCCTTTATCTGTATCAGAACAAAGGGTGTAAGTTGCAATTAGGTGGCAACGATCAATGGGGCAACATGACCACGGGCACGGAGCTTATCCGTCGCACGCTGGGCAACGAGGCCGAGGCTTTTGCCCTCACCTGTCCGCTCATCACCAAGGCCGATGGCAAGAAGTTCGGCAAGACGGAGAGCGGCAATGTTTGGCTTGACCCGAAGCGCACCACACCTTATAAATTCTACCAGTTCTGGCTCAATGTGAGCGATGATGACGCCGAGCGTTACATCAAAATCTTCACTTCGTTGGAGAAAGAAACCATCGAGGACTTGGTGGAAGAGCATCGTCAGGATCCCGGTCGTCGCGTGTTGCAGAAGCGTCTGGCCGAAGAGGTGACCGTCATGGTGCATTCTCAGGCTGACCTGGAGATGGCCATCGAGGCCTCGGGCATCCTGTTCGGCAAGTCGACCAAGGAGGCGTTGGAGAAACTCGATGAGCAGACGCTGCTCGACATCTTCGAGGGTGTTCCCCACTTCGACCTTCCGAAAGAGGCGCTCGGTGCGCCTGCCGTGGAGTTGTTCACCCGTGAAGATGTGCCCGTCTTCCCCAGCCGTGGTGAAATGCGCAAAATGGTTCAGGGTGGCGGCGTGTCGCTCAACAAGGAGAAACTGACCGCCTTCGATCGTCCCGTCACAGCCGACGATCTCATCGATGGCCATTATTTGCTTGTTCAGCGTGGCAAGAAGAATTACTATCTGGTGACGGTGAAATAAAAAAGTGCGGAAAAATTTGGTGGTGGTATAAAAAACCACTACCTTTGCATCCGCATTTTTGCGATTGTCCAATGGTGTAATGGTAGCACAACAGGTTTTGGTTCTGTTTGTGGTGGTTCGAATCCGCCTTGGACAACGAGAAGGAATTCTAACAGTTTGATTTTCATACTGTTAGGATTTTCTTTTTCTCAGACTCCCGTCAAGTACTTGTCAGAGAGTTGTTAACAATGCTGTAAAACAGCAATTTATATCATTCATTCATGCGTCGTCTGCTCCTCCTCCCGCTGTTGTTCTCTCTGCTGCTGATAGGCTGCGGGGGCAAACATCATTATCCTGCTGCATTGCTCATGGCCGACAGCCTCTGTGATGTGAATCCCAAGGCAGCCATTGACAGCCTCGACCGTTTGGTGGAACAGATGACTCAAGCCCCTGAAGCTGACCGGATGTATTACCGTCTCCTTCGCATCAAGGCCGCCGACAAGGCATACATCCCCCACACCTCCGACAGCCTCATACGTACCGTGCTTGACTATTACGAACACGGTGGTGATCCAAAACTACTTCCCATAGCCTATTATTACGGGGGACGTGTCAACATGGACTTAGGCGATGCACCACAGGCAATTGGTTATTTCCAAAAGATGTTGGATGTCATACAACCCGACTTCACAAATGCACGGTTACGGGGATTATGTCACAACCAAATGGGTCATTTATATATCAGTTTGAATTTGAACGAGGAAGGTCTGCATGAATATCAGCAGGCAAAGTCATGCTTTGAGGAAACGGGCGATACTTTACGATCCATCTATGCTTTATCCGGAATATCCTCAGCCTACAATTTTCTCAACGAACGGGAAAACGCATTGGATACGCTCAAGGTTGCTCTTCGTCTGATGGAGGAATCGGAAACAATGCCCGTTCAACCCAGTGTTCTCAACCAGTTAGCACGCACCTATCACCATCTCCACCAACCCGATTCAGCCCGGAAATACATCCAACAGGCCCTTCATCACCTGACACCTGACACCCGCACCGCCACCTTCAATATTGCCTGTTATATCTACAAAGACGTTATTCCGCAGGATTCTTTAATCTGGTGTGCGCAACGCTTGTTGGAAGAGGGCAATGTGAATAATATCCGCTACGCCCACCGCAGACTGGCAGAACATGAAGTCCGAGAGGGCAATCTATCACAAGCCATCACCCATTACCAGAAATGGGTAGAGATGAACGACTCCGTCGAAGATGTCACAGCCACCGAGACAGTGGCCAGGATGCAATCATTATACAATTACCAACTGCGTGAGAAAGAGAACGCCCGTCTGAAAGAAGAAGTTCTTCGTAGGCGAAATCTCGTTGTCTTTTTATTATCTTTGGTACTCCTGTTATCCGCTTCCATCTTCTTCCTCTACAAATATAACCGGCGGAAAAAAGAAGCTTTACAGTTAAAGATAGAAAAATACGAACATATTGTTAAAGAAAAGAAACATCAAAAAGGCCTGAATCCTGAAAAGTATTTGGAATGGCAAAGTCTCTTGCGCAAAATGGTAGAAGAAAAAAAGCACATGAATGAGGAAACGTGGAATTCTTTCTTTTTTTTCTTCGAAAAGAATTTTCCCCATTTCCATGATGAATGTATGAAACTCACCAAGATGAGCAGGATCAATTACCAATTATGTATGCTCACCAAAATGCGATTCGGTACGGAGGAGTTATCATTTTTAATGATTAAATCATACAAGGCCATCCATTCCATGAAGACAAGATTGTATAAAAGGTCTTTTGGTGATAATGGTAAAAGCGGAGATTGGGACGCTATAATATGCTCATTATGAGCATATTGTAAAATGCAGAAAAAATGCAGAACGAATTATTAGGTTGATTTTTGTCGTTTTTCATAGATTTGCAACAAATAACAACCTAATAATTTTATTATGATGAAAAAAATCCTTTTGACATGCCTGGCATGTTTTGTTGCCTGTTGCCTATGGGCAGACAACATCGAACTCAACAACGACGACAACGGGTCAAATGATCAAGTTGGACGTACGGAGATACCCGTGTCCGTAGAATGCGATGACAATGAGATTACCGTGTCATCATCGGATGACATAGGCATTACTGATGTTGTTATCCGCAACACTGCTAATGAAGTCATCTGCCACCGTGTGATGGACCTCTCTTTAGGTTCTGTAGAAAACATTGTGCTCACCGAGCAACAAAACGCCGAGAAATACGTCATCGAGTTGAACACACCCGATACGAATCTTTACGGTTTCTTCTAACCCCTTTTCACTAAACATTCATCCCCTTCAGTTTCCCTCCCTTGTAGGGGAGGGGATAGGGGTGGGGTCAGTAATCAAATCCATTGATGGTCTCTGGGCTATTGGGTTCTAACTCCATCTAACTTCTCCTTACTTCTTTTAACTCCTTTCAACTGGAACTTGCAGAAGTTGAAAACATTATATGGACTGATTTTACTGCCGCCGTAACCGTCCGTCCGGGGAGGTGCATCTCCCCGGCGGGCGCGGCGGATTTTTAAGAAACATTATGAACCATAATAATACTATTCCTCTCATTACCATGAAGTGGTAATCCGCCTACCCCCCTTCCTAAGATGAACTATGTTAAATTCATATAATAAACAAAAATACCAATTCCATCATTATGAAACGAATTCACATTCTTATCTTATTTGCCATACTGTTGACGAGTATATCTTGTAATGATGGATTAGAGAATAGTTTACCCTTCCAAGTAAACAACACTTCAAATCCAATAATAGAAGAGATAAGCGTTAGATCATTAGATGAAGTAAACAATATTGTTAGTCATTATTGCGAACACAATGCTTCTATCAAAAGGAACAAGCGCCATATCAGCGGCAATAACAATTCCCCGGAAATACAAGTTTTTCGTCGTCGTGATGCTATAAATGCCTCACTTATAAGTTATGAGGACTCTATCAATTTTCCTGATACACTTGTATATGCCGCCAACATTGGCGATGGAACAATTCTAATTCCAGCATATGCAACAGCTCCAGAAGTAGTTGCAGAATTGGAAGATAATAATTTCACATTTTCAGGTTTTGTTAATAGGGACATTGACGAGAACCCGATGAATTTAATTCTGTCACGAATGATTGACATTGAATGTTGGAATGCCCCAGATGGCCATGAACCTGTCACTTGGCAACCAAATCCACTTTGGGAGTTGGAAGAAGAGGTCTTGCCGAAAGTTCAGGTAGAATGGAAACAACAAGGAGTTTTTGCAAGATATTGCCCCAGTAATTATGCGGGATGTGTTGCTGTGGCAACCGCTCAAGCGTTTACTGTGACCCGGCATACAAATAATTTCAATGGACTTCCCTTGAATTATGATAATATGATTCTTTTCAAAAATATTGATTATGAATATTATTACCCTGAAATCTGCGATACTGTCGCAAGGTTTATTCATCTTATAGGAATCGCTGTTGACATGGACTATGGTGATGATGGCAGTTCTGCTGATACAGAAGATGCTGTTCCTCTATTCACCAGAAACGGCACTATGATTATGGAAGAAGGTCCTCAGTATATCAGGTCGACCCTAAGAGATTATCCAAATGGGATTGTGTTGGCTTGTTCAAGGACAAAATCTGATTTTCTCGGACTATGGGAAAGAGGAAAAGGTCACGCATACATCATTGATGGATATAAAAAGTACTATGACAATTATGATATGATTCATGTCAATATGGGTCAATGGAACGTCCCAAATGGCTATTATATGGAACACCTGCTTAATCCTCAATTCTTGACGACAGCCCCCAAAAAATACAACCATGAATTCCATTTCTTCTGTATACATCCTTAGCTTCATTTCATATATCGTTAGTATTTAACTTAAAGAAATCTGTTTCACTATCTTATGAAAATACGACAACGCCATTACAACGCAATATCCTTTTTTTACTTCCAGAACCATATTTTGAGCAGTCTCTGTGCCATGTCCATATTCTTTGTCATTTCCTGTCAGGGAGAAGATGACACGACCCCTCTTTTCCCTGCATCCTACCAATTCCCTTCAACAGGAGGAATCCACATACTTAGACAAAATGGCAACAGGGAAATGTCATTGTATATAAACAACACGATGAACCCCGGTGTAGAATATATAACAGGTAATGATTTTGAATATGGAGGCGAGCATACAAAAACCTATCCATATATACAGACTGACTGGTTGAAAATAAAGAAGGTAAGTGATCAGGAAATAGAATTGACAGCTACAGAAAATAATTCAGGTAAAAAACGAGAATTCCGTTTTTCGGTCATGGGATACTACGAAGAGGATCAAAAAAGCATAACCATTAAGCAAACTGGAGAATAGAAATCAATGCGACAGAAAGGTAAACACATAAACAGATTCGTAAAAACGAACGTTTCCATAATTGTAATACTGATGATTGTTTCTGAATCGGTCTCAGCGCAGGTGCTCACCTCTCCGGCCAACGCGCCGCGTGAGGGCGACCTGCTGAATGAGGTGCAGGTGGCACCTCCCGACGTGGGCGAGGCAGGGCGCGGGCGCATGTGGGACTTCTCCGACCTGCACGAGATGGACGGAAAGCTGAAGGTAGAGTATCTGCTACCCTCCGATACCACCGATACGCTCATGGCCATCGCACGCCGCACCCGCCGCTACACCCTGCTGCGCGGCGACACCCTTCTCTCCCCGGGGACGGAGAACAACCAGTGGCTCATACGATACACCATGCCCGAGACACTGCTGCGCTACCCCTTCGCCTACGGCGACAGCCTCTCCGCCCCCTTCCACGGCACCTCGCAGTACTGCGAGCGCACCTACTGCCGCACCTTCGGCCACACCACCGTCAAGGCCGATGCATCCGGCACGATGGTCACCCCCGGCGGCGACACCCTGCGCCACGTGCTGCGCCTGCACGTGGTGCGCCGCGAGGGAGCCGACCTGCTGCCCGTATATACGCGCCCCGCCATGGAGGCACTGCTCGACAGCCTGCCTCCCTTCACGGCCGACAGCGTCCATGGACGGATGCAGGGCGACAGGCTCCTCCGCACCACCGACACCTATCATTTCTTCGCCGGAGGCTACCGCTATCCCGTGCTCACCGTCACCACGGAGGCCTACGGTGATGATTCCGCCACCGAGGCCTTCTACCTTTCTCCGCGAGAGCAGGAGACATTGGCCTACGATCCCGAGAACGAACGGCTGCGTGAAAATGTTGCCGGTTTGTCAACAGGTGGCGGATCAAGCGTCAACGGCGGCACATTTTTGCTTGCCCGAGGCGGGGAGGGCTCCGGCCCGCTTTCCCCAGGCGGTTCCCCGCTCACCTCCTATTCCCTCACCTCCTACGGCGGCGGTCTTTCCGGACAGCTCACATGGTATCTCTCCCGCAATGCCTCCTTCGCCGCCGCCATCTTCACCTCCGACGGCAAGACCGTCTGGCTGCTGCCCGAAGCCATTCTCTCCGCCGGGCAGCACACCTCCGTTGTCGACCTCTCACGCTGCACGCGCGGCGTGTTCACCCTCACGATATGGGCAGACGGCCGGAAAGAGACGGCGAAGATAACGGTCAAGTGACGAGAGACAAGCGACGAGTCAGAACACTAAACACTCTACCCTAAACCCTAAACATTATTATCCAACATGATGAAGAAAACGAAGATTTTACTTGCTGTGATAGCCGCCATAGCAGCCACATTGCCGGCCTCCGGCCAGTTGATGCCCGTGGAGAACATCCAGGCTCCCGATGCGGCGCACCTGGGCACATACGGTTCCGTACCCGTGAGTCTTTTCACCGGCGTTCCCGAGATCAACATACCCATTCACGAAATCAAGACGGGAGCCTACGGCATGCCCGTCTCCATCTCCTATCACCTCGCCTCCGTCAGGCCGCACCAGCAGCCCGGCTCCCTGGGTGTCGGATGGACGTTGCGGGCAGGAGGGCAGATTACGCGCACCGTGCGCTGTGAGCCCGACGAGAAGATGAACTCCAACGGCGTGGCGAGGGGGTTCTACGGCCATGCCACGGAGATGGCGGGCATCACCGATACCCAGTTCGCTGCGCATACGGGCGGTGCTTTCCTCGACGACTTCGGGCACTATGAGCTGACTGCCGACGAGTTCGCCTTCGACTTCTGCGGCTATACGGGCAACTTCTACCTCAACGCACAGGGAGGATGGACGGTGGTCTCCGACGACGACATCAAGGTGGAGTTCAATCCTTCAGAAGGCGAGGGCTTCATCGGTCTGCAGCAGATACGCACGAGGATCAACACGAACAACTGGACGGGAAACATCCGCAACAACCGCTTCTTCAACAAGTTCACCCTCGTCACCCCAGACGGCTGCAGGTACGAGTTCGGCGGGATCCAGGCCACGGAGTTCAGCATTCCCTATTACAACCGTAATAACAGCGACCTCATCCCCACTACGTGGAAGCTCACCAAGATAACCACGCCTTCTAACAGGATCATCACGCTGACCTACGACACTGACTGCCTGATGTGCGACATCAGGTATGTCCCGCAGTACGTCAACCTCTACGGTGCATACACCTACATTACCGACCCCTACAACACCGGAAGGAAAGGCTATACGGGCTTCCTGCTCTTCCCCGTCCTCTTGAAGACAATCGAGACAGACAGCGAGAAGGTAACCCTCGACTACGAGAGTGTCTCCGACTACGGCGACCTTTTCGGCGAGTCGCTGTACTGGTCGCAGAGAGGGCAAATTCGCGGCCCCGTGTACTTCATCGAGCAGGAGGATCCCGTCAATCAGTTCTTCGTGTTCATGGGCGTAGGCTCGCTCCCAGGCGAATCCGATGCCGTCATTAGGGAGAGGATCAGCTCGACGCTTAAGTACAAGTACCTCTACCGCATGGCCTTCGAGAGCAAGCTTGGCGACAAGCCGTGGTCTGTGTTCTTCAAGATCAGGCGTTTCGGCAAGTACAAACTCGAGCGCATGGAGTTCAGGGAGGGGATTCCAGCCAAGACATATACGCCGCAGACGCACCTGCCGGCCATTCCCGAGAATACATCTGCGGACAACATGCCTTGCTATTCGTTTGACTACGGCGCACAGATGCCTGTGAACTGCGTCATGGCCAAGACCGACTCGTGGGGATACTATACAGGTGAGAGTTACCCGCTGTCCGGCACACCCGCCCCCACCTTCGGCGTGGTCATGCCCAACCTGACGTACACCAAGGCCGAGACACTCACGAGGATTACGTGGCCCACGGGGGCGGTAACCCAGTTTACCTATGAACTCAACGACTGCTCCGCCACAGTGGGAGCAGACCACGCCACGGTCGTTCCCGTTCCCGGCATTTCACACGTCGGCGGCCTGCGGGTGAAGGAGATAAACGAGAGTGACAGGTACGGCAACCGATCCGTTTGCAGGAAATACCACTATTCCGACACCATCGGCGGTCAGAACAGCAGCGGCATATCGGCGGGTACGCCGCCATACGAGCTGACGTACACCGCCGGAGGGGCTTATCTGGAACTCAAGTCTGCGACGGGCTACCGTATGCACACCACGTCGCACAACACGCCCGACGTGGGCTACTCATCGGTCATCGAGGAGACCCTCGACGGAAGCGGCACCTCCCACGGCTTCACACACTACCGCTTCTCGAACTACGGCACCGACATCCATGGCGTGGCGCACCCTGACACCGCCGCGTACTACCAGACACCCGTGGGCAGCTCTGCGGCCTTCCCGTTCACCAGCCGGTCGCATGAACGCGGCAGGCTGCAGTCCGTGGAACGCTTCGACTCCCTTGGGAGGAAGCTCTACGAGCAGCGCATCACCTACTCTCCGACAGCTCACGCAGACATGGTCACCGCCTATCAGGAGGCTGTCATTTTCCCGACGGATCCCAACCCCTCGGCGGCTGGAGCGGGATGGCTCACCAAGACCAGGACGTGCTCGTATCTCCCCACACTGGTTACAGAGAGCACCTACACCCCGGGGATCGCCACGCCCTTCACGATATCGAAGTCAGTCGCTTACAACTCTTCCCGGCTGGTCTCCTCCGAGTCGTCGCCCATGAGCGACGGAACGACGCACACCGTCACCTACGCATACCCCGCCGACGTGGCAGGCTGCCAGTGGATGGTGCAGCGGCACCTGCTCAACCCCCCGGTGACGATGACGGAGCAGGACGGCGGGCTGACAAGAACGGTGACCAACACCTACGCAACCACCGCCACGGGCATACCCTACCTGCAGGACGTGGCCACGTCATACGGGGGACAGTACGTCAGGCACTGCTACACCGTACATGCCACCGATGCCTACGGCAACCCGCAGGAACTGACGCGCGACGGGCTGCGCACGGTACTCTTCTGGGGCAAGAAGGGGCAGCGCATCATGGCGCGTGTGGACAACGTTACGGCGGAGAAGGCCAACGCCGCCGTCAGTCTCGACGATTTCGAAATGATGAGGGAGGACGATTTCTACCCGTTCCGATACTTCGGCCTGATGCAGCAGCAGTACTTACCCCGCGTGCTGGTCAGGCTGTTCCTCTATGACGGGCTGCGCCTCGTCGGTGAGATGGATCCCGACGGTAACAACACGCTGTACAAGTACGACACTTTCGGGCGGCTCCGTGAGAGCTACTTCTACGAGGATGCCGATGACGGCCAGGGAACAGGGGATGAGAAGATCCGTCATATACTAAAAAGGTACGACTACCAATACTGACACATGAAGGCTATGGAGAAGAAAGGCAACAGCATTCACGGCAGGAAAGCTGCCGTCCTGGCGGCCTTTGCCGCCGCCGCGCTCAACGCGTCCGCACAGATTGACCCTTTCGGGCCGCTCACGCCGTATCTGCCCGATACGCTCGACACCGTGCCGGTGCCCAAGCTGCTGGAGTACGCGGGCTACCCCTACGTGGCTGTGTTCACCGCACGGTCGGAAAACCCTGACGACGGCACGCTCGAGGTATCCTATCCCGACGGGCTGGACAGGGATACGCAGCATGTGAGGGTAGGTGCTGCTCCCGACGGGCGCGACCTGCTCACCATGTGGCAGTACGACGCCTGGGGGCGTACGACAGCCGTGTGGCAGGACGTGCCCATGACGGCTGCTGCCAGTATGTGCGCGGAGCCTGTCGACGTACGCTCGGCCGCCGTCACCGCCTACGGCGACACCGACCCGTCATCGCTGCTGCTGTACGAGGCGGCACCGCTCGGCAGGGAGGTGTCCCGGTATGGTCCGGGGGCGGCATGGCGGCAGGCGGGACGTGCATGCAACAGTGCGTACATGACGAACAAGGACGGCGCCGACTCGCTCACGTGCCTCAGGCATACGGCAGCCACCGTCACCGAGCAGGGTTCCGTCATCACTGTGGCGGGCACCTATCCCGACGGAACGCTCTCCGTGGCGAGGACGGCGGATGAGGACGGGCGTTCGCGCCTGCGGTTCACAGACAGGAGGGGGAATACGGTGCTCGACAGGGTTGTGCTGGGCACGGGGAACTCCAGGACCTTCCTCGACACGTACTATGTCTATACCGTCGACGGTCTGCTGTGTGCCGTGCTTCCGCCGGCCATCGGCGGCAACCCGTCGTCGGGCACCGTCCCGCAGTCCGCGCTTGATGACTACGCCTACCTCTACCGCCACGACGGCCTGCGCAGGGTGTGCGGCGTGAAGAAACCCGGGGCGGGATGGACGAGGATAGCCGCCGACACCGACGGACGGGTGGCATACACGCAGGATGCCGTGCAGCGGACGCTCGGAAAGAGCACCTTCCACGCCTACGATTCGCTGGGGAGGGAATGCCTCACGGGCCTGTGTACCTACGACGTGCCAACGGCAGACGCGCAGTTGTATGCCGTACAGGCTCCCAGGTGCGCATTCACGGGAACGGGCCAGCTGCTCGGCTACACCGTGTCCAACGTCACGCTCGCCGCAGCCGTGGCTCTCACCGCCACCTATTACGACAGCTATGTTTTCGCGGAAGGCATCGACTCCTTGTCCTTCAGGAAGGGCAAGCCCGGAGGCAGACAGGCTAGATGGCATTACGGGCTGGTTACCGGAAAGGCTGCGGCGAGGCTGCCGCTGGCGGACACGCCGGTCTATAGCCTCGCGGCATTCTATTACGACCCCAGGGAGCGGCTGATACAGACGCACAACAGGAACATCCTCGGAGGTTACGACAGTGAATATACCGGCTACGACTTCACGGGAAGGCCGGTGGAAAGGGAGCTGGTACACTCCGCACCACGGAAAGCGACGCTCACGGAAAGGTACACATACGCCTACGACCATGTCGGCAGACCACTCACCGTCACCCACTCGGTTAACGGGAGTTCGCCCGTAATGATCGCACGCTATACCTACGACGCGATGGGACGTGTGGCCGCGAAGGTAACTGGCGGGCTGGAGACGACCTCCTACGACTACAACGTCCGCTCGTGGCCGACGAAGATACAGGGTCAGCGGTTCCTCGAAGTGCTGGCCTACGAGGGGACGTCGTGGGGCATAACGCCCTCCGCGCCCCAATGGTCCGGAAAGGTCAGCGCCATGCTGTGGACGGGCAGCTCCGTCACCGACTACAGGGGCTACAGGTTCACCTACGACGGCATGGGGCGGCTCACGGCTGCCAACTACCGCACGGGCAGCTCGCTGGGCACCAACGCGCAGACCTTCAACGAGAACCTCACCTACGACGCGATGGGCAACGTCACCTCGCTCAAGAGGAGAGGCCCGAAGGACAGCGGCGCGGGACTCATCGACGACCTGACGATGGAGTACGACGACAACCGCCTGGTCAAGTGCGACGACGCGGTCGCCTCGCAGCCCACGTACAACGCGGCGCACCACTTCCAGGACCTGGCGGACAGCGCCGTGGAGTACGAATACGACGGAAACGGCAACATGACGAAAGATTTGAACCGGGAAATTACGTCAATTGAATATAATTCGCTAAATTTGCCGGGACAAATAACCTTTTCCGACGACACGAAGATGAAGTTCACCTACGACGCGGCGGGAAACAAGCTCAGGGCGGAATACTGGACGATACCCACCTTCAACCCCGGCGGCCCCATCGGTCTTGCCTCCACGATCGGCGGGAACGAACCCATGGGCGGCGGCATCGTGGGACCCATCCTTCCCCCTATCAACCAGAACGACCCGCAGGCGGTGACCGACTACTGCGGCAACGTGATATACCGCAACGACACTTTGTCGATGCTGCTCACGGAGGAGGGCTACGTCACCTTCGACGAGCGCGGCGAGCCCCTCTACCACTACTATCTGAAAGACCACCTTGGCAGCGTGCGGATTGTGATGAGCCAGGACGGCACGGTGGAGCAGCGGAACCAGTACTACCCCGACGGCACGCTCTTCGGCAAGCAGAGCACGGGAGGCACGGTGCAGCCCTACAAGTTCGGCGGGAAGGAGCTGGAGCGCACCCTGCCCCTTGACGAGTACGACTTCAGCGCGAGGTGGATGGATCCTGTCGTGGGTGGGCGGTTCACGACCATGGATTCCTTGGCAGAGAAGAATCCTGAGATTAGTCCATTCGCTTATTGCGAAGGTGATCCCGTGAATCGTATTGATCCTAACGGCAAAAAGGACTATAAGTATAATCAAAAAGGATACTTTTATGAGATTACTAACATCGGACAACAAATTCTTTCAATAGTCGGATTAAATAACAAAAAAGATAGGGTCTATTCAGAAGAAACTAATAAACTAATAGCTGAATTTCCAGAGGGAACTATTAAATTGTATTCAAATAGCAAGCGGAGTACTATTTTGCAAGTTAACGATATACAACAATCAGAAATCCTTTTCAGATTGTTAATTAGAAACACCGAAGTAGAATGGGCAAGAATATCAGGTACTATTGGTCAATTTTCAACAAACATACTAACGACAAGGCATAAAGAAAGGGATGTATCGAATTCAATAGATATATTATATGCATTGCAACAATACGGCTTTATTGTTAATACATTTGACCATTCTCATGTTCTCTCGCGAGAGACCTTACAGTCTAATATGGGTTCTTTAGTCTTTATGTCTATTAGCGGTGAGGATTTTTTAACAGCAAGCCGCCATCCTGATATTATTTTCAGGATATATGATGTTTATAACAACTTAATACAGTATTATGATGAAAATAAAATATATAAGACGGAAACATTTAATTAGCGTTTTCTTTTGCTTGATCCTATTTTTGATTGGTTGTCATAAAGAAACGACTCATGTATCCAACAATGAAGAGGTTGATGAAAATAATGGCTTTATTCTTGATGAATTCGCTATAACCAATGACACATTGATATTTTATCTTGAGAAAGTCGCTGATAATGCCGTACACACTTCCGATGAACAATCCGAAGACAATGGGTTTGTATTGTATTTCCACAAGAAAAACATTACACGTGTTATAGACCTCTATCATATAGAAAAACAAGAGATTCGTGATAAGTTCATTCTTGATTATAATTACAGGATCATCGGATATTCCAATATAAGAGGAATAGATTTTATTTTGCTATCCAATATCGACTATAAAGCTGAATTTGCCGATCTGTTCGGTGAAATTGTACATCCAACAGGAAAGAATAAAGAGATTGAGTATATTTATTATGCAAGAAACCAATACAACAATTGGCCTCATTTCAATTCCTTGTTCTGCCCTGCCTCCATTCCTTTTGTGTATTACAATAATCAAATAATCCCGGCAGCAAGATTAGATAAAAATTTCGTTTATTAACCCTTATCAAACGACCTTTAAACTCACGGGGGACGGGGAATTTGGGTTGTTTTTTGCTTTTTATGTATGACTATCGGAGAAATTTTGTCTTTTTGCAAGAAAAAATTTCCAATTAATAGAAACCGCGCCCAAATCTCGTTTTTTTTGAGTTTTGGGCGCGGTTGATGAATGGTAGTTCCTCGTGTTTATTCCGTCAGTTCGTCTATCTGTTCGATAATCTCCTTGTACTGACGTTGGTTCTTGAAGTGGATGGAGAGGCCGATGGCCGTACCGATGACCGCTCCGACGCAGGCGCCCCAAGACATTGGCTGGTTGAACAAGTCGTTGTCGATTTTGTATAATTCGTAGAAGAACCAAGCCAACCAAATCAGGATGGCGGGGATGCCGAAGAAAAGAAAGTCGTTGTCAAACTTCTTGGCGCGGGCTATACGACGGCGGACGTCCACCAAGTTGTTCGTCATCAGGTTCGCGTCATTGAGGTTCCTCTTATTGTAATAGGTGGCTCCTGCGCATACCAGCATTAAGATGCTTGTGCCAATCCAGAAGGCGACGGAAAGGCCCGACAACATCACGAAGGCCCAATAACCGTATGGAACCATCAGCAGACCGAGGGCAATCACCCAGATGTATGTGCGGTTGATGTTACCGGCAGCTTTCTTCATTGACTGGCGGATGATGTGGTCGTTCACTATCTCCTGCTGCTCCAGCTTCTTCTTCAGCGTGGCCATCTGCTCACGCATATTCTCGAATTCGAAATCGTTGTTGCTCATAATGTGTGAAATTTAATTGTTTGACATTTGTTTCAATTGTTCTCTGATTCGGAAAAGGCGAACGCTGACATTTTTTGTGGTGATGCCGACAATCTGTCCGATTTCCTCATAGGAGAGGTTTTCCAGCCAGAGAAGGACGATGGCCCTGTCGAAGGGTTGCAGGCGTGAGATACGCTTGTGAAGCATGTCCACCTGTCGCGTGTCTTCGTCGCGGTCCTCGAAAAGGTTGATGTCCATGGTCAGCTTAGCCTCGCTGCTGCGTCGTTTCTTTCTGTCGAGAGAGATACAGGTGTTGAGGGCGATGCGGTAGATCCACGTCTTGATGTCACTTCGATGCTCAAAGTTTTCGAATCCTTTCCAGATGTTGACCAACACCTCCTGAAACAGGTCGTTCACTTCGTCGGCATCTTTCGAGAACATGTAGCACACGGTGTAGATGGTGCTCTTGTGTTCTGCGATGGTTTGCGCAAACTGTTTTTCCAAAGTTGTCATTGTTGTCTTTTCCGATTGATTTTCACACTTTAGACGCAACAAAGTTACAAAAACTACAAGGATTATGAAAAAAAATTGTTTTTTTTGATTTTCTGCATGTTTCATCGTATCTTTGCACTAACAAATCAAAAAAACACTTATTGAAATATGAAAACCAATTATGAAGTACGCTATGCCGCGCACCCCGAGGATGCGAAGCATTACGACACGGCGCGTATCCGCCGTGATTTCCTCATTGAAAAGGTTTTTGCCGCAGATGAGGTGAACATGGTGTATTCAATGTACGACCGAATGGTGGTGGGCGGTGCCATGCCAGTGGAAGAGTCGTTGAAACTCGAGGCCATCGACCCGTTGCGCGCCCCATTCTTCACCACACGCCGCGAGGTGGGTATCTTCAACGTGGGTGGCGAGGGCATTGTCCGTGTGGGCGATGAAGAGTTCACGCTTGGCTATAAGGAAGCCCTTTACATCGGCCGTGGCGACCGTGACGTGTTCTTCGAGAGCAAAGACGGGAAGAACCCCGCCAAGTTCTATTTCAACAGCACGACCGCCCACAAGGAATATCCTTGCAAGAAGGTGACGAAGAAAGATGCCGTGGTGGCCCACATGGGCAGTCTGGAGATGAGCAACGAACGCGACATCAACAAAATGCTGGTCAACCAGGTGTTGCCCACTTGTCAACTGCAGATGGGCATGACGGAGTTGGCCACGGGCTCGGTGTGGAACACGATGCCCGCCCATGTGCACAGTCGCCGTATGGAGGCGTATTTCTATTTCGAAGTGCCCGAGGAACAGGCTGTCTGTCATTTTATGGGTGAGGTGGAAGAGACGCGCCATATCTGGATGAAAGGTGACCAGGCGGTGCTCTCACCGGAATGGAGCATCCACAGTGCCGCCGCCACGCACAACTACACTTTCATCTGGGGCATGGGTGGTGAGAACCTCGATTATGGCGACCAGGATTTTTCGAAGATTGGGGAATTAAAATAGAAACAACTATGAACCTATTTTCACTCAAAGGGAAAGTGGCATTGGTGACCGGTGCAGCTTATGGCATTGGCTTCGCTATTGCCGAGGCACTGGCAAAAGCCGGTGCGCAGATCGCTTTTAATTGTCGCGGTCAGGAACATCTGGACAAAGCTTTGGCCGACTATCGTGACTTGGGCATTGATGCTCACGGTTACTTGTGTGATGTGACCAACGAGGCCGATGTGCAGAAGATGGTGGCGGACATCCGTCGCCAACTCGGACATATCGATATCCTTGTAAATAACGCGGGCATCATCAAGCGCATACCCATGCACGAGATGAAACGGGAGGAGTTCCAGCAGGTCATCGACATCGACCTCGTGGGACCTTTTATCATGACCAAGGCCGTTATTCCCGAGATGATGGAACGCCGTGAGGGGAAAATCATCAACATCTGTTCGATGATGAGCGAGCTGGGCCGTGAGACGGTATCCGCATACGCCGCCGCCAAGGGCGGCCTGAAGATGCTCACGCGCAATATCTGTTCCGAGTATGGCGAGTACAATATTCAGTGCAATGCCATTGGCCCGGGCTATATCGCCACACCTCAGACGGCACCCTTGCGCGAGCGCCAGCCCGATGGCAGCCGCCATCCCTTCGACTCGTTCATCTGCGCCAAGACACCTGCCGGTCGCTGGCTCAATCCCGAGGAACTGGGCGGTCCCGCCGTGTTCCTCGCTTCACACGCTTCGGATGCCGTGAACGGACATATCCTCTATGTTGACGGCGGCATCCTCGCCTATATCGGCAAACAACCGTAACCCCTCACCTCTCACCACAAAAAAAGGTGTCTTCTCGTGAAGACACCTTTTTGATTTTTTCTTAACAAAATTAGAGAGCCAAATCGGCACCGGCCTTGAATTTGACCACTTTCTTGGCGTCAATCTTAATCTTCTCTTTGGTACGGGGGTTGATACCTTCACGAGCGGGGCGCTCAGCCACGCTGAATGTACCGAAGCCGATGAGGGCCACTTTATCACCTGCTACAACAGCCTCTTTGATAGCTTTCAATGTAGCGTCCAATGCTTTCTTGGCATCCACTTTGGTCATCCCGGCACCAGCGGCGATTTTCTCGATAAGTTCTGTTTTGTTCATGATTGTTATTAATTATTGGGTTAAAAATATGAAACGAATTGACGATTTTCGTGGCAAATATAAGCGATTCCTTTCATAAAACAAACAAAAAAGGGAAAAAAGTGAAGAAAATATTGAAAAAAATCGTGTATACCGCTGATTTTGTGCCAAATAACGGATATTTTTAGTAAATTTGCGGCCAATTAGCAAACTTAATCCATAAGAATAAAACCATGCGCAGCATACCCACCGTTACCAAAAATCTGTTGATAGTTAACATCATCGCTTTCATCGCGATGTTGGTGTTTAAGTCCAAGGGAGTGGACCTGAATGACATTTTCGGGTTGCATTTCTTCATGGCCAGTGATTTCCATCTCTACCAGTTTGTCACCTATATGTTCATGCACGGTGGATGGGAGCATCTCTTCTTTAATATGTTTGCCTTGTGGATGTTCGGCTGCGTGGTTGAAAGGACGTGGGGACCGAAAAAATTCCTTTTTTATTACATTTCCTGCGGTTTGGGCGCCGGTCTGCTGCAAGAGGTGTCACAGTTGGTGTCGCTCTGTGTGAGCACGGGCCTTGGTCTGGGTGAGGTGTTCTCCTTGCGTCAGGAATTGGCGGTGGCGCTCAACGCATGGACCACCGTTGGAGCCTCGGGAGCCATCTATGCCATCCTTCTCGCCTTCGGCATGATATTCCCCAACGAGCGCATTTTCATTTTCCCACTCCCCATACCCATCAAGGCGAAGTGGTTCGTCATCTTCTACGTGGCGGTGGAACTGTTCTCAGCCTTGGGCACGTCGAACGACAACGTGGCTCATTTTGCCCACCTTGGCGGTATGCTCTTCGGTTTCCTCATGATACGTTATTGGCAACGACACCCCGACTCTGGCAGCAACTATGGGCGCAGCAAGGGTCAGCAGTTCTTCGACAATCTGCGTGGCAACTGGGAGCGTCGCAGCCATCGCGATTCCGAACCACAGTCTCGGCATGAGGAACCCACACATCGCGAGACCGACGAACAATACAATGTGCGCAAGCAGCGCGAACAGGACGAGATAGACGTTATTCTCGACAAGATACGCAAAAGCGGCTATGATAGTCTCACGAAGGAAGAGAAGCGCAAGCTTTTCGACGCGGGTAACAAGAAATAGCTTTCATGGCACGCACGTTTCGTAAGATTTTTTTCTGGATATTGCTGGTTTTCAACGTGGTGGTCATTGCCCTGATGCTGATTTCCGGCTATTCGGGATATCTGTCACCCAAGGAGCATCCCCTGCTGAGTCTTTCGGGGCTGATATTCCCCCTTTTTCTCATTCTCAATGTGCTGATGCTGTTGGTGTGGTTCATGGTGCGCAAGCGCATGATGCTCCTGCCCATCGCTGGCTTGTTGTTGGCTTATGCGCCTATACGCACATACGTACCTATCAATTTAAGTACCCCGCCTCCAGAAGGTTCCATCAAGGTGTTGTCGTTCAATGTCTTCCTTTGGGCAGGTTGGGAATACAAAAAGCAGGGACACAATCCCATTGTCGACTATTTGGCGGCAAGTGATGCCGACATCATCTGTTTGCAGGAAGCCAGTCCGCATGAATATGATGCCCGGCTTATCGATGAGGCCCTGAATCCGCTCTATCCTTACCGCGACAGCATCATGTACAGACATGATGGTGACTGTCTAGCCATCTACAGCCGTTTCCCCATTCTCGACAGCGAGCGCATCAGCTATTCTTCGCGCGGCAACCAGAGCATGGCCTCGCGGCTGCTCATCGACGGCGATACGGTGTTGGTGGTGAACAACCACTTGGAAACGGTGGGTTTCTCCATGCATGAGAAAAAATTGTTCAACCAGATGGTAGAGGGCAAAAAGCCCAAGGTGAAGAAAAAACATTTTCTTTCGAAACTCAAAAAGGCACAGGCCAAACGCGCTCCGCAGGCCGATGCCGTGGCGCGTTATATTGCGGAAAAAGGTGGCGACCACATCATCGTGTGTGGTGATTTCAACGACTCGCCCCTGTCATATGTCCACCACACCATAGGACGCGGGCTGCGCGATTGTTTTGCCGAAGCCGGCACAGGTCTGGGTTTTACCTTCCAACGCTACGGCATGTATGTGCGCATCGACAATATCTTTTGCTCAAAGTCTTATGAACCATACAGCTGCGAAGTGGACCGGTCAATCACCGATAGCGACCATTATCCCATCTTCTGCTGGCTAAAAAGACGCGCAAATCCTTAAAAAATGAATATTTAAGTACATTTTTTTTCCCAAATATGAAAAAATGACTATCTTTGCACGCTAAAACGTGTATTGGCGGAAAAAATAATCAAAAACAACCATAAACAAAATGCAAAACAAAGGAATTGTAATCGTTACAGCCGTACTCTTGACGCTGGCAAGTATCTTCTACTTGTCGTTCTCGGTGGCTACGAGTTATTATGACAAGCAAGCCGCTAAAATCAAAGATCCCATAGCCCAGCAGGACTATAAGGACTCCGTGAAATACCTGGGAATCTATTCCTACCAAAAGTGTTTGGAAACTCAGGTGGGTCTCGGTTTGGACCTCAAGGGCGGTATGAACGTGATTCTCGAAGTGTCTGTGCCCGACCTGGTGGAGAACTTGGCCGGTTTCAAGAAAGACGCCGCTTTCCTGAAGACCATGCAGGAAGCGCGTGCCGAGGAAGAGCAGACACAAGACGATTTTATCTCGCTGTTCATTAAACATTACCAGCAGAACGCACCAGGTCATCGTCTGGCCGAAGTGTTCGCCACGCAACAGTTGCCTGAGGTGAAGACCAACAGCAGCGACGACGAGGTGGAGAGCATCCTCCGCAAGAAAGTGAGCGAGACCGTTACCGACGCTAAGAACGTTATCACCAACCGTATCGACCAATTCGGTGTCGTTCAGCCCAACATCCAGATGCTGGAGGGCCAGGAAGGCCGTATCATGGTGGAGATGCCGGGTGTGAAAGATCCCGAGCGTATGCGTAAGCTGCTGCAGGGTAGTGCCAACCTTGAGTTCTGGGAGACCTACCAAAGCGCGGAAATCGCTCCGTATCTCAGCCAGCTGAGCATGGCTTATGGTGCTCCCGCCGCTGCTGACAGCACAGCTGCCACACCAGCCGCCAAGGACACCACCGCTGTTGACACTGCCAAGGCCAAGACACCAGCCGCCACTACCACGTTGGCTGCCGGCGAGAAGAAGTTGACTGATATGTTGCAGCTCAGCCGTGACCAGTATTGTGTGGTCGGTATGGCCAACGTGGCTGATACCGCTGCCATCAATACCATCCTCCACTCCAACGAGGCACGCCAAACGTTGCCCGTGGATGTGAAACTGTTGTGGAGTGCTAAACCCAGCGACCGCATCCCCAACAACAAACGTATCTATGAGCTTTACTGCTTGCGCGTTACCACCGCCGATGGCCGTGCGCCGTTGGAGGGTGACGTGATAGAGGGTGCCAACGACGAGTTCGACCACTTCACCGGTCGTCCCGTTGTTACCATGCAGATGAATGAGGACGGCGCCCGCAGCTGGGCCAACCTCACCAAGAAGAACATCGGCAAGCCCGTTGCCATCGTGCTCGACAACCTCGTTTACAGCGCTCCTAACGTAAACCAGGAGATTACTGGTGGTAACTCGCAGATCAGCGGTAGTTTCACTGTGGAAGATACCAAGGACTTGGCTAACACGCTCAAGTCAGGTCGTATGAAGGCTCCCGTACGTATCGTACAGGAAGAGGTGGTGGGTCCGTCGCTCGGTGCCCAGTCCATCAAACAAGGTATCACTTCGTTCATCATCGCTTTCGTGGTGCTGATGCTCTACATGATTCTCATGTACGACTTCATCCCGGGTATGATGGCCAACTGTGCCCTGTTGATCAACCTGTTCTTCACGATGGGTATCATGGCCTCGTTCCAGTCGGCGCTTACCATGCCTGGTATCGCCGGTATCGTGCTCACCTTGGGTATGGCCGTGGACGCCAACGTGCTTATCTATGAACGTACGAAAGAAGAGTTGCGGGCGGGCAAGAATGTGCGTCAAGCATTGACAGCTGGTTACAGCAACGCCTTCTCCGCCATCTTCGACTCGAACCTCACCTCTATCATCACGGGTGTCATCCTGGCAGTCATCGGTACAGGTCCTGTACGTGGTTTCGCCATTACCTTGATCATCGGTATCTGCTGTTCGTTCTTCACCGCCGTGTTCCTTACCCGTCTGGTCTACGAGCACATGATGAAGAAGGGCAAGTGGCTCAACCTTGACTTCACCACCCGTTTCTCGCGCAACCTGTTGCAGAACACGAAGTTCAACTTCATGGGCATGTACAAGAAGACCTTCGTCATCTGGGGTATCATGGCGTTGATTTTCATCGGTTTCTTCGCCATCCGTGGCTTGAGCCGCAGTATCGACTTCACCGGTGGTCGTAACTATGTTGTCACCCTCGATAAAGCTACTCCTGTGGAGAAGGTGCGTCAGGCTGTGGCCGGCAAGTTCATCAACACCCTGGGTGACAAGAATGGCAAGGAAGCCAACACAAGCGTTATCGCCTTGGGTACTGATGGCAAGACCGTGCGTGTGTCCACGAACTGGAACATCGAGTCGAACAGTCCCACTGTCGACGATGAGGCTGAGGCCAAGCTGTTCAAGGCTTTGAGCGAAGCTGGTTTGGTGACCCAGAAGAACGAGGCCGACTTCAAGAACCCCGATGTTCGTGAGGGTGGTTCCATTATCAGTAGTACCAAGGTGGGTCCGAGTATCGCCCGTGACGTGACCAACAAGGCCATCATCTCGGTCATCGTGGCCCTCATCGCCATCTTCATCTATATCTTGATTCGTTTCCGCAACGTGGCGTTCTCTGTCGGTTCGCTCGTAGCTTTGGCACTCGATACACTCATCGTTATCGGTTTCTTCTCCGCCCTGTGGGGTATCGTTCCCTTCTCGTTGGAGATTGACCAGACATTCATCGGTGCTATCCTTACGGTTATCGGTTATTCCATCAACGACAAGGTGGTGGTATTCGACCGTGTACGTGAGAACCTGCGCCTGTATAAGAAACGTGACAAGCAGACCATCTTCAACAGTTCGCTGAACCAGACCCTGGCACGTACCATCAATACGTCAGTGTCTACGTTGATAGTGTTGCTCTGTATCTTCATCTTTGGTGGCGCCAGCATCCGCAGCTTCTCCTTCGCCATGATTCTCGGTGTGATATTCGGTACGCTGTCGTCCATCTTCATTGCTGCTCCTGTGGCTTATCTGACCATGGGTCGCAAGATTGAGGAAGGCGAAGTGGCCGTGGCTGAGAAAGAAGTGAAAGAACCTGTCAAGAAGAAATAACCGCTTCTAGAAACGATAAACAAATCAGACGAGCGAAGACATCGCTCGTCTGATTTGTTATTGGGGGTGGGGGTTATAGTTTTTTATAGCTTCTATAGCTTCTATAGTATCTATAGTATCTATAGCTTATTCTTCTACTTGTACTTGCCTGCTGATGAACTCATTGATGATGTCAAGCATATCGTTGGGAAGATAGGTGAACGCTTTCTCCACAATCTCTTCCGGAATGATGTAGAGCGCTTCTGCCATGGATGCGGCGATGGCACCCTTGGTGTCTGTGTCGCCGTCGGCAAGGATGGCCTTGCGCAGTACATCTTCGAAGTCGTTGCCGTCCATCAGACAGCGGATGGCCATGGGAACCGTCTCCTGGCAGGTGCCGTCGAAATGACCTAAGCTGCCTATCCTGTTGACGTCGGCCATCGATGGAATGTCATAGCCGAAACTGCGTTTTACCGACCTCTCTATATCATCCTTGATGATGCGGCAGGTACGCAGCCAATAGATGAGAGCGGCCACACATTGAGCCCCCTTGATGCCTTCGGGATGATTGTGGCTCACCTCTGCGGAACGCTTGGCCTCTTCCATCACTTGGTCAAAATCATCAAACAGCCATCCGATGCTGCTCACGCGCATGGCCGCCCCATTGCCGCAACTGTTGTTAGGGGCAGGGTCGTCTGTGTTGATCCATTGATAGAACCGGCTCCCGTAGCCTCCCATGGGGTTGGGGTATTTGCGGCACCATTTCAGTAATGCCTGTTTGTAATCGCCACCGTGCATGGCGGCATCAGCCACGGCGATGGTGCAGATAGTGTCGTCGGTAAAACCGCATTCGTCGGTGAACAATTCAAATCCGGGTTGTGGGGCATCGGAAAATTCAAATCTCGAGCCCACGATGTCTCCAATAATAGCTCCAATCATAAGGCTTGGTTGTTTAGGTTGTCATGCAAAGGTACGAAAAAAAGCGATATGGTGTGTTTCTTGTGGCATTATTTTCAACAAAAAAACAAAAGTGGATATCCTGAGACATCCGCTTTCGTAGACCCACCGAGAATCGAACTCGGATCTAATCTTTAGGAGAGACTTATTCTATCCATTGAACTATGGGTCCTCCATTCCTTTTGTTTGACGCTTGGAAGCGTCGTTTTTGTTTGGACGCTGCAAAGGTACTGCAAAAATATCATAATTTTACAATTCCGCCATCGAATTTTTAAGATAAGTCCATAGTGATGGTTTATTTTATTTAAAATAGGTGTAGTCCATTAAACTATCTGTCGCCATTACCATCTAAATTTCATCATGAATCGATTTGTTGGAACTTTATTACTTTTTTTTGCTGGTTTTTCCATTGCCATGGCACAGGGAACAGTGCGTGGCAAGGTAAAAGACAAAAAAACCGACGAGCCTTTGGGCTTCGTCAATGTTGTTGTCTCACCACGAGGTGAGACAAAGTTGGTGAAGGGTGCCGTTACTGATTTGGACGGTGCGTTCGACATCACGGACCTTCCCCCGGGAAATTACACACTCACTCTTTCGTTTGTAGGTTACAAAGATTTGACGCGACAGTTTGCTGTCACCGTCGCGAAACCATCCACCCATTACAATGTGCTCTATATGAGCGAAGACTCCCGCCAATTGCAGGAGGTAACAGTCACGGGCCAACGCTCCAGCATGAAACTGGAAGTGGACCGGAAGTCGTTCGATGTAACACAGGACATCGCCAATGCCGGTGGTGCCGCCTCTGATGTGTTGGAGAACATTCCCTCCGTCGAGGTGGACAACGATGGCAATATCTCTCTCCGTGGCAACACCAGCGTAGAGGTGTGGATTAACGGCCGAGCCAGCGGTCTCACCGCCGACAACCGAGCGCAGATACTCCAGCAGTTGCCTGCTGAGAGCATCGAGCGCATCGAGGTCATCGACAATCCGTCAGCCAAATTCTCCGCCGAGGGTAGTGCAGGCATCATCAACATCGTGCTCAAAAAAGACCGCAAGGCGGGCTACTACGGCTCGGTGCAAGCTGGTGGCAACACGCGTGGCAGTGCCCATACCAGTTTCAATATCAATTACAACAGTTCGGCCCTCGATGCCTATTTCAATATCGGTTTCCGTCACCGCCAAAACAATGGCGGTGGAAGCTACAGTTACCAAGAATACCTCACCACCAACCAATACCAGTGGTATCGGGGGGCCAACGACAGTCGTGGCAACAACCTCTTCAGCCGTGGAGGACTTACGTGGCATGCCACGCAGAAAGATGATATCTCCGTGGGGGGCATGTTCATGGTAGGAGGCAACAACAACCTCAACATTACGCCTTACCACTATGGTTTCCTCGGCAGCGATACCGACACGCAACTCATGCTGCGCCGGAATACCGGCAACGGCGACATGCGTATGATGCATGGTGAGTTCAACTACCGTCACAACTTCACCGACAAGCATTATCTCGATTTCGTGGTGGAATATAACAATTGGCGTTCCGACAACGATAATTTCTACCAAGACTCCACCACTTATTACGACGGAGTCACGCCCACCACCTATACTTACCAGTACCGTCCAGCCTTCATCCGTAACCGTTCATGGGAGGTGAGGCTCGACTATGAAAACCCCATCTCCGAAACAGTGCTCATACAGACGGGTTACAATGGGCGTTTCTCACACGAAAACACCCCACAGGAGTCGTGGATTGATAATAGCAACTGGGACGGCCGCTCACAAGTGGAAGACAAGACCTATTACAACCGTTTCATTTATGACATGGACGTTCACTCCCTTTATTTCACCTCCACTATGAAATTCGGGAACTTTGGCGTCATGGCTGGCTTGCGCGGCGAATACTGGAAGGTGAACACCGAGAGTTACGACTGGTATCAGGAACGCGACGCGTCGTTGCGTGACCAACCGTTTAAGAAAGACTACTTCCAACTGTTCCCCAGCGTTTTCCTCTCTTACCAGATTACCGAGAACGACCAGTTGCAGCTCAACTACACCCGTCGTCTGCGCCGTCCTTGGGGAGGACAGCTCAACTCGTACAGGAACACGCGTGACGCCTCAATGGTAGAGTTTGGCAACCCCGAGTTGACCCCCGAATTCAGCAATTCCTTCTCGCTCAACTACCTTCGTACGTGGACACAGCACTCGCTCCTCGTCAGTGCCTACTACCGTCCCACCACCGATGTCATGCAACGCATCCGTTGGCAGAGCAGTAGCGACGGTATGATGTACCAAACCAGCAAAAACCTGGCAAAGAGCCTGAGCACTGGTCTTGAGGTGGTGCTCAAGAACAAGTTCTTCCGAATCCTCGACCTCACCACCACCGCCAACGCTTACTATTACAAACTCAACGGTTTCAGTTATGTGATTGACGGACAGACGGTGACGGGTGCCGAGAACCACAACTTCACATGGAACGCTCGTATGCAGGCCAGTCTCATCTTGCCCTACGACATCACCGTTCAGCTGTCGGGTCGTTACCGCGCTCGCCAAGTGATAACCCAGGGTTACCGCAAGTCCAACTTCAGCATGGAGATGGGAATCAAGAAGAATTTTTTCAACCGCCAGTTGGTGGTGTCGCTCAACTGTCGCGACCTGCTCAACAGCCGCAAGTGGAAGACCTACACCAGCGGTGACACGTTCACCCGCTATCAAGAGAACTGGCGTCGTGGCCGTACCGTTAACCTCACCGTGACATGGAACTTCGGCAATATGACACCCAAACGTCCCAAAGAAGAGGAACGACGCGAGGATGGCCAAGACGACATGCGCCAGGACAACCGTGGAGGTTTCAACGTAGGTGTTGGAGGTGGAGGAGAGGATTGAAAAAGATTGACTTACGTCAAAAATGGGGTCCAAAATATGCACAGTATGGGGGTGTTTGTGCAAAAACGTTTTCTTTTTTTTAAAAATATTTGCACACATGAAAGAAAATTCGTTCCTTTGCACCCGATTTTGGATAAGAAAACTATTTATAAACATTTTAAATTAACAAATTATGTCAGAAATCGTAGCAAAAGTAACGGACATTATCGTTGAGAAACTTGGTGTTAGTGCAGAAGAAGTGAAGCCCGAAGCAAGCTTCACCAATGACTTGGGTGCTGATTCCCTCGACACCGTTGAGCTGATCATGGAGTTTGAGAAGGAATTTGGTGTTTCCATTCCTGACGACAAAGCCGAGGAGATCCGTACTGTCGGTGATGCCATTGCTTACATCGAGAACAACTCGAAATAATATTGAATTTGAAGCTTATGGTTTATAGTGCCGGTGTTGACCTCGTAGCCAACCCCTTAGCTATAAACCATAAGCATTTTTTTTATATCATCTGTCATCATGGAATTGAAAAGAGTTGTAGTTACAGGATTAGGCGCTGTGACGCCTGTAGGTAACACACCCGAAGAGACCTGGAAAAACCTTGTTAACGGCGTGAGTGGAGCCGGCCCCATCACCACTTTTGACAGCAGTCTGTTCAAGACGCAATTTGCCTGCGAAGTCAAAGATCTTGACGTGACACAATATATCGACCGCAAAGAGGCTCGCAAGATGGACCGTTATGCCCAGTTCGCCATGATTTCCGCCATGCAGGCCGTGGCTGACAGCGGCTTGGACCTAGAGAAGGTTGACAAGAACCGCATCGGCGTCATCTATGGTGTGGGTATCGGCGGTATCAGAACTTTCGAGGATGAGGTGAGCTATTATTCCACCCATATTGAGGCAGGACCGAAATTCAACCCATTCTTCATCCCGAAAATGATTGCCGACATTGCCAGCGGTCTTATCTCCATACATTTCGGGTTCCACGGCCCCAACTTCACCACTACGTCGGCTTGCGCCTCATCGAGCAACGCATTGGCTGATGCCTTCAACCTTATCCGTTTGGGCAAGGCCGACATGATTGTGAGCGGTGGCGCGGAAGCTGCCGTATGTGCCGTGGGCGTGGGTGGCTTCAATGCCATGAAAGCCCTCTCCACACGCAACGATGACCCGAAGGGTGCCAGCCGTCCTTTCTCCGCCAGCCGCGATGGTTTCGTCATGGCCGAAGGTAGTGGATGTCTTATTCTCGAAGAGCTGGAGCATGCCAAGGCCCGTGGTGCCAAGATTTACGCTGAGATGGTGGGTGAGGGCCTCAGTGCCGACGCATACCATATCACCGCGTCGCACCCCGAAGGACTGGGCGCCAAACTCGTCATGAAGAACGCCCTCGAGGATGCCGGTTTGAAACCCGAAGACATCGATTACATCAACGTACATGGCACTTCCACCCATGTGGGTGACATCAGCGAGGCCAAGGCCATCAAGGAAGTGTTTGGCGATGCCGCCTACAAGCTCAATATCAGCAGCACCAAATCGATGACCGGTCACTTGCTCGGCGCCGCCGGTGCCGTGGAAGCCATGGTTGCCGTGCTGGCCGTGAAGAACGACATCGTGCCGCCCACCATCAACCATGCTGACGACGACAAGGACGAGGAAATCGACTATGACCTGAATTTCACGTTCAACAAAGCACAGAAACGTGTGGTGCGTGCCGCGCTGAGCAACACCTTCGGCTTCGGAGGTCATAATGCCTGCGTAGTTTTCAAGAAATATGCTGAATAACCTCATCGACAGAATAAAGCTCCCTTTCCGCAAGGAGAAGGAGCTTTTTTCGGCTATATACGCCATCACGGGGGTTTACCCAAAGAACATCAAATACTACAAGCTGGCGCTGATGCATAAGAGCGTCATGCGCAAGGAAAAGGGCAAACCCCTGAACAACGAACGTTTGGAATATCTGGGCGACGGCATACTCGATGCCGTCGTGGGAGATATTGTGTTCCGTCGTTTCGAGGGCAAGGGTGAGGGCTTCCTCACCAACGCCCGCAGCAAAATTGTTCAGCGCGAGACGCTCAACCATTTAGCGGAGCAATTGGGCCTCACCCAACTCATCGTCTCCAGCGGCCACGCGTCGTCGCACAACAATTATATGGGAGGCAATGCCTTTGAGGCGCTTGTGGGTGCCCTCTATCTTGACAGGGGTTATCAGGCCGTCATGACTTTCATGACCGCCCATATCCTGAAGAACTACCTCAATTTGGAGAAAATAGCCTACAAAGAGGTGAATTTCAAAAGCAAGCTGATAGAATGGTGCCAGAAAAACCGTATTCAGGTGGATTACAAACTCTTGCAGCAGGATAAGGACAAAACGGGAAGTCCCAAGTTCTGCTACCAGGTGGTGATGGAAGGTGTGGCTTGCGGCTCAGGTTCAGGCTATTCCAAGAAAGAGAGCCAGCAAGAGGCGTCGAAGACCACCCTCAACAGGTTGCGCAAAGAGCCTCAACTTGTCAGGGCCATCTTCAACGCCAAGGGTCAGAAGACCAAACAAGAAGAGAATCCCCTCACCGCCATTCCCATGGCAGAAGAAAAGACTCCCCGTAACGACAACGCTGGTGTCGGCATGGTCCAAACGGCCAACGATTCCAGGGTGGAGAAGAACAACGACCACCCAACCAAGTCGTCGGCCAAACAAGAACATCCTAAGAAAGACGAATTTGATCTTAGCGACCTGAAAATCAAGAGTGCCGCCCAAACCCGTGAAGACATTATCGCCGCCGCCGAGCAAGCCGCCTTTGCCGAGGAAAACCAATGAAAATGGGTTAAAAATAGTAAAAAGGAAGGGCGTTCACGAAGAAAACCATACTTTTGTATAATCAAGACATTCGATATCCACTATCATGGGATTAACCGGTATCGCTTCACTGGCTTTCCGCAGAAGGCAAAAGGAGCTGGAACGACATAACAATGAAGGAGAGGCTTTGCAGGACGAGGTGCTGCATTACCTCTTGAAGAAAGGTGCCGACACCGAATACGGTCGCCAACATCTATTCAGTACCATCCATAACAGCGATGATTTCGCCCGCCAGGTACCTCTCAACACTTACGAAGACCTCAAAGGCGATATTGACAGGATGCGCCATGGGGAGCGCGACGTGTTGTGGCCGGGCATGGTGAAATGGTATGCCAAGTCGTCGGGCACCACCAATGACAAGAGCAAGTTCATCCCCGTCAGTCCAGAAGGGTTGCACAATGTGCATTATGCCGGTGGCAAGGATGCCGTGGCACTCTATCTCATGGCCAACCCCCGTAGCCGCATGTTCGACGGCAAGGGACTGATTCTCGGTGGCAGCCACTCGCCCAACTACAATGTGAGCAACAGCCTCGTGGGAGACCTCAGCGCCATCCTCATCGAGAACATCAACCCGCTTGTCAACCTTATCCGTGTGCCCAAGAAGGCTACGGCGCTGCTCAGCGATTTCGAGGTGAAACGCGACCGCATAGCGCAGGAGACACTCCGCGCCAATGTCACCAACCTCTCCGGCGTTCCCTCGTGGATGTTGTCGGTGCTCACACGTGTGATGGAACTCTCTGGAAAGACGCATCTCGAAGAGGTGTGGCCCAACCTTGAGGTGTTCTTTCATGGTGGTGTGGCCTTCACGCCCTACCGCAGCCAGTACCAACAGCTCATCACCAGTCCCGCCATGCACTATATGGAGACATATAACGCCAGCGAAGGGTTCTTTGGACTGCAGAGCGATCTCTCCGACCCGGCGATGCTGCTCATGCTCGACTACGGCATCTATTACGAGTTCATCCCCATGGATGAGTTTGAGAGCGACCATCCCACGGTGGTGCCGTTGGCCGGTGTGCAGACGGGAGTGAACTATGCCATGGTCATTAGCACCTCGTGCGGCTTGTGGCGTTATATCCTTGGCGACACGGTGCGTTTCACCTCGACGAATCCCTATAAGTTCATCATCACTGGACGTACCAAGAACTTCATCAACGCCTTTGGCGAGGAACTCATCGTCGACAATGCGGAGAAAGCCTTGGCCTATGCCTGCGGAGAAACTGGTGCCGAGGTGTTGGAATATACGGCGGCTCCCGTCTTCATGGATGGCAACGCCAAATGCCGCCACCAGTGGCTCATCGAGTTCAGCCGTCCGCCTGAAGACCTGGATGCCTTCGCCCGGTTGCTCGACAACAAGTTGCAGGAAATCAATAGCGACTACGAGGCGAAGCGTTACAAGAATATCACCCTCCAGCCGCTTGAGATTATCAAGGCATCTACGGGCCTGTTCAACGCCTGGCTGAAGAAAAAAGGGAAATTGGGTGGCCAGCATAAGGTGCCGCGTCTGTCGAACAACCGGCAGTATATCGACGAGATGCTGGAACTGCTGAATCAAGAGCAATAACACGTCAACTCTTACTCACATGCGCCATCTACGCACATATCGCCAATTATGCTTGCTGAGTCTTCTTCTCGGCATTATCGGTTGTGCGAAGATGGGAAAGCCCGACGGCGGTTGGTACGACGAGACCCCGCCCCGTGTGATGGGATGTGCCCCTGACGACAAGGCCACCGACGTTCACAGCCAGAAGATAAGCATCTACTTCGACGAGTTCATCAAGTTGGAGAACGCCACAGAGAAAGTAGTCGTCTCGCCCCCGCAGATGGAGGCTCCGGAAATCAAGAGCACGGGCAAACGCATCACTGTTGAGTTGCGCGACACGTTGCGTGAGAACACCACTTACACCATTGACTTCAGCGACGCCATCAGCGACAACAACGAGGATAATCCTTTGGGCAACTTTACCTACAGTTTCTCCACAGGGTCGGAAATTGACACGTTGGAGGTGTCCGGCTATGTGGTTGACGCCAAGGACTTGGAACCCATCAAGGGCATCCTCGTTGGTCTGTACGATAACCTTGCCGACAGTGCTTTCCAACATGAGCCGATGCTCCGTGTGGCGCGTACCGACGGAAGTGGACGCTTCGTCATCAAAGGAGTGAAATCGGGCACTTACCGCATCTACGCCCTTGAAGATGTCGACGCGAATTATTTCTTCAGCCAGAAAAGTGAAAGGCTGGCTTTTACACCCGACCTCATCACGCCCAGTTTCAAGCCCGACTTCCGGCAGGACACCATCTGGCGCGACTCGTTGCACATCCAGACCATCAACCGTGTGGGATATACCCATTTCCTGCCCGACGACATCGTGCTGCGGGCGTTCACAGAGACTCTTACCAACCGTTACCTGATAAAGAAAGAACGCAAAGACGCTGATCGTCTGTCATTCTATTTCAGCTATGGCCATGAGGAACTGCCTGTCATTGAAGCACTCAATTTCAACGCCGACGCGCTGTTGCTCGAGACCAACCAGCACCATGACACGCTCACCTATTGGATTACCGATACGGCACTGGTCAACCAAGACACGCTGCGCTATGTTGCCCATTACTTAAAGACCGATTCCACGGGTGCGCTCGTGCAATATGCCGACACGGCGGAAACGGTATCGAAATCTTCCTATGTGAGACGGATGAAGGAGCAGGCCAAGGAAGAGGAGCGTTGGCGCAAACAGCAGGAGAAGAGGAAGAAGAAAGGACAGCCCTACGACAGCGTCATGCCCCGCAAGGAACTGATTCCGAAAATCAATGTTCCCACCGACATGTTGCCCACCAGTGTGGTGCAGATAGAATTTCCCACGCCCATTTTTGAGGTGAACACTGAGGGTATACACCTGTTCATGAAGAACGATACGGTGTGGAATCCCGTTGATGTGGCATTTGAGAAGTCCCGGCTATCTGATGTGCCTTCCTATGGACCGGCGCAGCGCTACTATGAGGTGCGTCTGCCCAACGACTCATTATGGAAGGAAGGGGGGGACTACAGCTTGGAACTCGACTCCGCGGCCTTTACCGACATCTATGGTCATGTGAATGGAAAGACCAAGAAAGGCATGAGGGTAAAAGACAAGGACGATTTCACCACCATCACATTACGTTTTGACAACTTGTCCGACACCACCTGCGTGGTTCAGTTGCTCAGCAAACAGGATAAGGTGGTGGCGGAGGTATCCACCCAAAATGGCGTGGCGGTGTTCAACTATGTCAAACCTGGCACCTATTACGTGCGGTTGTTTGTCGACAGCAACAGAAACGGCCTATGGGACACTGGCGACTTTGTCCGGGGCATACAAGGGGAGATGGTGTATTACTATCCTGAAAAGATAGAGTGCAAGGCCAAGTGGGAGGTCAACAACCACTGGGGCATCCAGCGCGTAGATCCCTCTCACCTCAAACCGTCGGAAATCACCAAGCAGAAACCCGACAAAGAGAAGAAAATCAAACAGCGAAATCTCGAACGAGCCCGCAAGTTGGGCATCGAATATTTACCAAAAATAATGAACTGACATGAAACGTATCAAAAACTGGCTTTTCACCGTATTGACACTGTGCCTCCTGGCTATGAGTGCGCAGGCGCAATGCACATCCGAGAACACCGCCTTCAAATCAGGCGAATACCTATCATACAACCTCTATTTCAACTGGAAATTCGTTTGGGTGAAAGTGGGTTCTGCGGCGATGTCCACCGTGTCGTCCAACTACAAGGGACAGTCAGCCTTCAAATGCAGTCTGCAGACCAAGGGCAACGGCAAACTTGACAATTTCTTTGTCATGCGCGACACACTGCTCAGCTACATCTCCACACAGATGGTTCCCCTCTATTTCCGCAAGGGAGCCACCGAGGGCAAGCACTATACTGTCGACGAGGTGATATACGACTATAGCGGCGGCAAATGCAACCTCCGTATGTATCGCAAGAAAGACAAGGGACAAGGCAAGTGGATCAGCGACAGCAAGACCAGTTGTGTCGTCGATATGCTCAACCTCTTCATCAAGGCTCGCAGTTACAACAATTCGGGATGGAAACCGGGTTGGAAGCAAAACGTTGATGTGGCCGATGGCGATGGTGTGGGCAAGGGTTACCTGGAGTATAAAGGCAAGGAGACTGTCAAGGGCGACAACAACGTGAAATACCGTTGCTTGAAACTGTCGTATTACGAATACAAGAAGAAGAAAGGGAAGTATAAGGAGTTGGCCGTCTTCTACGTTACCGACGATGCCAACCATATCCCCGTGCGCATCGACTTCAACCTCAATTTCGGCAGTGCCAAGGCCTACGTCACAGGTATGCGCGGCACACGCAGTCCCATTACTGCCAGGGTGAATTGATTTTCTTAAAAGGAAGTAAAAGGAAGTTGGAGGGAATAAGAGGAAGTTAAATAGGGAGTTAAAGTGGGAGTTAAATAGGACAATACTCCGCCTCGTGCCATTGTCCTTTTTAACTCCCTTTTATAACTTCCCCTTTTACTTCCATTTTTTACACCATTTCATTTTTAATCTTTTAATTTTCTAATTTTTTAATTTTTCTGTTTCCCCTTGTACCTTGGACTATGCGTCTCATAGTTCTTGAAGGTATATTTCTGGGTGGGATAGACCAGACGGATGTGATAAGGTGCCTCGGGGCGGTTCATCCACTGCACCACCTTGTCCACCCATGCTGCGCTGGCGGCGAAGGTGGGATGCACATTGTCGGGAAGACGTGCCAGCCGCTCGTTGTAGCTGTCGTAGAAGAGGTCATCGCCGATGGTCTCGCGCAGCATGTCCACCACGCCGAAGTCCTTGTTTAGCTTAGGCAGTTTGGCGGGACCTATCCATACGAATGGAATATCGCCCACCACTCGCAGTATCTCTTTCACGCTCTCGCTTCGGGCTTTCAGGTCGTGGTAGCCCAGGTCGTTCGTTCCCAGGCTGATGATGACGAAGGTCGGTTTCACCTGGTCCATCAGCCTGTCCAGTTCCGTGGTTCGTGCCCATGAGTGGGTCGTCGAGCCATACCATATCGAGGTAAACAGATAATGACCGCTCTCCTGCGCATATTCATAGAAACGCCGTCCCACACCGTCAAGCATGGAGTCGCCGAAGAGCAGTATGCGGTGGTGTGTGGTGTCGTTCTGTAGTCTTGCTTGTTTCTGTGTCTGTGGCACGGCGGTGACGGTATCGTTCACCAGCAGTTCCACGATGCTGTCCACGGCCAGCAACAGGTCGTCGGTAATCTGTGCCCTCATGGGCATAATACCAAGGAGCAGCACTGTCATCAGTGCCCCCCATCGTCTTGAAAAACCTTTATTCTTGATTATCCACATAGCTATTGTCCTTTATCTTCTCCTATCTTCCCTAATCTTCTCCTATCTTCCTTTTCACGATACAATAAACGTGAAATCCCCGTTTTATTATGATAACACGCCCTATTATCACATTATTTCACTGTTTTTTGTTTTTTTGAGCCTTTTTCCTTATTTACTGTGTCATAAAAACCCTCCAACTGCACCAGAGAAGCTCCCTGGCTCAGAAATTGTTCGGCGGAAAGGTGCATACGAGAGCCATAGACCAGAAAATACGTGTTTTCTAGTGTAACATGTAAAACATGTAAAAAACGTGCTGCGAATTGTGACACAATGAGTTAAGCTCATTTTACCATGAAAATTCATGGAAGAAACTCTTGCATTATTGAAAAACATATCATATATTTGTGGCGATAAAGTCATATTTCAATGAATATGTAACCGACATCTATTACCCTCAATAAGAAATGACAATGAGATTGTTTGCATAATAACTATATAAAAAGAAATAATATGAAAAAACAAATTCTATTTATATTGGTAGTGCTTCTGCCTATGATGGCGAGTGCACAGAATAGCGTGAAGATTGACGACATCTATTACAAACTGTTCCCGGAAACCCAGGAAGCAGAAGTAATATTTATGGGCAGGTGGCATTACGTTGGTGATGTTGTCATCCCACCTGCAGTTGTTTACAATGATGTTGAATATCATGTGACGAGCATAAAAACGGGAGCTTTTTCCAAATCTTCTGAACTGACCTCCGTGACCATCCCCTATAGCGTGACGAACATCGGTAACAACCTATTTTCCGGCTGTACCAGCCTGACATCCATCGTTATAGATGAGGAAAACCCTGTGTATGACTCCCGTGAAAACTGCAATGCCATTATTGAAACAGCCAACAACAAACTCCTTTTAGGATGTAAAGGCTCAATGGTTCCCAACAGTGTGACGAGCATAGGGGAAGAGGCGTTCTCAGGATGCTCTGAACTTACTTCTATCACTATAGGCAGCGGTGTGACGACAATAGGAGAAAATGCGTTCAAGGATTGCGACAATCTGAAGAAGGTTGAAATCAACAGCAATGCCATTGTCTCTAAAAACTATGATTATAACATGAACGAATCTTCCATAAAGAATATATTCGGCGGTCAAGTTGAGGAATATGTTTTGGGAGAAGATGTGACAAGCATTGGAGCTGGCGCATTCTATGGCTGTTCTAATCTCACCTCTTTTGATATGTCCGACAATGTAACAAGCATAGGAGAACGTGCATTCTGTAACTGTTGGAAACTCTCCTCGTTCAGGATGTCAGCGAATATGTCGAGCATTGGAGATTATGCGTTTGAAATGTGTTACTCTCTTACTTCCATCACCATACCCAGTGGAATGACGGACATCAATCAATGGATGTTTTCCAATTGTCATTTTAAAAAAGTTGAAATCAACAGCAATGCCATCGTTTCAAGAGATTATGAATGGAACTCCGTGTCTGGTTGTTTTGGCTCGGTAGTAGAAGAGTTCGTCTTAGGAGAAGAGATAACAGGCATAGGGAAGAATGCGTTTCACGGCAGTTCCGTCATTACTATCAATATACCCCAAAACGTGACAAGCATCGGTGAAGCGGCGTTTATGGGTTGTGAAAGGCTCTCTTCCATTCAGATACCGGCCAACGTAACGAGAATAGGACAAGATGCGTTCACTGGTTGTAATGGATTGAATACCATTCAGGTAGAAAGCGGGAATATCGTGTATGACTCCCGCGAGGACTGTAACGCCCTTATTGAGACATCCAGCAATACCCTCCTTTGGGGATGCCAGAATACAGTTATTCCCAACACCGTGACAGCCTTAGGTGACAATGCGTTCTACATGTGTTCCGGTCTGACTTCCATCAGTATTCCCAACAGTGTGACCAGCATAGGGGCCTATGCTTTTGCCGGTTGCGATGGCCTGACTGCTGTTAGTATCCCCAACAGCGTGACAGCCGTCGGAAAATATGCGTTCATCGGTTGCACCCAACTCACCGAAATATCCATCCCCAATAGTTTGACAACCATTGATGAGGGTGTGTTCTCCTTTTGCACAGGTATTTCATCTATCACTATCCCCAACAGTGTAAATGCCATCGGATACCGAGCTTTTTTCAGGTGTTCTGGTCTGACTGCGATTCAAGTGGAAAACGGAAATGCCGTGTATGACTCTCGCGAAAATTGTAACGCTATTATTGAAACAGCAAGTAACACCATCCTTTTGGGATGCCAGAATACGGTTATTCCCAACAGTATTTTAAGTATCGGGGAGGATGCATTTTCTCATTGTACAGGCTTGACTTGCATCAGCATCCCCATCAGTGTAACGAGCATTGGGAAATCTGCCTTCTATGAATGTTTGAATTTGGCCACCGTTATTATTCCCAACAGTATCACTAACATCGGTGACTATGCTTTTGTACGTAGTGGTTTAAAAGACATGTACTGCTATGCAGAACAATTGCCGGAAATAGGAAATGATATCTTTCTATATACCTACTACAAAGAAACGCTTCACGTACCTGCTGAAGCCATAGAAACATATCGCAATGCCGAACAATGGAAGGACTTTGAGAACATCGTGGCATTGACCGACAATGACCCGAATCCGACAGAAATAATTGTGCCGACAGCAAAGCAACAGCCTGTGATTGTTGAGCAATACGACCTAAGTGGCTGCCGCATAAGTCAACCACAGCGAGGTGTTATCATCGTAAAGATGAGTGACGGCACCACGAAGAAAGTCGTTGTAAAATAACATGCGAAAACTGCTCATACTTCCGCTGCTGTTCTTCCTGCTCATGGGCTGCGGGGATGGTCGCACAGACCGGATGCGTGCCTTGCTCCACGAGCAGGACTCGCTCAACCGAGCCTACCAGCAGTTATCCCTTGACACCATCCGCCAACTCACCGACTATTTCGACCACCACGGCACCAACTACGACCGTGTCCATGCCCATTACCTCCTCGGCAGTGTCTATCGTGACATGGGTGAGGCACCCGCCTCCCTCGCCGCCTTTCAGCATGCCATTGAGGTGGCCGACACCACCGCCGGAGGCGATACTCTCTATGCCCTGTTGGCGAAGATTCACGGGCAGATGGGCGATTTGTTCAACAAACAATACCATCCCACCCAAGCCATCGCCGCATATAGGGAGGGTGCTTCCCTTTTCTTGCATGCACACGACACCCTCAGTTCTCTGTTGGAATGTAGCCGAATACTGGGTAGTTACAAAATGCTCAATCTCAACGACAGCGTGCTGTATCTTTCCGACAGCCTCTATCACGCACTCATCGGAATAGGAGAGATAGCCACATCCAAAAGAGTCCTGGGCATCAGCACACAGGTCTATCTGGAGAGGGGTGATTACGCCAAGACCAAGGCAATGCTGGACATC
>JAFYJN010000041.1 GCA_017538105.1 Prevotella sp. | reverse complement strand
CAATCACTTTCAAGCGAGTGCCGCAGGCGGGACAGACTACTGTTCCCGCTGCGGCATTGTCGTCTCGAAAAGTGGCCACGAACTGCTGTCCGCAATTGCACTTTACATTCACTTTTTTCATACTTCTTACAATATCATGGATCCGTCGTCGGTGAGCGGAGCGCCATCAAAAGGGTTTGGCTCGTCCGCGTCGATGGGTGTGAAGGTCATATCAACGATACCGTCGTTCTCCACGTCGACGAATGCCGTCTGTCCGTCGGAAGCCACGTCGATGTGCATCTCGTCAACATGTCCTTCCACTTCCTGCACGCTGGTGAGGACACCACTGTCGTCGTCGTCAAGAACCTTGGCGGTCACCTGGTCGTACTCCTCAGTGCCGAAAGTCTCCACCGACTTGAAGTGTACGCCACCGTCGGCATCGGCATAATATTCAGTGTACTGCGGCACATGCTGTGTGTGCACATGGGCGGTGAAGTGGTGCTGTTGCTGCGGTGTCATGCCGTCCCATTCGTTCTCGTAATAGGTGCTGAACACGCCACCGTGCCACTCGAACACACCACCGGCACCTACCTGTGCGCGGGCTGCTGCGAAAGCGTCGGCGAAGCTCATGCCATCGCTCACCACGGCCACGGGAGCCTCAGCCACGAAGTGAGGTGTCACGGGATGGGTGGCATGGGCGGGACTGGCAGCGCTGGCCTCATACTGTGCCTGCTGTGCATCGCTCATGGCATCCCACTCTGTCTCATAGTATGTGCCATAGTCGTGTCCGTGCCAGTGGAACACACCACCGGGACCCACCTGTGCGCGGGCGGCGGCGAAAGCGTCGGCGAAGCTGAGGTGCTGGCCTACATGAGCCACGGGAGCGTGGTCGTAGATCTCCACAGCGATACCTGTGTCGGCAGTAGCGGCGTCGGCAGCGGGTTCTGCGCTTTCAGTGGTCTTGGCGGCTTCGGCGTCGTCGGTCGTCTCTGTGGTCTCTGCTTTCACTTCGGCAGCGGCGGCTTCGGCGCCTGTGGCCGGTGTGGCAGTGGCAGGAGCGGCAGCGTCGTCGCCACCGAAGATGGCTGTGCGTGCGCCGAAGGCGTCAGTGGCATATACGGTACCTGCGCCTACGAGGAGTGCGGCGGCGCCACCGATGGTCACATATTTCCAAGTGTTGGAACCACCCTCCTGGGGTTGTTCGTCCATCGGGTTATTCACGGGGTTGCTGTTCACGGGACCCATGTTCGGGTTCATTTCGTTTGGATTCATAGTGGTAAGTTTTTAAATGATTATTTGATTGATTTCTGATGCAAAGATAATGATTAACGGAGCCGTTTGCAAGTATCTGCGCCCGTTTTCCATGAAAGGCGGAGATTTAATTACGAATTACGAGTTACGAATGATGAGTTATGAGTTATGAGTTACGAGTTACGAGTTATGAGTTACGAGTTATGAGTTACGAGTTATGAATGAGCACTTGTCACTCGTCACTTGTCACTTGTCACTATTTCAAGAACTGCGTCTGGCAATAGGGGCATTTCTTCGGCAGGTTCTCGTAGAACTGGTAGTTGCCGAGGTAGTGGCGGCATTCGTCATTGGGGCAGACACAACGCTGGCGGAAATCGTCGGTGATGCGCTTGCGCTTGGCAGGCAGTTTGCCGGCGTCGATGAACGACTTGACGGTGAAGAACAGCGAGGCGAAGAGGGCCAGGCCATAGAGGACGGCCGTGAGGGTGCTGAATCCGCCGTCGCGCCCGAAGATGAAACCCACGGCGATGGCACCCATGGTGAGGATACTCGTGCCGCCGCGCATGGCGTTGAACACCTGTTGTTGTTTGTTGATCTTCGCCGTTTGCTGCTCGTAGTCGTCGAAGACGGCCTTCAGCGGTTTGGCGTCGGCAATCTGTGGCAACAGCGGTTTCACCGCCGCCCAGTCGAAGAGGTAACGCTCATGTCCCAGTTCGATGCGGTCGTTCTGCGTCACGACGGTGCGGTTCACCTGCATGCCGTTGACGAACGTGATGTTCTGCATCTTGAGGTTTTCGAGGGTGAATGTGCCGTCGTCGTTGAGCGTGAGGCTGAGATGCTGTCGGCTCACCGACTGGTTGACACTCTGTTGCTGACCATGGCAGATATCCTTCACGGTCTGTCCCTGGTCGTTCAAGGCCACGAGATGCAGTCGTGAGCCTTGTTCTTCCCTTCCTATAACGATTTTCATGAAGATGTATGTGTTTTATGTTACTATTTAGGTTTTTTTGAGGCTATAGAGGTTATAGATGCTATAGAAGCTATAGATACTATTCTTTAGTGGCTATAGCCTATAGAACTATAGGACAATGCAAAGTTAGTGAAAAAAAACGATTTTTCCCAACCAATCATGGAAAAAAAAGAAAAACTTTCCTAACTTTGCGTTATGATAAGAAAATGTTCGTTGCTGAGCCTGTTTCTGATGGTTTGTCTGTCGCTGTTCGCCCAACGCCGGGGAATCAGCGTGATGCAGCTGATGGAACAGGCCGAACAAGGCGACACGGCGGCGCAATACACGTTGGCATATTGCTACGACCGTGGCATGGGACTGCGCAAGGATGTTGCGCTGGCGGCACACTGGTATGGCAAGGCGGCAGCCCAGGGGCATGCCGACGCACAGTATGCCCTGGCCGACTGCTACGCGCAGGGCGACGGCGTGGAGCGCAACGACAGTCTGTCGGCGGTGTGGATGGAGCGTGCCGCCCTCCAGGGACATGTGGCGGCCCAATATGCCATGGGCGTGGCCTGTCTGAACGGTGTGGGTGTGGAGCGCGACGCGTCGGCTGCCGTCCGCTGGTTCCGTCAGGCGGCAGCCCAGGGCGATGCCGACGCGCAGTTCAACCTCGGCTATTGTCTGGAACGGGGTGTGGGCATCGAACGCGATGCCAAGAAGGCCGTGTTCTGGTACGAGGAGGCGGCCACGCAGGGCATGCCTGAGGCGTTGTACAACCTCGGGCGATGCGCCATGGAAGGACTCGGCATGACGAAGGATGTGAAGCGCGGCCTCTTCTGGTTGGAAGAGGGCGCCAAGCGGCACGACGTGCGTTGCATGACCTACCTGGCCGAGATTTACGAGAGAGGCGAGGTGGTGAAACGCGACGCTAAAAAAGCAGCGAAATGGAGAAGAAAGATAAAATACCCACCCCCAACCCCTCCCCAGAGGGGAGAAGAATAGGGGGAAAAGGAAAAAAACAGTTTCTGAAGTTAAGGAGTTAAGAAGTTAAGGAGTTAAGCCGTATGCCTATGGTACAGAAGGACGACTGAATATAAAGCTGAGTAATGGCTTAACTTCTGAGCGAAGCGGTAACTTCTTAACTTCTGAGCGAAGCGAATTAACTCCCTAGTAGATTATCCCTTCCCAAACTGTTCGTACAGGCGCCGTTCCTTGAGCGCCGCCTCGTCGATGAAGGCGCGGAAGGTCTCGAGGATATCGAGCAGCGACAGCGTGGCGTTGTTCGTCTGGTAGGCGAAGAGCGACGCATTGTTGGAGTTGCCTTCGCGTTTGCCTTGGAGCACCCCCGCCACACCCGATATATCCTCGAAGAAATCGAGTTGCGTCTGCAACAGGTCTTTGATGCCCACGTTGGTGGCGTTCATCGCCACCTGCTGTGGCATCTGCGCCCCGTTTCTCGTGCGTACGGCGATGACACCATTGAAGCGCGCCCACTCGTCGGCGATGTCGGCCAACGAATAGCCGTCAGGGATCGACTCCTCGGGCACGAGGAGCACGCCCTTCGCCGAAGAGCGCATGATCCAGTCGTAGAGGGTGATGAGCCGGTTGGTGTACCGCTGTTGGTCGATGAGGTCGGCCACGAACGAGTGTATCTCGCCGTCGATGAAGGGATAGGCCTTGAACACATAGGGATGGCCGCCGTCGGCATAGGGCGACACGCCCTGTCGGAGTACGTCGCCGAAGGGTGAGAGGAAATAGTAATGCCATTGCTCGGCCATGAACCACTGGGCGCGGATGAGCGCCACCTCCCGTTTTTTCTTGCCATGACGACGCGCCATGTTTATGCGCCGCTCATTTTCCCGGAGCACCACCGAAGGGTAGTCGTCGGCCGTCACCTGGAACAGCTCTCCCGTGGCCGTGTCGTGACAGCGGTAGCGTTGTTCCTGTTCGAGACGCCACACCTCGACCACCCGGCACAGGTTGCCGCGTGCGCGGAAGAAATCGGTGGCTGGCGACTGCTGTCCGAACGCGTCATACACCTCGGCGAGGCGGTCGTCGTAGTCAGCCACGTTGTACACCCGCTGCAGTCGCCTCACATCGTCGGGTGACGAGGCGAAATGGCGGCAGAGGACGGCGAAAGGCATGTCGTGCAGCTCACCGATGCAGGAGAGGTCCCACCCCCGTGGGTCGCGGGCGAGGTTGTCGACGAAGAACGAGCCTGGCGCCACGATGTCGGTCCAGCAACCGGTGACGCCGCGACGCGTGCCCCACGACTTCCTGAGTACGGCCAAGCCGGAGATGAGGAACTCTTCGAGGGTGCGCGCCTCTTGCCCCATGCCCCTTGCCCCTTGCTCCTGTTGTCGATAGAGGCCGATGACGTTACGCACGAGGCGGCGGATGAGGTTGTTCTTGAGCGGTTCGTTACCTTGTTGGCGGATATAGTCTTCTTCACGCATCCACTGTCCGTCGACACAGATGCGGTCGTGCCACTGGTCGCCGTAGGTGTAGCGTTTGCAGCGTTCGCGCTGCGTCCTGAATGATGCCATGGCCGTCCAATAGACAGCCGCTTGGCGAAGAATGGGAAACATGAGTGGTGAATGTTGAGTGTTGAATGTTGAGTGTTGAGTGTATCCTCTCTCCCCCTCGGGGGAGCTGGTTGGGGGCTAATGTTCCACATATATTTGTGGTCGGTGGGGTCGTGTTAGTTTGTGGGGAACGAGGCGGGGAGGCGGCAGTTCGTGGTAAGAGAGATGGAGGGCGATGGCTCGTGTCATGAGCAGGTCGTCGTGACATCCGTCGATGGCACCATAGGAACCGTTGGGACGCCGTTCATAGGTGAGTAGTTCGTCGAGACACCGCTCGTCGCGTTCCACATACAGTCCGTCGCGCACCATGGCGATGAGCGTCGATATGATGGCCGGTTTGGTGCGCACATTGGTGTGGAAGCCGTAGCGCACGGGAGCCCGCTGCCGTATCTCGTCGGCGCTCTGCGGTCGGGCATACAGATTGTCGTACACCTCGCGTATCTCGTTGAGGATGAACAGGCTCTGGTCGCCGCCCTCGAAGGCGAAGGCCGACGGACCATGTGTCTCCAGCGTGTTCGACTCGATGACCAACAACGCATCGTCGTAGTAACGTGCCACCTGCGCCGCCTTCCACGCCAGACGGTCCATATCGGTATGGCCGTACCACTGGGCGCACACCTCGGGAACGCCGCCGTCGACCAGCGGCATCCTGTCGAAAACCGCGATGACCGACCAGTCGCTCTTCATGGAGCGGCCTCCGATGTCCACCACCACCATGTAACGGTTGGCCACCCTACCCTCCTGCCGTCGCTCCGGCGGCTGCCACAGCCACAGCAGGCCGTAGTCGCTCTGTTGGAAGCGCAGGTCGGCAAGGGCCTCACCGCCCCGCTCCCCTCGTGCCAGCAACTCACCGCGCTGGGTGGGCTGTCGGCAGCGCGGGCGCAGCAGCTCCACCTCACGGCTATCGAAGACATTGGCGCCGGAGTGTTTGAACGCCTCGATGTCGTCGGAGGGAAACTCGGCGGCGAGGTCCGCCTGATCCACGTATTTGCGCCGCTCCAGGGTGTACCAGTGCAGGGCCTCAAGCGTCGCGCCCATGGTCCACAGCCGCCAGAGAAACCGTCCGGAGAGTGTCCGCTCCGCCGCCGTGTCGCTGTCGCGCCCCTCATAGAGTGCCGTTGCGAAAGCTGTGCGCTGTTCGTCGGTGGCAAAGGACAGTGCATACTGCTCTATCTGCCACCATGCCACGAAGAGCGGCCTGAACTGCGAGCACCCTTTCTTCGCCGCCTCGTATTCGCGATGGAAGAAGTTGCCTGTGCCGTTGGCCGTCGACTCATAGACAATCATCGTCCCCGGCAGGTATCCCGCCCCCGAGCAGGCCGAGCGGATGATGTCCTCGGGCTGTTTGTTCTGCGTCTTCCGCCAGAAAGCCACCTCCGTGCAGTGGACGAGCGCCGAGTCGCCTCCCCGTGCTGAGTCGGGCGTCTCCGCCGACCCCACCTTAATCTTGCAGTTGCGCGCCGGGATATGGCGCAGCAGCCGCGTGTTGCGGTCGCCCGTCATTTTCTTCGCCCCCTTCGGCGACTGGGAACCTTGAGGGTAGAGCATCGCCTCGGGATAGGCCTCCATCATCTTGTCGAACATGCCGCAGACCTCGGCGGAGGCCGTCTTCACATGTCCGACGATGAGTGAGTTCAGTCCTGTCCGTTGTATCAGTTGGAGCCACGCCATGTAGATCTGCGTCACCGTGGAGCCACCCCACTGCCGCGCCTTGAGCACGATGACGCGGATGGGCATGTCGGCAAGACGCATCTCCTCGAAGGCTTCCACCAAACGCCGTTGTGGACGGTTGAGTACGAAGGGCACGTCGTCGCCACCCTGCTTGGGTTTGATGCGCACGTGCGAGGCCGCCCAGTATGGGAAGTCGTGGCGGCAGCGCAGGCGGTGAAAGGTGTCGCGCATGTCGGAGAGACCGAGTAACGGCATCTGCAATTGCCGTGCCGCGCGCTCTATGGAGCCGAGTCGTTGTGCCTCGCGTGCCAGCGGGGCGTCCATCATGCTCTCGGGCAGGAAGAAGGTAGTGGGGGTGTCGCGCACGTCGCGGAGGATGACGCTGACGCGCCGCCCCGTGCTCCCCTCGCCCGTCAGCGGGTCGAAAGGTGCGCGCAGGGCGGTGTTTCGACGGTTGTTCTCGTCGAGGATATCGTGGATTTGTGTGTTGGTCATGGTATCGTGTTATCCTGTTATCGGCGGCAAAGATAACATGTATTCCACAAACTTTTTTGTCATCCGTTTAACAACGAGGAAAAAAACGACAAGGGATGTTTATTCACACAAATTACCATGGAATGATTTATGAATTACCATGAATTGGCCTTTTTGGGGAAATATAAACAACATAAAACAACCCGAAACAACTTGTTACTACACTCATCGTTGTATGATGTTGTTTATTGTTGTCTGAACTAAACAACTAATGATGGAGATTGCAAAAAATGCGAAGACAGAGCCCCCCCACCAGCTCCCCCGAGGGGGAGAGAGAATAGCACACATCGTAATTGAGAACACTAAACACTCTACACTAAACATTCAACACTCTACACTCTACCCCCTCCCTTGGGGAGGGAAGGGGTGGGTATTTAGGGGGGAGGCTTTTCTTTCAGTCGTCAGAATGGTCTTCCTTGTTCATGGATTTCCGAACACTGTCGATAAAGGAACGGCGATTTGCGTTCATCACTTTCCTTTCCAAGTCGTGGCCTCCAAACCATATCCAATACCATTGAGGAATACCTTTTTTCACTATTCCAGGAAATAAGTCTTCAATCGGTCTTCGTGAATACATGCGATCGGTCAAATCCCGCTTGTTCAACACGCCTTCCAAGATATCCCCATTAAACTCAAAACCATGGCTTTTGTACCATTTTACTTTTAAGTTTCCAAAGAAATAATATAAGTACTTGAAACGTTCTGCTTCATCTTCAATTCTAAAGATGTCATCTATCAGATGTTGCATCTGCTCCTCCCACCCTGAAGGACCATACTGCTCTTTCAACAATTCTATATACCATGCAACTGTCGTATAGAATTGGGCCTCGTTATATACGGCATCTTCGTATATGCTGAAATCCAGTTTTTTATACAAAAAATCAAGGACAGCAAACTCCTTCTCGTATGATTCGAAATAAGCCGTTTCTATTTTTCCTTCCATGGTTGAATGCCCTATTCCGTGTCGGGCACAACGTCTCATTAGTTATTTATGATGATGTAAAATTCCTTCAGAAAAAGACAAGACTTATTGTTTCTCAACGATTTTGTCGAAGAGGTCCCAACTCTCCGCATCTTGGTATGTCGCCTTGGTGCCTGGTGGCACGAAGAGCGTGGCACTGCCATAGACATCGAAGGCATTATAATACAGGGTTGGCGGAACAGCATTCTGAACATCAACGGACTCCAGATTGTCGCACCCTTTGAATGCGTTTTCACAGATATTCTTCACGCCAGTCGGCAGAGTAATGGAGACAAGGGCCTCACAATCACGGAAAGCCAATTCTTGGATGGTCGTCACACTTTCGGGAATGGTGATGGACGAGAGGCTGGTACATCCGTTGAACATATTGCTTACGATGTTCGTCATACCGGGAGGCAAGGTGATGGAGGTGAGGCCTGTGCAGCCAAAGAACGTTCCGTCGTCGATGGTTGTCAGACTGGAAGGCAAGGCGACGGAGGTGAGACAGATGCAATCGCTGAACGCCTCCTCACCGATAGTTGTCAAGCCTGAAGGCAAAATGACGGAGGTGAGACCCGTGCAACTTTCAAACGCCTTTTTGTCAATGCTCTTCAAACCGGCAGGCAAGGTGATGGAGGTGAGGTTGGTGCAGCCCGAGAACGCCTCTTCTCCAATCGTTGTCAGGTTTTCGGACAGAACAACGGACGCCATCGCATCACACCATGCAAACGCTTCATTCTTGATGGTTGTGACGCTGTTGGGAAGGACCACGGATTCAAGTTCCAACGAGAAGAAGAAAGCCTTAAAACCGATGGATGTCACATGGTATTCTTCGTTGTTGAAGACGATTGTGGAAGGGACAACCATATTTCCCTTGTATTCACTGTCAGAAAAGGTCACCTCGGCTGTATGGGTTGACGGGTCGAGGTTGTAGCTGATGCCATCAATCTTTTCCTGCGCCATGGCCGCCGTGCTGGCCATGAGGGCGATGAGGAAAATAGATAGTAGTTTTTTCATGAGTCGTAAAGTGATCTTTCTATGACAATGGGCATACGCTTGCGCTTGAAAGCTGAGCCGCGATGGCGGGCGAGGACGCGCTCAACGGTCTCGGGACCGTAGGCGTCATTCAGGCGTCGCATCTGCGCTTCGTCGTCGCCAAACTGTAGGTAAGTGTTTAGGATGTCGTCCACCTCCTCATAGGTGTGGCCCGGCGCTATTTGGGCCATATCGCCACCTGCCGCCACGCCGTTGCCGTCGGTGGGCATGATGCCATAGGCGGCGAGCAGGGCCTGGTGGCGAGGGTCGGCCTCATCGGGATAGCACTCGGTGAAAAGATATTTGCAAAGTTCGTAGACCTCATGTTTCCACAGTCCGCCGATGGGGTTGAAGTCGGCCACGTCGCCATGGATGGTCCAGAAGCCCAGGTTGTGCTCCGTCAGGTTGTCCGTGTCCATGACGAGTCCACCGGTGACAGAGGCGATATTATACAGGTAAATCATGCGCAGGCGGGCCTTGATGTTGCCCTGCGAGATGGGCGTCGAGGCGTAGCGCTGCTCACAGGTAGCACGCATCAACAGATACTGGGCCTGCAGATTTTCCACCCAATATTCCGAGCAGAACGCCTTCATGGCGATGCTGGCCGAGTCGTTCTCCTCGACCGTGTTCGTGGAACAGGGCATGCTGACACCGATAAAATTCAACTGTTGGTCGGGACACCTCTTCACCACTTCGGCACAGATGGCTGCCGTCACGGTGGAATCCAGTCCGCCAGAGAAGCCCAGCACCATGGTCTTCAGACCATTATCGGTGAGATATTTTGCCGTTTCGCTCACCAACGTTTCAAACACCTTCTTATAGTTCATAATCTTTTTGATAGGAATGATACCCACCCCAGCCCTCCCAAAGGGAGGGAGTGGAAGTGGAGTTAATGATTGATTGTTGGTGCAAAGATAAAGAAAACTATTCGACAAAAGAACATAAAGACATATTTTTTTGACAAAGGAACAAAGGGACAAAAAAGATGAGAGATGAGAGGTGATACTGACCCCACCCCTAGCCCCTCCCCTACAATGGGAGGGGAAAATTAAAAGATAAAAAAATGAAAAAAATGGCGAAAATATTTGGAGGGTATTTAGAAAAGATATATATTTGCACAGAAAATATAAAGATAATATAAAGAATATAATATTTACACCTCATATCTATGATAGGAAATCTAAAGATTTTGATACGATGGATGCTGCAACAAGGCATATATGGCAGTTCCCAAAAAGCGCTGTCGAACCGTCTGGGCTACCAAGAGTCGTCGTTCTCGCAAATCATTAACGGACACGTACCCGTGAGCGGACGGTTCGTGAACAAACTGTGCGAGATGGAGCCACGTATCAACCGCGACTGGCTGGTGAACGGGCAGGGGGAGATGCTGCTCCCCGCCACACACCACGAGGAGGTGGCTCCCGTGGTAGAGGAGGAAGGACGGTTCTTCGGCGAGACGGTGAAAGGGGCGAAGCTCTACAAACGGGGCGACCAGTTGCTCATGACGGTGAAACATGTGCCCTACGCCTGCTTCGGACAGTTTGCCAACCTCTCCGACCGGCTGGACCCCATCCATGAAGACTGGAGCGAAGAGACCTACGAGGTGGACCGCGTGGGAAAAGGAAACTACCTGTCGTTCGAAGTGAAAGGCGACTCAATGGACACGGGCAGCCGCGACAGTTTCGAGGCGGGCGACCGCGTGCTGTGCCGCGAACTGGAACGGGTGTTCTGGCGCGACCCCATACGGTTCCACACACGTCCCTACTGGGTGGTGGTGTTCGACTCATCGGTGCTCATCAAACAAATGATTGGACAGGACCTGAACACGGGCACGCTGACGTTCCACTCGCTGAACCCGTCGCCGGAATACCACGACTTCACCCTGCACGAAGACGACATACGCGCCCTCTACTACGTGATCAAGAAAAAACCCAAGGAGGTAGGGTATTAGGGGATTGGGAGATTGGTCGTTCGGTCGTTTGGGAGATTGGTCGTTTGGGAGATTGGTCGTTCGGGAGATTGGTCGTTCGGGAGATTGGTCGTTTGGGAGATTGGTCGTTTGGTCGTTTGGAGGATTGGTCGTTCGGTCGTTTGGAGGATTGGTCGTTCGGTCGTTTGGGAGATTGGGGGATTGGTCGTTCGGTCGTTTGGGAGACTGGGAGATTAGGGAGATTGAAAAACTAAATAAATTCTTTCACTTAAAATTATGGAATCATGAAAAAAACAATGGTAATGATGATGGTGGCCCTGATGGGAGTGTTCCTGCTGGGCTCGTGCGACCAGAAAGGACGCGCCATCGAGAAACTGGAGAAGTACACGTATGAGCTGGAGACCAACGGTCCGAACTACACCAAGGAACAGTGGGAGAAATCGAAGCAGGATTACAAAGATATCCGCGCCCAACTGGAAGGGGTGGAACTGACGGAGAGCGAACAGCGCACGGTGTCGGACCTGAAACAGCGCATCGCGATGACCGTGGCGAAGACGAAGTTCAAAGACACGTTCAGCGAACTGGGCGACCTGGGCAACTACCTGAAGTCGGCGGCGAGCGGACTGATAGAACAGTTGGGCAACACTACCGTCGACCTGGAACAGACGCTGGGCAACACGATGGCTGACCTGCTGAACGAGCTGGGCATAGGAAGCGGCACCGCCGACAGCCTGGGCGTGAAAGCGGGCGAGCTGAAGGCTGGTCTCGACACACTGAAACAGTCGATGAAACGGGAGCTCGACAAGGCGAAAGACGAACTTCAGCAGGCACTGCAGGATGCGTTTAAGTGAGAGGTGAGGAGTGAGAGGTGAGAAGCCCCCTTCCTACTCCCCCGAGGGGGAAGAAGAATAGCCTGTTGAGTTTCTACGCATATGGCTTAACTCCTATAACTCCCTTAAATTCAATAACTTCATTACTGAAGGTAGAAGATATGAAAAAGATTGTAAGAAGGATAACCGAGCGTCTGTTCGGGCGCAGATACTATGCGGTGATTATCGGCGAAGCCGGGAGCGATAGGTATGACCTGGCTTCGCAGATACACCCCTCGCGAGAGTCGGCCAACGAGCACCGATGGCGCATAGAACAGACAAGAGCCTATTTGTACGTGACCACCATCACCTTTCGTACCCACCACCCTATCACTGGCAAGCCATGAAGAGTGTTCTGGAAAACAGCCGGAAGAGCGACATCACCTTCTGGCGCGACGGACATATCGACATCTGCGCACGGGTGAGCAGGGCGCTCGACCTGAGGGAGGGCGACGTCATCGACATCGCCATCGACGAGGGGTTCGCACGCGAATATTACCTCTACGCGAAAAAGAAAAGGGAAGGCCGGAATGGTCGTCACAAAGCGACATGCCGGGCGGTGAACGGTAACCGAAGCCGATACATGCGCGTGAACAGCAAACAGCTGACCCGTTTCGTGCTACACACGACAGGCGAAATGGAACGGGCACGCGTGATGTGCGGCGAGGTGACGGACACACCCATGGGAAAGGCGATGGTAATTATTTTGAAAGGGTAAAAAGGTAAAAGGGTAAAAAGGTAAAAAGGGTAAAAAGGTAAAAGTAAGATATAATCCCATGAAAAACATCACACTGAAGGGCATGAACACCATGCCCTCGGAGCACGAGGCGTGTGATGGCGAACTGAGCCTCGCCATCAACCTCGTGGCTCACGCCGGAGAACTGCATCCCCGACAAATCAACGAAACAGAAACGCCTCCCATCTTCGACGGGGAGGGACGGAGAGCCCATTCCGTGGCCTATGTCAACGACCTGATGGTGACGGCCTTCGACGACTACCTGCGTTATTCCCTCTACGACGAGACGGAGGGGCGGTGGCACCACCTGCAACAGCAGGACCTGCTCTATTCGATGGTGACAGACCAACGTTCACAACGACGCGTGACGGTAGACATCCCCGTCGACAGCACGCTACAACGGTGCCTGCTCCAGTCCGACAAGGCGGTGAGCGGACAGAAAACGTTCATGCGACAGCTGTTCGCCGAGTGGCAGGACGGCGATGTGGCGACAGGGGCCTCCGTGGCGCTTGCCCACGCCGAGCAGGCCCTCGACAGAGAGATGGTACGCAGCGGTCATCACGAGCACAAACATATCAGCATCGTCATCGCCGCCATGCGTCTCTTCGACGGCAGTCACCTGCTGATGAGCAACCCCGTGACCCTGGCTCCCGCCGACGGCGAGCCCACGCTGCAGGTCATCACCGACGGCGACGAGAAGAAACTACGCATGACGACATTCCTACACAGCCACACCGTGACGGTGAACCTCGCCAACGACGCGGACGCCATGATGGTGGGACGTTTGGTGCAGGGCATCGACATCTACCAGAGCGAGGCGCTGACACTGCTCGACCTGGGCGGGGCCAGTTCCATCGACATTGACGAGAACGGTATGGCCACACGCCTGAAATACGGATGGGCGGACGGCAATGTGGTGGCGGAGCGACTGTCGAAAGTCACCTATCGCCATGTGCTGCATATCGCCACGGCCGACTTCGGCAGGACGATGCTCATCCCTCGCGCCAGCGATGGCGAGGCGCTCGACATCAGCGACATGCGCCGACATGACATGGGTGCGCGGGTGATGCGCACCATCGACGGTCTACTCTGCACCGCACAGCTATCCACCACCCTGACGAGCCCGTTCAGCATCGCCACGAGCTATGTGTTCCGCAACCTCGACACGTCGGAGCGGAGCAGCGACGACGAGAGGCTGATGGAGTGTCTCTGCGGCAAACGACTGGACATCGACGAGAATGAGGACGGGCTGACGGCGGAGGTGGTAAGCGTGGTACACCTGCGCGACGGCTCAATGGCGACGACACGGGCGTTCCACGACAACGTGCGCTATCCGCTGCCGGGCATCATCGCCTATCCCGACAGGAGGGCTTTCCTCATGGAGCTGCACTTGCGCTTTGAAGACAGCGGAGGGGTGCACCACTACCACCGGGACATCCCGCTGCGACAGGCAGGAACGACAGGCATGGCCATCGGTCTGTGGAGCGGCAGCAGCGGCGGTCATGCCGCCAGCCGCCCGGTGGTGCACAGCGTCATCCTGCAACAGTGCAGGAGCATGAGGTATGACGACAGCGAACAACAGTGGCTCGCCGTGGCCGACCTGTGGGAGACGGAGAGTGACGACGAGTGGGCGGCGGCCTTGGAGAAGGTCAGACAGACAGCGACAACGACGACGGACTGTCACCTGCTATACACCTCGCTGGAGGGCAACCCGCTGGTGTTTCCGACAAAGGGACGGATGACGGTAGGCGACGGCACCATCACAGCCCTCACGCCACGCGTGAAACGTTACGGAGGCATCCAGTTTGGACAATATCCGCTCTACGTGTTCTGTACTGACGGGGTATGGGCACTGCAACGGGGCGACGGCGCGTCGTGGCGCGGCAAATACCAGGTGAGCCGTTATCCCTGTGGCATGGCAGCGCCGGCGGAGATGGCCGACCAAGTGGTTTACCTAAGCGACAACGGGTTGATACGGCTGGACAGAGGCACGCTGACACGCATCAGCGGGGCACTGGACGGCACCCTGTTCGACACCGACACTCTACCCTATTTCAACATGATGATGGGCACGCTCTTCGGCGAACGGTTCGCACAACTGCCACGAGGACAGCTGACATGGAGCGACCGCTCCACCCTCGTCTGCGACAGTCGACAGCGACAGGTGACCGTCGTCGACCCCTCACAGACGCTCCACGCCACCGTCGACCTCGACAGCGGATGCTGGGGACTGGCGGAGATGGGCTTTTCCGACCCGTACACCAACGAGAGTGACAGCGACAACGGCAGTGGCAGCATCCCCGTGGTGGCCCTCACACGTGAGATCGGCACGCCGGACCACTCGCCACAGCGATGGCGCCGCGTGGAGGTGTGCGGCCTGTTCCGCAAGAGACATGGCACGGAGGGGGCGCTGCTCTGCGTCATGCTCTGGGGCAGCAACGACCAATACCACTGGCATCTGCTGGGCAGCAGCCGTTGTCCCACGCTCTCCAGACCTGCCGGCGCACCATGGCGCTGGCACCGCGTGGCCATCGCGGGATGGATGGCGCCCGACGAACGTATCAGCCACGTGATAGCTAGGACACCCACCCCAACCCTCCCAAAGGGAGGGTGCAAATACCATTTTGAACCATGAAAAAACCATTGAAAGAAAAAGTGATGCGACAGGTGGCAATGGCCACTGCGTATCAAGGCAGCCGACAAGATGACGGCTCCCCCGACCGATATGAACGTATCGCCGTCAACGAATACGATGGCGATTTGCTCAACCGTTATTACCACAGTGCGATCGACGAGGCCAGGCCCTGGCTGCGATGGCACGTATCACACGACACACTCGTGGATTTCCTCACGGAACGCATCCTTTGGCGATGGCTGCTGACGGTCAGTCCCGACGACGCTACACCGCACAAGGAACGGAGCGAGGCTCTGCAGCAACAGCTGAAGGAACAAGCCAACATACAACGCACCCGCGCCCTACGAAGGAGACTGGAACCGTTGTAGAGAGGGATGAGTTAAGGAGTTTGGGAGTCAAGGAGTTTGGGAGTTTAGACAATAGCCTGCTGGCATTTCTCTCACCCCTCACCTCTCACTTCTCACCTCTATTTAAGTGTTGAATGTTGAGTGTTGAGTTAAGGAGTTTGGGAGTCAAGGAGTTTGGGAGTTTGGACAATAGCCTGCTGGCATTTCTCTCACCTCTCACCCCTCACCTCTATTTGAATGTTGAGTGTTGAGTTAAGGAGTTTGGACATTACACGAATGATGAGGAAGAGGTAGGCACAAAAAAAATTGATTGTCTCACGACAACCAATCTTTATTAACCTTAATAATCTAATACCATGAAAAACACGATGCAAATTTACACGGTTTCTTCATAACTACGCATAATTATACATCGAAATGTGTGATTTTTAACATTATTAAAACGTTTTTCCGCTCCACTTAACAGTTTTTTGCAATACGATTGGATCCAATGCCTTTTTATCGGCTTCGCTCAATAACGGTTTCGACAAAGAGAAGGTAAGCGTCAGTTCCCGTGGGTCTGCCACAACAGAGATGAGGCATGGGTCGAAGAGTTTTCGGAGAGCCATGAACTTGTCGGCATCCATTGTGTCGGGTCGGTGCACGAGTTCGTCGAAGGTCACGGGAGTGAGGAACTCATCGTCAGACAGCCGCTGCCACCCCATCGAATAGAACCGCACCGTGCTCTCCGGCTCGGGACCGTAGTAGGTGTGCAACAGACAGATGATGCTGTCGCCGGCCGTCCTGGGCAGGAGCATGAGCTGCATCTTGTCGACCTTGGTGAGGGTGAAGGCGGCATAGCTTTGTGTGAGCGTATCGAGCGACGACATGCCGTCGAGTTTGTTCTTCACCTCGGCGGTGCCACCACGGCCCGCGAACTCCACCAACTCGCCTATCATACTATGGTTGAGGAAGGGCACGATGCTGTCGGGGATGGTCATGAGCGTGCGGCGCATGACATCCTGGGCAGGAGCCATGGCGACACTGCCCCATGCCATGACCAGCGCACAGAGCCATCTCATCGCCGATATGTGGGTCAGGTGTTTCATGCCATGGGTTTAGCCTTGTTGTCGCGGTTGTCGTGAACCCTCACCGCTTTGCCCTCGCTCACGGGCAACGATCCTTTCTGCACCAGTTTCACCTTCGGCGTGAGGAGTATCTCGTCTTTGAGTGCCCGCTGGATGTCACGCACCATCTTCTGCATGTCGGGATAGATATCGGTGGGAATATCGTCGACCTCCACCTGCACGGTCATGATGTCGTTGTCGTCGACCGTATCGAGGGTGATGAGGTAGTTGGAAGCCAAGCCCGGGAACTGCACGAGGATCTTCTCCACCTGCATGGGGAACACGTTCACGCCCTTGATGATGAACATGTCGTCGGTACGTCCGAGGATGCGGTCGATGCGACGATGGGTACGGCCGCAAGGACAAGGCTCGGAGATGATACGCGTGAGGTCGCGCGTGCGGTACCTGAGGATAGGCATCAGCGTACGGTCGAGGGTGGTGAGCACCATCTCGCCCACCTCACCGTCGGGCACGGGCTCAAGGGTGTCGGGGTTGACGATTTCTATGATATAGTTGTCCTCCCAAAGGTGCATACCCTTCTGGTATTTACATTCGAAAGCCACGCCGGGACCGTTCATCTCGGTCATACCGAAGGAGTTGTAGGCTTTCACGCCCAACATCCGTTCTATGCGCTGCCGCTGCTCCTCGGTATGGGGCTCGGCACCGATGAACAGGGTGTGCAGCTTCGTGGTTCGCGGGTCAATGCCCTCGTCCTTGAACACCTCTGCCAAACGGATGGCGTAGGAAGGTATGGCGTGCAGACACGTGGTGCCGAAGTCGCGGATGAACATGATCTGTCGTTTGCTGTTACCAGCCGCGGCGGGCACGGTGGTACATCCCAGTTTCTCGGCACCATATTGGAAGCCCAGTCCACCGGTGAACATGCCATAGCCCGAACTGTTCTGGAACACGTCGCTGGGTCGGCAGCCCACCATATACATGCTGCGGGCAATCATGTTCGCCCACGAGTCGATGTCGTGACGGCTATAGGCCACCACCGTGGGATGGCCCGTCGTACCCGACGAGGAGTGGATACGTACGGCATCGTCGAGCGAGCCAGCAACGAGACCGAAAGGATAGGCCTCGCGGAGGTCGTTCTTCACGGTGAAAGGTATGCGACGTAGGTCGTCGAGCGAGGTGATGCTTTCAGGGGTGATGCCCAACTCGCCCAGGCGTTTGGCATAGAACGGGGCGCGAAGACAGGTGGCCACCGTCTGTTTCAGTTTTTTCAACTGCAGCTCCCGGAGCTGTTCCCTTGGCATCGTCTCGAGTTCCGGCTGCCAGTATTCGTTTTTGGAAATGTCCATGTTTGTAATGTTGAATGTTGAGTGTCGAGTGTTTAGTGTTATAGCGGCTTAGGGTTATCTAAATTGTCCTATGGCTACCTGGGATTTCCCAAGTTTTTCCTAGAACACTAAACACTAAGCCCTAAACCCTCAACAATTTTTTTGCAATATTACGGCATTTTTCTGAATTGGGCAACAATTTGACGTTAAAAAGCACGACAGAGGTTCAAATCATCGCAAATTCTTTGTAGGTTAGAGAAATATTGTTATTTTTGCAGCGTGATATTCTACTTTTCGTGCACAGGCAACACACGATGGGCCGCACGCACATTGTCATCCCTCCTGGGTGAACGTCTGGTCTTCATGTCGCCACGGCAGGCAGAAGACGTCTCGTACGACTTGGAACCTGGCGAGCGTGTAGGTTTTTGCTTTCCTGTGCATGGATGGCGTCCGCCACTGTCGGTGCGTCGTTTTGTGGGACATCTGCGAATAAACAATTCCACAGGTCACCACTGTTGGGCGCTATGCACCGCGGGCGACACCGTGGGTGAAGCCATGGATATGATGTGCGCTGACTTGGCGGCGCGGGACATTTATGTGAACAGCACCTATTCGCTGTTGATGCCCGAGTCGTATGTCGGTCTGCCATTTATGGATGTGGACACGCCAGAACGCGAATGCGAGAAGAAGGCGGTAGCGGCTGCCACCCTGGAGCGTTACGCCCAGTTCATCAAAGACAGGGTAAAGGACGAGTGCCATATCGTTCGTGGACGATGGCCCCGCGTAAACAGTCGCTTCATTGGCCATGTGTTCGTGAAACACCTGGTAACCGACAGACCGTTCCATGTGAAGGCCGACCGTTGTGTGGGCTGTGGGCTGTGCGAAAAGGTATGCCCCACGCACACCATCACCATTGACGACAATGCCCACCCGCAATGGTCGCATGACGGTCAGTGCCTGAGTTGTTTCGCCTTCTACCACCACTGTCCTCACCACGCCATTGAATACGGACGCAGGACGAGGAAGAAGGGACAATACTATTACGTTGAAGGTTGACCATGGAACGTTGAAGGTTGACCATTTGAGACAAAGACAATACGAAACTCAAAAACCAAACAAATATGAAAAAGATCTTTACTTACATCCTATTGTCACTCATGTCGGTCGCGACATGGGGCGCCCCCGTATATCCCGGACCTGCGGTGATTACACAGAGTGACGGCACCCAATTGACCGTTTTGGGTTATGGAGATGAAGATTTCCACTACTATACCACCACCGACGGCGTGTTACTGGTACACGAAGGCACCGACTTCTTCGTGGCCGAGGTTGACGGCCAAGGTGAGTTGAAATCCACCACGCAGCTGGCACATGAGCCATCGCTGCGCACCGTGTCGGAACAGCAATTGGCGAGCCGACAGGACATGAGCCGCTTCATGCAATACGCCCAGCGCGAACAACCGCGCCGTGCACAGAAGCGCGAGCCTATCAGCGGCGGCACCCTCTTCCCCCATATGGGGACACCGAAGGCGGTGGTCATCCTGGTTGACTTCCCCGACTGCCCTTTTACGCTGCCCGACCCCAAGGCGTCGTTTGAGCCTTACCTCAACAGCATGAGCAAGTTGGAAGACCTGGGCAACCGCGAAAACGCCAACGTATGCAGTGTGGCTTATTACTTCAACAAGATAAGCGGCGGTCTGTTCGTTCCCCAATTCGATGTCTATGGTCCCGTGACTCTCGACAATAACCTGTCGTATTACGGTGGCTCGGAGAGTAGCGACCCCAACCATACAGGCAGCGGCGAGAACATGGACGACTTGCTGAAACACGCCTGCCAGAAGGTGGATGCCGAAGTGGACTTCACGCAGTATGACTCAAACAACGACGGCAAGGTGGACCTGGTGTACGTCATCTATGCTGGTTACAGCCAGAGCTACTCACAGAACAGCGTGGAGTGCATCTGGCCCAAATCGGGAACAGTGTCGGCCGGCAAGTTCGACGGCAAGACGGTGAGCCGCTATGGCGTGAACAACGAGCTGAACGGGTTCCCTGGCAGTTACAGCAGTCAGCCGTATGAGCGTATCAACGGCATCGGTCTGTTCATCCATGAGTTCTCGCATTGCATGGGCCTGCCCGATTTCTATCCCGTTCCCACATCGAAGAAGGAGAACAACCAGTCGATGGAGACATGGAGCGTCATGGACTACGGCAACTACCTGCAGAACGGCCACTACCCCTGCGCCTACACCGCATGGGAGCGCGAAGCCTTCGGATGGACCACTATTGAGGACCTGACGGAGACAACAGCCCTTGAACTGAAACCGCTGGATGCCGGCGGCAAAGCTTACCGCATCTACAACGACAACAACAACTCGAAGAACGAGTACTACATCATTGAGAATATCCAGAAATCGGGCTTTAATGCCGCACAAAAAGGGCAAGGACTGTTGGTGTACCACGTCGACTACGACGCCTCGTTATTCTCTTTGGGCACCAACCATGTCAACAGCGAGACGGGACATCCCCGAATGGCTGTCGTTCCTGCCGACGGGTTGTGCCTCAGCAACAAATATATCAACGGCACGACCGTGAAAAACGCCGATTACTATGCCCAGTTGGCCGGCGACCCATTCCCGGGGACAAGCAACGTGACGATGCTTGACGATGCCAGCGGACTGCCCAACTTCCAAGTATATACCGGTACAGGGTTGAACAAAGGACTGTATGACATCGAGGAGAACGACGGCGTGGTGACCTTGCAGTTCATCAACGACGTGGCCAACGAAGGCATGGCTCATTTTGAGGACATCGCCCTTGAGCCGGAGAGCTTTATCAACGGTGCCGGCATGGAAGGCGAAGAGGTTACCGACGCTTACGGTTCCACCTCGACGAAAGTGGAGCTGAAGAGTGGCGGCTACACCTTCACCACCCTGTACAACCCTGCCTGGGGCTCATGGTCGGGCTATGCCATATCGAACCAGACATCCACCGAGTTCAACGATTATGAGGACCAATACCACAGTTGCGTGGGCAGCGGCTACGGCGGCTCCTCCAACTATGCGGTGGTCTACCCCAGCGCCTATGGCGAGACCGCGGCAGTGAACGATCCCGCCGGCAAGAAGATTAGCGGCATGTATGTGACCAACTCGGCCAACAACGTGAAGGCCTACACCGAGGGCGATGGCATGACACCCGGCGCGTTCACCACGGGCGACTGGTGCCTGTTGACCGTCACCGGCACACTCACCGACGACACCAAAGCCACCACATCGGTGTATCTCGCCGACTACCGTTCATCGGTGGAGAGCGACCACTACTATATCGACCGTTGGCAGTGGGTGAGCCTCGCCGAACTGGGCACGGTGAAAGACCTGACTTTCAACATCACCAGCTCACGCAACAACGATTGGGGCATGACCACGCCGGGCTATTTCTGTATGGACAACCTGGGCGGTACTCCCGACGAGACATCGGGCATCTGCCAACCCACCATCGCCAACTACAACGGACCGACACGTTACTACAGCATCGACGGCCGTCAGCAGGATGGTCTCACCCGTGGCATCAACATCATCCGCATGGGCGACGGCACTTGGAGGAAGGTGCTGAAACATTAATACCCCCTGCCCTCCCAAGAAGGTGCGCTGAAGACACGAAAGAGCCACCGAAGGGAGGGAGAAGGGAAAACATCAACGGGTCCTTATGGAGTTGCCATAAGGACCCGTTTCTTTTGCGCTCATCACGCATCATATTTGATGAGACTTATTGTCCAGCCCCTGGTTGTTTTTTCTTTAAGTAATCGAACAAGTCAAAGGTCCCCACTTCGTTTTCGACATCAAGAGATGGGACAACCTCAACCTTTCTGGTAGTGCCATTGGTTTTTCCGACATAAAAATGGACAAATGCACCCGTATAACTACGGAATATCACTTCATACTCAGATGCCGTCTCTTCTCCCATCGTCACATACATGATGGTGGAATCCTTTTCGGCCGCACTCCAGTCATACTCGCTATGGCAATAGTTGTTTACTCCTTCATAGGCCATTTCTGGCGTTATCTTTCTCTCTGAAGGGTTGGTGATACCGACACTTTCTGTTACGCTATCCTTTTTCGAATCATGCGTAGCACTTAGAGAGTCTTGCGTTTCCGTTTGCAAATCAGTGGATTGCACATCCGTTTTGCTCTTGCTGCATGAGCAAAAGAACAAAAGTAGAAATGCAGAAGAAATGACTATTCCTTTTTTCATATTTCTTATTGATACTTAATTGGTTAATAATTTTCTTTGACTTTCGCAGATTCTATCTTCATCTATCTTCCTTTACCTTCCTTCTCGTTTCAAGGGAGGGCGCTAATACTCCCTGGGGCCGAAGATGGAGGTGCCTACGCGCACCATGGTGCTGCCACATTCCACGGCGATGGGGAAATCGTCGCTCATGCCCCAGGAACGGATGCGGAAATGGTCGTCGTCGGCGAAATAGTCGTGTTTCACCTCGTCGAAGAACGCCTTGGCGGTGAGGAACTCACGACGTATCTGCTCGTGGTCGTCGGTGAACGACGCCATCATCATCAAGCCCTGGATACTCACATGGGTCATGGAGCGCCACTCACCATCGGCGAGCAGTTGACGGCAGTCGTCAAGGGTGAGACCATATTTCGTGGCTTCCTGGGCGATATGCAGCTCGAGGAGAACAGGGATGACACGTTGGCACCGCGCCGCCTGCTTCTCTATCTCGCGGAGTAGCCGCAGCGAATCGACGGCATCTATCATTCCCACATAAGGAGCGATATATTTCACCTTGTTCGTCTGCAGATGCCCGATGAAATGCCACTCGATGTCGGCGGGCAACACCTCATGCTTCTCGGTCATCTCACGCTCGTGACTCTCGCCGAAGACGCGTTGACCAGCCTCATAAGCCTCCATGAGCCGTTCATGGGGATGGAACTTGCTCACTGCCACGAGGGCGACACCCTCAGGCAACTGGGCCTGGACATGTTGAAGATTTTCCTGTATGGTTTGCATCATTCATTCGTCACTTGTTACTCATCGTCTTCCACTTCTCTTCACCTCCTCCAAAGGATGGGACATGAGAGAGGTTCAACCCTCTGTTTTCGTCTGGTGTTCAAAGACATCCATGATCTGCGTCTCCGCCACCTGGGCGATGACATAATCGATCATGGTCTTACTCATGGCCTCTTCGATGTACTTCACGGCACCATGCAGCGTGGCGGCCTGCACGAGGAAATAGTTGTTCGTGCGTTTCTCTTTCTCCGTCTTCTCGTCGATGGTGATGAACTGCAGTTTCACCTTGTACCAACGGTCGTCAGTATCGGCCTCGCTGAAGAACACCTCCTTATAAGTAGCCTTCTTGATGTCGGACACCTCGAATTCGCCGCTGATATACGATGACATCTCATCGATGATGGTTGCCTCGGCCTCGGTGAAGCTCAGCGCATCGACCGTATATTGTTCCGTCACTTTCTTCTGCGAGCCATCGTCGATGGTTTTTTCATACCTCACTTTGGTTTCGAACCAAATAGCTGTTCTTGATCTCATTTTTTTTGTATTTTGGGCGTTTTTGGTTTAATCGAAAGTTAAAAGGGGAGTTAAAGTTGATGTTAATTCGCTTCGCTCATGGAAGTTTATTTAATCGGGAGTAAAATGGGAGTTAATTCGCTTCGCTCATGGGAGTTAAAGAGGGAGTCAAAATGGACAAAACTCTGTCCACGGCTTTTACTCATTTACTTTTTTACTCTTTTACTTTTTATTCCGTCCTTTAATAAACTAAGATTTCGGGGAGCAAAAGTACAAAATAATTATGAATGGGCGAAAGAAAAACCAACACTAATTATTTCTTTTTTTGTTTAATCGTGAAACGAAATGAAAAAAATGATTACTTTTGCAGCGTGAATAAAAAGCGGCGCAACAGCATCATATCCAAGTTTTTGTTGGCAGTCTTCCTGCCAGCGTTGTTGCTTTCGTCATTTCATCATCATGCCACAGAGGATGCAGTGGAAGACGAATGTGTGGAATGTGCGGCCCATCTGCCCCACGTGGCGCACATCAACGCCTCGGCAGGTCCCACCCTCGACTGCGTGTTCTGCCATTTCCTGAGTCTCATTTATCTGTCGCCCATAGCCGTGACGGCCCTTCGCTCCATCTGTGGCAGGCACAAATCCCCCTTTCTACCTATCGACCATGTGAGGCGTTGCGCCCACGTCGTCATCTCTTTACGCGCTCCCCCCGTGCGATAAACCGTTTACTCCTCCCCATTTTCCTTTATCACCCAAGATGACGGCGCCTTGCCATCATCGCATTATCCATTCAAACGATTTATCACATGAACAAGCAAACTACACGTGCCATCCTATTGGCCACCATATTATTATCCATATCCATCACTGGATCGGCCCAGGAGGTCACCGACAGCACCGACATATTCTGGCGACACCTACAACTGAACGAAGTGGTGGTGACCGGTGTCACCGGCGACACCAAATTGAAACACACCCCTTCCGCTGTTAGTCTGCTCCGCAGCAAAGACCTTCGGCAGACCCCCTCGACCAACATCGTCGATGCCATCGCCAAGATGCCCGGTCTGTCGCAAATCACCACCGGTGGCGGCATCAGCAAGCCCGTGATTCGCGGATTGGGCTACAACCGTGTGGTGGTGAGCGTCGACGGCGTACGCCAGGAAGGGCAGCAATGGGGCGACGAGCATGGTCTGGAAGTTGATGGCGCCAGCGTCCACTCCGTGGAGATTTTGAAAGGTCCCGCCAGTCTGCTCTATGGCTCCGACGCCCTGGCCGGTGTCGTCATCCTCCACACCACCCCGCTGTTGCCCGAGGGCGAGATCGGCGGCAACGTATCCACGGAATACCAGACGAACAACGGTCTGGTGGACTATTCCCTCCGTTTCGGCGGCAACCAAAAAGGATGGCTGTGGGACATCCGCTACAGTGGCAAGTGGGCCCACGCCTACAAGAACAAATACGATGGCTATGTGGCAGGCTCCCAGTTCCGTGAACAAGCCGTGAAAGGCATGTTCGGCGTGATGCGCCAGTGGGGCCAGAGTCGTCTGACGTTGAGTTATTACCACCTCACGCCAAGCATCGTAGAAGGTGAGCGCGACGAGGAGACTGGCGCGTTGGAGTGTGTCACCGCCGATGTGAAGACCTATGCCAAGGCCTTGCCTTTCCAACAAGTGAAACATTACAAGGCCGTATGGGACAACAGCCTGCATATCGGCGATGGCCAGTTGAAAGCCAACCTGTCGTACCAGCAGAACCAACGCCAGGAATATGAGGAGTCGGCCGACGAATATGGGTTGTATTTCCAGACACACACAATGGGATATGATTTCCGTTATCTGTCGGAAGAACGATCGGGATGGCGTTACAACTTCGGTTTGAACGGCATGTACCAACGTTCTTTGAACAAAGGAGACGAATTTCTCATCCCCGCCTACCATCTGTTCGACATCGGTTTGTCGGCCACCCTCTCGCGCACCCTCGACCGATGGACCGTCAATGGCGGTCTGCGTGTTGACCGCCGTTGGCTGCACAGCGAACATTTGGAAGAAGACGGAGAAGTGCGCTTCGAGTCTTTCCACCGTCATTTCAACGGTTTGAGCGGCAGTGTGGGAGCGGTGTTCAACGCCAGTCAACAGTTGAACATCCGCATGAATCTCGCCCGTGGCTTCCGTGCTCCCAACCTGAGCGAGTTGGCCTCGAACGGTGAGCATGAAGGCACCCTACGTTATGAGGTGGGCAACTCGTCGCTAAAGGCAGAAAACAGTTGGCAGGCTGACCTCGGCATGGACTATAGCGGTCATCTCATGAGTGCCGAGCTGGCCCTTTTCGCCAGCCGCATCGACCATTATATCTACGCCAGCAAGACCAGTGCGTTGTCCGACGAGGGTCATGCCGTGTATGCGTTCCGCCAAGGTGACGCCCTGCTGATGGGTCTGGAGGCCAAGGTTGATTTCCACCCCATCCACAGTCTGCACTTCGGCAACAGTTTCTCGATGGTCTCCGCCCGACAGATGCACCAGCCCGCCGACCGCCGTTGGTTGCCCTTCACCCCCGCCCCCCGTTGGCTGTCGGAAGTGAAATGGGAAATCAACCACCACGGCAAGGTTCTGAACAACAGCTACTTGTCGTTTGAGGTGGACCAGAATTTCCGTCAGAATCATTATTACGAAGCCGACGGCACCGAGACGGCCACGCCGGCATATACGCTGCTGAACCTTTCCGCCGGAGCCGACATTATGGTGAAAGGGAAGAAATGGGCCGAGGTGAGCGTCTGCGGCACCAACTTGACCGACCGTGCCTACCAGAGTCACCTGAGCCGCCTGAAATATGCCGACGTGAACCCCGTAACGGGTCGCCGCGGCGTGTACAACATGGGCCGCAATGTGGTGATGAAAGTGACGATGTTCTTCTGAACTCTAAAAAAGAACGCCAAATTACACGAATTACACGAAAAATAATTACCTTTGCACCCACTCTAACTTCCAAATAAAAATGCCAGACATATCCCTTCGCGGCGTAGAGATGCCCGAATCGCCCATACGCAAGCTCGCTCCTTTGGCCATGGCAGCCAAGAAGCGCGGTACAAAGGTCTATCATCTGAACATTGGCCAGCCCGACCTGCCTACCCCACGAGAAGGGTTGGCGGCACTGAAGAGCATCGACCGCGACATTCTGGAATATTCTCCCTCGCAGGGCTACCTGAGCTACCGCGAGAAACTGGTGGGTTATTACGCGAAGTATAATATCCACGTCACCCCCGACGATATCATCATTACTTCGGGCGGCAGCGAGGCAGTGCTCTTCGCTTTCCTCAGTTGCCTGAACCCCGGCGACGAGATTATCGTGCCCGAGCCCGCTTACGCCAACTACATGGCCTTCGCCATCAGCGCCGGCGCGAAGATACGCACCATCGCCACCACCATCGACGAGGGTTTCTCGCTGCCCAAGGTGGAGAAATTCGAGGAGCTGATCAACGAGCGCACCCGCGCCATCATGATTTGCAACCCCAACAACCCCACGGGTTATCTCTACACCCGTCGCGAGATGAACCAGATACGTGACTTGGTGAAGAAATATGACCTGTATCTCTTCTCCGACGAGGTGTACCGCGAATATATCTACACCGGCTCGCCCTATATCAGCGCATGCCATCTGGAAGGCATCGAACAGAACGTCATTCTCATCGACTCCGTGTCGAAGCGTTACAGCGAATGTGGCATCCGCATCGGCGCACTCATCACGAAGAATGCTGCCGTGCGCGCCGCGGTGATGAAATTCTGCCAGGCCCGTCTGTCGCCACCCCTCATCGGCCAGATAGTGGCCGAGGCGTCGTTGGACGCTCCCGAAGAATACTACCGTGAGGTGTACGACGAATATGTGGAGCGCCGCAAATGCCTCATCGACGGACTGAACCGCATACCCGGCGTTTATTCCCCCATTCCCATGGGTGCTTTCTACACCGTGGCCAAGCTGCCAGTCGACGATGCCGAGCGGTTCTGTCGCTGGTGTCTCGAGGAATTCAGCTACGAGGGTTGCACGGTGATGATGGCTCCCGCCTCGGGATTCTACACCACCCCGGGTGCCGGCATCGACCAGGTGCGCATCGCCTACGTGCTGAAGAAAGAAGACTTGGTGCATGCCCTCACCGTACTCCGCAAAGCCCTGGAAAGTTATCCTGGAAGACAAACTACGTGAGGAACCCACCCCAGCCCACCCCCAGGGAGGGAGAAGAAAAGGTGTCAGAGTGAACACTCAACACTAAGCACTCAACACTAAACACTCAACGCTCAACCCTAAACATTACTAGAGTGAACCTACCCTATTTCCTTGCCAGCCGCATCAACAAAGACCATACCGCCACCCGAAAGGTGAGTCGTCCCGCCATCAAAATCGGCATGTGGGGCGTCGCCATCGGATTGGCCGTGATGATCATTTCGGTTTGTGTGGTCATCGGTTTCAAGCATACCATACGCGACAAGGTCATTGGGTTTGGCAGCCATATCACGGTGAACGAATTCCAGTCGATGCAGGAGAGCAACAACAACCCTGTCTGTTTTGACGACAGCATGATGCATCGCCTGGCTTCCATCTCGGGTATAGCCCACGTCCAACGCTACGCCTTGAAGCAGGGTATCCTGAAGACCGACGAAGACTTCCTCGGCGTGATGTTCAAGGGTGTAGGCCCCGAGTTTGACAGCACCTTCATCTCCTCGAACATGGTAGAGGGACACATGCCCGTGTTCAGCGACAGCATAAGCACCAACCAACTGGTCATCTCGCGACTGATGGCCGACAAATTACGTGTGAAGGCCGGCGACCGCATCTTCGCCTATTTCCTCGGCACCGACGACGTGCGTACGCGACGCTTCACCATCGCGGGCATCTATGCCACCAACCTAAGACAATTCGATGAGAGCATCTGTCTCGTCGATCTATACAGCACGGTGAAACTGAACGGTTGGGAAAGCGACCAAGCCAGTGGTGCCGAACTGACGCTGAACGATTTCGATGCGCTGGACCAAGTGGCACGTGACGTGACGCGTGAGATAGACCGTACGCAGGACAGCTACGGCAACACCTACAGCTCGCGCACGGTGACCGCCGCTAACCCGCAGATATTCAGTTGGCTCGACCTGCTCGACCTCAACGTGTGGATAATTTTGGGACTGATGGTGGCCGTGGCGGCGTTCACGATGATCAGCGGACTGCTCATCATCATCCTCGAACGCACGCAGATGATAGGCATCCTGAAAGCATTGGGCGCGAAGAACAGCACCGTACGCCACACCTTCCTGTGGTTTGCCGCCTTCATCATCGGCAAGGGTCTCATCATCGGCAACATCATAGGCCTGGGCCTTTGCCTGCTGCAGCACTTCACCGGTTTCGTGAAACTCGATGCGGCCGCCTATTATGTGGAGACTGTCCCCGTGGAAATCAACATCCCCCTCATCCTGTTGCTGAACATCGCCACCCTCCTGTTGAGCGTGCTCGTGCTCATCGGTCCGAGCTACCTCATCTCACACATCCACCCCTCGAAGTCGATGCGGTACGAGTAAGTATTCCCAATTGCCTCGATGGCTCAAGACAAGACTCCACTACCATTATCTATTTTCAAAATCGAATAAAAAATCAAACCTTTAACATAGCTTACCATGAAGAAAAGACTATTCATTTTTATCACCTTGATGTTTGTTTCAACCACATGTGTTCTGGCCCAATCCAAAGAATTGGTGGAGTCATCGTCAAAAACCAAGTTATATCAAAGCCCTTCAACAGGAAGCAGTATAGTAACTGGAGACTTTCAGTTTTTGTTCAAAACTGTTTTCAATGACAACGTGCTACCTCCGCCCTTTACCCAGCGCGTATTGGAAAGACAAAACGGATGGCTCAAGTTGCCTATGGGATGGGTACAAGAAAACGACGTGAAAAAGACTGAGAAAGAGCCTATCACAGCCGAAATGTTGGAAAAGACCTATATGGGTAATTTCGGCAAATATGAGGAGACCGGTGACACCGTTTATTTCGGTCTGCAAGTCATCGTCCCCGAAGAAAACAATGGTGATGCCTTCGTCATTGTTTATCTTCCAGATACCAGATTATTTTGTATGGCCAAACGACATGACGACATGATTGAGACTACCCATGGCATCATGGTAAAATTTGCCGAATATGAGGCGGACCGGACAGAACTGGCTTTCCAATTATATAGAGAACGCGATGGTGTGAAACTATTCAACCTATACTATGGAGAACGATGGAACACACGGAGAATAGAAAAAATCATAGATGAGACGATGACCATCGACTCCTTCGACACGAACAAGTTAACCAAAGACGATTGGGAGACGCTCAAAAAAGCCATCATAAAAGACGGCAAACCCTGCCAGAACTATATCACAGCGGGCATGCTCAAAAACCTTTCACCTACCGACCAGTTTTAGTCAAACCCCATGAAAAGAGCCATTCTTTGCTGCTTACTTTTCCATCTGTCCTTCCTCTGCCTGGGCCAGACTGCGTCGCAGTTGATACCCATGGCGGAAGAGTTGTTTCATGAAGCCGACAGTTTGAAATCACTACATGAAGACAACGATGCAGCCGTAAGCGCCATCCTCGGCGCCTCATACTATGCTGACAGTTATGGAAAGGAGAGTTTGGAATATGGCATGGCCCTTGGCCGTGTGGCTCCATATCTATTCGCCTCTGACTATGATTGGGAAAAGCCATTGAAAGAAGGTCTGTATATTATTTCCGAGGCGAAAGGGGTACAGTGCGATGAATATGCCCAGTTGTTGACCATCTATGCTGATTATGAGTACAATGACAGTCTTTTAAAAAAGGATTTCGCCCAACAAGCGGTAGATATCCGCAAAAAGGTACTGGGTACACAACATCCTGATTATGCCCACTCATTGGCCATCTTGGCAGATTGTTACGATGACGAGCAACACTATGACGAGGCTATTTCTTTACTCACAGAGGCCATAAGTGTTCTTCGTGGACATGAAGATACCCATGCCAAAGAATTAGGCAATGCACTCAACCGACTTATGTCGATATGCAGACGCTGTGGGAGACACGACGAGGGCATTGCCAGCATGGCCGAACTACTCGAGTTAAAGAAAAGAATACTAGGAAAAGAGCATAAATCCACCATCAAGACCATGAGAGACCTCGCCTCTTATTATCGTCATGTTGGAGATGAGTTAAAAGCATACCAATTACAAAATGAAGCCAACCAGTTGACGAGCCAGGCAGAGATAGGTAGTTCCGACCTTTACTACGTAGAACCCCTTTCCGAACTGGCATACGCCTATGAAGCCCAAGGCCGATTCGATTTGGCCATCCCATTGTGTGAGAGGATTCTCGACATCTACAAGAATAACACTCTAGAACAGACCCGTGAGCCGTCATTCGTAGACAGCATGTTTATTGCCCAAGCCGCCACACGACTCTCCAAATGCTGTCAGGAAGGAAGAAAATATCATGAAGCCATTGAAGCCGCCACCGAGGCTTGTAATATATGGGATTCCTATCATCTGAACAAGGATACGACCTATGTGGACTTACTGAACACATTGGCTATATGCCACTATCGGTTGGATTTGCCAGAATACGCCGGTGCCTTTGCACGCAAAGGAATGGAAATACTGGAAAACAACCCCGAGCAAGGAACAGACAACCTCACCTATGCGTTGTCGCTCAGAATCCAGTCGGAATACCTAAGTGAAACAGGAGAGATGGAACAAGCGTCAGGTTTGCTGCGAAAAGCACTCGACATCATTGGTCGGCATAAAGGCAAGAATACCTCATCCTTTGCCTATTGCCAACAGCAGTTGGCCAAGGCGCAAGTCATGTCAGGCATGGAACCAGCCGCCATCATGAACTATAACGAGTCGATGGCGACCATCAAGCAACTTGTTCTTCTGGATTTCTCCATGAAGTCTCCTTCCGAGAGACAGAAGACATGGAAGAGCGTGGAGCATCTCTTTGTAGATTCTTATCCCCGGTTTGTCATAGAGAATCATTTTTACCGCGATGAAGCGGAAATAGGAGGCTTACTTTACGATTATTCCGCCCTTTTCGCCAAAGGATTGTTGTTGTCGGCCGAGACCAGTATCGCTGATATGGTGAGACGAACGGAAAGTCAGGAGTTAGTCATGCAATTGTCGGGCATCCAGGAAAAGCGGGAACGACTTGAGCGGTTTTACCAAAATCCCGACACTCAACGGTCGAACGAGGTCACGCAGTTGAGTCGGGAAATAGAACAAGGCGAGAAAGAGTTGGTGCTGAAGCTGAAAGATGCGGGATATGATTATACCGGTATGCTTAAAACCACTTGGCGCGACGTCAAGGCTGTACTGGGGAAGCAAGATATCGCCGTTGAATTCATCACCTTCACCACCTCGCTTGGTGATCTGATTACTCTGGCCATCACTTTAAGGAGTGACGACGCATATCCTCAGATACAGATGTTGTTCGATTCCAATTTTCTGAGAGGCATTGACATGGATGCCATCTCCCAAAAACCCATTATCTATTTCGAAATGAGCTGGGGAAATTTAGGAAATCGTCTTAACGGTATCAAGAACATCTATTTTTCTCCTTCAGGCTTTCTCCATAGCCTAAGTATAGAAAATCTTCCCGGATGCGAAGCATATAACTTCTACCGTTTATCGTCTACAAGAGAGTTGGTTGCCCGTCGTGAGCATGAAAAGGTCAGGCAAGCCGCATTGTACGGCGGTTTGTATTACAACGTCAACCCGGAAGAGATGGAAGCGGAAAGTCGGGCTTATGAGATAGATGAAGACCATCAGGCCTTCAACAGCCGAAGCATGGTCGATGACCTTGTGAGCAGAGGAGCCCTTTCAAGGTTGCCCTACCTCGAAGGAACCAACAATGAGGTGGAGGCCATCAGTATGATGACAAAGGACAACCACATCAAGACCTCCTCTTTTACAGGAAGCAAAGGCAACGAAGAGTCGTTCAAGGGCTTGAGTGGTAGCGACATCCAACTTCTGCATATCGCAACCCATGGTTTCTACAGAAGCGAAGAACGTGAAGACAACGATACTGAACCAGATATTATGTTTGGTGAATACCAACGTTCCAACGAGGACAAAGCATTGAGTCGCTGCGGTCTGCTCATGTCCGGTGCAGACAATGCCATCTTAGGCAAATTGCCAAATGGGGTAGAAGATGGGGTGCTCACAGCCCAAGAGATAGCCCAACTTGACCTTTCCACTTTGCAATTGGTTGTCCTCTCCGCTTGCGAGACCGCACTCGGTGATGTGTCAAGGAGCGAGGGAGTCTTCGGATTGCAACGAGGTTTTAAGAAAGCAGGCGCCCAAAGTCTTATCATGTCATTGTGGAAGGTGGATGACGAGGCCACTTGTTTCCTCATGAAAGAGTTCTATAAAAATTGGTTAGGCGGCATGTCCAAACATGAAGCCTTGGAACAAGCGAAACGGGCCGTTAGAGCGCATGAGGAAAAAGGATGGGACGACCCGAAATATTGGGCCGCCTTCATCTTATTGGATGGGTTGGAATAGATAGTCTGGCAGGGGACAAATTCTCCCAAAAGCCACACCCTCAATCCTACAAATTGGCATTTTTTTACTATTTTGCATGAAAATGTAGATAAAACAAAAAATATTGCACAAAAAGTTTTGAAATGTGCAAATAACATATTACCTTTGCACAAAATTTGAAAATTTGTGCAATGGGAAACATACCCAGTTTCAATGCCTATATAGAAAAGAGCATCAAAGAGAATTGGCACTTGGATGCGCTGACAGATTTCAAAGGCATTACTCTCCAATACAAAGATGTAGCTCGCAAGATAGCGAAGTTGCATATCATGTTTGAACAAGTAGGAATCCACAAAGGCGACAAAATTGCCATTTGTGGAAGAAATAGTGCACATTGGGCCACAGTATTTCTTAGCACCATCACCTACGGAGCGGTGATAGTGCCTATACTGCATGAGTTCAACGCCGAACAGATACACAACATCGTGAACCACAGCGACGCACGTTTCCTCTTCGTTGGCGACCATGTGATGAAGATTGTCGACGCCGAGGAGATGCCTACGCTGGAGGGAATGATAGCGCTTCCCGACTTCTCCATTCTTGTGACCCGCAGCGAAAAACTGACATACGCACGCCAACACCTGAACGAACTGTTCGGCAAAAAATATCCCGAGGCGTTCCGTAAGGAGGATGTGCATTACCACAAGGATGAAGCCGAAGAGCTGGCACTGATCAACTACACCAGTGGCACGACGGGGTTCTCGAAGGGAGTGATGCTGCCCTACCGTGCCATCTGGAGCAATGTGGACTATTGCATGGAGGTGTTGGGACCGCATATGAAGCACGGCTGCAACACGCTGTCGATATTGCCCATGGCCCATATGTACGGGCTGTCGATAGAGTTTTTATACGACTTCTGCCAAGGATGCCACAACTATTTCCTCAACCGCATCCCCTCGCCCTCTCTCATCGCCGAGGCGATGGCACAGGTAAAGCCCGCCATAGTGATTTGCGTACCTTTGGTGTTGGAGAAAATCATCCGCAAACGTGTGTTCCCCGTCATACAAACCAACCGCATGCGCATCCTGCTGAACATGCCCATCGTGAGCAGGAAGGTGAAGCAGAAGATTTGCGAGCAGGTGCTGATGGCTTTGGGAGGCAAGGCCTACCAGGTGATTGTTGGCGGTGCGGCACTGAACCAAGAGATAGAACAATTCCTGAAGAGCATCGATTTCCCCGTGACCGTGGGCTATGGCGCCACGGAATGCGCCCCGCTCATCTCGTTCAGCAACTACGACCAGTTTGTCCCAGGTAGTTGCGGCACGCCGGCGGCACGCATGGAGGTGAAGATACTGAGCAGCGACCCCGAGCACATACCGGGCGAGATTATCACGCGCGGCACCAACGTGATGCTGGGGTATTACAAGAACGAGGAAGCCACACGCGAGGCCATCGATGATGACGGATGGTACCACACCGGCGACCTTGGCACGATGAGTTCCGACGGCCATGTGTTCATCCGAGGACGTATCAAGAGTATGATTCTCGGAGCCAGTGGCCAGAACATCTATCCCGAAGAAATAGAAGACAAGCTCAACTCACTGCCCATGGTGAGCGAGAGCGTTGTCGTCAGCCGCGACAACAAACTGGTGGGTCTGGTGTATCCCGACTTCGACGAGGCCACGGCGATGGGATTCACACGCGACGACATCGAGAACATCATGGAGCAAAACAGAAAAGACCTGAACAACCTTATCCCCACATATTGCCATGTTTCATCTATCATTATCCATGACAAAGAGTTTGCCAAAACGCCGAAACGCAGTATCAAACGCTATCTATACCAATCTATATAACCGCACACAGACGATGGAAAACATTCCCAGCTTCAACGAAATCATGGAGAAGAGCATCATCGCCCATTGGGACCTCGACGCTCTGACCGACTATAAGGGCATCACGCTGCAGTATCACGATGTGGCCCGGAAAATAGAGAAGTTGCATATAATGTTCGAGAACAGCGGTGTGCAACGCGGTGACAAGATTGCCATCTGTGGAAGGAACTGCGCCCACTGGGCCGTGGCTTTCTGGGCCACGCTGACCTACGGGGCGGTGTGCGTGCCCATCCTGCATGAGTTCACGCCCGATCAGGTTCACAACATCGTGAACCACAGTGACGCCAAGCTGCTCTTCGTGGGCGACGTGGTGGCCAAGGGCATCGACCCGACAAAGATGCCCAGTCTGGAAGGCATCATCTACAACCCCGACTATTCGGTGCTCTTCTCGCGCAGCGAAAAACTGACCTTCGCCCGTGAGCACCTGAATGAGATGTTCGGCAAGAAATACCCGAAATATTTCCGCAAGGAGCATGTGACTTACTACAAGGAGCAGTCGCCCGACGAGTTGTGCATCATCAACTACACCAGTGGTACCACAGGGTTCTCAAAGGGTGTGATGATTCCCTACCGTGCCATGTGGAGCAACTTCGACTTCGCTTGCCAAGTGTTGGGCAAGGAGATGAAACAAGGCGACCATGTGCTGTCGATACTCCCTATGGCACATATGTACGGCATGGCTTTCGAATTCCTTTTCGAATTCCTCACGGGATGCCACATCTTCTTCCTCACACGCGTGCCGTCACCGGCCATCATCGCACAGGCTTTCTCCGACATACGGCCATCGATCATCATCGCCGTGCCGCTCATCATTGAGAAAATCATCCGCAAGAAAGTGTTCCCGAAGATACAGAACAACCGCATGCGCCTGTTACTAAGCATGCCTGTGGTGAGCAGAAGAGTGCGGCAACTGATATGCCAACAGGTAACGGAAGCCTTCGGCGGCAATTTCTACCAAGTAATCATTGGCGGAGCGGCATTCAACCAAGAGGTGGAGGCGTTCATGCGCCGCATCGACTTCCCCTATACCGTTGGTTACGGAGCGACAGAATGCGCCCCCATCATCTGCTACAGCGACTACAAGACGTTCAAGCAGGGATCCTGTGGCCGCGCAGTGGTACACATGGAAGTGAAGATTGACAGTGTTGACCCAGAGCATGTGCCCGGCGAAATATTGGCTCGCGGACTGAACGTGATGCTGGGTTATTACAAAAACGAGGTGGCCACGGCACAGACCATCGATGAGAACGGATGGTATCATACGGGTGACCTGGGCACAATGGATGCCGATGGCAACGTGTTCATCAAAGGACGCAGCAAGAACATGCTGCTGGGCGCCAACGGACAGAACATCTACCCCGAAGAGATTGAAGACAAACTGAACTCGATGGCGATGGTGAACGAGAGCGTGGTGATACAGGAAGGTGAGAAACTGGTGGGACTGGTTCATCCCGATTACGACGAGGCCAAAAATCTCGGTTTCACCACCGAAGACCTGAACAATATCATGGAACAGAACCGCAAGGAACTGAATGAGATATTACCTTCGTACAGCAAGCTATCGTCAATACGTTTGCAGAAAGAGGAGTTTGAGAAGACACCGAAGAAGAGCATCAAACGCTATCTGTATCAGGAGGCGCTGTAAGAAGTTGAAATTTGAAACTTGAAAAAATCGTTATAACGTTAATAGGAATGACGTTATAACGATTTTTTCTATCTATCAAACTTCTGCAACCCAAAACAGCACCCTTCACCCTCCCTTTGGGAGGGCCGGGGTGGGTATCATCAATCGAGGAGTGTGGCCGCACGCACGCGGCTGAGTGTCTCTGGTGTCATCTGCAGGTAGTTGGCGATATAAACCAAGGGAGCGCGGAGCACCACCTGCGGCATGAGCTTGCACAGCTTGCGGTAACGGTCCTGTGCCGTCTCGAACCTCACCAGGTCGGCATGCACCTGTGAGAGGATGAGCGACTCTTCCAAAATCTTACGATAAAGGATTTGGATGTTCACGTTGTGCAGTGCCACCTCTTCCAGTTTCTGTTTCGGCAACGCGTAAATGATAGTGGGTTCGAGTGCCTCCATCAGCAATTTTGTGGGTTCCTCACGGAATAGGCTCTCAATGCACATGACGATGGAATTGTCGACGCCGATGTGTTCCGTCATCTCCTTGTCGGCCTTGTAATAGAACTGGCGTACCAATCCTTTGTCGATATGGTAAATGTTTCGGCATATCTCTCCTTCTCGGAGAATCATTTCGCCTTTTGCGAATTTCATGGGTACAAGGACACTCTCCAAGACGTCGAGCTCGTCGTGCGTCATGGTACTGTATTTACGAGCCAGTTCCCTGGCAATGTCTCTTGTTGTATTGGTCAATCCTTTCATTGTTTTGGGGTTTAAATAGTTGAGGGTTGAAGATTCGCTCTAAAACCTTTCTTACTCCCTCTCTTCGAGAGGGCCGGGGTGGGTATCAATCGAGTTTCAGCACGGCGAGGAAGGCTTTCTGTGGCACCTCCACGTTGCCAATCTGTTTCATGCGTTTCTTGCCTCGTTTCTGTTTCTCCAGCAGTTTGCGCTTACGGCTCACGTCACCACCATAGCACTTCGCCGTCACGTCTTTGCGCACACACTTCACCGTCTCGCGAGCCACAATCTTCGCGCCTATGGCCGCCTGAATGGCGATATCGAACTGTTGACGAGGGATAAGTTCCTTGAGTTTCTCACACATACGCCGTCCAAAAGCCACGGCATTGTCCTGATGGGTGAGCGTTGACAATGCGTCCACGGGCTCACCGTTGAGCAGGATATCGAGTTTGGCCAGCCTTGAGGGACGGAAGCCGCACACATGGTAGTCGAACGACGCATATCCCTTGGAGATGCTTTTCAACTTGTCGTAGAAATCGATGACTATCTCACCCAATGGCAGGTAGAAATGCAACTCCACGCGGTTGCCGCTCACATATTCTTGTTTGATGAGCTCGCCCCGCTTGTCGAGGCACAGTTTCATGATGGGTCCGATGTAGTTGGCGTTGGTGATGATCGAAGCTTTGATATACGGCTCCTCAATATGGTCAATCATCGTCTGTTCGGGCAGTCCCGACGGGTTATGCACCTCCTTCTCCCCACCCTGTTTGTCGTAGACCATGTACGACACGTTGGGAACGGTGGTGATGACATCCATGTCGAATTCCCTGTCAAGACGTTCCTGGATAATCTCCATGTGGAGCAGTCCGAGGAAGCCGCAACGGAAACCGAAGCCCAACGCCACCGACGACTCGGGCGAGAACGACAACGACGCATCGTTCAGCTGCAATTTCTCGAGCGATGCACGAAGATTCTCGTAGTCGGTGGGGTCGATGGGATAGACGCCGGCGAACACCATGGGTTTCACCTCCTGGAATCCCTCGATGGCCTTGTCGCACGGACGGCCGATATGGGTGATAGTGTCGCCCACCTTTACCTCCTTGGCGTCCTTGATGCCACTGATGATATAGCCCACCTCGCCTGTGCTGAGTGTCTGTCGAGGAATCATGTCCATCTTGAGCACGCCCACCTCGTCGGCATCATATTCCATGCCAGTATTAAAGAACTTCACCTTGTCGCCCTTGCTGATACTCCCGTTCTCAATTTTGAAATAGGCGATGATGCCACGGAAAGAGTTGAACACGGAGTCGAAGATGAGCGCCTGAAGCGGGGCCTTGGGGTCACCCTCCGGATGAGGGATACGTTCCACCACGGCACGAAGGATATCCTCCACGCCCTCGCCTGTCTTTCCCGAGGCGCGGATGATGTCGTCGGGGTCGCAACCAAGCAGGTCGACAATCTCGTCTTCCACCTCATCGGGCATCGCCGAGGGCATGTCTATCTTGTTGATGACGGGGATAATCTCGAGGTTATGGTCGATGGCCATATAGAGGTTGGAGATGGTCTGAGCCTGCACACCCTGCGTGGCATCGACCACGAGCAGCGCTCCTTCACACGCCGCTATGCTGCGCGACACCTCATAGGAGAAGTCGACGTGTCCCGGAGTGTCGATGAGGTTGAGGATGTATTTTTTTCCTTCCAGCTCATATTCCATCTGTATGGCGTGGCTCTTGATGGTGATGCCACGTTCCTTCTCCAGGTCCATATCGTCGAGCATCTGTCCCTGGGTAATCTGTATGGTGTTGGTATGTTCAAGCAACCTGTCGGCCAAGGTGGACTTCCCATGGTCGATATGCGCTATGATACAAAAATTCCTAATATGGTCCATTCTATGTTCATTGTTGGTGCGTAGAAAAGGGGATTCTCGCACTTTCGATGCAAAAATACGAATAATTTTCCAAAAAGCACTTTCTCCTTGACGGAAATACAAAAAAAAATCGTATGTTTGCATACAAAAAGTATGCCATATGAAAAAGAACGTTTTTTGTCTGTCCCTTCTCATCTGTCTCACGCTGACAGCCTGCCATGAGAACATCGACGACCGTGCCGAACGCGAGGCCCGGGAATATACAGAAAAGAACTGTCCCACGCCGGAACGCGACAACAGCATTTTGGACAGCATCAATTACGACCGTGCCACCCGCACGCTGAACCACTATTACACACTGACAGGTGCCGCCGACGACACGGCTCATTTCGAGGGTTCCCATCCGGAGATGCACGAGGCGCTGGCCGATGCCATCAAGAACCAGACGAGCAACAAAATGTACAAAGATGCGGGCTTCAACTTCGCCTATGAATACCGCTCGCTGCGCAACAAGCATCTGGTGCTGTATCGTGACACGGTGAAGCCAGTGGATTATAAGTAACTGACACCCCCCTGACACCCACCCTAGCCCTCCCAAAGGGAGGGGATAGAATAACCTACCCTGGCCCTCCCAAAGGGAGGGAATAGAATAACCCACCCTAGCCCTCCCAAAGGGAGGGGATAGAAAAGATGATAGGGTGAGCACTAAACACTAAACACTCATCACTCAACACTAAACACTAAGCCATCATAAGCAAACGGCTCTCCATCAAGGGAGAGCCGTTTGCTTATGACTGCTGTTTCAACTGTTCGAGCGCTCGACAGAGTTGGTCGGGACAACTGGTTGGCTTATAGCCGCAACGGATGCCATTGAGTTTTTCTATCACATCGTCGACCTTCATCCCTTTGACCAGGGTGGAAATACCCTGCAGGTTGCCATTGCAACCACCCGTGAAGAACACCTGTTGTATCACATTGTTCTCGTCCACGTCCACATCGATGAACTGTGAGCAAGTGCCTTCTGTCTTATAGGTTATATGCCGAGTTTCCATAGCATGTGTCATTCAGCGGGTTTCATGTTGGTGTACACCGTCTGCACATCATCGAACTCCTCCAGTTTTTCCACCATCTTGTCGATGGTCTCACGGGCCTCGTCGTTCACGTCCTTCAGGTCGTTGGGGATACGGGTGAACTCGGCGCCAGTCACTTCGTAGCCTTCACTCTCGAGATGTTTCTGTATATCGCCGAAACTCTTCGGGTCGCCGTAGATGGTAATCTCGCCAGCCTCCTCGTCGTCGTCGAACTCATCCTCCACGCCATAGTCGATGAGGTCGAGGATCATCTCGTCCATGTCCATGCCGTCTTTCTTCTTGAACGTGAACACACACTTATGGTCGAAGAGGAACGACAGTGAACCCTGTGTGCCGAGGTTGCCACTGAACTTGTTGAACACCGAGCGAACGTCGGCCACGGTGCGTGTGGTGTTGTCGGTGAGGGTGTCAACGAAGATGGCCACGCCGTGAGGACCGTATCCCTCGTAGGACACTTCCTTGTATTCGCTCTGGTCTTTGCCCATGGCATTTTTGATGGCGCGCTCGATATTGTCCTTGGGCATGTTCTCGCGCTTGGCGTTGGCGATGATGGCGCGCAAGGTAGGATTATTCTCAGGCTCCGGACCGCCAGCCTTGACGGCGATGGCAATCTGCTTACCTATTTTCGTGAACGTACGGGCCATGTGGCCCCATCTCTTCAGCTTAGAAGCTTTACGGTATTCAAATGCTCTTCCCATTATTGTAGAATTATAAGTTTTTATATTTTAAGATGAATTTATCTCAGTTCTGCACCGAGTTGTTTTTTCAGGTTGGCGATGAGTTTCTGCATGATGGCATCTATCTGCTTGTCGTTGAGCGTGCGTTGTTCATCCTGGAGGATGAAGTTCACGGCATAGCTCTTCTTTCCCTCGGGCAGGTTCTTGCCCTCGTAGACATCGAAGAGCACTACGCTCTTGAGCAGTTTCTTCTCCGTCTGGCGTGCGATGCGCTCCACGGCCTCGAACTCGACATTAGCATCGAGGAGCAGGGCGAGGTCGCGGCTGACAGCCGGGAACTTGGGTATCTCGGCAAAATGAACGACGTTTTTGAGGGCCAGTTTCATGAGTGCCGTCCAATTGATGTCGGCATAATAGACGGGACGCTCTATCTCCATCGTCTTGAGTATCTTCGTGTTGACGAGGCCCATCTCGATGATTCGCTTTCCACCACGGTTGTCGAAGGCAAGGGCCTGGCTGAACAAGTCACCCTCATAAGGTTGGCCTACCAGCATACCCTCTTTCACCCCTACCCTAAGCAGAATGTTTTGGACATAAGCTTTCAGTACGTAGAACGAGGTATCCTCGTCTGGGTGTATCCAGCTGCCCGTCACATTCCGTCCAGTAACCCACAATGCAAGGTGTTTCTCCTCCCTATAAGCACGCTGCGGGTCATCGTCATTGCCTTTCGAGGCGTCGTAGTCATAGCAATTACCGAATTCGAAGAACCTGAGGTCTGGGTTCTTACGGTTGGCGTTATGGCGTATGCTCTCCAGTCCGCCGAAGAGCATCGTGGGACGCATCACATTGAGGTCATTGCTCAGGGGGTTCATGATACGCACCTGACGATCCTCGGGCAGCGATGCTATGTCGCTGAAATAGGCGGCTTTCGTGATGGAGTTGTTCATGATTTCATAGAAACCGCAGCCCACGAGTTGCTCTGCCACGAGATTCTGGAGCCGATGTTTCATATCCTCGTCGCCCTTGATGACCAACGACCCTTTCAGCTGAGTGGGTATCTCCACATTGTTGTAGCCGTAGATACGGAGAATCTCCTCCACCACGTCGCAGGGCTGCTGCACATCAACACGGTAGGCGGGCACCTCGAGCAGCAGACCGTCGGCACGTTCCTCGAGCACCGTCATGCCCAGACTCTCCACGATACTTTTCACCGTCGCTGGTTCTATGTCCTTGCCGATGAGCTGATTGACATAGTCGTAAGTCACATCAACCTTGGCATTGGCTATGGGGTTGGGATATTCATCGCATATCTCCATGGCTATCTTCGCCCCGGCCAACTGCTTACAAAGGATGGCCGCTTGTTTCAGGGCATAGATGACGCCATTGGGATCGATGCCACGTTCGAAACGGAAAGAAGCATCGGTACTCAATCCGTGGCGGCGCGCGCTCTTGCGTATCCATGTGGGATGGAAATAGGCGCTTTCGAGCACCACGCTGTGTGTCGTCTCATAAGTGCCGCTGCCTTTACCCCCGAACACACCGGCGATGCACATCGGCTCCTGCTCATTGCAGATGGCCAGGTCGTGGGCTCCCAGCGTATGCTCCACACCATCGAGGGTGACAAACGGTTTTCCCTCGTTCTGGTCCTTCACGATGATATGGTTTCCCGTCACCATGTCGGCATCGAAACAATGCAATGGCTGACCGTAAGCCATCATCACATAATTGGTGATGTCGACGATATTGTTGATGGGGCGCAGTCCTATGGTGTTGAGGCGGTTCTTCAGCCAGTCGGGCGACTCCTTCACCTCGCAGCCGGTGAGACTCACACAGGCATAGCGGCGGCATGCCTCGGCATTGTCGATGGTCACGCGGATGGGCAATTCGAGATTGTCGACTACGAACTCGTCGCACGACGGACGGTGCAGACTGGTCTCATATCCATTCTGACGCAGCCAGGCATAGAGGTCGCGTGCCACGCCCCAGTGCGAGAGGGCGTCAGCATGGTTGGCTGTGATGTCCACCTCAATGAGCCAGTCGCTCTCCAAGTGATAGTATTCTGCGGCAGGGGTACCCACCACGGCATCATCGGGCAAGACAATGATTCCATCGTGACTGGTTCCCACGCCGATCTCGTCTTCGGCGCAAATCATGCCGTTCGACTCCACGCCGCGTAATTTCGACTTCTTGATAACAAATTCCTTGTCACCGTCGTAGAGCACGCAGCCCAAATCAGCCACAATCACTTTCTGTCCCGCAGCCACGTTGGGGGCTCCGCAGACGATTTGCGAAGGAGTCTCACGACCCAGGTCGACGGTGGTGACATGGAGATGGTCGGAATTGGGATGCGGCTCACAGGTGAGCACCTGTCCCACATAAAGACCTTTCAGTCCGCCCTTGATGCTTTGCACTTCTTCGAGGGCACCCACCTCGAGACCCACTGAAGTGAGCGCCGCCGCCACCTGCTCTGCCGACAGGTTGACATCAACATACTCCTTCAGCCATTTATAAGAAATATTCATTATCGGAATTATTTGTTTTGCTTGAAAAATCGTGCAAAATTACGCATTTTCAAGCAAATCCCCAAAAGAATGGGTAAAAAAATACCCACCCCACCCCTCCCAAAGGGAGGGAGTATGAGTGTTGAATGTTGAGTGTTGGGTGTTGAATGTTGAGTGTATAGTGTTGGGCATCACTCATTCTCTCCGATGAGCCGCATGATGTAATCAACGGCACCATTGACACCGAACTTGCTCACATCGAGACAGATGTCGTAGTTGCGGGCATCATACCACTCCGTGCCGGTAAACGTCTTGGTGTACAGTTCGCGCGTACAGTCGTTGTCGACAATCATCAGTTTGGCATCTCCTTCGGTGACGCCGTATTTTTCCACGATGCGACGGATGCGCACCTCCATGGGACTATGGATGAAAATCTTGAGGGCATTGGGATGGTCTTTGAAAATGTCGAAGGCACAACGTCCAATGATGATGCACGACTCGTGGGCAGCTATCTTCCGTATCACCTCCGCCTGCTCGCGGAACAACTTGCGCGAAGTGTTGTCGTTGTCACTACCCCTATACTCATGCTCCGCAACGTACTGCTGGTAAAAAGCGGAGAAATCATCGCGCCAAGAGATGTTCCTGGCATTGAGTTTCTCTGTGGCCGCCTCGTCGGCATCGAAATGTTCGGCCACCGCCTTGAGAATCTGGCGGTCAAGAATTTTCACGTTCAACCGACTGGCGAGTTCGGCACCCACCTCATGACCTCCGGTGCCAAACTGACGGTTGATGGTGATGACGAATTTATCTTTTGTGTTCATGGTCGGTAAGGTAAAAATGTTAGACTTTCTTTTCCGCAAAAATAACGCTTTTTAACGATTTCTGCAAATAAAACACGATTTTTTTTATGGCGGGCAACCTGTTATCGCACACACAAAAGGGAAAAAGACCTTATCAACAGAAAAAAAACAAAAAAAAAGGACAAAGATGTGAAAACATCAAAATATTTATTATATTTGCAGCCTAAACGAACTAAAAACCTATAAATTTTTCGATATGAAACTTGACGGACGCAGAGAGAGCGACAATTTTGAAGACAGGAGAGGCATGAGTGGCTCTTCGAAAGCCGGCATGGGTATCGGCGGTCTGATTCTTGTAGGTCTGATTACCCTGTTGATGGGCGGCAACCCATTGGAGGTGCTCCAGAACGCAGGTAGTATGGGAATAGGCACTCAAGAGACGGAAGCCTCTTCGGAGCCTTATCAAGAAACGGCAGAGGAAGCGGAGCAGGTGAAGTTCTGCAAGCAGATTCTGGCCAGCACAGAGGATGTATGGACACAGGTGTTCCAGAAAATGGGACGCAAATACACTCCTCCCACGTTGGTGGTGTTCAGCGGGGCGGTGCAGACCAACTGTGGCGGCGCCACGGCAGCCGTGGGACCCTTCTATTGCTCGGGCGACCAGAAACTGTATATCGACTTGAGCTTCTTCAAGCAGATGGAGACTCAGCTGAAGTCAGGTGGCGACTTTGCACGGGCTTATGTGATTGCGCATGAGGTGGGTCATCATGTGGAGAACCTGTTGGGATCGTTAGGACAGGCTCATTCCCAGATGCAGTCGTCGAACAAGACGAAAGCCAACCAGATTAGTGTGCGCCTGGAGCTGCTGGCCGACTACTACGCTGGTGTGTGGGCCCACTACGAAGACAAGAATTTCGATTCGCTCGATGACACTGACTTACAGGAGGCCATCAACTGCGCCCAGCATATCGGCGACGACTACCTGCAGAAACAGGCACAGGGTTATTCGCAGCCAGAGAGTTTCACCCACGGTACTGCCCAGCAGCGTATGCGCTGGCTAAAACGCGGCTACCAAACAGGCGACATGAACACCACCACGTTTAACGGCAGCTACGAGAGCCTGTAAGACTTTGAACATTGAATGTCAAATATTTAGGGCTTAGTGCGTGAACACTAAGCCCTATTTTTATGGGCAATTACCAAAAATGGATTGGAAAATTCATGGTAATTCTTGAATCTTTCCATGGCAATTCATGTAAAAAAGGAAACGCACTGCTCGGCGCAGCGTTCGCCATCGACGGCCGCTGAAACGATACCACCGGCATAGCCTGCCCCTTCGCCACAGGGGAAGAGTCCCTGAAGCTGAATGTGGGAAAGTGTGGCGTTGTCGCGGAGGATACGTATGGGTGACGATGTGCGCGTCTCTATGGCGATGAGCGTAGCCTCGTTGGTGAGGAAGCCATGGCTTTTCCGTCCGAATTCCGTGAATGCCTTTTGCAGTCGGAAAACGATGGGTTTGGGCATCCAGAAATGCAAGGGTGAGGAGATGAGACCAGGTGCATAGGAACTGGCAGGCAGGTCGTAGCTGAGACGTCCTTTCACGAAGTCGGCCATACGTTGTGCCGGCGCTTTCTGTGAGCGGTTAGCCTGTTGCCAACACATTTGTTCGAGGTATTCCTGATATTCCATGACAGCGAGGTTTGGACGGTCGACGGGGTGCCCCATCTCATTCAGGAAAGCCGACGCATCTTCCGGCGATGTTTCCACCACCATGCCACTATTTGACCATTTCGTGCCCCGGTTGCTCGGGCTCATACCATTGACCACCACCTGTTGTGGTCCCGTGGCCGCCGGGATAACGAAGCCACCCGGACACATACAGAAAGAATACACCCCTCTCCCTTCTACTTGTGTGACGAAGCTGTATTCCGCCGCCGGCAAGTATTTTCCCCGTCCATTGGGGTTGTGGTATTGTATACTGTCGATGAGTTGTGAGGGATGCTCCAGGCGCACCCCCACGGCGATGCCTTTCGGTTCGATGGTTATGTCGGCTTGGTCAAGATAGCGATAGACGTCACGCGCCGAATGGCCGGTAGCGAGTATAACTGGACCGGAGAATGTCATTTCATCGCCACTATCGAGACGTTTCGCCACCACGCCCTTCACCTTTCCGTGTTCTATGATTAGTGATGTCATCTTGGTTTGGAAATGCACCGCGCCACCCGATTGCAGGATGGTATTACGCATGTTCTCGATGACGGACGGCAGTTTATCAGTGCCGATATGCGGATGGGCATCGGAAAGGATGTTCGTGGAAGCCCCGTGTTGGCAGAACACATGGAGGATTTTCTCCGTGTTGCCCCGTTTCTTAGAGCGTGTGTACAGTTTGCCGTCAGAGTATGCCCCCGCTCCCCCTTCGCCGAAACAATAATTGCTCTCGGGGGCCACTTTTTGCGTCTTGGTTATACGCGCCAAGTCTGTTTTCCGTTCGCGGACATTTTTACCGCGTTCCAGCACAACGGGCCGGTATCCCAGTTCTATGAGACGCAGGGCGGCGAAAAGGCCTGCCGGTCCGGCACCAACCACCACCACCTGCGGTCTGGCCGACACGTCGGGATAAATTGTCAGAGGAAATGCATCGTCTTTAGGTGTCTCATTGATATATACACGCACTGTGAGGTTGACGAAAATGGTGCGGTGGCGCGCATCGATGCTACGTTTGAGCACCCTGACGTGGGTGATGGTTCGTGCGTCGATGGCCATATCGCGGGCTACCGTCTCGCGGATAGTGGCTTCAGAGACGGCTTGTTGTGGCAAAAGTCTGAGCTGTTTTTCTTTGAGCATGTTATGTGGTGAGGGATGAGGGGTAAGTAGTGAGGAGTGAGAGGTGAAAAGTAAGAGGTAAGAGGTGAGGGGTGAGGGGTGAGAGATTACTTTGCTGATTATAGATTTATTGATAATCTATTTGTTTGCAAAATTACAATAAAAAACGGAGATAAAGGAGAATGGGCATAAAAAACGATGAGCGACGTGCGAAGAACGACGAAATGGAAGAAAAATAGTGTTTTTTTTGGCGAAACGGAAAATAATACCTACTTTTGCCGAAAGTAACTAATGAATCATTAACTAATAACTAAACGAAAAAGATGAAAAACTATTTCAAAATCATGATGGCATTGGTAGTAATCTGCCTGCCATTTGCATTCACATCCTGCGGTAGTGACGATGATGAAGGTCCGAAGAAAACCACCTACAATTGGGAACTGATCAATACTACCCCTCCGGGCAGTGCTACCTCTGAAGTGAAGATTGCCGCCGCCCAAGCTGAGCAGGCCATCGACGAAGCTCTCTATAACAAGTTCAACGGTAAGGGTTGGACGGCCACCAAAGCAGAAAGGAAATTCATTGTCACTGGTGGTACCGATATCACCAACGACCAGTTGGTAAAGATTGCTTTCAACGAAGTGCTCTACAATCTGTCGGCAAGCACCAAGGAAGCCCTCCCCAATGGAGCTCAGGTTGCCGTCAAACGAGGCAAGACTACGGTGGACAAAGCCACTCTGAACTAATCATTCAGCACCATAACCAACAATAAAGAGGCGGAATAGTTTCCGCCTCTTTATTTGTATCTTGTCGAAATACGTTTAGAAATTCACACCAAAGTTCATGAAGAAATTGTGTCCGTGAGCCGAATAGTTGTCAGCATCGCTGATGTCGGCGATACCGAACTGGTAGCCCATCTCCAGATACAGGTTGCTGTATTCCGCACCGCAGCCAATCTTGAAGCCCATGTCGGGATGGCGGAACCACCCGTCGTTGAATGAGCTGTGCTTGCCTTCATCGGTCTTTGCTTTCCCGCCGATAGCCATGGAGAAATAAGGTCCGATAAGAGGGATGACGGATATTTCATCAGTTGCCATAAATCCGTATTTAATCAATATGGGTATCTCGAGGTAATTAAGGCTCACCTTTTCATTACCTTTCTTGCCACCTCTCTCGGAATAGTAGAGACCACTCTCGAGGAATACAGGAGAGGTGTTTGACACTCTGAGACCAACAACACCTCCGAGCACCATGCCCGCCTTAGAATCGGAATAGTCATTGATATCTTTCTCACCACTGATGCCCGAAACGTTGAAACCGATACGAACACCATAGTAAAGATGTTCCTCGTCGAGCGAGAAACCGCCGCCACTTGTCTGTGCGAAAGAAGGCACGGAGAGTGCGGCCATTGCCAAAGCCATAAAGATTTTTTTCATCACGTATTGTTTTTTTGGTTATAGTTATTTCAAATGGGAGTTTAGCTTAATTGAGAGTTAAAGTGGGAGTTAATTCGCTTCGCTCATGGGAGTTAAAGTGGAAGTTAAAATGGACATTACTCTGACCACCTCTTTCCTTTTTACTCTTCCCTGCTATTCATCTCCCCTCCCTTGGGGAGGGGTCGGGGGTGGGTTTATTCTCCTTCTAACTTCCTTTTACTTCCTTCTATCACTTCCCTTTTTACCTTTTTACTTTTTTACCCTTTTACCTTTCATTTGATTTGTTTGCAAAATAAATGATAATTTTCGGTTTTTCAAAGAAAATTAACACGAAAAGCGCAAAAAACACTATTTTTGTAACCACAAACAACGATTTTCCATGAAAAAAGCCGTCTTTTTCTTCATAGCAGCCTGTATGTCGCTTCTCTCTGGGTATGCGCAAACTGACACATGGGGGTACGAATACCAAAATGAGATTCCCACATGGGTAGAGCAGTTGCAGGCCGACCTTACCTATCCCCTGGCATGGGGACATGACAAGGAAAAACGCTTTTCTAAATGGAAGAAGAAAGCCAGGGCCAAGGTTCTGGAGTGCATGATGACAGCGCCTCCCGTCGCTGAGGACTATGCCATGACGGTGCTTGGCGAAGAGCGACGTGACGGTTATACCACCAGGAAGATAGAGTTTTCGCTATCACGTTACTACCGTGTGAAGGCCTACCTGCTCGTGCCCGATGGCAAGGGACCTTTTCCCGCCATCAACCTATTACATGACCATGGCGCCCACCTGAGCATCGGCAAGGAGAAGATGGTGAAGCCCTTCGCTGTGGACAGTGCCGTAGTGAAGGATGCCGATACGTGGGTAGCCAACCTGTACGACGGTCGATATCTTGGTGACGAGTTGGCGAAACGAGGTTACGTGGTGTTTTGCGCCGATGCCCCTTTGTGGGGTGAGCGCGGCCGTCGGGAGGGTGTGGACCGCAGCAAGTACGACATCATCGCCGGTAACATGATGATGCTAGGTCGCGACCTGTCGGCGATGATGACCTACGACGACATTGCCGGCACGGAGTTCCTGGCCTCCTTGCCAGAAGTTGACGCGGAACGTATCGGATGTGCCGGCTGTTCGATGGGCGGTTACCGTGCGTGGATGCTTGCCGCGCTGAGCGACCGCATCAAAGCTTCTTGCACCATCTGTTGGATGGTGACCACCGAAGCACAACTCACCCATCGCTACGGCAGGAAGGAGAACGGCGGTTTCGCCAACTGCATTCCCGGTTTGCGGCAATACCTCGACTACCCTCACATCGCCTCGTTGGCTTGTCCCCGGCCCATGCTTCTCATTGCCGGGCGCACCGACAAACTTTTCCCCCTGCCCGGTGTAGAAGCGGCATTTGCCACGATGCATGAGGTATGGCGCAGCCAAGGTGTTGACGACCGGTTAGAAACATTGATTCTTGACCATCCCCACGGTTGTCCCTTGGCCGATCAGGAGATGATGATGAGGTTCTTCGATAAGTGGCTGGGGAATACCCACCCTGACCCTCCCAAAGGGAGGGGGCAAAATACCAATACTAAACAAAAAAAGAGTGGCGCAGCACCGCCAATAGAGGTCTAGGAAATACCATCAACTTCAGTGCTGGCCACACAATAATGGCTTATGAACAAAGCGTGGGCTTGTTCAAATAATACAGATGGAATCCATCCTCTTTACCAGTCGATAGAGGAGGAAACGGGGACGACTTCATCTTCTGTTTCCCAAGTAGCGAAACTGTTGGCGTCAGGATCCTTGTTGCCTTCTTCATCCACGCCACCCCAGCCGATGCCGTTGTCGCCCGTCACGCCACTGCCAGCCATCGTCATATCGCTGGTCCAAGTATAAACTTCCACCTGTGGTTGTATATATGCTTTTTTCATTATTATCTAATCACTATTTTTTTACCATTCACTATATACACGCCTTTCTGTGTGGGCATTCCATCGATTCTACGTCCGTCGAGCATGTAGTATCCACTCCCCTCGCCCTCTGGAGAGGGGCTGGGGGTGAGGCTTACTATTACTGTCGTCCCGTCGAAGGTCATCGAGATGTTGGTTCCCGCGCTTTCAACTGAGGAGAGCACATCTGTCAGTTCGAAGTAGGCGCGGTATCCTTTCATCTTCGTGGCACCCGTGGAGTACCAGAACTTGTTTTCGCTGATGAACAAGCCGTTCTCCGGCACCACCGTTCTGTTATGGTAGGTACCTTGGAGCCATCCGTAGATGATACGTTTCTTTCCTGTCAATCCGTTGTCGTATATCACGCAGGCATCCTCCTCGTCGGGGTCGATGGTGCTGTTCACCTCAAACTCCGTGATGTCACCCTTGTTTGCCGACACCTTGATCACGTAGGGATGGTTGGCCTCGAAGCCACCGCTCAAATCGACGGACTCGAAGTTGACGATGATTTCGAAGATCTCTTCCGTAGCATCATCCTCCACCGTATCATAGCTGACGAAATCCATCAGTTCCACATCGTCGCCGAAAGCATCATACACCTGTTGTTCAGTCATATCGAACGGCAGACAGATGGTACTCCACTGACCTGCCTTGATGGTTCTTTTTACGAGTATGTCCACAGGTCCGTCGGAAGCTGTCGGCGGCGTTTCCGACAGTTCGTCGAGAATGGTTCTCGGGTCCACCGGCTCACCGATGGTGATGGTGAACGTCTGGTTGGGCAATGGCACGCTCGTTCCCTGGAGCGTGTTCACCGACACCGCCTGGATGGTGCCCGTCAGCGGCGTTCCCACCTCCAACGCCGCGTCTGCCGTCACCCTCAGCGTCAGGAGCACACCATCTTGTCCTGACAACGGGTCGCTATTCATCGATAAGCTCGTAAATGCATACACATCCTCAGCTGCTACGTAATTGGTTGAGAGCATGTGTGTGCTGGTGTGGCAATCGCCAAGCGTATATACCACGTTGTTGCCGTTCATCTCCAGTTCCACCCCCTCTGGCAGGTCGATGTCGAACTGATATGAAGTATATGCACCTTCTACGTCGAAATGGTAGATTACATTAAGCGCCGTCGCACCACCTTGAGGCACGGTCACATCCTCTACCGAAATTTTGTCGTCTGCCCTAGTCCAGCCACAAACGGCTAGCAGGGCAATCAAAGCAAATGTCTTTTTCATTTTTCCTATGGTTGTTTTTTGTTTTGTCAGTCGGGATTGACAGGTCCAGATTCATCATCCTTTCTCACCACTATGTTGATGATGCACACAGCATCAGCACTGGTGATTACCCCGTCGCCGTTCACATCTGCGTTCGCCTCGATGAACACCGCGTTCTCCTTGCGCACCACGTAGTTGATGATGCACACCGCATCGGCACTGGTGATTACTCCGTCGCCGTTCACGTCGCCGATGAGTCGGTTGTCGATGTCTGTCTGCGACGATTGCGGGTCGGCGGGGCTGTTGGGGTCGTATCTGTAGTGGGCGGTGAGTGTCACGTGGTGTGCCGGCATGGTGTAATAGAACGTGGCGTTGCTGTTGACCAACGTCTCTCCTTCGTACCAGCCTTCAAACACGAAGCCCTGGTTGTTGTAGGCCCTCAGATAGACGCTGCTGCCGGCTTCCGCCTTCGCTCCGCTGGTGCGGTTGAACGACCCCGCACCATTCATGTTCTGTTCCAAGTAGAGGCGGTATTCATTCTTCGCCATCGGCTCCGGCGGGCTGTTGGGGTTGAAACGCCATACCGCCGTAAACGTCACGTTGCGTGCCTCCACCGTGTAGGTGAAGTTCATGTCGGTGGTGTACACCGCACCATCTTTCAGCCAGTGTTCAAAGGTGTAGTTGCTGCCACGCGCCGACGTGCGTATGTTCACTGTCGTGCCAGTCGTATATTTCCCCGCTCCAGAGGTGTAGGCCGCCTCCGGCGGCGTACATGCCAGCGACACCTTGTACTGTGCCAGTGGCTCCGGGGGATTGTCGGGATTGAAACCGCCCTGCGCCGATGCCCGCACCGCGAGCACCAGCATCAGGAGCAGTCCTATATATTTTGATATTTTCATACTTTTTGGGAGTGTAGGAGTTTAGGAGTGTGGGAGTGTAGGAGTGTAGGAGTGTAGGAGTATGGGAGTGTAGGAGTGTGGGAGTGTAGACAATAGTCTGTGGATTTTTTCCCTCATCACTTATCACTTAATCCTAAACTCTTAATTATATATTCGTGAAATTAGTGTAATTCGTTGTTGAGTAAACTATTTCACCGCTACTTTCACGCTCACGCCGTTCACCTTCACGATATACGCGCCGCGCGGCAGTGCCGTATGACCGTTGCCCGCCTGCTGCGCCACCAGTGAACCGGCGGTGTTGTACACGTTCACCTCGCCCTTCTCGGCACCGCTGATGTAGAGGCCGCCGTCAGCACCTATCACGCTTACGCCCGTCTCGGCAAAGAGCTGTGCGATGCCCGTCGTGCCATTGTCCATCACCAGCATAAAGCGGTTGTCGAACGTGCCCGCCTCGCTGTCGAAAGAATAGTCGCCGTCTGTCAGGCTCACCGTGCGTCCTGTCAGCATGTCGCGCAGCAACATCGGCTGGTCCATGCGCTGCATGGCAATGGTGTAGGTGCCCGCCGTGGGTGCGTTGAAGCCCAGCTTCACCTCACCCTGCGGCCGTTCGTTGATGGCGTAGCGAGTGTTCGTGCCGTCAAGGGTATAGAGCTGCGGCATGTCGGCTGTCATGAATTTCGCCGCGTCGGTACCCACCTCGTAGGCGTTCTGCTTGTCGGCGTTAAACACCACGCGCGTGCGGTCGCTTTTCGTGCCATCGCTGATGGTCAGGTTCAGCATCAGTCGTTGCGGGTTGATGCCCTTGGCCATGCGTTTGGCATGCGCCGCCGCCTGGTGGTTCTGTCCCTGGTGATAGGTGTAGCGGTCGCCATGTCCGAAGTGCATGCCGCCCGTTCCCTCGGGCTTTTGCACGAAGAACGCCTGGAAGGGATGTAGTAGGTAGTCGTCGTCGCCCGGACGGTATGCATCGTAACCGCTGCCGTTCCAGATAGTGAACGGTGCGTCGAAGCCGCAGTCGTTGATGTCGAAGTAGCTCAGCCACGGGTTACCCATGAAGTTCCACGATGCGTGCTGTCCGTTGTCGGAGTGGTGCATGGAGAGTGTGTTGTCCTTATCCTGACCGTCGAATGTCGGGTTGGTGGACGGGATGTTGAGCGTGCCCGCCGCGTTGCATTGGATGATGTATCCGATGCCCGGCTCCAGGTATTCGCCCGTGAAGTCTTTCCAGCCTCCTTGTCCGTTGGCGGCGCGTGCCTCACCGTCGTACCAGCGCAGAGCATAGTATCCCGGTGCCACGATGTCGCTCACCTTCACGCGGAAGGGGAAGGCGAAGAAGTACCACTTGTTGGCGGCTATGGTGATGTCGAAAAAGACGTTCTGCGCCGTGATGTTGCCGTCGTCGATGATGCTCGCGGCATCGGTGCCGTTGCCGATGACGTGCACATCGCCCAAATCCTGGCTGTCGTTACCATCAACGATAAAGCCCGAGTTCTCGTGGAAGTCGGCATCTGGCTCGCCGTCGAAGCGTTTGTCGTCAGCCAGCGTGTAGTCGTTCTGGAGATAGAAACGGGAGTAAGGCTCATCGAACTCCACAAGGTTGGCAAACTGGCTCCATTGCGTGTTCCAATAGTAGTTGTAATAGCTTTGTGTAGGCACATGCAACGTAGCGGTGGTATAGTTGGCGAAACTGCCCATGTCGATACTGAAGGGATCCACCACATAAACGTAGTAGTCTTTCAGGGCTGAACAACCACTAAATGCAGAACTTCCTACGCTGGTTACCATCGGTGGAATGCGAATCTCTGTGAGTCCACTGCAACCTTGAAAACAATAAGAACGTATAGGCCCTGTCAAGGTGGAAGGGAGGACAATGTTTGTCAGGCCAGAGCAACGAGAGAACGCATATTCGCCAATGCTCGTCACTCCTTCAGGGATGGTCACGCTCGTCAGGCCAGAGCAACCAGAAAACGCATAACCGCCGATGCTCGTCACACCCTCGAGGATGGTAACGCTCGTCAGGCCGGAGCAACCATAAAACGCATAACCGCCGATGCTCGTCACACCCTCGAGGATGGTAACGCTCGTCAGGCCGGAGCAGTTATAGAACGCACTAGTGCCTATGCTCGTCACGCCCTCGGGGATGGTCACACTCGTCAGGCCAGAGCAACGAGTGAACGCATAATCGCCGATGCTCGTTACGCTCGAGGGGATGGTCACGCTCGTCAGGCCAGAGCAACCAGAGAACGCATAATCGCCGATGCTCGTTACGCTTAATGGCAATTGAATTGTTTTAAATCTCGACAATCCATTAAACATTTTATTCCCAATCTTATTGTCCTCCGTCTTACAACCTGAAACGTATTCATAATCACTGGCAACAATGGTTGCATCAGAAAGGTCAAGATGTCGGAGACAAAGCATTTTGTTACGGATAACCATGATGTCGTAACTATTGATTGTTCCTGATATTTTCAGACTAATTACTTTGTTGAGATTCTCCTCACCTATAGCTGCATGAATGCCAGAAGAAGTTTCTTGAGCAGAAACAGTTGCGGAATAATCATTATATGGACTTATAGACGTAATTCGGTCTGTCATATCTTTCCAAACATCCGCAGCAAGATAATCGTTTAATGCAGATTCTGGAACAAGAACTACCATTGGACTCGGGAAAGAATTGGTATTATTCAATGAAGGGACGTTCGTCGCGTTAATGGTCACAAACGTCAAGTTGATAGATTCAAACACTTTTTCTCCGATATTTGTCATACTAGAGGGAATGGTAACACTTGTCAGACTGGTACAGCTAGAAAAAGCCTGATTGCCGATGCTCGTCACACCCTCGGGAATGGTCAAGCTCGCCAAGCTGGAGCAGTCATAGAACGCATTATTGCCGATGCTCGTCACACTCGAGGGGATGATCAAGCTCGTCAGGCTGCGGCATTTATAGAACGCAAAAGAGCCTATGCTCGTCACACCCTCCGGGATGGCACATTCAGTGATTTCGTTTCCCTCTTCATCAATAAATATCACAGTCTTAGAACTGATAGTAGAATAATTACGAATTAGATTGACTATTGTATTGTTGCAGAAAGCGGCTAGGTCAGTAACGGAAACTTTCACCGTTGTCAAGCTAGGGCAATTATCGAAAACATAGCTACCGATACTCGTTACGCTCTGAGGGATGGTAATACTCGTCATCCCGGAGCAACCATTAAAGGCTACGTTTTCGATGCTCGTCACACTCTCAGGGATGGTTATGCTAGTCAGGCTAGAGCATCCCTGGAACGCATGGTGTCTGATGGTTATGACTCCATTGGGAATCATCAATTCGGTTATTTCCGTATTCTCATCACTATATAAATGATCTGCATATATGAGAGGATTTGCAGAATCACCACTAAAATTGATATTGCACCATGCTGAAAGATCAGGCACAATTACTTTGGTCATATGGCAGTTTTGGAACGCAGCATTGCCAATGGATGTCACGCTTGAGGGGATAGTCACGCTCGTCAGGCCAGTACAACCTTGAAACGCAAAATCACTAATGTTCGTCAAAGTCGAGGGGAAAGTCACGCTCGTCAGGCCGGTGCAGCCGGAAAACGCAGATGAACCGATGCTCACACCTTCGGGGATGATCACGCTCGTCAGGCCCGTGCAGCCTGAGAACGCAGACATGCCGATGCTCACACCTTCGGGGATGGTAACGCTCGTCAGACCGGAGCAGTCGGAGAACGCAGATCTGCCGATGCTCGTCACGGTCAAATCCCTTATACCATTATTCACTTTGCTAGGAATCAACACCTCGCCTGAAATACTGGACTTATCATATGGCACGATATTAGTTGCATTTGCGCCACTAACAGTAAAGGTCCAGCTTATTCCATTGCTGTCAGTCCATTCGGCAGCCCATGCTTGGGATATACCGCAGAGCAAAAGGGCTAATAGTAATAGTTTTTTCATATTGTTTGAGTTTTTGGTGTTATTTGAGTTTATAAGTTGATGAGTTGAAGAGTTGATTTGTTTATAGATATCTTTTTAGAATAAAATATAGATTAAGAAAGAATCGCCTTCAATTAATTCTTTCAAATCATTATAAGCTTTTTGGTGTATATGCTCACAATTACTTTTGAACTCTTCAAATATTTGGAGAGTCTTAAATTGAACACAATTTATCGTTCTCTTTTTTCCTTTCTTATTTGTAAAGGTGGTTTCGTTTATAAAAATATGGTGAAGAATCTCTTTAAACTGATAATGAGAATATGACAATTGTACTTCATACCCCTCAGCAAACAAGACACTGTTGATTATTTCAATAATGGTTCTACAGCAACCTTCATTCAATGATTCGCACATTAGTCCAGCCCTTTCTTTAAATCGTCTATCCTTCTCTCAATTCTGGCACGTTCACAGCGATTACTTAAAGTAAAGCCTTTTCTTGCTTGTTGTTTTGAAATACCAGAATCCTTTTCTAGAAAGTCCTCTATTTGGATTAATTGGTAAACATCCTCGTATAAGGATAGCAGTTCTTTTCGGGTATTGTTCAGTTTACTTGTTAACCCCTCAATAGTTTCATTGCGCTTTTTGGGTATATATCCCCAGATGATAGCGGCAATAACACCGAGAATGCCAACAACCAAGCCTATCCAGCCTGTTGTATCAGATAATAATAAAAGATAATGCATTATTTAATTCTTTAAACAGCTCTCCCATGTGCCAATAGAAAGCCTAGTTTAGGTTAATAATATATATACGAAGAAGCGTGGCACTGTATGCCCACACCTTCGAACAGAGGTCCTGAGAAAACCCGAATAACTAGATGCAATGACAGCAGCCCCACGCATACGCGTGAGAACCATCATGCCCTCTCTTGTTATTCTTAGAAATTTCTCAGGTTTCTGTTCAACAAGAAAAGCATAACGCTCCTTATAACGATAAGATATTGGTTATCAGTGAATTATTCCACTTCAAACCAGAGGTAAAGACCAACATGAGGACTCTTTCCCCACAAGTCGTAATACTCTCGGATGCAAATATAAAAAGAAATATTGAAAAATGCAAATAAAAATTCTCAACTATTATGTTGAGAAGTTTAGAAGTTAAGAAGTTAAGGAGTTAAAGGAGTGAAGCCATATGCAAAAGATACCCAAAAGGACTGCAAGGGAAGGGATAAAATACCCACCCTGACCCTCCCAAAGGGAGGGAAGAAAAAACAACCTAATACCCACCCTGACCCTCCCGAAGGGAGGGAAGAAAAAGTGATGGTAACCGCTGAATTTGGCATAAAATTGGCGGTTATAACCACTGAATTTGGTATAAATTTGGCGGTTTGATGGACGTAAACGAATAGAGAAAGGATTAACGGTCTCTTCTTTCGGCTTCAAAAAAAGTTCTGCCAAAGTTTCATAATAAAGATTGTTTTGGCTTAAGAATCTTCAGTATTTTCAACAAATAAGTCATTCATTGTCAACACCTTCTGAAATTCATCACTATGCAGATTATCCTTCAGTCCCCATGTCGTTATCAACACCGTTTGTATGTTATACTTGGTGTTTGTCTCCTCTTCGAAATCCGCAATTTTGTTTGCGAGATTCCTGCTGTCATCCTTATCCTGACGATATTCATAGCGAGAGTATTTCATTTCACAGACATCGATGATCCCGTCAGCCCGCTCAATCAGCATGTCTATCTGAGCACCTACTTCTGATTTCTTGCTGCGCCACGAATAGAACTTAGTTAGGATAGTGTCCAATCTGAGCGACTGGATAATTTCCCATATGTGACATATACAGACACGCTCGAATGCCAGTCCGTACCATGTGTTCTGAACGGGCGTGTTGATGGTATGTCGCCAAAAAGCACGGTCTGTTACAGTTCCGTTACAGAACGTGAGATAAAAGATTGTGAAGAAGTCCGTCAGTCGGTATATACTTGAGTTGATCTTCCCACCATTGCTGTGGTGTGAAATCAAATCGCAAAAGACAAGGTCTGCCAGCATTTTTGAAAGGTCTTCCCCTGATGATATACGCAGTTTCTCAGATATTTCCTTACGAGTCATTCCCTGTCGGCTCTTCAAGAGAAGGCGTATCACATCCATGTATTTCTCTGGATTATTGAATAGCGACCTGTAAAGCCTATGAAACTCATCCTTCAGTTCAGGGTCTGTAGCGAAATATAGTTTATCAATGTTCTCTGCTGCACTCTTTGCAGGGTCAAGCAATGAGAAGTAGTAAGGAACGCCTCCCAAGGCCATATACAACTGTAGGATGGTCATGCGGTCCCACCTGAAATGCTTTGCTTTGAAATACGCCTCTGACTGATAGAGGCTGAAAGGCCTCAGATGCATTTCATGAGTAACGCGGCGGTGCAGCCCCCCACGGTTGTCTATCACATTGCGAATCATCCACGATGTAGCCGATCCGCAGATGACAAGAAAGACATTATCCTGCCATGAGGCTATATTGTTCCAGAAAATGCCAAGCTCTTTCACAAACCTGGAGTATTCTATATCGAAGCACGATATTTCATCGATAAAAATGACACAGCGTTTCTTTCTTTTACATCGAGTTACGATGGTTCCAAGTGCTTCAAAGGCCTCATGCCAGTTTTGTGGTTTTGGTCCCTTGTAGCCATATTTCTGTAGTGCGGCAAGGAAAGCTGTCTTCTGGTCTTCACGCACACCTTCCAAAACACCACTTACAAAGAAGTCGAATTTATCTTTGAAATAGTATCTAATCAAGGATGTCTTACCAACACGCCTTCGGCCATACAGAGCAATGAATTCACTCTTGCCACTCCCTTCATAGCTCTTGAGCTTGGCAAACTGATAGTCTCTTCCTATTATTTTGTCCATGTGCGTATTTTTCCGCAAAGGTAACGATTTCTTTCAAAAGTTCCGCCAAAGTTCGTAATATTTAACAACTTTGGCGGAACTTTATTTACTATCTTTTCAACTTTAGTCTGAATACAAATATCGGCTGGGCCTACCTTACATCCGCGGTTATACTCTTCTCCCGAGAAGATTAAAAATTAAAAGATTATAAAATGAGGTTGGGACAAAGTTTAATAAACCACCCATTTCTGTGCATTTCCGTGATATCTGTGAGAGAATTATGTTGGGACTGTGTTTGACAAGCCATCTGGGAATAAAAACAAAAACTTTGTATTTTGTTTTGTATTTCACTCGCCTTGCACTACCTTTAAATAAATTACGCGGCACCTCAACAATAAAAATAAACAAGTTTCTTTTGTATTGTCTTCGGTTTGCACTACCTTTGCAGGCGGAATGGAAGAATCCCCCGTTGTGAGGGGGTACCACAAACGCAAAAAAGAAACATGAAAGTAATGAAATTTGGCGGAACATCTGTTGGTTCCGTAAAGAGCATCCTGTGCTTAAAAAAAATTGTGGAGCGTGAGGCGAAGAAACAGCCCGTAGTAGTAACAGTGAGCGCCCTGAACGGCATCACCGACAAACTGCTCTCCACATCGAAGATGGCCTTGCAGGGCGATGAGCGTTACAAGACCGAGTTTGAAGAGATAGTGCACCGTCATCACCAGATGATAGACACCATCATCACCGAGCCGAAGAAAAGAGAACAGCTTTTCTCCACCGTCGACCAGTTGTTCGACCAGTTGAAAAGTATCTATTTCGGCGTTTTTCTAATACATGACCTGAGTGAGAAGACCCAAGATGCCATCGTCAGTTACGGTGAGCGTCTAAGCAGTCATATAGTGGCCACGCTGATACGCGGTGCACGTCGTGTTAATGCACGCGACTTCATCCGTACGGAGAAGAAGAACGGCCGTCATATACTCAGCAGTGACCTGACTATGCGCCTGACACGCGAGACATTCGCCGACATGCCGCGCATCAGTGTCGTTCCCGGTTTCATCAGCCGCGACAAAGACAGCGGTGAGACAACCAACCTGGGACGCGGCGGCAGCGACTACACCGCCGCCATCATCGCCGCCGCCCTCGATGCCGAGGTACTGGAGATATGGACCGACGTTGACGGGTTCATGACCGCCGACCCTCGTGTCATCAAGACAGCTTACACCATCAACGAGCTGAGTTACGTGGAGGCCATGGAGCTCTGCAACTTCGGCGCAAAGGTGATATATCCCCCGACCATATACCCCGTATGCGTCAAGAACATTCCCATCCTGGTAAAGAACACCTTCAATCCTGAAGGTCCCGGTACCATCATCAAGGATAAGATAGACAACGACCGCAAGCCCATCAAGGGCATCTCGAGCATCGCCGGCACCACACTGATTACCGTCACTGGTCTGTCGATGGTGGGTGTGATTGGTGTCAACCGCCGTATCTTCACCGCCCTCGCCGACAATGGCATCAGCGTGTTCATGGTGTCACAGGCATCATCGGAAAACTCCACCTCCATCGGTGTGCGTGACGAGGATGCCGAGCGTGCTGTGGCCGTGCTGAACGAAGAATTTGCGAAAGAGATACATACCGGTGCCATGTTCCCCATGCATGCCGAGACGGGACTTGCCACCATCGCCATCGTAGGCGAGAACATGAAGCATACCCCAGGTATCGCCGGCAAGTTGTTCGGCACCCTCGGTCGCAGCGGTATCAGCGTGATAGCATGTGCACAGGGCGCCTCAGAGACTAACATCTCTTTTGTCGTCGATTCCCGTTACCTGCGAAAGTCGCTCAATGTGCTGCACGACTCGTTCTTCCTCTCCGAATATAAGGTGCTGAACCTGTTCATCTGCGGTGTTGGTACCGTGGGCAGCAAGCTCATCGAGCAAATCAGCAGTCAGTATGAGACGTTGAAGGAGCGTAACCGACTGAAGCTCAATGTTGTGGGTATCGCCAGTTCGAAGAATGCCATCTTCACCCGCGACGGTATAGACCTGACGACCTACCGCGAGCAGTTGAAGGCTTCGGCTCCGAGTAATATCAGTCGTCTGCGCGACGAGGTGATAGGCATGAACATCTTCAACAGCGTATTCGTGGACTGCACCGCCAGCCATGAAGTGGCCTCGCTCTATCAGGATTTCCTCGAGCATAACATCAGCGTCATCGCCGCCAATAAGATAGCCGCCTCGTCGGACTACGAGAAATATGAGCGACTGAAGGAGACGGCCCTGGCGCGCGGTGTGAAATTCCGCTTTGAGACCAATGTAGGTGCCGGACTGCCTATCATCGGCACCATCAACGACCTGCGCAACTCCGGCGACCGTATCCTGAAGATTGAGGCCGTACTGAGCGGCACGCTGAACTTCATCTTCAACGACATCGCCGCCGACGTGCCTTTCTCCGCAACCGTTCGTCACGCCAAGGAGCAAGGATACAGTGAACCCGACCCACGTATCGACCTGAGCGGCATGGACGTGGTACGTAAACTCGTCATCTTGACACGCGAGGCCGGCTATCGCATCGAACAGGATGATGTGAAGCGCGAGCTGTTCATCCCCCAAAGCTATTTCGAGGGCAGTCTGGACACATTCTGGAAAGACCTACCCCTGTTGGATGCCGACTTCGAGGCCCGTCGTGAGAAGTTGGAGCGCGAGGGTAAGCACTGGCGTTTCGTGGCCACGATGGACCACGGTCAGGCGAAGGTCAGTCTGCAAGAAGTAGGCAAGGGCCATCCCTTCTACAACCTGGAGGGGTCGAACAACATCGTCATGCTCACCACCGAGCGTTACAAGGAATATCCCATGCAGATTCAAGGCTATGGAGCCGGTGCCAGCGTGACCGCCGCCGGTGTCTTCGCCAATATCATGTCGGTAGCGAATGTGTAGAAGAGATTGAGATGAAACATATTATCATATTAGGCGACGGCATGGCCGACCATGCCGTGAAACGATTAGGAGGAAAGACACTGTTGCAACATGCCAAGACCCCTTATATGGACCTGTTGGCCCGCCAAGGACGTTGCGGCCGGTTGATTACCGTTCCCGAGGGTTTTCCTCCTGGTTCGGAAGTAGCCAACACCGCCATTTTGGGCTACGATCTGAACGAAGTGTATGAGGGTCGCGGACCGTTGGAGGCCGCTTCCATCGGTTATGAGATGCGCCCCGACGACTTCGCCATCCGCTGTAACATCATCACCCTGGAAAATGGGAAGATTATCACCCATAACGGGGGTAACCTGCAGACCGCCGATGGCGACGCGCTCATCCGTTATCTGAACGAGCATCTGGGCAACGACCGCGTGCAGTTCATCACCGGCATACAGTATCGCCACCTGTTGGTTATCCGTGGCGGCAACAAACATATCATCTGTGCCCCACCCCATGACCACCCCAATGAGCCGTGGCGCCCGCTGTTGGTGAAAGCCGAAGAAAACGCCCCCCAAGAAGAAGGACGGATGAGCGCCCAGGAGACCGCCGACCTGATAAACGACCTCATATTGCGTTCGCAAGAGCTGCTATCCAAACATCCTTTCAATATCGAGCGAGCCGCAAAGGGCGAACGTCAGGCCAATAGTATCTGGCCCTGGAGCGGCGGTTACCGTCCGGATATGCAGCCGTTGCAGGCACAATTTCCACAGCTGAAGAGCGGTTCGGTCATCAGTGCCGTTGACCTCATCCGAGGCATCGGCCGTTACGCTGGTCTGGACGTCATTGAGGTGGAGGGTGCCACGGGACTTGCCGACACCAACTATGAGGGCAAGACACAGGCAGCCCTTGACGCGTTGCGTGAACAAGATTTTGTTTTTGTGCATGTGGAAGCCAGCGACGAGGCCGGTCACGACGGTGACCTGGAGCTGAAATTGCGCACCATCGAGCAGTTGGACAGTCGCATGATAGGTCCCATCTATGAAGAAGTGAAGACGTGGGATGATGATGTGTGTATCGCCGTGCTGCCCGACCACCCCACGCCCGTGGAACAACGCATCCACGTGAGCGAACCGGTGCCTTTCGTCATCTGGCACCGTGGTATCGAGGCCGACGAGGTACAGGTTTACGACGAAGTGAGTTGCGTCAGCGGCAGCTATGGCCTGCTGCGCCTACGCCAGTTCATGGAAGAACTGATGAAATTGAGATAAAGGGAGGTAGTGGAAGGAGTTATAGGAGTTAAAGAAGTTAAAGGAGTTAAGCCATATGCAGAAGAGAATTGGGAAGGATGCAGGTAATGGCTTAACTTCCGAGCGAAGCGTTAACTTCTTAACTTCTTAACTACTAATGCCAGGCTATCTTCCTCTATTTTATCCTCGTCATATAGATAGCGGTGACCGTTTCCTTGCCTTGGTCATCCGTCTGCGTCCTTGTCAATTCCAGTTTATCGCCCGAATCATCGATGTAAACCGCCATGGAGAAATGAGAGAGTTCTGGATTGTTACTATCTTTCCGCCAAGTCTCACGAGCTATCTTATCGGAATTGGCAATGTAGCTGTCCACCGAATCTTTCATTTCCGGTTGATAGGTCATCTGCGACCTATCGAACTTTATCGATATGTCTTTATTGTAATGTCGGATGAGCGAATCGCCCTCTATCTCCCAAGTACCCGTCAAAGTAGTGAAAGAAAGCAGTCGTCCACTGTAGAAGGGATTGACCGTTTTCATGGTGGTAATATGCTTGAAGGTGTTGTCGCTCATAAATTCCACTTCCTCGGTAGTGTCTTCCGACGAGAGGCCTACCCATTTACCCACGAGATTCCGTTTTTTTGCGGGTTTTCCAGAACGGTTTTTCGTTTTGATGTATTCCGCCATCTCCTCGTCGGTGATGCCCATGATGAACTTACACTGGTCGCTCTTCTGTTTCCACGAGTCGGCGATGGAGTTGTATACCCTGCTACGTGTGGGTGAGAACATCAGGAAGAACTGCACATCGTTGGTGGGAAGGTACTCTTTGATGACCGCAGGCAAGAATTCGTAGATATTATACGATGGCGCATGGGCCATGTAAATCTCATACTGTTTTTCACGTGAGAGCGGCTGCTGGAAATGGTAGTCGTTGTTGAAATAGTCTTGGTAATACCTCCGTTCATAGAAAAACGTCTGTACCACGTCGATGAACTGTGTGTTGTCGATGTTCTTCCAAGAGTCTTGGCTACTATGGAATATTTTCTCCTTCGAGTCTTGCAACTGGAAGTCCTCGGATTTGCAGATGAAGTTGTACACCGCGTTCAGCGTATCGAAGGAAATCTTGTCGATGCTGTCAAGGTGGTTCATGATATACTGTGACAACTCAAAATTGGCAACCTCGTTCTTGGCCAGGTCGCGCATGAGTTGAACGTTCTCGTCGATGTCGTGAATTACCATCATGGCAGTCTGTCGACCTGCATGTTTCTTCTGTCGCTGTTCGATGAGATGAGCCGTACCAAAGGTGAGGATGATAGATATGGTGGTGGCAAGAATAGTGAGGCCGAGTTCCTTGAGGAATCCCTTGCCTGTGAGCACCCTGCCAAATTTAGGCATTTTGAATTTCACGTTCATGATGTAGCATTTATCTTTTCGTCTGCAAAGATACGAAAAAGATTTTTAGTTTGTGTATTTTTAGGTTGATGAGTTTTTAAGTGGTTTCTTTGGCTAAGAGTTGAAAAATCGTTACCTTTGCCCTCCAAAAGTTATCGAATAGTATCAGTATGCAGTATTACAGCACCAACCAACAGGCCCCCATGGCTACTTTAAAGAAAGCCGTGGTGAAGGGATTGGCAGAAGATAGGGGTCTATACATGCCCGAGCAAATCAACACGATGGAGCCATCGTTTTTCGAGCGCATCGACACGCTCACATTCCAAGAGATTGCCTATGAAGTGGCCAAGGCCTTCTTCGGCGGCGATGTGGATGATGATGCTTTGAGGAATATCGTTTACGACACACTTGCCTTCGACTGTCCCGTGGTAGCAGTGGAGAAGAACATCCATTCATTGGAGTTGTTCCATGGTCCGACGCTCGCTTTCAAGGATGTGGGTGCCCGTTTCATGGCCCGTCTGCTGCAATATTTCATCCGTCAAGAGAGTCAGGAGCGTGTGAACGTGCTTGTAGCAACGAGTGGTGACACCGGCTCAGCAGTAGCCAATGGTTTTCTGGGCGTCGATGGCATACATGTGTATGTGCTCTATCCCAAGGGTAAAGTGAGCCGCATCCAAGAGAGCCAGTTCACAACTTTAGGCCGGAACATCACAGCCATCGAGGTGGATGGTGTGTTCGACAACTGTCAGGCATTGGTGAAGAATGCCTTTATGGATGAGGAACTAAACCATCACATGCGCTTGACAAGTGCCAACAGTATCAATGTGGCCCGTTTCCTCCCCCAGGCCTTCTATTATTTCAACGCCTACGCGCGGATGAAGGAACAAGGTATGCTTACCTTCGACAAGGAAGGGAAGAGCAACCTGGTGATTTGTGTGCCGAGCGGCAACTTCGGCAACATCACTGCCGGACTGTTCGGTCATCGCATGGGGCTGCCCGTCAAGCGGTTTATTGCCGCGAATAACGCCAACGACATCTTCTACCAATATTTGCAGACGGGGGTCTATACCCCGCAGCCCAGCAAGCAGACACTGGCTAACGCCATGGACGTGGGCGACCCCAGCAATTTCGCCCGTATACTCGACCTCTATGGCCACAGCCACGAGCGTATCACCGCCCTCATCAGCGGAGCCACATACAGTGATGAGCAAATCAAAGAGACAATGCGCGACTGTCTGAACCGCACCGGCTACCAGCTCGACCCCCACGGAGCATGCGGTTATCGCGCTCTTCAAGAGCAACTTGCTGACGACGAGGTGGGCGTATTTTGCGAGACTGCCCATCCTGCCAAGTTCAAGGAGAAAGTGGATGAGATTTGCCACACCGACGTGGCCATCCCCGACCGCCTTGCCGCCTTCATGCGCGGCAAGAAGCAGAGCATTCCTCTCTCGAAAGATTATTGCGATTTCAAGGCATTCTTGATGGGAGAATAGAAAGAGATTGGGCTGATACTATAGAAGCTATAGAGACCGCCGAAACAATTCTTCACTTTTATGGGCGTTTTTCTTAGAGAATAAAAGCAACGGGGCCGTTTTGGAAGCAATCTGAAACGGCCCTGTTTAAATTTCTTAAAATGGGCGATTTTTCATCATTTTTTCCATTGCAGGATGACGGGAAATCATTATATTTGCAATCAAGAACGACCGACCTTTTTTAACCTCGAATCGAACACACATCGGATGGAGTACATCAGCTTCGGTCCTGATAACGATGGCCGCCCATTGAGTTTCTATCTGGCGGCGGAAGAATACGTAGCCCGCCATGTGGAAGCAGACGACTGCTTTTTCATGTGGCGGGTGGAACCGTCGGTAATCTTCGGACGCAACCAACTGATTGAGAATGAGGTGAACACTGATTACTGTCGTGAACATGGCATCAGGATGTACCGCCGCAAGAGTGGTGGGGGGTGTGTATATGCCGACATGGGCAATGTGATGCTTAGCTATATCACACGTGAGGAGAACGTAAACTTCACCTTTAACCGCTATATGAACATGTTGGTGCTGGTGCTCTACAAGATGGGCATCGAGGCGAAGGCCACCGGACGCAACGATATCCTCATCAACGGACGAAAAGTGTCGGGCAACGCCTTCTACCATATCCCCGGACGCAGCATCGTTCACGGCACCCTACTCTATGACACTCATATGGAGCACATGGCGGCCGCCATCACGCCCAGCCTGGCCAAACTCGAGAGCAAAGGGGTGGAGAGCGTACGCCAGCATGTGGCGCTATTAAAAGATTACACCACAATGCGTCTGACTGACATCATGACGTTCTTCCGAAACCACCTGTGCCATGGAGAGATGACGCTCGACAACGAGGCCATCAACGAGATAGAACATATCGAGCGCGGCTATCTGGACGACGCCTTCATCTACGGACATAATCCACGTTATAGTGTGGTGCGCAGGAAACGTATCGACGGCGTGGGTGACATCGAGGCTCGTATGGAATTGAAGAACGGCATCATCAAACAGATGGAGCTGCTGGGAGACTTCTTTGTCGTGGGCGACCTGAACACCATCACCCATAGACTCCGCAACGTGGCATTGGAGCGTTCGGCCTTGGACTCCACACTGCCAGACCATTTGGACGACATCATCCTGCATTTAGACAAACCGTCGTTCATCAACCTGCTCATCAACCCTTGAAGACAAAACAAGAACCCTAAATTCATAGAAATGGAAAACAAGAGAACCTGTCTGTATGACAGACACGTGCAGTTAGGCGCATTGATACAGCCTTTCGGCGGATTTGACATGCCCATTCAGTATAGTAACATCATCGACGAGCACAATGCCGTGCGCCAGCACTGCGGCGTGTTCGACGTGTCGCATATGGGCGAGGTGACCGTTCGCGGTCGCGATGCCGAGCGTTACGTGAACCATATCTTCACCAACGACATCACCGATGCCCCCGTGGGCAAGGTCTATTACGGCATGATGTTGTATGAAGACGGTGGCACCGTTGACGACCTGTTGGTTTATAAGATGGGCGAAAACGATTTCTTCCTCGTCATCAATGCCGCCAACATCGACAAGGACGTGGCTTGGATGGAGGCCCACATGGACGGTTTCGATATCGAGCTGAAGCACGAGAGCGACTATTACGGTCAGTTGGCTGTACAAGGTCCCGAATCGGAACAGGTGGTGGAGCAGGTGCTCGGTCTGCCGTGCCAGGACCTGGTGTTTTACACCACAAAACGAGTGGACGTGGACGGTGAGACATTGGTGCTGAGCCGCACGGGCTACACAGGCGAAGATGGTTTCGAGATTTACGGCAGTCATGCCTATATCCAGGGGGCTTGGGACAAACTGATGGCGAGTGGCCGTTGCAAGCCATGTGGTTTGGGCTGTCGCGACACCCTTCGTTTCGAGGTGGGCCTGCCGTTGTATGGCGACGAACTGTCTGCAGACATCTCGCCTGTGATGGCCGGCCTGTCAATGTTCTGCAAGTTGGACAAGCCCGAGTTCATCGGTAAAGAGGCATTGGTTCGCCAGAAAGAAGAAGGTGTGGCCAAGCGTGTTATCGGCATTGAGCTGAGCGACCGCGCCATTCCCCGCCATGGCTATGCCGTGTTGAAGGACGGAGAGGTGATTGGAGAGGTGACCACCGGCTATCACACCATCTCTACCGACAAGAGCGTGTGCATGGCACTTGTCGACAGCCGTTTTGCCAAGTTGGGCACTGAGGTGATGATTCAAATCAGGAAGAAAACCTTCCCCGGCGTGGTGGTGAAGAAACGTTTCTACGAGAAAAACTATAAAAGGTAAAGGAAGGTAGAGGGAGTTATAAAAGGAAGTAAAAAGGGAAGTTATAAAAGGAAGTTATGCACTTCGTGCAGGACAATAGCTTTGAATAGTAAAAGAAGAGTAAAAAGGTAAAATAAAAAAATCAAATTATGGCAAAAGTAATTGAAGGACTCTATTATTCAGAGACGCATGAGTATGTGAAAGTAGAAGGCGAGTATGGTTACATTGGTATCACCGACTATGCCCAGCATGCTTTGGGTGAGGTGGTGTATGTAGACATGCCCGAAGTGGACGATGAGGTGGAAGCCGGCAGCGAGTTCGGCGCCGTTGAAAGCGTGAAAGCCGCCAGCGACCTGATAGCCCCTGTCAGTGGCACCGTGGTTGAGGTGAACGAGGCTTTGGAAGACGAGCCCGGTCTGGTGAACACGGATGCCTTTGCCAACTGGATCATCAAGGTGGAACTGACCGACAAGACCGAGTTGGACAACCTGATGGATGCCGAAGCCTACGCCGAAATGTGCAAGGAGTAAAAATATGGCTTATAAATATTTTCCCCATACCGAAGAAGACATCCGGCAGATGCTCGACAAGATTGGTGCCGAGCGGCTGGATGACCTCTTCGCCGAGATTCCCGAAGCGGTACGGTTCAAGGGCGAATACGACCTGCCCTCGTCGATGAGCGAGTTGGAGGTACGTCGTTATTTCGACCGTCTGTGCAGCCGAAACACTTCGCTGACGGTATTCGCCGGAGCCGGTGTCTATGACCACTACACGCCGAGCATCGTGCCGAACCTCACCGAGCGTTCCGAGTTCCTGACCAGCTACACTCCCTATCAGGCCGAGATCTCACAAGGAACGCTGCATTACATCTTCGAATTCCAGAGTATGATGACAGAGTTGACAGGCATGGCCATCAGCAATGCATCGATGTACGACGGCAGCACCGCCACCGCCGAGGCTGTGATGATGGCCGCCGCGCAGTCGAAGAAAGCCAACACCGTGTTGGTGAGCAACTGTCTCGACCCCAAGGTGAAACGTGTGGTGGAGACCTACGCCCATTTCCACGGCGTGGAGATTGTCTATCTTAAGGAACGTGACGGCGTGACTGATATGGATGACCTGCGTGAGCGTCTGGCAGCAGGCGGCATTGCCGGTGTCTTGGTGCAACAACCCAATTTCTACGGTATCATCGAGGACTTCACCGGATGGGCCGACCTATGCCATGAGCAGAAAGCTCTGTTCATCGTCAACTCAGTTATCAGTGACCTCGCCCTGTTGAAGACTCCCGGCGAATGGGGAGCCGACATCGCCGTGGGCGACGGCCAGTCGTTGGGCATACCGATGTGCTATGGTGGCCCGAGTGTGGGTTATCTCTGCTGCACCGACAAGCTGATGCGTAAGATGCCCGGACGTATTGTCGGCATGACCAAGGACAGTCGTGGCCAGCGTGCCTTTGTGCTCACCCTGCAAGCCCGCGAACAGCATATCCGTCGACAGAAAGCCACGTCGAACATCTGTTCCAACCAGAGTCTGATGGCACTCTTCGTGACCATCTACCTCTCGCTGATGGGTAAGGAAGGACTGAAGGAAGTGGCACAGCGTTCCTACGATGCCGCCCATTACATGGCCGACGAGTTGGTAGCTACCGGCCGTTTCACGATGGCCTTCGACCAGCCGTTCTTCAATGAGTTCTGCGTGCGTTACGACGGTGATGTGGACACATTGCAGCGCCGTCTGCTCCAACATGGAATCCTCGGTGGCGTAAAAGTCAACGACAACACCTTGATGATTGCCTGCACGGAGAAACGAACGAAAGAAGAGATAGACCGATTTGTAGCATTAACGAAGGAGGACACACTATGAACAACCAGTTATACGGCAACCTGATATTTGAACTGTCGCACCCAGGTCGCAAGGGTTACAGCTTGCCCGCCAACGAGTTTGGTCACCATGAGGTACCCGCCACACAGCGACGCGCTGAAGACGCTCAGTTGCCCGAATGTGACGAGCTGACCGTGGTACGTCATTATACGAACCATAGTGCCAACAATTTCGGTGTGAACAACGGTTTCTATCCCCTTGGCAGCTGCACGATGAAATACAACCCCGTACTGAACGAGGAGACCGCCCTGCTGCCTGGTTTTCAGGCATTACATCCTTCACAGCCGGAGGACACCTGTCAAGGAGCCTTGGAGCTGATGTTCGGCTTGCAACGTTCACTGGCTGCCCTTACCGGTCTGAGTGATTTCACGTTGAACCCCTTCGCAGGGGCTCATGGTGAGCTGACCGGACTGATGATTATCCGCGCCTATCACCAGCAACGTGGTGACGACCAGCGCACGAAGGTCATCGTGCCCGACTCAGCACATGGCACCAATCCCGCCAGTGCCGCCGTCTGCGGTCTGGAGGTGGTGGAGGTGAAGAGCACACAAGACGGCATGGTCGATGTGGACGACCTGCGTGAGAAACTCGACGACACCATCGCCGCCGTGATGATGACCAACCCCAACACCCTCGGACTGTTCGAGCGTCAGATACCAGAGATAGCCGAGGCCGTGCATGGCAGCGGAGCCTTGCTGTATTACGATGGAGCCAACTTGAATCCGTTATTGGGCAAGTGTCGTCCCGGCGACATGGGATTCGACGTGATGCACATCAACCTGCACAAGACGTTCTCCACCCCTCACGGTGGCGGAGGTCCCGGTTGCGGTCCCGTGGGTGTGCGTGCCGGTATGGAAGAACTGTTGCCCTGCCGAGTAGTGAAGGGCGAGGACGACACTTACCATCTGGTGCGTAATGAAAACATCCAAGTAGGTGCCACCGTTGGCAACTTCTCCGTGATGGTTCGTGCATACACCTATATCCTCAGTCTGGGTAAGGAAGAGGTGAAGATGGTTGGTCCGTTGGCCACACTGAACGCCAATTATATCAAGGAGTCGTTGAAAGACCTGTATGCCTTGCCCATCGACACACTGTGCAAGCATGAGTTTGTGTTCGACGGACTGAAAGACAAGTCAACAGGAGTGACCACCATGGACATCGCCAAACGTCTGTTGGACTATGGCTACCACGCCCCCACCATCTATTTCCCGCTCCTGTTCCACGAGTCGCTGATGATTGAGCCAACGGAAAGCGAGAGCAAGGACACCATCGACGGTTTCATCGCCGTGATGCGCCGTATTGCCGAAGAGGCCATTACCGACCCCGAGACAGTGAAGGGAGCACCCCACTCCACCCCCATCGGACGTGTCGATGACGTATTGGCCGCCAAGCAGCCGGTACTGACCTTCCGAGCGATGAGAGGTGAGGGGTGAGAGGTAAGATTTATGATTTCGTTATTACGTTATTTCGCTATAACGATAATTAGAAACTTAACAGAAAATGACTTCTGATTTAATCATTATAGGCAGCGGTCCCGGCGGTTATCGTGCCGCCGAACACGCTGCCCGTCATGGTCTTAACGTGACCATCTTCGAGCGTGCCGAAGCAGGAGGCACCTGTTTGAACTGCGGGTGTATCCCCACGAAAGCTCTGTGCAGGAATGCCGAGGTGCTGCTTACACTTCGCGAAGCCGAGGTATATGGTTTGCGCGACTTGCATTATGATGTTGATTTTGCTGCCGTGATGGAGCGTAAGCAAAAAGTAGTGGAACAGCTGCGTAGCGGTGTGGAGACGCTGATGGGCTTGCCCGGCATCACCTTCGTGCGTGGCGAGGCCCGTTTTGAAGATGAGCGTACCATCGTCTGCGGTGACGAGCGTTACACCGCTTCCGACATCATCATCGCCACAGGCAGCGATGCCAAGATGCCCCCCATCGTGGGCATCGACCAGAAGCATGTCGTCACGTCGACCGAACTGCTGAGCATTGACCATCTGCCCCAGCGGTTGTGTATCATCGGTGCCGGCGTCATTGGCATGGAGTTTGCCTCCATCTTCAATGCACTGGGCAGTGAGGTGACGGTGGTGGAGTTCCTCAAGGAGTGTCTGCCGCCCTTTGATGGCGACATCGCCAAGCGTTTGCGCCAGCAACTGTCGAAGCGCGGCGTGGAGTTTTTCATGCAGTCAGGCGTGAAAGAAATCACGCCCACCGAGGTGGTGTTCGAGCGTAAGGGCAAGGAGAGCCGTGTGGCAGCCGACGTGGTGCTGGTGGCTACTGGTCGCGCTCCACGTGTTGATGGTCTATGCTTGGAGAACGCAGGCATCGCCACGGAACGTGGCGCTATCGTTGTCGATGACGACATGCAGACCAATGTGCCTCACGTCTTTGCCATCGGCGATGTGAATGGCCGTTGCATGCTCGCCCATGCGGCCACATGCCAAGGACTGCATGTGGTGAATCGTCTGCTGGGTATCGAAGACCATTTTGATTTAAAGACCATCCCTGCCGCCGTTTTCACGCACCCCGAAGCAGGCTGTGTGGGCGTGACTGAAGAACAGTGCAAAGATGCAGGCATGGACTATGTGTGCAAGAAAGGCTATTACCGCGCCAACGGTAAGGCACTGGCCATGAATGAGGGCGAAGGTTTGGTGAAGATGATTGCTTCGACCGATGGCCATATCCTTGGCTGCCATGTTCTCGGAGCTCATGCCGCCGACATGGTGCAGGAAATAAGCTGTCTGATGGCCAAAGGTTGTACTGTCAGCGAACTGCGCGACATGGTACATATCCACCCCACCCTGGGCGAGATGCTGCAGGAAGTGGCGGCGGCATTCTGAAAATAGTCTTACCGCCAAGGGTTGAGACACTGTCTGTAGGTTCTATTTAACGATAAACGAAGGAAATGAGAAAGCTATTTAGTATTTGTTTTTGTTTAATGATTGGTCAGTTTTCTTTTGCGCAGGAAACCATTGATAGCATTAGCCAATTGAATCAAGATCGACATGCTGTGCAAATGATGTACAACCAATCAATAGCTCAAGAAGAATTGTTGCTCGAACAAAAAACAGACCCTTGGTTTGGTCGGGCTATTCTCATGGGAGTATTGAAAGGTGAGCACTCAACAACCACTTTTCAACAGGGTGACAAATATTTAAGAATTTGTCCACAAGCACAATCTATCGATGAAATAAGATTGATTAAGTTCGATGTGAAGAAAGGGAACCGTGTCGCCAAGTTGTCCACAGTCAAGATTAAGCAAGAAATAGATCTCAAAGACTCAAAAATGAATAAAGGGGTAACTGTGCCCTATAAAAAACTCAATGATAATTTTATTGAGTTAGACTGTAGTGGATTGAATAAAGGGGAATATGGTGTTGTTACTATTGTTAATAACTATTACTTTGCTAATTACGCCTTTACGTTCAGTATTCAATAACAGTCAGTCGTATTTGTTGTAATTATTCATAAAATAGGCCAGCGTTTCTAAGATAGGCGGCGTTTCGGAAAAGAAAGAAAAAACTTCGATTTTTCTTTGCTTTTCGCCATTTGCACTATCTTTCCATAAGATAGGCGGCGTTTCGGAAAAGAAAGAAAAAACTTCGATTTTTCTTTGCTTTTCGCTCAACTTGCACTATCTTTGCACCATAAAAGCATTGGGTCGTATCGGTTAGATCGGGATACTCATCAAAATAATAATGAAAACCGAGAAAGCATCCTTTGCCAATGGCGGGCCACATTCTCCGCAAGGGGATAGCAGTAATGCCGGTGGATTACAAAGGCGGGGAGCCCTCAAAACTTATACATTCGGAGTTTTCATCACATCATCGGTACGACCCCCTCTTTTTCCCCATTCTATTTATCATACATCTAAAACCAAGAAGAATGTTCTCAGGCATAGTAGAAGAGATGGCCACAGTGACTGCCATCATGCGTGACAAGGAAAATATCGACCTGACGCTCACCTGCTCGTTCACGAGCGAGTTGAAAATAGACCAGAGTATCGCCCACAACGGTGTGTGCCTCACCGTGGTGCGCATCGATGGCGACAACTATACTGTGACGGCCATGAAGGAGACGCTGGACCGTTCAAACCTTGGTCTGCTCAAGGTGGGCGACCATGTGAATGTGGAACGTTCGATGATGATGCAGGGACGTTTGGATGGCCACATCGTTCAAGGACATGTCGACGAGACCGCCCGATGCATCACCATGGAAGATGCCGCCGGAAGCACCTACTTCACCTTTGAATACAAAGCCGACAAGGAGATGGCCCGCCGTGGCTATTTCACCGTCGACAAGGGCAGCGTGACAGTGAACGGTGTATCGCTCACCGTGTGCAACCCCACAGACAACACCTTCCAGGTGGCCATCATCCCCTACACCATGGAGAACACCAATTTCCGCGACATCCGCGTAGGTACGGTGGTGAACCTGGAGTTCGACATCTTAGGCAAATACATCGCCCGCTTGCAGGATTTCAGATAGAGGTCTCTGTGGAGAGCGGACAAAGCACCGTGACCAACGGTTATGTACAGAGCAGCATTGACAAAGTGTATTACGGCAGCAATGGCGTGACGGCCAACTGGACGGTGTGGGACAGTTATATTTCGTCAAACTCACGATAATAATATCTACTATGCTAAGAAAAGTGAGTCTTTTATGCATCCTTTTGCTTTTGTTCACGGCCGTTCGGGGACAAGACCCGTCACAGGTAGAATTGTTGAGACAAGCCTATAATAAAAACTCGACATCGTTGCTGTATCAGTTTTTTGACAATTGGTCCAATGCTGTTTCATCTAACGAAAACGAAGCAAAAAGCAAATGGGTGGCCGAGGCCCATAAGGTTTTTGCTGCTTTTTATCAACCTCTCCAACTGGATAGAATCGGGTGTAGAAGTGAGGATCAAGACCTTTATAAAAATATCCCGTATTTTATAGTACAAGATACATTGCAAGCAATTTACGTGACGGATACCATTCCTATCAGCCCCGACGAACTTGAGGCCTATTACACCAATCGTATCAATCAGATTTACTCGGAAGACATTATTCGCAATAAACAACTGGATATGCTCCGAAGATTCAAAGAAAGAGGAGAGTTGTCCTTAAAATTTGATTTTGATTACTATGGTTTCTCTGGGGGAAAAATCCCTACCACCAAGGTGGATTCAACTATTTCGTTTCGTCCTCCTGTAAACTTTCCCAACAAGAGAATTGTCTATCTAACCACTGAGTACAAACAGTTGTTAGATGACTTTTTGGGTAATATACATGTTGGCTTAGGACAAGAAGGCATTATGCAAGTCGCCTATTCAAAAGGTGAAAGCCGAAAAAGGATGGAATTCTTCAACAATGCCGTTCAGATATTCTATGGACACTGGGGAGGCTATTGGCAATATGAAACCTATCCCAAAGCCACATCCATTGTTTTTGATTCCCAAATGCAACGTGCTATTGTTTTCTTCCGATTCGTTTACGAGGGCGGTGAAGTAATCATGGAAAAACAGAATGGCGAATGGACTATTATCTCCGGCAAACTCACATGGATAGAATAGACAAGCATCTTCACGGAGATGAGCCATTCCGATAAGCCTTCTATTTTCCTTGTTTTAATCTATTTTTTCGGATAATCATTGAAAATATTTTGCTTTTCGTGATAAAAACGGTATTTTTGCGATGAATTTCCAACAAATTGTTATGAACAGGAATAATATTTCTATGAAACTATTTGCCTTGCTGTTATTCTTCCCCGTCAGCATGTTTGCCCAGGAGACTGGTGGCTGGACGTTGGATGACTGCATCAGTTACGCTTTGGCCAATAACATCCAATTGAAGCGTAGCCACCTTACACAACTGAGCACACAGGAAGATATCCTTCAGTCGAAGGCCGCCCTGTTGCCCTCGTTGAGCGCATCGACAAACCAAAGTCTCACCTACCGCCCCTTTGTGGAGAGTGGACAAAGCACCGTGGCCAACGGTTATGTGCAGAGCAGCATTGACAAAGTGTATTACAACGGCAGCTATGGAGTGACGGCCAACTGGACGGTGTGGGACGGCATGCGCAGCAAGAACACCATCAAACTGAATGAGATGAGCGCCCGCATGGCGGAACTGGACTCCGCCGCCACCGCACAGAGCATCCAGGAACAGATCACACAACTGTACGTACAGATTCTCTACAGCAAGGAGAGCATCACGGTGAACGAACAGAGTCTGCGGGCCAGCAAGATGAACGAGGAACGGGGCCAGACGATGGTGCAGGTGGGCACGATGAGCAAGGCCGACCTGGCACAACTCACCGCTCAACGCGCCATGGACGAGTACAACATCGTGGCTGCGGAGAGCGACGTTCGCAACTACCTCTTCCAACTGAAACAGGTGTTGGAACTGAGTGACGGCACGCCTTTCGACATCGCCTCGCCCGACATGGCCGACGAAGAAGCGTTGCAGACCATTCCGGCTCTGGCCGACGTGTATGCCAGCGCTCTGGCGCACCGACCGGAGATTGAGAGTGCCCGACTGGCCATCAGCAGCAGCGACATCAGTCTTGATATAGCACGAGCTGGCAGGAAACCTACCGTCGGCTTGCAGGGAAGTGTGGGCACAAACACCACCAGCATGTCGGACAACGCATGGGGTACTCAGTTGAAGACAAACCTCGACTTCGGTGTGGGCGCCACCCTGAGCATTCCCATTTTTGACAACCGACAGACGAAAACGGCCATCAACAAAGCCTTGTTACAACGTGAGAGCAGTCTGCTCGACCTACAGGACAAAGAGAAACAGCTCTACTCCACCATTGAAGGTTATTGGATTGGCGCAGTGAACAACCAGGCACGCTACAAGGCGGCACGCACCGCACTGCAAAGCGAACAAACGAGTTATGAACTGCTGAGCGAACAGTTCCGTCTGGGACTGAAAAACATCATTGAACTGATGACAGGAAAGACGAACCTCGTTACGGCACAGATAAATGAACTGCAAAGCAAATACATGGCCATACTCAACATCTATATGCTGAGGTATTATCAGGGGTATTAAGGAGCAAGGAACAAGGGGCAAGAGAATACCCTACTACTGCATAGAATTTCTTAGGGCATCCTAGGTCTTCCTAAAAACTTAAAAAACAAAAGCTCATTAACTGATAAACTCAAAAACTCATCAACTCAAAATATGAAAAAGAAATTTAGTAAGATTTGGATTATCGTGGGACTTCTTTTGGCTGTCGGCATCGCGCTGTGGTTGCTGAGCGGCAAGAAGAAAGAAGAAAAAGTGGAGTTCGTCACCGCCAAGGTTGAGCCCGCCAACATCCAGAACAGTGTCACCGCCACAGGTACCATAGAACCGGTAACGAGCGTCACCGTAGGTACCCAGGTGTCGGGTATCGTGAGCAAGCTCTACGTTGATTACAACAGCGAGGTGAAGAAAGGACAGGTGATAGCCGAGTTGGACAAGACCAATTTGACGAGCGAATTGAACACGGCCAGAGCCAACCTATCGAGTGCGCAGAGCGCGTTGGATTACCAACTGGCCAACTACAACCGTTACCAGACCCTTTTCAAGAAAGGACTGATAGCCGCCACCGACTATGAATCGGCCCGTCTGAGTTGGCAACAGGCCAAGGAACAGGTGTCCACGGCCCAGGAGCAGGTGCGCAGGGCACAGACGAACCTCAGTTATGCCACCATCACATCGCCCATCGACGGCATCGTCCTCTCGAAATCAGTGGAAGAAGGCCAAACGGTGGCGGCCAGTTTCAACACCCCTGAACTGTTCAAGATTGCCAAGGACCTGACCAACATGCAGGTAGTGGCCAATGTTGACGAGGCCGATATCGGCAATGTGAAAGCCGGCGAACGTGTCAGTTTCACCGTCGACGCCTTCCCCGAAGATGTGTTCGAGGGTCATGTCACACAAGTGCGTCAGGAAGCCACGACAACGAACAATGTGGTGACCTACGAGGTGGTCATCAGCGCCCCCAATGGCGACATGAAACTGAAGCCCGGTCTGACCGCTTCCGTTACTATCTACACCGCCGAGCGCCAGGGTGTGTTGAGCGTACCGAGCAAAGCCCTCAGGTTCACGCCCACGCAAGAGACCGTGGGCGACAAGAAGATTGTGGACAGCAAAGGTAAAAACAAGGTGTGGACGCTTGACGGCAACACCCTGACCGCCCATGATGTGCAGATAGGCATGAGCGACGGCTCGCACACGGAGATACTGGGTGGCATCAGCCAAGGCAAGGATGTGATTACCGAGCTGAAGGTGACTGGTGGCATGCCCGACATGGAAGGTAGCCAAGAGCGTAGTCTCTTCGGTCCACCGCGCCGAGAAAAAGAAAAGAAATAACCATGGCGAACGAGAACAGAAAAGCAGTCATTGAACTGCAAGACGTGCGTCGCAACTTCATCGTTGGCGAAGAGACGGTGCATGCCCTGCGCGGTGTGAGCTTCAAAATCTATGAGGGTGAGTTCGTGACCATCATGGGCAAGTCGGGCTCCGGCAAATCGACACTGCTGAACCAGTTGGGATGCTTGGACACTCCGACGAGCGGTGAATATCTGCTTGACGGCATCAGCGTGCGTAAGATGTCGAAGTCACAACGTGCCGTGTTGCGCAACCGCAAGATAGGCTTCATTTTCCAGAGCTATAACTTGCTGCCGAAGACCACAAGCGTTGAAAATGTGGAGCTGCCTTTGATGTACAACAGCCAAGTACGCCCTAAGGAACGTCTTGAGCGAGCCATAAAAGCATTGGAGGCCGTAGGATTAGGCGACCGTCTGTACCATAAGTCAAACCAGATGTCGGGTGGTCAGATGCAACGAGTGGCCATCGCCCGTGCTTTGGTGAACGACCCCGCGGTGATATTGGCCGACGAGGCCACTGGCAACCTCGATACCCGTACGAGTTTTGAAATACTCGTCTTGTTCCAGAAATTACACGCCGAAGGACGTACCATCATCTTTGTGACCCACAACCCCGACATCGCCAACTATTCGAGTCGCAACATCATGCTCCGCGATGGAAAGGTGATTAGCGACACGACGAACGACCACATTCTTTCGGCCGCGGAAGGATTGGCTGCTTTACCGAAGAACAGTGATGAATGAATTGTAAAAATGAAATAATCGTGATAACGATATTACGTGATAACGTTATACGAGATCACCTTATTACGACAACAATAACTCGACAAGAAAACCATGAATTGGGGTAATTTATTCAAGATAGCGTTGCGTGCGATAGCCGCCAACAAGATGCGTTCGTTCCTGACCGCATTGGGCATCATCATCGGCATAGCATCGGTCATCACCATGCTCGCCGTCGGTCAAGGCACCAAACGGAGCATCCAAGCCAACATCTCGGAGATGGGTTCCAACATGATCATGATCAGTCCGGGCGCCGATATGCGTGGCGGTGTTCGTCAGGATGCCTCATCGATGGAGACGCTGAAGTTGGAAGACTTTGAGGGCATCAAGGAGAACTGTTCCTACGTGAAAGCCGTAAGCCCCTCGGTGACCAAAGGAGGCCAATTCATCTATGGCAACAACAACGCCCCCTCGTCGATGTACGGTGTGAACCAGGATTATTTGGAGATACGCCAGCTGACGGTGTCTGACGGCGAGATGTTCTCAGACGCAGACATCAAGTCGGCAGCCAAGGTGTGTATTCTTGGCCAGACCGTCGTTGACAACCTGTTTCCCGATGGCAGCGACCCCATTGGCAAAGTCATCCGTTTCAATGCCATCCCCTTCCGTGTCGTCGGTGTGTTGAAGAAGAAAGGATACAACTCGATGGGCATGGACCAAGACGACTTGGTGTTGGCGCCCTATACCACTGTGATGAAGCGCATCTTGGCGCAGACTTACCTGGGCGGCATCCAATGTTCCGCCGTCACCGAAGGCGTGACGGACAAAGCCATTGAACAGATAACAGACATCTTGCGCAGGAACCACAAATTGAAAGATGCCGTGGGCGACATGCCAGCTGATGAAGATGATTTCAACATCCGTTCACAGGAAGAGTTGTCGAGTATGATGAATTCAACGACCGACATGCTCACCATCCTATTGGGTTGCGTGGCCGGCATTTCACTCATCGTAGGTGGTATCGGCATCATGAACATCATGTATGTGAGCGTCACGGAACGCACCCGTGAGATAGGCCTCCGCATGAGCGTGGGAGCACGCGGCATTGACATCCTGAACCAATTCCTCATCGAGGCTATCCTGTTAAGCGTCACGGGAGGAATCATCGGTGTTCTGTTGGGTGTTGGCCTGTCTTATGCCATCAACACCTTCGCCCATTGGCCCACCTACATACAACCATGGAGCATCGTGATGAGTTTCGCCGTGTGCACACTCACAGGCATCTTCTTTGGATGGTATCCGGCGAAAAAAGCAGCCCGTCTCGACCCCATCGAAGCCATCAGGTATGAGTAGTGAGAAGGAATGAAGGAGTGAAAAAAGATATGTCCACCTAACGCCCCAAACATGAGTTCCCCAAAAACTTCGATACTGATTAACATCCTTATATGGGTGACCATATTTCTGTCGCCCATTCTCGTGTTGGGGTTGGACCAATCACTTTCATGGCCTCGTATATTACGCGGCATGGGTATGCCCATTGTGTTGATGGTGGTCTACTACCTGAACTATTTGTGGCTGACACCCCACTATTTCATGAGGGGGAAACGACGTTTTTGGGGACTTGTCAACATCACCTTGGTAATCTCGCTGTCTATCATAGTGCATCTTTGGTTCCAATGGTTCAGCACGAGGATGGAACTTTCGGTCAACGAAGAAAAGGGACTCGGCATGCAACTCCTCCATGTGCTATATTACATGTTCTGTCTGGGGGTAACCATAACCATAGCCATGAGTATCCGTATGTCGATGCAATGGGCAAGATTAGAGAAAGAGCGCGAAGAGGCCCTGAAGGCTCTGAAAGAAGCCGAGTTGGAGAATCTCCGTTTCCAAATCAATCCCCATTTCATGCTGAATACCCTGAACAACATCTATGCCCTTACCGCCTTCGACCAACAGAAGGCACAGACAGCAATCATGGAACTGAGCAAGATGATGCGCCACATACTTTACGACAACAAGGAGCCCTACATCAGTCTGCACAAGGATTTGGAATTTATCGACAACTACATCAACCTGATGAAACTCCGCTTGAGCAGCGACGTGGAGATTGTAAAGAACATCGATGTGCCAGCGAACAGTCAAGCCATGGTGGCTCCGCTTATCTTCATCTCGTTGATAGAAAACGCTTTCAAACATGGCATCAGTCCCACGAACAAGAGTTTTATCCACATCAACATCAGCGCTACCGACCAGCAGATTATATGCGAGATAAAAAACAGCCACTACCCCAAGGCCGACAATGACCAAAGCGGCCATGGCATAGGACTACAACAGGTGCAGCGTCGACTCGAGCTGAACTATCCTGGAAAATACAAATGGGAGAAAGAAATAGACGATAAGACAAATATCTACAAATCCAAAATTACACTTTATGACACTCAACTGCATTATCATTGACGACGAGCCTTTAGCTGCCGAGTTGTTGGCGAGTTACGCCGAACGCACCCCATTTCTTAACTTAGTGGGACATTACAACAGTGCCGTAAACGCCATCAAGACCATTCGCGAGAATCAGATAGACTTGATTTTCCTTGACATCCAGATGCCGGAACTCAGCGGCTTGGAATTTGCAAGCATACTGCCGAAGACAACACGCATCGTGTTCACCACGGCCTTTAGCCAATATGCCATCAACGGCTACAAGGTGAATGCGCTGGACTATCTGCTCAAGCCCATCAGCTATGAAGATTTCCTCCGGGCCGCCAACAAGGCCCACGAGTGGTTCATGAGCCAGATTAAGAAAGAGGCGTGGCATAACGACCGGTTCATTTTCGTGAAAAGTGAATACAAACTGGTGCGTGTCAACTTCGACGACATCCTTTTCATCGAGGGGGTGAAGGACTATGTGAAGATATTCTTGGACAACGGCAAGCAGCCCATTATGAGTCTGATGAACATGAAGAAAATCGAGGACACGTTGCCCAAGCCTGAGTTCATGCGCACCCACCGTTCATACGTGGTGCACATGACGAAGATACGTTTGGTGGACCGCTTACGCATCGTCTTCGACGAGCATTATATCCCCATCAGCGATAGTTACAAGGAAGAGGTGCAAGAATATCTCGACAACCACACGTTCTAAGTCCTTATGTGTTGGTTGACAAGTTGACATCATTTGTTGATTTCATTCTCACGGCAATTCTTCCGGTGAGGCGATAAGGGTGGTGGCACCGTGTTCGATGAGGAACTGCCGGTCTCGGAAGCCCCATGTGACACTGAGGCAAGGTATACTTGCGTTTTTAGCTGTTAGGATGTCTGTGTCGCTGTCGCCCACGTAGATACTGTCGTGAGGTTCTACCCCCAAAAGACGCATGGCGGTGAGCACCGTGTCGGGAGCTGGTTTGCGCCTTATGCCATCGCTTTCTCCGATGGCCACGTCAACCAATCCCGGAAAATAATGGCTGCACAACTGTTTGGTAGCAGCATCAAACTTATTGCTCACCACGGCAATTTTCTTTCCCTCATGTCGTAACCAGCGCAACATGTCCATGATGCCCGGATAAGGAGCGGTGTGTTCCTGCCCATGCAACATATAGTGCTGTCGGAAGATGTCCAACGCCTCTTCGAAAACGGGATTTTCCTCCCCTTCAGGAACAGCCTTCTGCATAAGAACACGCACACCGTTGCCCACAAACTGCCGCACCTCTTCCACCGTGCGCCTGGGCAGTCCACACGCCTGGAGCGCATAATTGCAACTATGCGCCAAGTCAAAAAGCGTGTCAAGCAATGTGCCGTCTAGGTCAAAGATATATGCCTTATACCCTTTCATCGCCCACTTCTTGTTACTATCGTACGTATTCTTTTGTTGAACGCTTCGGCTTTTTTCAATGCTTCGACAGACAACTCCATCCTGTATCGCCATTGGTTATAGGGGTCGTATGGTTCATTGATTCTCTCATCATGAATTTGCTTCGGCCTATATTGTCCATCGATAGCCAACCAATCCTGAATAGGCAACACACAAAGCATGGACGGTCCATAGAGATGCCTGGCCACTATCTCCTCGGCGATATGCGCCGGCAGTTGTTTGGGTGCCCTACCTTGTTTTTGAAGCATGGTGGCATAGTATCGTTGTGTTCGTCCGGCATTCTCCTCCCACCACATCCTGAGCGTAGGCATGTCGTGCGTCGATGTGGTGCATAGACTCAGATAAGGCCATGCCTCCACATGCGCGAACTCACCATCATAGCGTTGTGGCAACGACTGCATCACCAAGGAAAGGATACGCATACGATCGAGTACTTGTTCGTATCCATCAGGCATGGCCCCAATGTTCTCCGCACATAGCATCATGGTGGTATGTGCGAACACCATACCCATTTTGCGCGTCGCGATATATTGCCAAAATTCGCGGTGCCGTTCAAAGAAGAAATGGTTATAAATGCGCATGAACGCCTCTTTTTCCTCCGTTGTGAGGACATCGTAAACCGGTTCTCTGTAAGCCATGATACGCGGATGGTACATGCCGGGATGTGTATTGTCTTCCACGAAGAGCACATTGGCCAACAGCCGATACAATCCATTGCGAATCCATAGACTGTTCTCGTCATTTTTGTTGTTGAACAAATCGCGTACCTTCACTTGGGTGTCAACTTCATTTTTGAGAGAATATAACCCGTAGGGCAAACGATTGAGGTACTGTTGTCGCACAAATTCGGCATGCAACCCGAAAATCTTGTCAATGATACCATCGTTGATGAAAGGCCTCGTCAGCAACTGTTTCCTAAACGGCAGACCATATTGCGTTATTTCCTCCTCATCGAGGGGCAATGCCGGAACGAAATGTCCAAGTGTCGCGTTTACCGCACACGATGGAATAAGCCATGTGCGGAACCATCCTGCCGTGTGGTCGATGCGGAGGATGTCGAAAAAGCATTGCATATTGTCCAACCTCCGATGGAACCATTCCACGACTCCTCCTCCGATGGCGTTTTCCTCCTCTTCCCATCGATATGCGGGGAATCCCCAATTCTGTCCGTCGGGTTGGTTGTTGTCGGGCATGGTACCCATCTGCACCTGTTCATCAAACCGTTGAGGCGCTGTCCAAACATCGACACTATCGCGATAGATGCCAATGGGCAAGTCGCCCATGAGGGCCACCCCCACTTGATGGGCATAATCCACGACCCGTTTCAACTGTTTGTGTAACAAGAACTGCACGAAGCAGATTTTGTCGAACGCCTCTTTTTCCTCCTGCACCAATTGCTCCGTTTTCTTCTGTGAAAACACGGCATATTCGCCCCAATCGATAAAACGAGCTGTATTCAAACGCTCACGAAGGATGTTAAAAGCCGCGTAAGGCACCAGCCAATTCCTGTTGTCGCGTATGAATTGGCTACATTTGTCAGAGGCAACAACCTCTTTGCCCCACTCCGTGAAAACATCATCCACATAGGCGTCTTTCACCCTTTGCACGGCAGGATAGTCAGTATAGGACAAAGCATTCAGTTCCCGTCGTTTTCTTTGATATGCGTTCATCTTGCTCTTGTCGGCGAGTGCTGGCAGTTCCGACAAATCCAAATACTGCGGATGGAGCGCAAAGACCGAGATGGCATTATAAGGATGGGAATCGGTCCACCCATGCGTGGCTGTGGTGTCGCTGATGGGCAACAACTGTATGACTTTCAACCCCACCTGCCGTGCCCACTCCACCAATTGGTACAGATCGCCGAAATCACCCACGCCAAAGGAACGCTCCGACCTGAGCGAGAAGAGAGGCACCGCCACTCCCGCCGCTTTCCAGTTGATTCCTCCAATATGCAAACTACCTCCATAAAACACATGAACAGTACCCTCAACATCGCGTATGTGGTCCACAACACGATTATCACCCTCTTCCCATTGATGCACATTGTTCGTCGTGTCATCCACGACCACATATTTATATTCCAACGGCCATCGGAAATTGTCAATGTTTACCGTAAGCATCCAATCCACCCCACCCATATGCGTCATCCTCAGGTAACGCGTCGGGTTCCAATCGCCCAATGAAGGGTGATTGCCGAGGATGGCAACAGACTGCCCTTCTTTTATCTGCGGTGCCGCCACGCGGAAAAGTGCAGTTTTTCTAAACAAGGGCATCTTGATAGCATTGACGGGTGAGAGCGCTGGCAATCCCGCCGTGACACGTACCGCCGAGGAATAAAGATGTTCGTGCAACGGAGTGTCACGCCAGTGGTCGTGGAAAACATAACTCATCGAGTTGTCGTAGGCGAAAAGTCGTGGCGTCTTGTCCCACTCCACACGTATCACTTTTTGTCCTGCGTCGACCAACTGGTAGTAATAACTGACTGCCGTGATATCCCGTTGACGCGACTCCATGACAGACGTTTCCAGAGTCCACAGTTCACCATCCTCTGTGTTCATGGTCAGACGACGCGACCGGCTCTTGCCATTGGATGCGATGAAAGTGGCAACCACCTCAATGCTTTGTCCCCACAACGTGGCATAATGTATGTTGAAAGCGATAATCATAATACAAAAATCATAGTGCAAATATATGAAAAAGCGGGGAAAAAGCAGTGCAATTATTCATTTAATAATCTATTCATCCTGGAATTTAGTAATCTTTTAATCTTTTAATTTTTTTATTTTTTATCTTTTAATTTTATAATCTTCTATTTTTCCTTACCTTTGTACACGATTATTCACGATGGAAAGAAACAACGACATGAAAGCAGAAAAGAAGGAAAACCCGGAAAGCAAGCCAAAGCACAAAACGAAGAATAAGAGAAAGATGAGCAAGAAGAAAAAGATTCTTCTGTATTCACTCTTGGGCGTGGTGTTGCTCCTTGTCAGCGCAGGCTGGTATCTTCTCTACAGCGGCATCAACGCCACGGAGAAGACCCAATACGTATATATCGACGGAGACGACAACCTCGACTCGGTATACACCAAAGTGGGTGAACACGCCAAACCCTTGCAGATGCGCATTTTCAAGATGCTGGCCTCCAGCAGCAACTATGGTGACCATATCAAAAAGGGACGCTACGGCATTGATAAAAGCATTGGTGCCTATCCCCTCTTCCGCCAACTGAAGAAAGGGGAACAGACCGCCGTGAACCTGCCTGTGCCCTCGGTACGCACACCCCAGGCCATGGCCGCCCGTCTGAGCAAAAAACTGGAGATGGACAGTCTGACGTTGGTGAAGGCCCTCACCGATGCCTCCACCTGCCAACGTCTGTCGTGCGACACCAATACCATCATGGGACTGTTCATCCCCGACACCTATAATATTTATTGGGACGTGACGACCGACGAACTGCTCGACCGCATGAAAAAAGAATACGACCGTTTCTGGAACGACAGCCGCAAGAAGAAAGCCGATGCCCTGGGCATGGATCCCATGGAAGTGGTAACTTTGGCCAGCATCGTGGCCGAGGAAACGAACTACAAGCCGGAAAAGCCCATCGTAGCTGGCCTCTACTTGAACCGCCTGAAGAAAGGGATGCTCCTGCAAGCCGACCCCACCGTGAAGTTCGCCCTGAAAAATTTTGGGGCCAAACGGGTGCTCAACAGTATGCTTTCCGTGGATAGTCCCTACAACACCTACCGCTATGGAGGACTCCCTCCCGGCCCCATCCGCAACCCCGAGACCGACAACATTGATGCCGTACTCGACTTTACGCAGCACGATTTCCTCTACATGTGCGCCAAGGAAACATTCGACGGCACGCATAATTTCGCCAAGACGATGGCGGAACACGAGGCCAACGCCCGACGTTATGCGGCTGCTCTCAACGAACGGGGAATAAAGAAGTAGTTTTGAGAGTTAAAGGTTGAAACAAGCAATAAGTTTTACACAAGTTGTAAGCAAATCGTATCATCATCTTTTCCCATGAAAAAATACATCATCTATTTATTTGCAATCCTTTCGTCTTTTTCTATGCAAGCCCAGAATAATTCACAAATTCAGGAATGGATGCAGAATGGACAGGCAGCATCAGAACAAGGTAACCATCAAGAAGCCATCAAGTGGTTTGAAATGTGCAAAAAGGAGTATGAAAAACAGAATAATAAAGATGAGAATTATGGGTTTATCATCAATTCCTTAGCAGTATGCCATTCTAACCTCAATGATTATGCCAAGGCGGTGGAACTGGGAACGAAGGCCATGGAAATCTATCGGGAAACGCTCGGCGAGAAACATCCCTACTACGCCACGTCACTGAGCAACCTCGCCAATTATTTCTTCTATCTCAGAGATTACGCCAAGGCCTTGGAAATGGGAACAAAGGCCATGGAAATCTATAGGGAAACGCTCGGCGAGAAACATCCCGATTACGCTCAGTCACTGAATAACCTCACCATTTATTACTCCCATCTCGGCGACTATGCCAAGGCGGTGGAAATGGCAACGAAGGCCATGGAAATCCGTCGAGAAACGCTCGGGGAGAAACATCCCGACTTCGCCTTGTCACTGAGCAATCTCGCCAGTTATTACTACTATCTCAACGACTACGCCGAGGCAGTGGAAATAGGCACGAAGGCCATGGAAATCCGCAGGGAAACGCTCGGGGAGAAACATCCCGACTTCGCCTTGTCACTGAGCAACCTTGCCAGTTATTACCACTCTCTCGGCAATTACGCCAAGGCGGTGGAAATGGGAACGAAAGCCATGGAAATCTATAGGGAAGCGCTCGGGGAGAAACATCCCGACTTCGCCTTGTCACTGAGCAACCTTGCCAGTTATTACCACTCTCTCGGCGATTACACCAAGGCGGTGGAAATAGGCACGAAGGCCATGGAGATCCGTAGGGAAACGCTCGGCGAGAAAGATCCCGATTACGCCACGTCACTGAACAACCTCGCCAATTGTTACTACTATCTCGGCGACTACGCCAAGGCGGTGGAAATGGGAATGAAGGCCATGGAAATCCGTAGGGAAACGCTCGGCGAGAAAGATCCCGATTACGCCACGTCACTGAACAACCTCGCCAATTGTTACTATTCTCTCGGCGATTACACCAAGGCAGTGGAAATAGGCACGAAGGCCATGGAAATCCGTAGGGAAACGCTCGGCGAGAAAGATCCCGATTACGCCACGTCACTGAACAACCTCGCCAATTGTTACTATTCTCTCGGCGATTACACCAAGGCAGTGAAAATGGGAACGAAGGCCATGGAAATCCGTAGGGAAACGCTCGGCGAGAAAGATCCCGATTACGCCTTGTCCCTGAACAACCTCGCCAGTTATTATTCCGATCTCGGCGACTATGCCAAGGCGGTGGAATTGGGAACGAAAGCATTGGAAATACAAAGGGAGGTATTCGGCGAGAAACATCCAGATTACGCCACGTCCCTGAACAACCTCGCCAATTATTACTACTATCTCGGCGATTACACCAAGGCAGTGGAAATAGGCACGAAAGCCATGGAAATCCGTAGGGAAACGCTCGGCGAGAAACATCCAGATTACGCCTTGTCCCTGAACAACCTCGCCAGTTATTACTACTATCTCGGCGATTACACCAAGGCAGTGGAAATGGGAACGAAAGCCATGGAAATCCGTAGGGAAACGCTCGGCGAGAAACATCCCTATTACGCCTTGTCCCTGAACAACCTCGCCAATTATTACTACTATCTCGGCGATTACACCAAGATGCTTAAATACTATGATGAAAACATTTCCATCAAACAGTCCAACACCTTGCAACAATTCACAGGATTAACAACATCCCAGCGTTCGTTGTTCTGGGCAAAAGAATCCTATCAATTCACGGACGTTTATCCTTCATTCATCTTCCTATCCCATGCGAAGACCGCCCCCGACCTCTACGACAAGTCGGCATTGTTTGCCAAGGGACTACTTCTCTCCACGGAGATTGAAATGAACCGTCTCATCCAAGAGAGTGGTGACGAAGAGGCACTGCGGATGTTCGAGGAACTGCAAAAGAACAGGATGCAATTGCAGAAACTCTATGAGATACCCATATCTGAACGTAACATCAACACCGATTCTTTGGCGCAGGTAGTGGACCTGCAGGAACAGGCGCTGGTGAAACGTTCACAGGTATATGGTGACTTTACGCGTAAGTTGCGAACCACATGGCAAGATGTGCAAGGGGCGTTAAAGGATGACGAGATAGCCGTGGAATTTTTGTCGTTCAACGTATTGGATTCTGACAGCACGATGGTCGCCGCACTTACGCTGCGTAAGGACAATGCCGAACCGAAGTTTATCCCATTGTTCGAGCAACGGCAATTACAAGAGGCAAGTGACCAGCAGTATTATCATTGCCCAGAGGTAACCGCACTTGTCTGGCAACCTTTGCAACTGGAACTGCAAGGTATCAAGAGAATCTATTTCTCACCAGCAGGCGCGCTCCACAACATCGGCATTGAATACGCACCGGGAATGGAGAACTATGAGATGTACAGACTGTCGACGACGAGGGAAGTGTTGGGGAGGGAGAAAGGAACCTCCCCCAACCCCTCCCAAGGAGGGGAGCGAGTAGTGGCTTCCTTGTTTGGAGGAGTGGATTACAACGCATCTCTTGGCAATAGCGGCATCCCTCCTTCGGAGGGGCCGGGGGAGGTATCTGTATCCATCGCCCTGCACCGTTCTCTCATTGACAGCTTAGATGTCCGTGGCATGACAGCAAAAGAACTACCAGGCACCCTTGACGAGGTGAAGAACATCAAGGCTTCGTTTGACAAGAAACGGCAGACTGCCACCATGACTACGGGAAAGGAGGCTACAGAAACATCCATAAAGACCCTTTCAGCCCACTCGCCAAGAATACTGCATATCGCCACGCATGGGTTCTACCTCACAGAAGATAGGGCGGACTATGCGAGAAATCAGGAGAAACTCCGTTTCCTCATCGGTTACGATTCCCCCTCCTTGGGAGGGGGCAAGGGGGAGGTCACCCATGAGGACAAAGCACTTACTCGCAGCGGTCTGCTCATGGCGGGAGCCAACGGGACATTGCATGGAGAGGACATTCCGATGGACGTGGACGACGGCGTTCTCACCGCACAGGAGATTTCACGGCTTGACCTGCGCGGTGTCGACCTCGTGGTGCTCTCGGCGTGCAAGACGGGGAACGGCGACATCAACCAAGGAGAAGGGGTCTTCGGTCTGCAGCGCGGGTTCAAGAAAGCTGGCGCGCAGACCATTGTCATGAGCCTATGGGAGGTGGACGACAAGGCCACGCAGATTCTCATGACCGCCTTCTACGACAACATGCTGCAAGGACAGTCGAAGCGTGACGCCTTCCAAAATGCCCAGCAACACCTGCGAACAGTGGAAAATGGGCATTACGATGAACCCAAATACTGGGCGGCATTCATATTGCTGGATTGAGGTGCACCTTACATAATGACAGAAATAAGAACTTCCACCTGACTGCAATTGCAAGTCGGACAGGGAAGATGCGCACCAGTAAACACCTCCTAAAAATACGGAATGCCGGCTCTTCGCAGAGGCGGCATTTCATCTCAATAGGTATTAGCTTTCTTTAAGGTAAAAAGATTGTATTCAGGATAACGGCTGCAAAGTTACACTATTTTAACATACCTCACAAATTTTTTCAGGGTTAAAAAAAATAATTCGGGTGATTTGAAGAATTTTAACACTTTTGCCGTTTTCGCCAGATGGGCAGCAAACTGTCTGTACCAACGCCGAGACGAAAATATCCACTCTTATGTGCATGTGTCAGAAAAAATATGTAATTTTGCAATCGAAAAAGAAAGAAATAGCTTATGACAGAGAAAGAAATGACCCCCACGGAAGAGAAACGCAGTTTGAGTTTCGTTGAGCAAATGGTAGAGAACGACCTCGCCGAAGGAAAGAACGGCGGACGAATACAGACTCGTTTCCCGCCAGAGCCAAACGGTTACCTGCATATAGGCCATGCCAAAGCCATCTGCATGGACTTCGGCATCGCCGAACGCTACGGCGGCGTGTGCAACCTGCGCTTTGACGACACCAACCCCAGCAAGGAGAACAACGAATACGTGGAGAATATCCTCAACGACATCAGTTGGCTGGGATTCCATTGGGGAAACGTTTACTATGCCTCGGATTATTTCCAGCAACTGTGGGACTTCGCCGTGTGGCTCATCAAGAAAGGTTTGGCTTATATCGACGAGCAGACATCGGAAGAGATAGCCAAGCAAAAAGGCACCCCCACCACACCCGGTGTGGCATCGCCCTACCGCGACCGTCCCGTAGAAGAGAACCTGCGCCTGTTCGCCTCGATGAACACCCCCGAGGCCGTGGAAGGTTCAATGGTATTGCGCGCCAAATTGGACATGGCCAATCCCAACATGCACTTCCGCGACCCCATTATGTACCGCATCATCCACACTCCTCACCATCGTACCGGCACACAATGGCATGCCTATCCCATGTACGACTTCGCACATGGTCAGAGCGACTATTTCGAGGGGGTGACACATAGTATCTGCACCTTGGAGTTCGTTCCCCATCGTCCGCTGTACGACAAATTCATCGATTTCCTCCAGGAGAAAGACGGACAGACCGATTACCGTCCCCGACAGATAGAATTCAACCGTCTGAACCTCACCTATACGATGATGAGCAAGAGAAAACTGCTCGCATTGGTAGAAGAGAAGAAAGTGTCAGGCTGGGACGACCCCCGCATGCCCACACTGAGTGGTATGCGCCGTCGAGGCTACTCGCCCGAGAGCGTCAGGAAATTCATCGATTCGATAGGATACACCAAGTTTGACGCGCTGAACGACATGGCACTGCTGGAAGCTGCCGTGCGCGAAGACTTGAACTACCGCAGTCTGCGCGTGTCAGCGGTACTCAACCCCGTGAAACTCATCATCACCAACTATCCCGATGGCGAAGAAGAGATGATGACTGCCATCAACAACCCGGAGAATGAGGCCGACGGCACCCATGAGATACCGTTCACCAAGAACCTGTGGATTGAACGTGACGACTTCATGGAAGAGGCACCGAAGAAATTCTTCCGCATGACACCCGGCAAAGAGGTACGCTTGAAGAACGCCTACATCGTGATGTGTACGGGATGCAAGAAAAACGCCGACGGCGAGGTGGAAGAGATATATGCCGAATACGACCCCGAGAGCAAGAGCGGCAAAGAAGGCGCAAATCGCAAGGTGAAAGGCACCCTCCACTGGGTATCGGCCGACCATTGCGAGAAAGCCGAGGTGCGCATCTACGACCGGCTGTTCAATGTGGAAGACCCATCAGCTGACGAGCGCGATTTCCGCGAGCTGCTCAACCCCGAATCGCTGCGGGTGCTTGACACATGTTACGTGGAGCCTTATGCCGCTGAACGACAACCGGGTGAATACCTGCAGTTCCAGCGTATCGGCTATTTCATGGCTGACCCCGACTCCTCACGCGAACACTTGGTATTCAACAAGACCGCCAGCTTGAAAGATACGTGGGCGAAGATAAAGAATTAAGGATGTGGAGTGAAGGATGTGCGATTGTCGCTTCACGATGAAGAATCGTATATCGTAAATGTAAATCGTGTGCTCTGAATTGTGAGTGACTTTTTTGACAGTCTCGAGTTTAGGGAAACCCTGAAAAAATACCAATCGTGGCGTTCGGGAGGAACACCCGTGTTCTTGGATTCCGACGAATATGCAGACATTGCCGAATACTACCAGTCGATAGGCAATGACGAGGAATCGTTGGCGGCCATAGAACAGGGCCTGTCCATCTTTCCCACGGCCACGGCGCCACTTATCACACGCTGCCATCTGGCACTGCTTGCCGGCGACATCAGCGCAGCGGAACACTTCTTCTCAAAGATTTGCGACAAGAGCGACCCCGACTACCTCATGCTACAAGGGGAGATTTTCTTGGCAAAAAACGCTTCTGCCGAGGCGAACGCGTACTACCTAAAAATGCTGGAAAGATATTCCGGCGATGAGCGGCTGAAATATATCATCGACACGGCAACCATCATGGCCGACTATAACGCGATGGACATGGCGAGACAATGGCTCGACCGTTGCGATGCCATAAGTCTGACGAACGACTGGTTGGCAGAATGTGACGACAATGTCCGCATCGCTTACGAAGAGCTGAAAGCGCGTTTGCTGCTCGCCGAAGGTGACTACGAAAACAGCCTGAAACTGTTCCGTCGTTTGGTGGACGAAGAGCCTTTCAGCGGCTATTACTGGAACCAGATTTCAACATGCCAATATATGCAGGGCAAGTTGCCCGAAGCCATCACCAGTCTGGAATATGCCTTGGCCATCAACGCCAATGACAAGGAGGCCTTGCTGAACAAGGGGAACGCGCTGATGGCGCTTCACAACGACCGCGCGGCCCTCGCATGCTTCCATCGATACGCCGAACTGTCTCCCAACGACGGCATCGGCGAATATTACCAAGCACTATGCCATACCAACCTGAACGAACTACAGGAGGCGCTCTTGTGCATCGAAGAGGCGGAACGGAAGAACGAAGGCAAGGGCGACGCCTTGGCCGATATCTATCAGGAGAAAGCATTCATCCTCAGCCAGATAGGACGCCTGGACGATGCGTTGCGTGTGACCGACCTGCTGGGCGACATAGAACCGATGGCACAGGAGGCACAGGTGTTGCGTGGCAATATCTTTCTCACACGCCACCGCACGGAGGAGGCACGCGCCTGCTTCGAACAAGCGGCGAAAGACAGCGGCAATGCCGCTCCCATTCTGCTGAAAATCGCCATTTCGGTGTACGACAACCATTATGTGGCACGTGCCTACACGCTGCTCAAAGCCTTACAGGAACAGGAAGGTGGAGCATACGAACCGGCCTATGCCTACATGGCACTATGCGCTCACGACCTGGACAAACGCGACGAATATTTGCAATATCTGCAACGTGCATTGAATCACAATGCCAACGAGGTGCGGCAGGTGCTGGGACACCTCTTTCCCGACGACATGTCGCCCGCAGACTATTATGAACAAGCCAAAAACGAAGACAACGAACCATTCACATGAACTGGATAACCAGCCTGTTAGGCAATCTCAATTACGGTACCATTCTCTTCTTGATGCTGCTTGAGAGCACTGTCATTCCCGTACCATCCGAACTGGTGGTCTCACCGGCAGCATACCATGCCGCAGGAGGACACCTCAATGTGTTCCTCGTCATTCTCTTCGCCACCATAGGGGCGGACCTGGGAGCCACCATCAACTATGTGGCGGGCTATTACTTGGGCCGACCTATCATCTACAAGTTCGCCAACAGCCGTTGGGGAAAGATGTGTTTGCTGAACCAGGAGAAGGTGGAGAAGAGCGAAAAATATTTCAACGACCACGGCATGGTAGCCACCATCACAGGGCGTCTCATTCCTGGCATACGCCACCTCATCTCCATTCCTGCCGGTCTGGCGAAGATGACGTATTGGAAATTCTTGCTCTATACCACCATCGGTGCCGGCGTGTGGAACTGTATCTTGGCGGCATTGGGTTGGTATCTCCATTCCGTGGTGCCCGAGGACCAGTTGGAATCCAAACTCGAGGAATATGGCGACTACATCAAATGGGGCATTTTGATACTTGTTGGTGTGGCTGTGTTGTTCTTCGTGATAAGATGGTGGTATAAGAGACGTAAAAAAGAATAATGTTCGGTGCACATACATCAGTATCATTGAATGCTGAATATGGCACTGTTGTCCCATAAAAAAATCTTGCTCGTCAAAATTGACGAGCAAGATTATTAATTAGTCGCGTGACTTTCCTTTAACAGTATTATTTGCAATAAAGAGCCACGATGGTCTCGTATTTCTCCTGCTTGCCTGAGGTCTGCTTGGGCTCACCGATCTTCTTGCCATACTCATACACCTGCTCGAAGGTGAGTTTGCCGTCTTCGAAGTCCTTGCCCATACCCTCGTCGAAGGAAGCATAGCGAGCTTTCTTCATTGAGGGCAGTTCGCTCTCTTCGAGGATGGCGGCGGCGTTCATGAGGGCGCGAGCCATGGCATCCATACCACTGACGTGGGCGATGAAGAGGTCTTCAAGGTCTGTGGAGTTACGACGGATCTTGGCGTCAAAGTTGGTTCCACCATTGCCAAGACCACCGTTGCGGATAATCTCGAGCATGGCCTGAGTCAGTTCGAAGTTGTCGATGGGGAACTGGTCGGTGTCCCATCCATTCTGTGCGTCACCACGGTTGGCGTCGATGCTACCGAGCATACCGGCATCGACAGCGCAAGCCAGTTCGTGCTCGAAGGTATGGCCGGCGAGTGTGGCGTGGTTCACCTCGATGTTCACCTTGAAGTCCTTGTCCAGGCCGTGAGCCTTGAGGAAGCCGATGACCGTCTCTGTATCGACGTCATATTGGTGTTTCGACGGCTCCATGGGTTTGGGCTCAATGAGGAAGGTTCCTTTGAAACCTTTGCTGCGGGCATAGTCGCGAGCGAGGGTAAGCATCTTAGCCATGTGCTCCTTCTCGCGTTTCTGGTCGGTGTTGAGCAGGCTCATATAACCCTCACGTCCACCCCAGAACACGTAGTTGGTGCCGCCGAGTTTGATGGTGGCATCGATGGCGTTCTTAATCTGCACGATGGCACGAGCAACAACATCGAAGTCGGGATTGGTGCTGGCACCGTTGGCGTAACGCTTGTTGCCGAACACGTTGGCAGTACCCCAAAGCAGTTTGATGTTGGGATATTCCTTCATCTTCTCTTCGGCATAGTCGGTGATGGCCTTCATGCGGCGCTCATACTCCTCGACGCTCTCGCCCTCTTCAACGAGATCCACATCGTGGAAGCAGAAATACTCGATGCCCAGTTTGTCCATAAACTCAAATCCGGCATCCATCTTGTCTTTGGCGCGCTGAACAGCATCCTCAGCCTTGTCCCACTCATAGCTGCGGGTCTGGCCACCGAACTGGTCGGCACTGGCGCCACCGAGGGTATGCCACCATGCCATGGCGAATTTCAGCCAATCCTTCATTTTTTTGCCCATTACCACCTTTTCAGGCTCATAGTAATGGAAAGCCATTACGTTCTTGCTCTCTTTTCCTTCGAAAGGAATCTTACCGGTAAACGGAAAATACTCTTTTGCCATAATAGAATTTGAATATTAAAAAATGAAAATTAGTATATTGTTTACTCTTTACACTTTAGCCAGCCTTTCCTTCCAAATGTTGTAGGCATCCATATATTCGGCGAGGTGAGCCTGGTCGGGTTCAATGACCGCCAGTTTCTTCAGCGAGGCGAAAGCCTCGTTGTTGTCCTTATAGATGCCACAGCCGATACCGGCACCCTTGGCAGCACCCACACTGCCATCGGTCTCACTCAGTTCGATGGTCGCCCCACTCACCGAAGCGAGGGTGTTTCGGAACAACGGGCTGAGGAACATATTGGCTTTTCCTGCCTTGATGGTTTTGAGGTCCATGCCCATCTGCTGCATAATCTCCATGCCATAGCAGAAGCTGAAGACAATACCTTCCTGTGCGGCTCTCATGAGATGTGCCTTGCCATGTTTGTTGAAGTTGACGCCATGGATGGAACAACCTGTTTCCCTGTTCTCAAGGACACGCTCGGCACCATTGCCGAAGGGAATGATCGACACGCCTTCACTGCCGATGGGTATTTCATCGGTGAGGGTGTTCATGTCGGCATAAGAGATGCCTTCGGGGGCAACGGTACGGCGCACCCATGCATTGAGGATTCCAGTGCCATTGATGCAGAGCAACACGCCCAGACGGTCTTGCTCCTTGGTGTAGTTGACATGAGCAAAGGTGTTCACACGACTCTTCGTGTCGTAGTTGATATTGCCAAGCACACCATAAACGACGCCAGATGTGCCTGCCGTAGAGGCTATCTCACCAGGGTTGAACACGTTGAGCGACAGTGCGTTGTTGGGCTGGTCACCAGCACGGTAGGAGATGGGTGTACCTTCTTTGAGTCCCAACTCGGCGGCCGCTTGGGAACAAACCTCCGACTGGACGGAGAAAGTGGGCACGATTTCGGGCACCATACTCTCGTCGAAACCGTAATAGTCAAGCAGGAACTTTGCCGGAGCTTTCTCCTTGAAATCCCACAACATACCCTCGCTAAGACCGCTGATGGTGGTGTTGGCCACACCCGACAAACGCATGGCGATATAGTCGCCGGGAAGCATGAATTTGTCGATTTTGTCGAACAACTCGGGCTCGTTCTCTTTCACCCAAGCCAACTTGGCCGCCGTGAAGTTTCCCGGCGAATTGAGCAGGTGGGAGAGGCACTTTTTGCCACCCAGTTCATTGAAGGCTTTTTCGCCGTAAGGCACGGCACGCGAATCGCACCAAATGATGGAAGGACGGAGCACCTTCTGTAGCTTGTCGACACACACCAAACCATGCATCTGGTAGGAGATGCCGATGGCCTTCACTTCGTCGGCCTTGGCTCCCGTTTCAGACATAATCTTCTGCAGACTAAGTTTTGCATAGTTCCACCATGAGTCGGGTTCCTGTTCTGCCCATCCTGCCTTGACGGCCATGATGGGAGCTTCTTTTTCGGGGAAGAATGCCGAGGCGGCGCAAACACCCGTGTCTGCGTCGACGAGGGATGCTTTGACAGAACTGCTGCCTACATCCAAGCCTAAAAGATATCTCTTTGACATATTAATGTATTTATGAAGTTATAAGTTTTTAGTTTTGAGGTTTTGAGAAATATATATAATACGTATAAACGATTATTTTCCTTGATTATTATTCAAAAAAGTGGCAATAGATTCTCTTGTTTCTTTTGGTTTTGGTCAGCAACCATACTTCTCGTGTTTTCTTCTTCGGTCATCTCTTTGAATTTGAAAAGAAGTTCCATCTCCCGCAAGGCCTTGCGGTTGATTTTGTAGACACCGCGACGCAGCCGGACGACCAATGGTCTTTTTTTCTTCACCTGACGGATGAGGAAGATATTCACCTTATGGTGTACCTCCTCATAATCTCTCTGTTCGAAGAGACTGTTCATGCCATTGTATACATGCCGTGAAATTTTCGCCACATGGAGTCCCTGTGGCCCTGCTTCACGCAATACTTTTAAGATGTTTTCACCTAATTCCATTCTTTCCATAAACGAAAAAAGAGGGCTGGTACAGATACCAGCCCTCTTTTCTATAGTGATTGTTGATTAAGCCAATGTGATCTTCTTCTCTTCGTCCTTCACCTTCATTTCTTTAAGGAGCCATCCCAGACCTAGGAGGGTTTCCTCTTCAGTGATTTTGGCGGCTTTGGCAATTTCCTTCACGGAGAGAGCCTTGCCGGCGGTAGCGAGAGCCTGATAAACGTCACCGGCCTTGAAGCCAACGTTTTCAGCGTTAATCACTACTTCTACCTTCTTCACCGCTTTCTTTGCAGGTGCTTTTTTCTCAGCTGCAGCCTTAGTTGCAGTTTCCTTCTTTGTAGTTGCTTTTTTTTCTGCCATGATTGTGTAAAAAAAATTAATATCAACTGAACCTATCAGTCTGTTAGAAATCCGCTGCAAAAATACAGCAATCTTTCCAAACCATCTAATTTATTTACAAAAAAATGACAGGTGCAAAGCGCCAAAGAAGTCAAAGAACGAATTTCTTGATTTAAATCAACAGAATGGGGTAAGAATCAGCTGGTTAGTTCTCCCCCTCAACGATATTGATCATCAGTTCATCCAATTGTTTCTTGTCAATGGGCGACGGAGCGTCGAGCATCACATCTCGCCCGGAATTGTTTTTCGGGAAGGCGATGCAGTCGCGTATGGAGTCTAGGCCAGCCATGATGGAAACGAACCTGTCGAGTCCAAAGGCCAGTCCAGCATGTGGCGGAGCGCCATACCTGAAGGCATTGATGAGGAAGCCAAACTGTGCCATGGCTCTCTCGGGCGTGAATCCCAAAATGCGGAACATCTTCTCTTGTAGCTTGCCATCGTGGATACGTAACGACCCGCCTCCCAACTCGGTGCCATTACACACAAAGTCGTAGGCCATGGCCCTCACTTGTTCAGGGTGTTCGTCGAGCAATGGGATGTCGGCGGGATTGGGCATGGTGAACGGGTGGTGCGTAGCCATGAGCCGTTGTTCCTCGTCGCTCCACTCAAAGAGCGGGAAGTCGACAATCCATAGGCATTCGAAACGGTTCTTGTCACGTAACCCCAGACGGTCGCCCATCTCAAGGCGCAGCGAGCAGAGCTGGATACGCGTCTTGTTGGCATTGTCGCCGGAAAGGATAAGCACGAGGTCACCGTTCTTGGCTCCCGTGGCGTTCCGCACGTTCTCCCACACTTCGGGAGCATAGAACTTGTCGACGCTCGACTTCACCGTGCCGTCGTCGTTGAATTTCACATACACAAGTCCCTTGGCTCCCACCTGCGGGCGTTTCACAAATTCGGTAAGTTGGTCGAGCTGCTTACGGGTGTAGTTGGCACATCCCGGCACGCAGATGCCACCGATATACTCAGCCTCGTTGAATACGGGGAATGAGCCGGTGCCCTTGAGCTCCGCCATCAACTCCACGAATTCCATGCCAAAGCGCAGGTCGGGCTTATCGGAACCATATTTCTTCATGGCGTCGTGCCATGTCATCTGAACGAGACGCTCGGGAAGAGCCACATTCAGCACTTCCTTGAAAAGGTGACGCGCCATGTCTTCGAAGAGGGAGATGACATCTTCCTGGTCCACGAACGACATTTCACAGTCAATCTGCGTGAACTCGGGCTGACGGTCAGCACGGAGGTCTTCATCGCGGAAACATTTGGCTATCTGGAAATAGCGGTCGAAACCGCTCACCATAAGCAACTGCTTGAGGGTCTGCGGACTCTGTGGCAATGCATAGAATTGCCCAGGGTTCATTCGTGAAGGCACCACGAAGTCGCGTGCCCCCTCCGGTGTCGAGCCAATGAGAATCGGCGTTTCAACCTCGATAAAGTCTCTGGCATCAAGGAAATTACGGATGAGTATGGTCATGCGGTGCCTCAGCTCGAGGTTTTTGCGTACCACACTGCGTCGCAAGTCAAGATACCGGTATTTCATGCGTATATCATCGCCACCATCTGTATTGTCCTCGATGGTGAACGGCGGTGTGTCGCTTTCGCTGAGCACATTCAACTGGCTGACGATTATCTCAATGTCGCCAGTGGGCAAATTCTTATTCTTGCTCTGTCGCTCGCACACCTCACCGACAGCCTGGATGCAATATTCCCTACCCAGTTTGTTGGCTTTCTCACACAATTCGGCATTCACGGTTTCGTTGAAAACAAGTTGGGTGATGCCATACCTATCGCGAAGGTCGACGAAAGTCATTCCGCCCATCTTCCTCGTTCGCTGGACCCATCCTGCGAGAGTCACTTGCGCACCTACATCCGAGAGCCGCAGCTCTCCACATGTTTTTGTTCTATACATTGAATGAAATATTACAAAAAACGGGAGTTACCCGTAATCATTTGCAAAGTTACGAATAATTGAGAGCAGAACAAAGAAATTCATTTCTTTTTTTGCCGAGATGGAGTAACTTCGCGTCTTTTGTCGCAAAGTTACGCATAAACAAGCGAAAAGCCAAATTTATTTGGACTTTTCCGAACGAAAGTAACTATGTTATGAATATACAAGCGAAAAGCCTTTGGAAAAAGAGCCATGGAACAATGACTACCATCCACGCCAATCCTAAAAAATGTGAAAATGTTGTTAAAAAAGGGGTGCGAATGTGAATATTTTGTTTTTGAATCAGAAGAAATACTTACATTTGCAATACCCAACACGAGAGTTGACCATTCAAAAACTGAAATAAACATTTATCATCATGAAGAAATACCTTGTTTTTACATTACTATTGATGTTTTTCGGCCTGAGTGCTTCTGCCCAACAGAAGAAGGCCTCGATACAGTTTGAGTCGGTGTCTCACGATTTCGGCACATTCGACAGCAGCAAAACGCCGAAACAGGAATACACCTTTGTTTTCACAAATGTGGGTGACGCCCCCCTTGTGGTGAACCAGGCCGTGAGTAGCTGCGGATGTACGGTGCCCTCATACACCAAGACACCTATTGCTCCAGGCGAGAAAGGCGAGATTAAGGTAACATACAATCCGGGCAAATCAATTGGTCGCTTCACGAAGAACATCACCGTGCGCACCAACGGCGACCCTGAACTCACCCGTCTTTATATTAAAGGTGAGATAACCAAATCGGGAGAATAAAAAACTCACTTTGGCCCTTCCCAGGGAGGAAGCGCAGAGGAACAAATAAACCCCGTGGCATGACAGTCACGGGGTATTTTTTGTATACGCCCTCCGGAGGGCGAGTGTAAGTATCCTGTAACGCTAGAACGAGTAGCTGAATCCGATGGACATGAACTCCTTGAATTGCCAATATCCATGGTGGTCGTCGCGAACGGTATTGTCGTCGAAACGCGGATAGAGGAACAGGTTGGAAGAGATGTATTTGTTGAACTTGAACGAGAAAGTGTTTTCCCACTCCATCTCAACCCGTTTATAGGTAGTGTAGGTATAGAAACGCGTCTTCCACTTGATGTTGTCGGTAAAGTTCCATTCCAATTCGGCGGTAATCTGCGAACCAATATCGTGCAAGACGTGCTTGCCCTCGTCAAGTCCGAAGATGGTAACCAATGCCCTACGGTCCACATACTTCATGTTATAAGCGACGGGGGCGAGGTGGATGTTACCCGTGAGTTTTTTGTTGAATGCCTCGACGGTATAATCCATACCGAGTGATATGTTGAGTTTGAAGGGGGAGAAGAAGTCGGAATACACCATGATGTCGTTGTTCTTATATCCTCTCATGAACTGTGTCTCGGCGATGAGCATGGCGGTGTAATACCAACGTTTGGTGGCCTGCAAGCCTAATTTGCTCGACAGACGAAGAAGGTCCTCGGAGGTCTTGAAAGAGTGGAGGGAGTCGGCCTTCGACGTTTGGAAACCCAGTTTCATCTCCAGCTTGTTGTCCCACTTCACCTTCTGCTTGTTGTTGTAGTTGGCTTCGATGGTGGCCGAGCCCAACATGGCATAGTTGCTTTCGCCCCCTTTATACCAATTGCCGGAGATGTAGTTCTGAAGGAACTGAAGGTAATAATCGCCCTTGAAAGTCCAGAAATTGGGTTTCTCCACCATCACGTCCACGGGCACTGAGTCGGGAACCTGTGGATCCTCCACCTTCAGCGCCAACTCCACATCCTGACGAATGGGTTCATCGACCTGTTCGGCCACCGTTCCCACCAGCGACAGACGCCTCTCGCTATTCTCCACCAAGTCGGGTCGGTTGAGATACACCTTCATGAGGGCATTGTCCACCCCCGCGAGCATATCATCCTGACCACCATCGCCCAACAGACGGAGTTGCCGCTGTGCGGGGGAGTGATAGAACGTGAGAGGGGCGAAGAGGCGGTACATACGCCCATTAGGGTTGGGCGAATAACCCATCTGCGCTGTTATACGCTCATTCTCCTGTTGAACGGAATCAAGTTTCGCTTTGTAGTATGCCAACGAATCGACATAGTTTCTCACTATGCTTGCCTGTGTTTGCTGACTGGCGAAACGCCTGAACCTTCGACTCGCCTGGGCATCGACCTGTGTGGCACAGAAAAACGTCAAGACCATGACGATAAGAAATGATTTCTTCATATTTATATCCGTATTTTGTTTGTTTTGTTTCGCTTATCGGCACAAAAATACAAAAAAATACGAAATTGGTTGCTTTTCCTAAAAGAAAAAGAACGAATTCAAAAAAAGAGAGGCACGCTGGCCTCTCTTTAATATTTGTTATGAAGATAAAGGAAGATAGCCGCTTCAGCGGCGAAGATAAAGGACAATACTCCGTCTATCATCATTCAGTACCTCAAAATACTAACTTTGGCATACGGCTTAACTTCTTTAACTTCTTAACTTCTTTAACTTCTTCGACTTCTTCAATCTTCTTTTAACTCCTTACAACTGGAGCTTGCGGAAGTTGAATTTAACAACTGTCATCACATTTAATTAATGAGATACACTTTCTTTTGTCCTTTGTAGGTGAAAGTCACCGTTGCCCTACCCTCTACAATGCTGCTCACCTGCACCTTCACCTGGGGGTCTGTCGCCGAAGCCTGGATTACTGAATTGGACTGCAGTTTTCCATACACCTGGTAGTGGCTGTAGTCAATATATCCGTTTTCATTGGTGGCGCGCAATGGCTGTTCGGGGAGGAACAACGCCTGTCCGTCGACAGTGATGTTCACCTTGGGCACAACAGGTTGGGCCATCGTCTGTCCCTGCTTGGTAAAACCTATTCCATGCAAATCGAACAGACCTTCGGGACGTTGCTGCTGACGGGGACCGAAACGCGGTCTTTGGTCTTGTTGTTGTTGTATTTCCGGACCTTCGGCGACAAGATAGATGGCATGCTTGCCTTTCAGTCCCTCCACCTGGGGCACTGCCACCTGATATGCCGTCGCCACCTTCGGAGCATCGGCAGGCACGTTGACCACAGCAATCTCCCTACCCTTCCACGTGTCGTTGGCGTAAGGTCCGTCAAGCATCACATGGATGGTGAATGCGCCCTTCCCACCAGGGGTGAGGAAAAGGTTGAGCATGGTGCCGTCGCCTTTGAGCGTTCCTTGGAAAGGCTTAACGCCCTTGCTTTCTTTCTGCAAACCACCGAAGCCGAAATATTTGAAGCCCACCACTCCTTTGTTAGTGATGCCCGCAAGGTCCATACCGTTGTTCCAATTGTCGACATTATCTTGCAACCAATCGTTGCCCGTCATGTAACAAGCTATACCGGCGGAATAATACTGGTAAGGGGGAAGGCCGAAGATCTGGAACCCTTCCGAGGTGACCTCGGCACCACGGTATTCGGTACCGTCGGAGGCCTTGGCCGTCCAAACATTGTCTTTGACATAGGGGTCATAGCCCGTGATGCGCACGGTGCCTCCATCGGCCACGGCTTTCTTGTCCCATTCTATCTTCACGGGAGCAACCATTGCCTGACGGGCATAGCCGTAACCTCTCGGTGGCCTGTGATAGAACACATACCATTGACCGTTGATCTGCTGCAACGACCCGTGGGTGTTGTGTGCCGCATTCGTTGTTGTCAGGTGCGTACCATCTTCGTTGGCCACCACGCCGCGAGAGTCGACAAGGACTCCGCCAGAACGCCACGGACCAAGGGGACTGTCGCCGTAGGCATAGCGCAGGGCGGAATTCGTGGAGCCCAGGCCATAGTCAGGTCCGGAATAGCCTGAAAACACCATGACATATTTGTTGCCCACCTGTCGTATCGACGAAGCCTCGAAGAAATTGAAATCGCCAGGGTTCTGGTCTTTGTAGAGTGAAGGGTATTGTGTTCCCTCGGGGTCGCGCACCTTGCCGTAACTGGCACTGGCTGGTATGAAATAGTCATGAAGCTGGGTGCCAGGACGCATGGCAAACATATTGTCCTGGTCGAGTTCGTAGGCCGTGGAGTGTTGGAATCCATAGAACACATAAGCCCGGAATCCCTTGTCAAAGTCTGGGTCTTTCCGGTCCGTGATGTTTTCGACGAAAACTGACGGATCGAAGTCGATGAGTGACCCTTCCACGCAGCGACGTCCATCTTCCGTCAGGTTGACGGGTGTGAACGGCCCGTTGGGACGATCGCCTTTGCAGACCATAGCCACCCTGCCCCAACCACGCGAATGGGGATAAAGATAATAGGTCTTCTTTCCCGTATCTTTATCCTTCACCTCCACAAGGTCTGGGGCATACATCGTATCCCACTTGCCGTCGACGTAATGTGTAAACAAGGGGCCTTCGTCGCGCCACTGCGACAGGTCTTCCACTGGAGCCGACCACATGCGCACGTCATTGCCGCAATAGGCCGAATAAGTAACATCATGCGAACCGATGATGTAGGCACGGTACTTGCCAGGATTGTCGGGGTCTTCAAACACTCGCGGCTCGCCGTCAGGCAGGTGTTCCCACAACGGCAGATAGGGGTTCTGTGCGTTCACAGCCATGGCAATGAAAAACAGAGCGCATAAGGACAGGAATCTCTTCATAAGGTTTCAATTTGGTTTGATGGTGCAAAGTTAGCATGAATAAAATGAACGAACTTTGCCATTTGTGTCTTTTTCTTCTTGATTTCTTTCAATCTTCACAGCGTTGACGCAGTTCTACGGCGTTCATAGAGAAAAGCGCAAAATGTTTTTGTCATTACGCGAAAAAGTCGTACATTTGCACTTTGATAAACTATTATTTGAACCAACAACCTGATAATCAGAGAAAAGGTTCATAAGCATAAAAAAGGAATAATCAAAAAAATCACATGGATAAGAACACCGTCATCGGATTTGTGCTCATCGCTGTTGTGCTCATCGGCTTCAGCTGGTGGAACAAACCCTCAGAAGAACAAGTGAAAGCCCAGCAGGAACAGTTAGCCAAAGACAAAGCTCAACGCGAACAGGCGAAACAGCGCGAAGCGGCACTGAAGCAGCAACAGCAACAGGCCAAAGATTCGGCACGGCTCGACAGCACCGCCCTCTTTCACAGCGCTCTCAGCGGCACCGCACAAGAACTGACACTGAAAAACGACAAGGTGGAGCTCACGCTGAACACACAAGGTGGCACCGTGACGAAAGCTGTTGTCAAGGGTTTCAAAGACCGTGAGGGCAATCCCGATGTGACGTTATTCGACGAGAAGGAGCAGCGACTGGCTTACCGCATGGACGGCAAGGAGATGAACATCAACACCGCCGACCTTTTTTTCACCCCTTCGGAGTACACTGACAGCACACTGACGCTCACCGCCGACGCCGGACAGGGAAAGCAGTTGGAGATACACTATCGATTGGACAAGAATTATCTTCTGCATTTCAGTCTGCGTACCTTGGGCATGGAGGGGCTGTTCCCCACCAACACCACGAAGTTGAACATCCTGTGGGAAGACAAGTGCCGACAGCAGGAGAAAGGTTTCTCGTTCGAAAACCGCTATGCAACACTCACTTATAAAGAGAAAGACAGCGGCACCGACTACTTGAGCGAAACACAGGAGAAGGTTGACGAGAAAATAGAGGAGACCCTCGACTGGGTGGCTTTCAAAAACCAGTTCTTCAGCGCAATGATGATTGCCAAGACCGACTTCACGAATGCCAGTCTCACCAGCATACCCCAACAGAAAGGAAGCGGATACCTGAAACAGTACCGCGCCTTGGTGGAAACATCATTCGACCCCTCAGGAGCCAACGCCACCGAGCTGGAGTTCTACTACGGGCCCAACGACTTCCGTCTGCTTCAGGACGTGGAGGAGCAGAGCACCTTCGGCAAGGACCTGAAGATGGAGCGCCTGGTGTACTTAGGATGGCCGCTGTTCCGTGTCATCAACCGATGGTTCACACTTTATGTCTTCGACTGGCTCACCGGCCTGAAAATCAACATGGGCATCGTGCTCATCATCATCACGCTCATCCTCAAAGTCATCACCTACCCGTTGGTGAAGAAGAGCTACATGAGCAGTGCCAAGATGCGTGTGCTCAAGCCCAAACTCGAAGAGGCGACGAAGCAATACGACAAGCCTGAAGATCAGATGCAGAAACAGCAGGCCATGATGCAGTTGTATTCGCAGTATGGCGTGAGTCCGTTGAGCGGATGTCTTCCCATGCTTATACAGATGCCTATCTGGATTGCCATGTTCAACTTCGTGCCCAACGCCATTCAACTGCGTGGCGAGAGTTTCCTGTGGATTGACGACCTGTCAACTTATGATCCCATCATCGAATGGGGCAAGAACGTATGGCTCATTGGCGACCACTTGTCGTTGACATGTATCCTGTTCTGTGTGTCGAACCTGCTCTACTCGTGGATGACAATGCGCCAACAGCGTGACCAGATGGTGGGCAACCAAGCCCAACAGATGAAGATGATGCAATGGATGATGTTCCTCATGCCCGTGATGTTCTTCTTCATCTTCAACGACTATAGTTCTGGCTTGAATTTCTACTATTTCATCTCGCTCTTCTTCAGCGCCGCCATCATGTGGACACTGCGCAAGACAACCAACGACGCCAAGTTGCTGGCCATCCTTGAAGCCAACTACCAAGAGCGCAAGAAGAACCCGCAGAAAAAGACGGGTGGCCTGGCCGCTCGCCTCGAGGCGATGCAGAAGCAACAACAGGAGATGCAGCGCCGCCGCGAAGAGCTGGAACGCCGCAAAAGAGGAGGAAAATAAAAAAAACTAGGATAGCCTAGGATGACCTAGAAACGCCTAGGATAGCCTAGATACACCTAGAAATACCTAGTTAACAATAACCACCATGAAGAAAACCATTTTCGCCGCAATGCTGCTGGCACTCTGCGGTACTTTGCAAACACAAGCCCAAGAAGTGAACATCGGAAAGAACCATATCACGCTGTCGAGTGACCTGATGACCCCCGAAGCACTGTGGGCCATGGGGCGCATCGGCGCCTATCAGGCAGCACCCGATGGCAGTCGCGTTGTCTACACCGTGGCTTACTATAGTGTGAAGGAGAACAAGAGCCACCATGTAATATATATGATGGATGCCGACGGACAGAACAACCGACGACTGACCACCAGCGCGAAAAACGAGACCGACCCCGCATGGATTGATGGTGGACAGCGCGTGGCTTTCCTCACTGGTGGACAGTTGTGGTCAATGAAAGTGGACGGCAGCGACAGGCGGCAGCTCACACACGATGAACTCGATATTGAAGGGTTCAAATTCTCACCCGACGGCACGAAGGTTATCCTGCTCAAGTCCATTGATTACCATGGGAGCATACAAGCCAACCCCGATGACCTGCCCAAAGCCACAGGCCGTCTGGTCACCGACTTGAACTACCGTCACTGGGACCATTATGTGGAAAGCATCACCCATCCCTTCGTGGCTGAAGTGACGGCTAACGGCATCAATGCCGGAAAAGACATCCTCGAGGGTGAGCCTTATGAATGTCCGCTGGCTCCCTTTGGAGGCATCGAACAGTTGGACTGGAGCACCGACTCGAAACAGATTGCTTACACCTGTCGCAAGAAAGAGGGGGTGGCTTACGCCATCTCCACCGATTCCGACATCTTCCTCTACGACGTGGCCAGTGGCACCACCAAGAATCTGTGCAAACCCGCTGGTTATGTAGCACCTGCCGTTGACCCGACGAAGACGATGAAAGACCAAGCGGTGAACGCCCCCGGAAACTTGAAGAACAATCCCGGCTACGACACCAACCCCCAATTCTCGCCCGACGGCAAATACATCGCATGGCTTTCCATGGCACGCGACGGCTATGAGAGCGACCGCAACCGACTGTGCATATACGAAATAGCCACTGGTGAGAAACGCTACCTTACCGAATCTTTCGACTCCAATGTCGATGAATTTGCGTGGTCCGACAACAAAGACGCCCTGATTTATTTCATCGGTGTATGGCATGCCACAGAGAACCTCTATTCCGTCACCTGGAAAGGTGAAGTAAAACAGTTGACCGACGACTGGGCCGACTTCGGCTCGTTGCAGATGCTGAACGACGGCAAGCGCATCCTCGCCGAACGTCACAGCTACAAGGCCAGTGCCGACCTGTATGTCATCACACCGGGCAAAGACCCGAAGAAAACGAAGGTGCAACAAATAACCACCGAGAACAAGCATATCTTCGACCAATTGGCCGACATTGGTATCGACCAGCGTTGGGTGAAAACCACCGACGGCAAGGACATGCTCTACTGGATTATTCTTCCTCCCCATTTCGACGCATCAAAAAAATACCCCACCCTGCTCTTCTGCGAAGGCGGTCCTCAAAGCCCTGTCAGCCAGTTCTGGAGCTACCGTTGGAACTTTATGATTATGGCTTCGCACGGCTATGTCATCATCGCCCCCAACCGCCACGGTCTGCCCGGCTTCGGCAGTGAGTGGTGCGAAGAGATCAGCGGTGATTGGACGGGACAGTGCATGAGCGACTACTTGACGGCCATCGATGATGCCGCCGCCAATCTCCCGTATGTCGATAAGGAAAAATTGGGTGCCGTGGGAGCCTCATTCGGTGGATTCTCCGTCTATTATCTGGCCGGACACCACGACAAGCGATTCAAGTGTTTCATCGCTCACGACGGAGCCTTCAACCTCGAGTCGATGTATACCGACACAGAGGAGGTGTGGTTCTCCAACTGGGAGTACGACGACGCCTATTGGAACAAAGACCAGACGGCCAACGCACGCAAGACCTACGACAACTCACCCCACCGTTTCGTGGACCTGTGGGACACGCCCATCCTGTGCATCCATGGTGAGAAAGACTACCGCATCAATGCCAACCAGGGCATGGGAGCCTTCAACTCAGCCCGTCTGCGCGGCATCGAAGCACAACTGCTCATCTTCCCCGACGAAAACCACTGGGTGCTGAAACCCCAAAATGGTATCCTCTGGCAGCGCTCCTATTTCAACTGGCTCGACCGGTGGCTGAAATAAGGGTAAAAGGGTAAAAAGGTAAAAGGGCAAAAAGGTAATAAAACCAGAACTTTTTTATTGAAACCATAAATAAACCAAATAATGACAGAAACTGTAAAGAAAACCTTGCGTGACTCCGCCGGTATGCGGTGGACCGCGCTGTTGCTCTTGGCTTTGGCCATGTTCTGCAGCTACATTTTCATGGACATTCTCTCGCCCATCAAGGACCTGATGCAAGAGACCCGTGGTTGGGACTCCGCCGCCTTCGGGACGATGCAAGGCTCGGAGGTGTTCCTCAACGTTTTCGTGTTCTTCCTCATCTTCGCCGGCATCATTCTCGACAAGATGGGCGTCAGGTTCACCGCCGTGCTCTCCGGAGCGGTGATGCTCATCGGTGCCATCATCAAATGGTACGCCGTGACCGACTCGTTCGCTGGCAGCGGTCTGGAGCAGTGGTTTACCGACAACCTCAATTACATACCGGGGTTCGATGAGCTGGGAGTGAGTCCGTTCTATGAGGGCATGCCCGCTTCCGCCAAATTCGCCGCCTGTGGCTTCATGATTTTCGGTTGCGGCTGCGAGATGGCAGGCATCACCGTCAGTCGTGGTATCGTGAAGTGGTTCAAAGGTCGCGAGATGGCGTTGGCCATGGGTTCGGAGATGGCGTTGGCCCGTCTGGGTGTCGCCACCTGCATGATTTTCTCCCCGTTCTTCGCCAAGTTGGGTGGTCATGTCAGCGTAAGCCGTTCGGTGGCCTTCGGCGTGGTGCTATTGATGATTGCACTGATTATGTTCATCGTTTATTTCTTCATGGACAAGAAACTTGACTCACAGACTGGTGAGGCAGAAGAGAAAGACGACCCGTTCAAAATCAGCGACCTGGGACAGATTCTCACTTCGAGCGGATTCTGGTTGGTGGCCCTCCTCTGCGTACTGTATTACTCCGCCATCTTCCCCTTCCAGAAATATGCCGTGAACATGCTGCAGTGCAACCTCACGCTGACACCGCCGGCGGAAGGCTCATTCTGGGCCAGTCAATCGGTGACCATCGTGCAGTTCATCATCATGCTCGTGGTGGCAGCGACAGCTTTCGCCAGCAATTTCCAGAAGAAGAAAGGCTTGAAATATGGCTTACTCGGCATATCTGTCATCACCCTAATAGTTTATTGCTACATGGGCTATAGGCGCCAGTCGGCTGAGGCTATCTTCGCCGTGTTCCCACTGTTGGCCATGGGCATCACGCCCATCCTGGGCAGTTATGTCGACCATAAGGGCAAGGCTGCCACGATGCTGGTACTCGGTTCACTGTTGCTCATCGGCTGTCACCTGACGTTCGCCTTCATCCTGCCAATGTTCAAGGGCAGTACCGTGGGGGGCATCGTCATCGCCTACCTCACCATCCTCGTGCTCGGCTCATCGTTCTCGTTGGTGCCCGCCTCGTTGTGGCCCAGCGTTCCCAAATTGGTCGACGCGAAAATCATCGGTTCCGCCTATGCCTTGATTTTCTGGATTCAAAACATCGGTTTGTGGCTCTTCCCGTTGCTCATCGGCAAGGTGTTGGAGGACACCAATCCTGGCGTGGAAGATCCGACGGCCCTGAACTACACATGGCCGCTGGTGATGCTCGCCTGTTTGGGTGTTGCCGCTTTGGTGCTTGGTCTCATCCTGAAAGTTGTTGACAAGAAGAAAGGTATCGGTCTCGAAGAGCCGAACATCAAGGAATAATGCAAATCCAATAAAAGGGTATGGGGTTTTCCCCCTACCCTTTTATTGTTGAATACCAAACTCTCGGAATAATCCGACCCCTCTGACAAAGACAATTAAGGGTAACGATAAAAGCCCTTCAACCTTAAACCCTAAAAACCTATACAATCTATGACCGCTCTAATGATTATCCAGCTACTGATAGTATTGCTGGCACTATGGGTGGGATCACGTTATGGTAGTTTGGCCTTGGGTGCCATTTCCGGCATCGGTCTGGCCCTGTTGGTCTTCGGTTTCTGCATGAAGCCCGGCTCTCCCCCTACCGACGTCATCTACATCATCATCGCAGCCGTTACCTGCGCGGGCATCATGCAAGCGTCGGGCGGCATGGACTGGCTCATACAGATTGCCGAGAAACTGTTGCGCAAGCATCCCGACCGCATCACGTTCCTGGCACCATTGAGCACCTTCCTTCTGACCGTGCTGGTAGGCACGGGTCATGTCGTCTACACCCTCATGCCCATCATCTGCGACATCTCGCTAAAGAAGGGTATCCGTCCGGAGCGTCCCTGTGGCGTGGCGTCCATCGCCTCACAGGTGGGCATCACCTGCTCACCCATCGCCGCCGCCGTGGTAGCTTTCGTCACCATCTCCAACGCCAATGGTTTCGACATATCGATACCACAGGTACTGATGGTCAGTTTCCCGGCCTGTTTATGCGGCCTGATGGCAGCCGCCACGGTTTCGTTCCACCGTGGCAAGGACCTCGACAAAGACCCGGAGTTCCAAGCCAAGCTGAAAGACCCCTTGCAGCGCGAGTATATCTACGGCGGTTCGGCGACGACACTCGACAAGGAGATACCGCAGTCGGCCAAGAATGCCGTCTATGTGTTTCTCGGTGCCCTGCTCATCATTGTGTGCTTCGCCATCTTCCAGGACATCCTGCCTAGTTATTCCACCGTCAAGGCGGTGAAAGACGCGCCTGACTTCACCTTCGCCGACGGCACGGTGGCCAGTGCAGCGGCCCTCGCCAAGGCCAAGGTGCTCATCCCCGGCATCACCGAGATGGGAACGGTCCAGCTGAAGATGAATGTGGTCATTCAGATAGTGATGATCAGCGCGGCTGCCATCATGATCCTGTTCTGCAAGGCATCGCCGGTGAAAGCGGTGAAAGGTGCCGTGTGGCAGTCGGGTATGGTGGCTGTGGTGGCCATCTTCGGCATCGCCTGGCTGGCGGACACCTATTTCTCCAACTATACAAATGAGATGCAGGCGATGCTCGGCGACATCGTGGCCAAATACAACTGGTCCATCGCCTTCGTCTTCTTCCTCGTCTCGGTGCTCATCAACTCCCAGGGCGCGGTGGTCGTCTCGATGCTTCCCCTCGCCTATTCACTCGGCATACCCGGTCCAGTGTTACTCGGTGTGCTTCCCTCTGTGTATGGTTACTTCTTCATTCCCAACTACCCCAGCGACATCGCCACGGTGAACTTTGACCGCAGCGGAACGACGAAAATCGGCAAATACCTGCTGAACCACTCGTTCATGATGCCGGGACTGGTACACACCGTCGTGGCCACGCTGGTAGCTTACGGACTGTCAATGCTCTTTTTCTAACCCCTAAACACAGACGATTATGTTGATTACCATCATAGAATTACTGGTAGTACTGCTCTGCCTCTACCTCGGTTCGAAGTTTGGCAGTCTGGCGTTGGGAGCCATTGCCGGTCTTGGTCTGGCTATCCTCGTGTTCGACCACGGTCTGAAACCCGGCACCCCACCTACCGATATCATCTATATCATCGTGGCCGCCGTCACCTGCGCTGGCATCCTGCAAGCCTCGGGTGGCATGGACTGGCTCATACAGATTGCTGAGAAACTGTTGCGCAAACACCCCGGGCGCATCACGTTCTACGCCCCTTTGTGCACCTTCTTCCTAACCGTGCTCATGGGAACAGGTCATGTGATGTACACCCTCATGCCCATCATCACCGATGTGGCCATCAAGAAAGGCATACGCCCGGAACGGCCATGTGCCGTGGCCAGTGTGGCGGCGATGATTGCCATCGTGTGCTCACCTATCTCTGCCGCCGTGGTGGCGTTCTCCACTATCTCGGCACTCAACGGCTACCATGTGTCGATACTCCAGATTATATCCATCACCCTGCCCGCCTGTCTGATCGGTGTCATCATGGCCGCGGCATGGAGCAGTCGTCGCGGCCTCGACCTCGACAAAGATCCTGAGTTCCAGGCCCGCATCGCCGACCCTGAGCAGCGCGAGCTCATCTACGGCAGCACCATGACCGTTCTCGACAAGAAAATCGACAAGAAGGCGAAGATTGCCGTCAGTATCTTTGTCGGGGCTATCGTACTCATTGCTCTGCTGGCTATCTTCCACCAGATTCTGCCGTCATGGGAGCAGGTGGTAGCGGTCGACGGGGCGAAGGATGTGATGCTGCCTACCGGCAAGACCGTCAGTCCAAGCAGTCTGGCTGAGGCGGGCATCGTCATGGCCGGTGTGACGGCGAAAGTGCCGGTGACCATCAAGATGTACCTGGTCATTCAGATTATCCTCATCGCCACGGCAGCACTGATGATTATCATCTGCGGTGCAAAACCGAAGACCGCCGTGGCCGACAACGTATGGCAGTCGGGTATGATTGCCGTGGTGGCCATCTATGGCATCGCCTGGTTGGCAAACACGTTCTTTGCCGCCCACATGACCGACATCGAGAACCTGTTGGGAACGATGGTGGAGCATCACAAATGGACCATCGCCATCATGTTCTTCATCTTCTCTGTGCTCATTAACTCGCAGGGAGCGGTCATCGTAGCACTCTTGCCCGTGGCCTATGCTCTCGACATCCCTGGATGGGTATTGCTGGGCATCCTGCCGTGCGCTTACGGCTATTTCGTGATACCTAACTACCCCACCGACATCGCCACGGTGAATATGGACCGTTCGGGCACCACGAAGATTGGCAAATACGTGTTCAACCACTCGTTTATGATACCGGGTCTGATTGCCGTCTTTGTGAGCACCATCGTAGCCAATTTCCTGAGTTACCTATTTATGAGCTAAGAGAATTCGTAATTATAGGAAGTAAAAAGGAAGTAAAATATCAATAAGAGACCTGCCAAGAGATAACTCTTGGCAGGTTTCTTCTGTATCATGTTTTCCATGCCCCTCTCCTTTGAGAGGCATGGTTGAGGCTCGCTATTGCGTCACCCTTTCGAGCCACTTCACCATGCCGAACATCACACCCATGGAGATGAGGCAAACGATGAGGAACACCGCCCAGCACATCCATATCGGCCATGCGTTATACATCACCGGTCCAATCCAGATGAGCAAGTTGCCCACAGCCGTGGCACCGAGCCAGAGGCCTTGACAGAGACCCTGCAAATGTTTTGGCGCCACCTTCGATACGAATGACAATCCGAGTGGGGAGATGAACAACTCCGCTACGGTGAGCAGGAAATAGAGGAAGATGAGCACCCATGGCGCAGCCTTCGCCGCGTCGGTCATTCCCCTGAATTCCACTGCCGAAGGATAACCTTGCATGGCAGAGAAGACCGTAAGGAAGAGGTAAGCCAATCCCGCAATGCCCATACCATATACGATTTTCCGTGGGGTGGAAATGGCTCTGCCGCGTTTAGTGAGGGTGGAGAAAATCCACATGATGATCGGTGTGAGAATGATCACGAAGAAGGGATTCACAGCCTGCCATATTTCCGGCGCTATCTTGTCGGTCTGCACGAAGTCACGAGCGAAGAGCGACAGCGACTGCCCGTTCTGATGGAACGAGAACCAGAAGAACACCGCTATGCCGAGCACGGCATAAAGGGCATACATACGTTGCTTGATCTCCTTGGCCATCGACTGTTTCTCCTCCGCGGTATATTCTTGCGTGGCCAACGTCTCTTTCTTTCCCGGTGTGGGGAACTTCTTCCTCGAGAGGTAGAAGATGAGCAGCGAGACGAGCATCATTGTCACCGAGGCGATAAATGAATAATGGATACCCGTATTGAAGATGTCGAGGTATTGCTGGCAGAACGTGCTGAGTTCGCCTGCGTTGCCACCCACCTCTGTCGTCAATTTGGTCAGTTTGGCCATGTGGTCGGGATCCATGGCCGTACCGCTCTTGATAAACTCATGACACAGGTTGGGCAGGTCGGCATTATAAATAAGGTTATGGCTCTTGAGCCACCAGCTACGTAACAGCGGCGCAATGAAAGGAGCGGCAAGGGCGCCGATGTTGATAAACACATAGAATATCTGGAATCCCGCGTCGCGTTGTCCCTGTGCCCACTTCAGCTTTTCGGGACTTTCCTTGGCCGCCTCGGCCTCAAAATTGTCGTACATCTGTCCGACGATGGCCTGCAGGTTGCCCTTGAAGAGACCGTTTCCGCAGGCGATGAGGGCAAGGGCTAAGATGGTAAGCGCCAACAGCCACCCTTTGTTCTCAGGCGTGGCGAGGATGGGTATGGCCAAGATGGCATATCCCACGGCCATGACGATGAGTCCCCACGAGATAGTGCCCTTGTAGTTGCGTGTGCGGTCAGCGATAATACCTCCTGGCAGACTGAGCACATAGATAGCCGCGAGGAACACCGAACCGATGACTCCGCTCGTTTCGTCGGAGAGTCCGAATTTTGAACATAGGAAGAGGACGAGCACGGCATTCATGATATAATAGCCGAAGCGTTCGCCCATGTTACTTAACGCTGCTTGCAGCAGACCTTTTGGATGGTTTTTGAACATAGTATAATTGATTTTTTAAGTTATTCACTCATCTCTCCAAAACTGGTTTCACCCTTCCGTGGAAGAGGAAGAAGGAAGTTCCCTCATTGTTTCGTCTTCGTTATGTCGAAGAGATATGATAGTTTGATGACGATATTTCCGATGTTCGACTTGCCGAAGTAGTCTTTCTTCGTGTCGCCGTAGATATTTCCCAGACCATAGTAGTAGCGGCCTTCTATCATGAAATGCCCCGCTCCCGGAACAGAATATTCCATGCCCAAACCAGCGGCGATGCCATAGTCGAACTTATGCTCCACAGGCATGTCGTACTGGGCATGTATCTGGTTGGCACGGTCGTCGAGATTAGGCTCATTGGTGTTGAAATTGGCTGATGTTGACTCGCTCAGGTAAAAGCCGAACTGAGGACCCGCTTGAAAGAAGAACTGCGCTCCCTTCTGCTCACGCCCCCACCCCAGATGGGCAAAGATGGGTATCTGCACATAGTTGATAGTACGGCTGTACTCTTCAGCCACTCCTGTGGATGCGTTGATCACCGGCTGGTCGTATTTGTCGAGGATGTTTTCTTTCCATCCTATCGACGCGAAGTTCACCTCCGCCTGGACCGAACAGATGCTACTGTAATATTTCTCGCATACATAACGAGCTGTGAAACCTCCGGTGACACCTCCATGCATGGACTGCGAGACGGTGGGTGTGAAACCCACATTACTCAGCACATAACCCGCATTCACGCCAACGGCAAAATCGCTGCGGTGCAGGCCAATTTGTGCGTTGGCTTGTTCCGTCAACACCATGAGGAGCAGGAAAGCAATGGTTATGCGTTTGATATTGGACATTGAAAGATGAACATTGAAAAAGAAATCAGGTTCAATAGCTTATAGCCTCTATGGTGCGGTCGGTGCGGTAATGCACAAACATGAAGTTGGCGTTTTTGTATCCCTTGCCCTCCTTCTTGAAATGTAGCGGGGTCTGCACCGACTTATAGGCTATCTGTCCCTTGGCGCCCGTGAATGCCGCTCCATACTGCGCCATTCCACCGATGAAGAAACAGCCGTGGTCGAAACCAGTGAGCGCGAAACGGGGCAGTCCATTGACGTCCATGTCAAGGTTGAACTTCTTCGTGTACGACTGCTCCACCCATTTGGTGTCACGCGACGTCGCGTTATAGAAGAAATAAGTAGGAATATGCACGTCATACTTGAAATAGAGGTCTTGGTAAGGCTGTATATACATGAGCCACTCCGTATATCCAAGCATCGACACGTTGATGTTTTTGTTGGCGGCAGTCAGGATATTCAGTTTGGCAAAAGCCTCGTTGAGCTTCGGCGACCGTTCCGTGTTGAGGATGACGATGTTGGGTTTCGACAAGTCGAAAGCTCTGGCAAAATCATTCTCACTCGTCGACAGACTGGTAAGCGAATATTTGATGCCCTTCTTCTCCAACATCTTTCTCAGCTGAGATGTGAACTTGCCCTTCGTCGATGCGGGATCCTGAGCATCAATAATGACAGGATGGTACGAAACAAAGCGCTCGGAGAATTTTTCTATGGCCATGTTGTCCATCTCCTCGTTCGACTGATACACCTGGAACACATTCTCATATTTCTTTGCCGGTTCACCGTCGATGGAGAAGGGTATAACCAACTTGATGCCATTGGCCTTGCAGAACTCCGCCAACGGCTTCACCATTTCAGTATAGAGCGGACCGATGATCAGGTCACATTCGGCGGCGCCTTTCTCCTTAAGTGTGTTCTGTATATCGGCACCCTTGGGAACGTTCCACGCATGAACATCCACTTTGATACTGTCCTTGGCCACACGGTCGAAAGCCAATAGCAACCCACGGTAATACTCCACCATCCGCTGCCCATCACCATCGTTGTTGTGCAAAGGAAGCATCACGCCCACCTTTACCAACTTGGATTTAGAAGTCTGAACCGGCTGGACGACAGGAGCGTTCTGAGTTCCTTGAGGAGCCTGCGTGGCAGGAGCGGCCTGTCCCTCGGGAATATTGATGTAATCGCCTTTCTTAAGCTCATAACCAGGCATTTTCATCTCAGGGTTTGCCGCAATGAGCTGGTCCTGCGTGATGCCATATTGCTTGGCGATACCGTAGATGGTCTCGCTTTTCTTCACCTTATGCTGGGTTTGTATCTTCACGGTCTGCGCCATGGCCAAGGTACCTATCAGCAAAGCCATCACGAACAACGAATATTTCAACAACGTTTTCATACTTTATATGTTAGATGTGAGGACAACTCGTCAACTTGCCAACAACTTGTCAACTCGTCTACTTGTCAACTATAATTACTTGCTGCAAAGATAATGCAAAAATGGTTGGAAAGCAAAAATAAATCCATCATTTTTTCGTTGATTGAAGAGAAAACAGTACTTTTGCATAATGACGAAACGAATAATCCCCCTGCTGATATTGTCCATTTCTTTGTGCCACAATATGTTGGCGCAAGACGATGATATGCCGATCATCAATCCCACGGCCACCTATACCAACTACGAAGGAGAGTCGGAAACAAGTACCAACTTTAGTGGCAACGCTCCACTCACCGGAGTCTTCATGGCCAACGCGACGAACACCGACGGATGGAACACCTATTACGAATGGAGGTTCACCCTTGAAAACGAGACTGAGCCATACCTTATCCGGTATGAACAAGACACAGAATATACATTCACCGAAGCCGGCACCCACATTATCGTGCTCTATGCCACCTTCACGCGGGGCAGTGAAACTATAGAGTACACCGCCGACTTTTGGGGCAATGAGATGGAACCATTGCGTGTTACCATCAGCGAAAGCTTGCTCATCATGCCCAACGCCTTCTCGCCCAACAACGACCAGAAAAACGACACTTACAAAGTAAAAGAATACCAAAGTCTTGTAGAATTCCATGCCGCCATCTACAACCGCTGGGGACAAAAACTCTATGAGTGGGACGATCCCGCCGCAGATGGTTGGGACGGCACTTTCCACGGACGCGATGTGAAACAAGGCGTGTATTTCGTGGTGGTCGAGGCAAAAGGAGCCGACGGCCGTATTTATCACATCCGTCGCGATGTGAACCTGCTCCGCGGTTATACGGATAGTACAACCACGGGGCCGAGTAACGAGTGATGAATGACGAGTTACTGATCCGCGGAACTTCTGAAAATGCAACGTGAAGACGACAAACTGTGCGTATGGGGTGCACGCGTCCATAACCTAAAGAATGTGGACGTGGTGATACCCCGTGGCAGTCTGACGGTTATCACCGGCCTCTCCGGCAGCGGCAAGTCGTCATTGGCTTTCGACACCATTTTCGCCGAAGGCCAACGTCGTTATATTGAGACATTCTCTGCTTACGCCCGCAACTTCCTGGGTGGCATGGAACGGCCCGATGTCGACAAGATAACGGGTCTGAGTCCTGTCATCAGCATCGAGCAGAAGACGACGAACAAAAACCCGCGAAGCACCGTTGGAACGACAACGGAGATTTACGATTACCTACGACTGCTCTTCGCTCGAGCGGGAACGGCCTATAGCTATGCCACAGGGGAGCAGATGGTAAAATATACCGAAGAACAGGTTCTCGAAATGATCATGCGCGACTATGCTGGCCGACGCATCTATTTGCTTGCGCCTTTGGTACGGCAGCGCAAAGGTCATTACCGTGAACTGTTCGAGAGCATGCGCCGCAAGGGATACCTGTGGGTGCGTGTCGACGGTGAGATGCGCGAGATGGAACGGGGCATGAAGGTGGACCGTTACAAGAACCACAACATCGAGGTGGTGGTCGACAAACTAAGCGTGAACCTGAAGGACGAGGAGCGGCTGCGCAAAAGCGTCGACACGGCAATGCGTCAGGGCGATGGCGTGCTGATGATCCTCGACAAGGATAGTGGGTCGGTGAAAAACTACTCCAAACGTCTGATGTGCCCCACCACAGGCATGTCGTATGCCGACCCGGCACCCAACCGTTTCTCGTTCAACTCTCCCGAAGGGGCTTGCCCGCGATGCAAGGGGCTGGGGGTCATCAACGAAATCGACTTGGGCAAGGTAATCCCCGACCGTAGCCTGTCGATACACGATGGAGGCATCGCGCCCCTGGGACGCTATAAGAACCAAATGATTTTCTGGCAGATTGGCGCCATCCTCGAAAGATACGAACTGACTCTGAAGACCCCCATCGCCGACATACCGGAAGAGGCTCTCAACGAAATACTCTACGGCACCATAGGTAACGTGCGCATATCCAAAGACCTCGTACACACATCAAGCGACTATTTCATCGCCTATGACGGGGTTATCAAATACCTGCGCACGGTGATGGAGAACGACGACAGCGCTAGCGGACAGAAATGGGCCGACCAGTTCCTCGACACCTGCACATGTCCGGAATGCCATGGGCAACGCCTAAACCGAGAGTCGCTGTCATACCGCATCTGGGACAAGAACATCGCCGAGGTGGCGCACCTCGACCTGGATGAATTGGAGCGGTGGACCGGCGAGTGCGGGGCTCATTTGGGTAAGAAAGAGGCGGCCATAGCCGAAGAGATTCTCAAGGAGATTCGCACACGCACACAGTTCTTGCTTGAGGTGGGGCTCGACTACCTCAGCCTGGACCGTCCCTCGGCAAGCCTGTCTGGCGGCGAGAGCCAGCGCATACGCCTGGCCACACAGATAGGCAGCCAATTGGTGAACGTACTCTATATCCTCGACGAACCGAGCATCGGCCTGCACCAACGCGACAACGACCGGTTGGTAAACAGTCTGAAACGACTGCGCGACCTTGGCAACACCATCATCGTGGTGGAACATGACAAAGAGATGATGCTCGCCGCCGACTATATCGTCGACATTGGACCGAAGGCAGGACGCAAAGGTGGTGAGGTGGTATTCCAAGGAACACCCACCGACATGCTGAAACAGTCGACCATCACCAGCGACTACCTCAACGGCCGACGTAGCATCTCCGTGCCATCCGTACGACGCATAGGCAATGGTCATGCGCTCACCATTCGTGGCGCCTCCGGCAACAACCTCCGCCATATTGATGTTAGCTTCCCCTTGGGCACCCTCATCGTAGTGACAGGGGTGAGCGGCAGCGGGAAGTCAACGCTCATCAACGAGACACTCCAACCCATACTGAGCCAGCATTTCTATCGTTCGCTAAAGAGACCTATGCCTTACGACAGCGTTGAAGGATTGGAATATATAGACAAAGTGGTAAACGTTGACCAAAGTCCCATCGGACGCACACCACGCAGCAATCCCGCCACCTACACGGGCGTGTTCAGCGACATCCGCTCGCTGTTCGTAGGACTGCCCGAGGCGAAAATACGTGGCTACAAAGCGGGACGCTTCAGTTTCAACGTGAAGGGTGGACGTTGTGAGACCTGTGGCGGCAATGGATACAAGACTATCGAGATGAATTTCCTGCCCGACGTGATGGTGCCCTGCGAGGTGTGCCACGGCAAGCGATACAACCGAGAGACGCTGGAAGTGCGCTACAAAGGCAAGTCAATAGCAGATGTTCTAGACATGACCATCAACCAAGCGGTGGAGTTCTTTGAGAACGTTCCGTCTATCCTCCAGAAAATCAAGACGATACAGGAAGTGGGATTGGGATATATCAAACTAGGACAGCCCTCGACGACACTCTCCGGCGGTGAAAGCCAGCGCGTGAAACTGGCCACAGAACTGTCGAAGCGCGACACGGGAAAGACCATGTATATCCTCGACGAGCCTACCACAGGACTGCATTTCGAAGACATACGCATACTGATGGAGGTCATCAACCGTCTGGTGAAACGCGGCAATACCGTTATCATCATTGAACATAATCTCGATGTAATAAAGCTGGCCGACCACATCATCGACATGGGGCCTGACGGTGGTCGCGGCGGTGGACAGGTGCTCTTTTCAGGCACTCCCGAAGCACTCGTAGAAAGTGGTATGGGTTATACTGCACAGTATCTGAAGGAATGTCTGAAAGACCTCCCCCTTTCCCCCTCCCAAGGAAAGGAGAAAGAAACCATTTCATGAGTTTCTCTCCTTTTCTCGTCTTAGATGGGGAGAAAAGAGGCTATTGGGGATGAGAGTTCCAAGAACCCAAAGAAAAAACCACAAAAAATTTGCTCGCTCAACAAAATGCATTACCTTTGCATTGCGAAACTTTAGCAATTGCACGAGGCATCCGTAGGCGAGCGAGCTGACCGGGTGTCTCACTATTTTTTGTCCAATCCTTTGCATTTTGGAAATATTTGTTTATTTTTGCAACAGTATTCAATCATTTAACCTCCTGAAGTAAATAAAGGACAAAAAAGAACTCATCATGAAAAAAATCCATCAATTCATCATCATGGCGGTGGCACTCATGTTGTCGGCGCCCATACAGGCCCAGGAAGCAGGCGACAATCCTGAGGAATTGGCTATCCAGCAATTGCGACAGCAAGCAGAAGCGGGCGATGCCATCTCTCAGTTCAACTTGGGCAATCGCTACCACGATGGCAGTGGGGTGAAACAGAGTTACAAAGAAGCGGCGAAATGGTATGAGAAAGCTGCCGCACAGGGACTGATGTACGCCCAATATAATATGGGTGTCAGCTACCAGAATGGACAGGGTGTGAAACAAAATTTCACCAAGGCGGCTGAATACTTCCGTATGGCGGCCGACCAGGGTTATCCCAATGCCATGCTTAACCTGGGCAATGCTTATTTCGCAGGTCAGGGGGTTGAACAAGATCTTGACCAAGCCACCTATTGGTATACCAAAGCATCGGAGAACGGCATCCTCAGCGGTACGCTGAACCTGGCCAACGCTTATTACCGTGGACAGGGTGTGGAGCAGAACTTCACGCGCGCCTTCCGTCTTTACCAATTATGCGCCGCTCAAGACCACCCCATGGCACTGCTGATGATGGGCAACTGCTATGAGAAAGGCACGGGAGTGGATGTCGACTATGAGCAGGCTGTCAATTACTACACCAAGGCGGCGGCCCTCGGACAGACTTCGGCCTACAACAACCTGGGACGGATGTATGTGGAAGGAAAAGGTGTGGAAACCGACTACCAGAAAGCGCTTGAGCTGTATACCATAGCCCGTGAAAGCGGAAATGTGGAGGCTATCTATAACATTGCCGCGCTGTATTACGACGGCCGCGGTGTAGCCAAAGACCGCAAGATGGCGAAACAGCTGATGAAGGAAGCCGCCAAGAAAGGATTGCAAAGCGCCCAGTATTTCTTAGACAACAACAAGTTCTGACCTTCAGCACTTTAGTCTTAGAAAAATAAACATCCGCCATTCACAATAAAGAGCGTTATAAAGAACACTAAACACTGTACACTAAACATTGTACACTAAACATTGTACACTAAACATTGTACACTAAACATTGTACACTAAACACTAAACACTGTACACTAAACATTAAACACTAAACAATCAATAAGCCCATGAAAAGAATTCTATCAATCACCCTTTCACTCGTGGGAGCGTTGCTCCTCACCGCCAATTTGTCAAGTTGTGGCGAACAAGCGCAGTTGGATAAGGCCATCGCCAAGTACAATGCCAAGATGCCACAGGATGCTGGCGGCGGTATGACCATCCAACAGCTAACACTCTCGGATACGCAGATGGTGTACGAATGTGTACAGAGCGAGGAACAAGACTCCATCGCTTACATGCGCGAACACCAGGATGACCTTAAAAACGGCGTGGTGCAGAATCTGGTACGCAACGTGAACAATGAAGGTTTCCGCGAAATCATCCAGACACTTGTTAACACCGACCGTTCGCTGGCATACAGCATCAAAGGGGCCAAGACTGGCGAGACACTGAACATCCTCGTGAGCAAGGATGAGTTGAACGACATCCTCGCGGGACGAATCACCGCCACGCCAGCAGCCACCGAAACATCCAACGACAGTACTGCCGTGACGCCTGCCAAAGAATGAGAAAACCATTCTCCCTAATATTGCAGACATTCTTGGCCATGATACTTATCATGGCCTTTGTGTGTGCATGCCACCATGAGGCAAAGAACGTACCCGAAACCTTTCCGTTCACCTTGGCCGACGTTAACAGTGTACAACTGATGGCGGCGCAGGAGCATGGTCTGTCACACACCCTGAAGAGCCGCGAACAGATTGACGGGGTGAGTGACAGACTGGTGCACATCGGCACCTGCCAATATTACCGTGTCGACAAGCTCACCCATTCTGTGCCTTATCTCACCAGAGGAGCCAGCGAATTGTTGGAAACCATTGGCCGCGATTTTCAGAAATCTCTGAAGAAACACAAATTGGGCAACTACCGCATCATCGTCACCTCAGTGCTGCGCACGGAAGAAGATGTGCGACGGCTGATGAAAAACAATCATAATGCAGTGAAGAAATCAACACACCAATACGCCACTACCTTCGACATCACCTACAGCCGTTTCGACCACATCAGTGGAACCCGCGCTACGCTGAAACAACTGAAATACCTCTTGGGCGAGGTGCTCAGCCAACTGCGCGAAAAAGGCCGCTGCTATGTGATGCATGAGCGTCAACAGCCCTGTTTTCACATCACCAGCCGTCGGTGATGATTAGACATCGGAACACAAGTTTTTCGACATAAGAACAATTATTTCGACAAAGGAACATAAGAACATATTAACGACAGGCGGGGAGCACCATCTATTTCCAAAAAACCATCAGTATGGAAACAAACAACCAAAATGACCAGTTAAAGCAAATTGAAGAAGGGAAGAGTGATTATGATAGATTTAAAAGGCATTTATCAAAATGTGATTTCCCTAAGTTATGGCCTATTAAGGCCATCCTTGCCGTAGCATGGCTTGCATTGGGGATTTATGCCAGCCACAGAGCAAGTCTGCGATTACCAGTATTTGTAGCCATTTTTATTGTAATGGTGGCATGGGCGATATCTGATGTGTTTTATTGTTCTCCTGTCAGCCGAGATAAATTGACAACAACCAATCCCCATCTCAAACAAGACCTTTTCTCATTCAAAAAGCATAGTCTGAAGTGTTCGTTTATCTTTTTACCCGTCACAGCAGCATTACTTGTTTGGGCTTTTTTAGAATTAAAGTCTGCTCTTTACAAAAGCATTGTTCATATACTTGAAGAACCGGTGGAATTAACTTCTTGGCTTTTTGTGTTATTCTTGGTGACAACCGTGTTCCTTATAATACAATTTGTGCTTGCTTTCCATCAGTCAAGAAATATCAATATGCTCGTGGAAGAAATAGACGGATACCAATCTCTAAAATAATAGTATTATCGTATCTTTCATCCTTCAAATACTCTCATGCTCAAGGATATTGTCTAAGAACACATATTTGTCGCTCAACCTGTCATATTGGAGGTAGAAAACAAGGCCATTGTTCACGATGAGTTATTTGACAAGCATCTGCAAGTTAGATGCTCTGTTCGAACACCTGTTTGGGCTTTCATTGAACTCACTTAATCACGATTTTTCATAAATCGTTCACGTTCGGCAATCCAAACAAGTTTTCATTGCACTCACTTGATCACGATTTTCTTTCCATTCACAATATACACGCCTTTCTGCGTCGGCTTGCCGTTGAGTTTGCGGCCATCGAGCGTGTACCAGAATCCTTCATTCGGCATTAGGCGCTCGGCACTCGTAATTGATGTTGTCTCCTCATCCTCGAACTCCAGGCCGATGAAGTTCGCAGAGGCGCCACTTGAGCTTGTGGGTATCGACAGGTATGCCTTGCCGGCGGCGATGGTGCCTGTCTTCGACAGCGGATAAAAGCCGTTGCCATAAGAGCCAGAGGCAAGGATGTAATTCGTGTGGGTGGCCGTGGTGGGAGACACCTCAGTGGCTGCCGTCACACCGACGAGGAAGTTCATATAGAGCATCGCCGTCTCTTCCACGGGGATAGTATAGGTGCCCGGCGTACCCTTGACGTAAAGGCCCGTGCCGGCAGGCACCTCTTCCGCTCTTGTGAGCACCAACCTGCCCGTCGAGGGGTTGAAGCCACTGGCGATATACGCCTTCAAGCCTGAGATACCCGTGAAGTCCAGGTCATAAGGACTGGCAAAAGTGCCCACGCCCGCACTGCTAATGGTAAATGTCACGTCGTTGGGAATCATCTCTTGAGGTACGAAATACATGGCATTGCCAAAGAGACTCAAACTTGACGATCCGTACTGGGCATATCGAGCCAACTTGGCATAATACTGCTTACCCGGGGTCAGCCCCTCAAAATGATAGACCAAATCAACCGTTTCCCCTGCTGCCAAATTGAGGTTGCCTGATTCGTAGAGTTTGATGCTGGTGCTGCTCTCTTCTGAGAAGATGGCACATGCTATAGACCGGTAATAACCTTGTGATGCGTTGTTTTTCACGCTGACATGTATATCCACTCCATCAGAGGTGTCGACGGTGTAATTGGTCAAAGAGAGATTGCTGGTGCCAGAGGGTGTACTGGCTATTTCCACTGTATAAGGACCCATCGCGTTTGAACCCGTCTCATTGAGACCTACCCACAATTTCCATGTACCGGTGGATGTCGGCGTGAAATAGAGACTTGTCTCCTCGGTAGCTCCCGCTTCTATCGCCATGCATGTCATGCTCACAGGATTACCTTTACTATTGGTTTTCGAGGCAAAGAGGTAAAACACATCATTAAACTCTTCGCCAATGTTCTTCATCTTGATTTTTACCTCTTGCGGGCTTCTCACAATCTTGTTTCCAACGCAATCGACGCTCACCACCTGCAGGTCGGCCTGGGGATGATACGTCATCGATTGTTTCTGACCGTTTTGCATCACGACTTCAATATATGTGCCGCCATCACCCTGCGGATGGTCCCAACTGGCACCATCTATACAGCTGTAGGGATAGAAACGATAGGTGCCGTCGGCAAGATTCAGCGTGTTCACATCCAGGCTGTAATTTGGCACTTCCAAAGGTTCGACAACTGCCGTCTCATAGCTAAAGTTATACGTATTACCTCCAACACCGACCGCTTGATAGACAAATCCGTACTGAAATGTGCCGGTCATACCCGTCCTGTTCCAATAGGTAGCCTCGATGGTGGAACCGCTGTAGGTAAAATCATACAGATTGAGAAATCGCTCATCGTTATTGTTGCCTGTGGGTTTCTGTATTCCCACGACGGCATCCTGGTCTATCGTGTAGCCGTCTTCCGTGCCACCGCCGCCCGTGCCGCCGCCATTGGGATTGAGAAGGGTTAGCTTAAAATAGCCGTCATAATAACCATCCCATCCCCAGTTGATATGGTAAAGACCTTGATTGTCACAGCCATCGCACACAAAGGCATGGCCGCCACCTGTCGATGCACCGCAATAAAGCACGGGGCGTCGCGATTGTAATTCGCCGTAGATAAGATTATCCCACCCTTCCGCCATATAGTCTGCTCTCATCACATGTCGTGCATTCGTGTCATAGTCAAAATAGGTGCGTAGAGCCTTCGCCACATCATCGCTATATGCACCCGAAGCACTGGTGCCATAATCCATTTCTACGGCTTGTCCGCAATAGCGCATCAGCCAGGCCACGGCATCCATCAATGTGGTGTTCTCATCTCCTTGATACTGGTCGAGCATGTTATCCCAATCGAATTGTCTGGGTGCCAACGCACTGAGGGTACCCACAGTCTCGTTTGATTTGTACGAGGGTATCATCGCCGTGGAGGCCACAGGCCATTTGTGATAGCGCATCACCTGGGCCATGGCAGTAGCCACACATCCCGTCACGCAGTGAGCGCCCCCTATTGTGGGGCACTGACGGTTATAAGCATCGCCATTGGCATCGGCCACACCCTGATCCCATTTCGAGGTCAGCAGCGGTCGGATAGCGGAATGTGCCTGCACTTTCTTAGCCACTTCTGCCTTGCCCTGGCGCAGTGCCTTTATCTGGTCTGCATACCCTATCAACCACGCACGCATATTGTCGGGAATCTGCCCCTCGTCATAAGAGCCATTGTCGCAATAGCCGAGGATGTCACCCAAACGGCTGTCACCCGACACAAGCACGAAACCCTCATTGTCCACGGCATTGAACACATAGAAGGTCGCAGCCTCCTGGCCATGGGCACCGGGAGCCTTACGGGGCATTGACACCACCTGTTTGCCTTTTTCCATCATAAAGGCCTGAGCCTTTTGGTAGGCTTCACTTACACTGACCTCTTGCGCGAAACCTAAAAGGCACCAACACAGGCCAACGATTACTATACCTATTCTTCGCATAATGGTTGCTTAATTATTTTATTACTATTTTCTTTCCATTCACTATATACACGCCTTTCTGAGTGGGCTTACCATTGAGATTCTGACCATCCAACGTGAAGTAACCACTCCCCTCGCCCTCTGAAGAGGGGCTGGGGGTGAGGCTGATGTCCGTGTGGTTCATCTCTATAATCTCCTTGAAATCATTCCAACAATATGCTGCCTCATATGCAGTCTTTGTGCCGTAAGGTACGTAAAGTGTTGCATTGGCTCGGTTGGAGAAAGTGTTAGCTTTAGAAATTATTAATGGCGTTTCCATGTAACAATAGACGTTCGTCAGTTTGGGACAGTGAGAGAACGAAAAACCACCTAAGTACGTCAAACCTGAGGGAATGGTAACGTTCGTCAAGTTGGAACAACTCTCAAACGCAAAATCGCCGATGACAGTCACGCTTTCAGGGATGGTCACACTCGTCAAACTGGGACAAATAGAGAAAGCTTTTTCGTTGATGATTGTCACCCCCTCGGAGATAGTCAAAAAATTTAAGCCAGTGCAGCCGAAGAACGCACCTATCCCGAGGCTCGTTACATTTGAGGGTATGAGCATGTTCGTTAAACTAGAACAACCATAGAATGCATAATCGTCAATGCTCTCCACGCTTGAAGGGATGACCACATTCATCAAGCCTGTGCAATTATAAAACGCGACAGGACCAATGCTCCTCACACTCTCGGGAATGGTTGTCGTACTACATCCCAGCACCAAAGTGTTGGTTGCTGTTTCTATAATAGCATTACAATCATTCCTTGAATCATAAACTGTATTGCCGTTAGCGACACTCACATTCGTAAGACTAGAACAGCCTATGAACGCATTATTGCCAATGCTCGTCACAGCAGAGGGGATTGTCACGCTCGTTAAAGCTGAGCAGTCATAAAATGCATTATCGCCAATACTCGTCACGCTCATAGGTATGATTACGCTCGTTAGCTTTGAGCAGTACATGAACGCCCCTGCACCGATGTTCGTCACGCTCGAGGGAATGATTACGCTCGTCAAATCTAAGCAGCAATAGAACGCACTATTGCCGATGCTTGTTATTGTCAGTTCTTCACCTTCATAAATCACTGTTGAAGGAATGTTAACAACACCAGGGTATAATCCATATTTAGTTGGTCCATAGGTAACCTCGACTTCACTGTTGGAGATTAAATTATAATATAAAGTTATCCCATCGCTGTTCTGAGCGGAGAAACTATATGCATAGCTTATCTGCCAAGCCATACTCATCAGAGTAATGAGTATAAACAATATTTTTTTTTCTTTATTCAAGTTTTTTTATTGATATTAAAAGACCATATCGTAAAGTTTCTTCCCCCTTTGCAAATATATGCATAAAAAACGATTTACACCTATCTTTTTATCATTTTTTAAGTTTTATGCAATTTTTGATATTGTCGACATAATGTCTTCATAGACCAAAGTGTTTGTAAACATACATATTCTACAATTATGCCTCCATCATCACCGTTGTAACAATAACAAAAGAAGATGAAACAAAAAAAAGAGGATTGCTTGTTGTTTTTTGTTACTTTTGCAAAATAATAACAAAAGCTATCCTGAAAATAATGAAAAAAATACTGACCTTGGCCCTTTTGGGACTCTTTGCCGCGTTCCAAGCAAAGGCTCAAAACCCCTTCGTCCAGACATGGTGTACAAGCGACCCAGCACCTATGGTACACGATGGTACGATGTATGTGTATACCGGCCATGACGAAGACGGTGCCGACTTCTTCTGGATGCAGGAGTGGCGCGTGTATTCTACACAGGACATGGTGAACTGGACCGACCACGGCTCACCCCTGGCTTTGGAGAGTTTCTCCTGGGCAGACGACCGGGCATGGGCCAGCCAATGTGTTGAGCGCGACGGCCATTTCTTCTGGTATATCTGCGCTCACTCGAAGTTGTCGAACGGTATGGCTATCGGCGTGGCTGTCGGTGACAGTCCCACAGGTCCTTTCCGTGATGCACTGGGTAAACCACTTTTCGAGAACGGCAGTTGGGACCATATCGACCCGACAGTGTTCATCGATGACGACGGACAGGCATGGCTCATGTGGGGTAACCCGCGTGTCTATTACCTCAAACTCAACCGCGACATGATTTCCTACGAGGGTGAGGTGGGTATGCTGCCCATGACCGAGGAGGCCTTCGGTTCGCCGGCGATGAACGAGAGGGTGCAAGGCAAACAGTACAAAGACAGTTATGTGGAAGGGCCGTGGCTTACGAAACGCAACGGCAAATACCAACTGCTCTATGCGGCAGGCGGCATCCCAGAGCACATCTCCTACAGCACGGCACCGTCACCTACCGGCCCATGGACCTACGCTGGTCAGGTCATGCCGCAGGTGGAAACGGGGTCGTTCACCAACCACTGTGGCGTAGCGGATTTTAAGGGGCACAGTTATTTCTTCTACCATACAGGAAAGTTACCTGGCGGCGGCGGTTTCGGTCGCAGCGTGGCGGTAGAAGAGTTCAAATACAATGCCGACGGCTCCTTTCCCACCATCATGCCGACGGATGAGGGTGTGAAACCTGTGGGTTCCTTCTCACCCTACCGTCATGTGGAAGCGGAGACGATGGCTTTTTCAAAAGGTATCAAGACGGAGCAGAACAATGAGGCAGGCGTGTACGTCACCGATATACATAACGGCGATTATATCAAGCTGCAAAACGTAGATTTCGGCAATAAGGTGCCACGCACCTTCACCGCCAAGGTGGCCTCTGGTCTGCGCGGCGGTGCCATTGAAGTGCGCATTGACAGTCTCGGTGGTGAGCAACTGGTGCGTCTCGAAGTCCCAGGCACAGGCGGTTGGGAAGCATGGCAGACGCTGACGGCCGACCTGACGGCTATCGCCACAGGCACCCACGACCTCTATTTCGTGTTCACGGGAAGAAAAGGGCCGAAACTGTTCAACTTCGATTGGTGGGAGATGCGCGGATTGGAGCAATGCAACATGCCGTTGTTCCAAACCAAATTCACCGCCGACCCCTCTCCATTGGTCGTGGGCGACACGCTATTCCTTTACACCTCGCACGATTCGTCGCCCGAGGACATCCCTGACCTCAATGAGAAGAACTCGGCAGGATTCTTCATGTACGACTGGCTGTTGTGGTCCACCACCGACATGGTGAACTGGACGGAGCACGGCGCGGTGGCTTCACTGAAAGATTTCCCTTGGCGCAGTCGCGAGAATGGAGCATGGGCTATCCAATGTATAGAGCGCAACGGCAAATACTACCTCTATGCCCCACTCCACGGCCATGGCATCGGCGTATTAGTGGCTGACAGCCCCTACGGTCCATTCCGTGACCCACTGGGCAAGCCGTTGGTATGGCAACAAGAGCATTGGGAGGATATCGACCCGACAGTGTTCGTGGATGACGATGGACAGGCATATATGTATTGGGGCAACCCCAACACCTATTACGTGCGGCTCAACGAAGACATGATTTCGACGAAGGGCGACATCGTGAAACTCGACTACCATATTGACCACTACCAAGAAGGGCCGTGGTTTTACAAACGCAACGGCAAATACTATCTAGGGTATGCCACCACCTGCTGTCCCGAAGCACTGGGTTACGCCATGAGCGACAGTCCCACGGGACCTTGGCAGAGCAAGGGTTACATCATGAAACCCACACAGCGTGACCGTGGCAACCATCCCGGCATCACCGACTACAAAGGACATTCGTATATCTTTGGCCAGAACTATGACTTGATGCACTTGGAGACTTTCATTCATCATGAGCGCCGCTCGGTGTCGGTGGCAGAGATATCCTACCAACCTGATGGCACCATCGCCGAAGTGCCTTACTGGCTCGACCAATACCCCATCAAGCAGTTAGGAAGCCTCAACCCCTACACCCGCGTGGAAGCGGAGACAATGGCGTGGGGTTTCGGACTGAAATCGGCCAAGATGGGCATCCCGAACACCGGTGTGGTAGCCGATATGCCCGCCTCTGTTGGATACAAGAACATGTATGTAACCCACATTGACAAAGGTGAATATATCCGTCTGCGTGGAGTGGACTTCGGCAGCAAGGGTGCCAAGCAATTTGCTATCACTGCAGCAGCACAAGGCAAATGCACCATCACCCTACGTCTCGATGGTATCGACGGAACGGTGATAGGCTCTGTCGACATTTCAGCAACAGGCACGTTGGAGAAATACCGCGAGTTCTCCGCCAAAGTGAAGAACGCCACAGGCAAGCACGACCTCTACATCTGCTTCGACAAGGCAGAGGGAGAGATTCGTCTGGATTGGTGGAAGTTTAAATGAGGGGCAAGGAGCAAGGGGCAAGGAGCAAGAGATTTGCCTAGGGTTGTAATTGTCGATTGAACGAAATAACGTGATAACGAAATAATAACTAAAAAACAATGAAAAAACTATTCATTTTCTGCATGCTCTGCGGTGCACTGTCGCTGCAGGCACAGCCCCGGGGAGGATTTCCTGGATTCGGCCAACCAGGTGTTGAACCGACGTACAAAGATGTGAACTATGCCGGTGATGACATGGAAGCACACCGTATGGACATCTACCTGCCCTCAACAGGTCAGGCCAGTTACAAGGTGATTGTTGCCATCTATGGCAGCGCATGGTTCTCGAACAACATGAAAGGGATGACCTTCATGTCGATGGGCAAGTCGCTGGTCGATGCCGGATTCGCCGTGGTGTGCATCAACCACCGTTCAAGTGGCGACGCTCTCTTCCCTGCACAGATTCATGACGTGAAGGGAGCCATCCGCTTTATCCGCGCCCACGCTGCGGAATATAAGTTGGACACGTCGTTCATCGGCATCACGGGCTTTTCCTCAGGCGGTCACCTCTCCTCAATGGCGGGTGTCACCAACGGCATGAAACGCCGCACGGTGGGTAACACAACACTGGACATAGAGGGTACCGTGGGTGGCAACTTAAGTCAGAGCAGTAATGTGGATGCTGTCGTTGATTGGTTTGGACCCGTAGACATGGCTCGCATGAACAACTGCGAAACTGTCAACAACGACAAGTCGCCCGAGGCTGCACTCATTGGCGGTGCACCTGCCGACCGTCCCGACATGGTGGCACTCATCAGCCCCATCACTTATGTCCAACCCGAAGGACCACGTTTCCTCGTGTTCCATGGCGATGCCGACAATGTGGTACCTCACTGCCAAGGAGTGTATTTCTCCGATGAACTGCAGAAGGCCGGTCGACTGGAAGCCTTCGTGAGCGTTCCCGGCGGCGGACATGGTCCCGTAACGTTCAACGACGATAATTTCCGCAAGATGGTTGACTTCTTCTTGAAGGAAGCGAAGAAATAGTGACGAGTGTTAGTGTGAATCACTGATAAAAACGTAATGGGGGAAGCGACCTGATGGTGCGCTTCCCCCATTTGGCTATAATGTACTATTTTTCTTTTTGGGTTTCGGCTCTGGTAAAGCCTTGCACGTTTCGCGAACGAGTAAGGAGAGATAGTCGCGGTCATCCACATCGGCTATATAAAAGTAATCCTTGGCGCCGTCATAGGGCGGTTGCATGTCAATGGTGCGCAACAGCGTGCGGACAGCCTCAGTAGGTTTCAGATAGAAACGGTCATCACAAATCAGGCCGAAAATCTTTCCGTCGCAATAGATACCGTAGTCACCAAACATTTTCTTGGAAGTGATGATGCCTGCCCCGGCACACTGGTCGGTGATATATTGAACGAAGTCGATGTTGCTTGCCATAATTCTCGTAGTTTTTATATTTTTGATGCAAAAATAGATAAAACCGAAGACAATACAAAACGAATGCGAGCAAATATGTCATTTATACAGTACATTCATCGAAAGGGATAGTAAAACTTCAAATATATTTGGTTTTTCACTCGCCTTGCAGTACCTTTGCAATTGACTTCAAATAAATAATCAACATCAATTTCTATGGAGCAAAAATTTTGTCAAAGTTGCGGTATGCCGCTCACAGAAGAAATTCTCGGTACCAATGCCGACGGAAACAAGAACGAAGAATACTGTATCTATTGCTACAAAGACGGGGCCTTCACGGGCAAATTCACAATGGAGGAAATGGCGGAATTCTGCTCCCAGTTCGTGGATGAATTCAACAAGAATACCGGCCAAAGTCTCAGCCGCAAAGAATATAAGGAGATGCTTCTCCAGTACTATCCCAATCTGAAACGCTGGAAATTGTAAAAGAAGGGTATGACTACATTAGAAACCAAGAGGGTCTTATTGCGTCCATGGTATGAGCGTGACGCTGAGACCCTTTTCAGATATGCGTCAGACCCCGATGTGGGACCTCGGGCGGGATGGCCTCCTCATAAAAATGTGGAGGAGAGCCTGGAGATTATCCGCACCTTGTTCCATAATGACACCACATGGGCCATTGAACTAAAAAAGACAGGCGAGGCCATAGGTGCCATCGGCTATGGCCCTTCGTGCGAATGTAATCTTCCAGCACGCACAAACGAACCGCTTATCGGCTATTGGATAGCCAAGCCCTATTGGAACCAGGGTATTTGTACTGAAGCGCTGAGGTTGATGTTGAACCATATCCACACCACGACCGACATACCATCACTCATCAGTGGACATTTCATTGACAATCCCGCCTCTGGCCGTGTGATGGAGAAATGTGGATTCATAGCCACGGGCGATACCTGCATCGACGAAAACCAATACCTTGGGAAAGACATACCCATCAGGGTGTTGAGGTTGGAGTTCGTCAAACCTTAAAGGATCAACGTTCGTCATTCAACAGTCGTCACCCTCTTCCCCTCATCATAATATTCAGCCGTGGCGGTGAAAAACACGTCACCGCTGGAATTGAGTGCTGTTTCCACAGAATCCTGTATCACGCCGATGATGAAACCGATGGCCACGGCCTGCATGGCCACATCGTTGCCGATGCCGAAGAATGAGCAGGCCATGGGGATGAGCAACAACGAACCACCAGCCACGCCCGACGCGCCGCAAGCCCCTAAGGTGGCTACGATACCCAGAAAAAGCGCGGAGGCGAAAGTCACCTCCACCCCAACGGTATGAGCCACAGCCAACGACATGACGGTGATGGTCACGGCAGCACCATCCATGTTGATGGTGGCGCCAAGGGGTATGCTCACCGAATAGAAATCCTCGTCTAATTTCAGTTTCTTGCAGAGATTCATGTTAATCGGAATGTTCGCCGCCGAGGAACGGGTGAAAAAAGCATTCAACCCACTCTCCTTCAGGCAAGTGAACAGCAGCGGATATGGGTTACGACGCAATAGGAGAAAAGAGAGCAACGGATTGCACACCAATGCATTGAACAACATACACCCTACCAACAACAACACCAGATGGCCATAGGTGGTGAACACCTCCATGCCACTCTCCGACACCGACGAGAATACCAATCCAAGGATACCAAAAGGAGCGAACTGGATAACCCACCTGACCACCTGGGAGATGACCTCGGCAAAATCATGTACCATATTGATGGTCGTGGCACTTGCCTTCATCTTCAGGGCGATGCCAATGATGATAGCCCAGAACAGGATGCCGATGTAGTTGGCACTTGAAACTGATTGGAGCGGGTTGGTCACCATATTGGTCAGCAAATGGGTGAACACATCGGCCAAGCCACCAGGCGCATCGCCCTGCGCCGCATCACCCAGCTGAAGCGTAACGGGGAAGAGAAAACTACCTACTACGGCCAAAAGTGCCGCAATGAAAGTGCTTAGAACGTAACAGGCGATGAGCGTGCGGAAACGCGACCCCAGACCGCCGCCCGCCTTGGCAATGGATGAAGCCACCAACACAAAGACAAGCACAGGGGCGATGGCTTTGAGCGTGCTTACGAACACCAGTCCTAAAACACCTATCCCCGTCCATCTAGGTACGGCCAAACCGAGAGCCGCACCGATGACAAGACCTATGAAGATACGAAGCACCAAACTGGTGGCTGTCCATTTCCGCAGTATTTTCTTGAAAATATCCATGAAGATGAATGAAATTAGGTCATAGAAAGTACAAAAATAGTATTATTTTCCCAATCAACAGCATAGAACAGTAAAAAAAGATGAGTGACTATTGACAGAGAACGAGGAATGAGAAACTATAGACAAAGAACAAATTATGAGGGAATGTGCTCCCTCCCTTGGGGAGGGTCGGGGTGGGTATTAGGTGTATAATAAAGAGGTGGGGGGCTGCGCCTAAGCAACAGCCCCCCGAGGGTAAGAGGGAGTGATCCGTTTGGGGCTCGAACCCAAGACCCCAACATTAAAAGTGTTGTGCTCTACCAACTGAGCTAACGGATCTCCATTTTCTAAAAAGCGGTGCAAAATTACTGCTTTTTCCGGAAACCACCAAACTATTTGGTGTTTTTTTTCCAGAACCCGTAGAAATTCCAGTTTTTTTAGGGAATCCTGAGGCATCCAAGGCAATTCTTAAGTTATCCTAGGATATTTTAAGCAATCCAAAGGAATCCAAGGTATCAATTAACTAATTTACCTTTTTACTCTTTTACTCTTTTCCCTTTTCGTCACCCTCCCTTTGGGAGGGCCGGGGTGGGTATTACTTTCCCTGTATTGCGGGAGGTGTTTCTTCTGGCGGCACCTCTTCAATAGATGCCTCCGGGGGTTGTTCCACTTCATTCTCACGCGTCACATAACGCTGGTAATAAGCGATGAGCAACGTGGTGAGTGGCAGGGCGATGATAAGTCCAATGAACCCGAGCAACGATCCCCACACCGATATGGAGAGCAGGAGCACGGCTGGGTTGAGACGCATGGCTTTTCCCATGATTTTGGGTGTGACAATGAGGTCTGATATTAGTTGTACCACACAGAAAACGAGCACAGCGCCACCGAAAATCATCCAGAAATTCTGTCCTGTGTCGGCAGCCTTGAGCAAAGCCAGAAATGCCGTCGGTATCAATGCCAAGGTGTGGAGGTAGGGCACCATGTCCATGATGCCGATGAGTATACCCAGGCCAATAGCCATGGGGAAGTCGATGATGGTGAAACCGATGCAGAACATGACGCCCATGCACAGGGCCACCATGCCTTGTCCTCGGATATAATTGTTCAGCTCACGCTCTACATCTTGCATAAGCTCTGCCCAAAACGGACGGTTCTTCTTCGGGAAAATCTTGATCCAGTTGGCCGACAAGTATTCATAGTCGAGCAGTATAAAGAACATATATAATAAGGTGATGGCCGAGGCGATGATGCTGATGATGACATTGGCCGTCTTACCGATGAAGCTAAACAGCTGCGGCATGGCGGTCTTCAGAGCTTCGGCAAAGTCGCCGCTGGAGAAAAATTTCTCGATGATGGAATTGTTCTCCAACATCCAGTTGCGCACCATCTCTGGGAAGTCGTTGATATGGGCTGCCTGATGGATATAGTTGATGATGATTTTCCCCAGTTTCTCAAACTGCTCCACCATGGGAGGGATAATGAGGTAGAGAATCCCTCCAATGACAGCCGTAACAAAGATGAGCGTGACGATGATGGAGAGAAAACGAGTGGGCACATGTAACTTATACTGCACAAACTTGACGATGGGATAGAGAAGGTAAGCCAACAGCCATGCCACGAAGAATGGCAGCAGCACACCGCTCAACTTGTTCATCAAATAAAGAACAGCCACCACGACAAGCGCAGTGAGTGCCCATCGGATGAATCGGTCAAATGTAATCTTCTGTTCAATCATATATCTTTAGGTGTATGGGGCAAAGGGCAACTATTCGTTTGTTTCACTCTCCATGACTTGCTGGTAGCACTCACGGCAAAGAGGTTCATACTCCCCTACCTCACCGAGAAGCACCAGTTTGTCGTTGTTGACGATTCGGTGACTGACGTAGGCCAGGTTGCCGCACTTCACACAGATGGCATGCACCTTCGTCACATCATCGGCAATGGCACACAGCCCCGGCATCGGGCCAAAGGGCACCCCTTTGAAATCCATGTCCAGACCTGCCACGATGACACGGACGCCACGGTTGGCCAACGTGTTGCACACCTCGACGATACCCATATCCATAAATTGCGCCTCGTCAATGCCCACCACATCCATGTCGGCAGAGAGCAGGAGTATCGAAGAACTGCTGTCAACGGGTGTGCTCATGATGGAATGTTGGTCGTGACTCACCACCTCCTCCTCTGAATAACGAGTGTCGATGGTGGGCTTGAAAATCTCCACACGCTGTTTGGCAAACTTCGCCCGTTTCAGGCGACGTATCAGCTCTTCGGTCTTTCCCGAAAACATCGAGCCACAAATCACCTCGATGCGCCCCGGACGTCTTGATTCTCCGTTCATATCGCAAAAAAACGCATTATTTCTTGCAAAAATACAAAGACGTTTTAAAAATTGCAAAGAAATGCCCCGTTTTTTTGTGTGTAAAGATTATTTGAACTATATTTGCGCCGATTATGGGCATACTCTACATCATACCCACCCCTGTGGGCAATCTCGAGGACATGACCTTCCGTGCCATTCGCCTACTGAAAGAGGTGGGTCTGGTGTTGGCTGAGGATACACGCACATCGTCGGTACTGCTGAAACATTTCGACATCAGCAACCACCTCATGTCACACCACAAATACAATGAACATGGCACTACGTCATCTATCATCGAACGGCTCAAGGGGGGGATGGATGTGGCCCTCATCAGCGATGCAGGAACACCGGGTATCAGCGACCCAGGCTTTTTCCTCGTGCGCGAAGCCGTGGAAGCGGGCGTCGAGGTGCAATGTCTGCCGGGAAGCACCGCTTTCGTTCCCGCACTCGTCTGCTCCGGACTGCCATGCGACCGTTTCTGCTTTGAGGGCTTTCTTCCGCAAAAGAAAGGACGACAGAGCCGTCTGCAAGCTCTCGCGGATGAGTCACGCACCATGGTGTTCTATGAATCACCCTACAGACTGGTGAAACTACTTTCGCAGATGGCCGAGGTGTTCGGCGGCGACCGCCGTGTTTCGGTGTCACGCGAGATATCAAAGGTGCACGAAGAGACAGTGAGGGGCAGTCTTGCCGAATTGCAAGCCCACTTCACGACTACCCCACCCCGTGGCGAAATCGTCGTGGTGGTAGCAGGGAAAAAGGATACAACAAATAATTGAAATAATGAAAAAACTTTTCTTTATCACCCTCTGTCTGCTGGCTGTCGTGGCCTGCAAGGAAGAGAAGAAAACACCCGAGGTCAACCCGCAAGTGTATCAGAATGACTCACTGCAGAAGATACTCGACCAGCGCGACAACGAGATCAACGACATGATGGCAACGCTGAATGAGATACAGGAGGGATTCCGCCAGATCAACGAGGCAGAAGACCGCGTAACTCTCGCCAAGGACGGTGAAGGCAGTAACAAACCACAACAGATACGCGAGAATCTGCAGTTCATCCAAGAGAAGATGAAGGAGAACCGCACACTCATCGACAAACTGCGCCAACAACTGCGCGAGAGCACCGTCAAAGGCGACGAACTGAAGAAGACGCTCGACGGCTTGGTTCTCCAACTCGAAGAGAAAGACAAACAACTGCAACAGTTGCGCCAGCAACTCGAAGCCAAGGACATTCATATCACTGAGCTCGACCAAACCATCAGCACGCTCAACAACGACGTGGCAGAGCTGAAGACTGAGAGTAGCCAAAAGACACAAACCATCACCGAGCAAGACCGTGAACTGAACACGGCATACTATGTATTCGGCACCAAGAGCGAACTCAAGGAACAGGGTATCCTGTCGAAAGGTGAAGTGTTGAAGAGCCACTTCAATAAAAACTACTTCACGAAAATTGACATCCGTGTGGACAAGGAAATCAAGCTCTACTCCAAAAAAGCGACGATGATGACCTCGCATCCCGCAGGTTCCTATACGCTCAACACCGATGCCAACGGACAGTATATCCTTCGCATAACCAACCCACAACAGTTCTGGAGCACCAGCAAATACTTGGTGATTATGGTGAAATAACACAGCATTTCCCTTCGCCCCATACATTCCGCATATATATTCAAAAACTCGAATATATATGCGGAATTGATGTATATCAAGTGCCTCTCTCCAACACAAACATTTTTTTACTAAACTATGTTTAAAAAGTATATAATTGCAGGATTTATCCATGAAAAGCTAATTTTTTTGTTAAAAACTTGGTAGTTGTGCAAAAAAAAATTATATTTGCAAACTGTTATCCAAACACGTCAACAATAGTATTATTAAATAACGAGAGGTTTATATGAAGAGAAGACTATTCTTGATGTTGGCATGCCTATTCCTTTCTTTGGGAATGGCTTATGCCCAGCATACCATTTCAGGAACCGTTCTTGAAGACAGTGGCGAACCCGCCATTGGAGCCACCATCACCATCAAAGGTACAAAGGTGGCCGCCGTGACCGACATCGACGGCAAGTTCTCCCTGAACTACAGCCAAGCGAACCCTCAGATAGAGGTCACTTACATCGGCTTCAAGACACAGGTGTTGAGAGGTGGTCAAAACATGACCATCAAGTTGGAATCCGAGTCGCAGACCATCGACGGCGAAGTAGTGGTCACCGGTATGCAGAAACTTGACAAACGTATGTTCACCGGCGCCACGACGAAAGTCGATGCCGACAAGACACGACTGAGCGGTGTGGCCGACGTCACCCGTTCTCTCGAAGGCCATGTGGCAGGTGTGAGTGTGCAGAACGTGTCGAGCACATTCGGTACGGCACCGAAAATCCGCGTGCGTGGCGCCACGTCTATCTACGGTAGCTCATCGCCACTGTGGGTGGTCGATGGTGTGATCATGGAAGATGCGGTAAACGTGTCGGCCGACGATCTGTCGTCAGGTGACGCCGAGACGCTGATTTCCAATGCCATCGCCGGACTGAACGCCGACGACATCGAAAGCTTCCAGGTACTTAAAGACGGTAGCGCCACATCTATTTATGGTGCACGCGCAATGGCAGGTGTGGTGGTCATCACCACAAAGAAAGGACGTGCCGGCCACACCAGCATCAACTACACGGGTGAGTTCACCTACCGTTTGAAGCCCAGCTATGGCGAGTACAACATCAGCAACTCACAGGAGCAGATGGGTATCTACAAAGAGATGGCCGCCAAAGGATGGCTGGAGTTCTCACAGGTAGCTAACAGCGCCTCCGCCGGTCTGTACGGACGTATGTACTCGCTCATCGACCAGTACAATGCCACCAACGGCACCTACGGACTGCCTTATACCGAGGCGGCCATGAACGGCTTCCTGCAGCAGGCAGAGTTCCGTAACACCGACTGGTTCGACCTGCTGTTCAACAATAACATCATGATGGACCACTCCGTGAGTGTAAGTGCCGGTACAGAAAGGTCGAGCCTCTATGCCTCGGTGTCGGCCATGTACGACCCGGGATGGTCGAAAGACAGCAAGGTGGAGCGTTACACAGGTAACCTCAACGCCTCGTACAACCTGTCGAAGAACTTGATGGTGACCATGCGTACGAATATGTCGTACCGCGACCAGAAAGCGCCGGGAACTTTGAACCAGAGCGTCGACGTGGTGAGTGGTAACGTGAGCCGTAACTTCGACATCAACCCCTTCAGCTTCGCGCTGAACACCTCACGTACACTTGACCCCAACGACGTGTACACACGTAACTACGCCCCGTTCAACATCTTCCAGGAGTTGGACAACAACTATATCGATGTGAACGTGATGGACATGAAGTTCCAAGGCGAACTGAACTGGAAACCGATCCTCGGACTGGAAATCAATCTGTTGGGCGCCTACCGTATCAACCGTTCCGACCGTGAGCACATCGTGCTGAATGCCTCGAACCAGGCCGAAGCCTACCGTGCCGGTGTGAACAACCCCAACATCATGTACAACAATAAATACCTCTACACCGACCCTGACCAGCCCAACTCGCTGCCAATGTCGGTGATGGAATCAGGAGGTATCTACACCATCAACCGCAACAGCGTCAAGCAACTTGACTTCCGTGGCACCATTACCTACAACCATGTATGGAACGACACCCACATCCTCAATCTCTTCGGAGGTATGGAAGCCAACAAAGCCGACTACGACGCTTCAGAGCATAACGACTACGGTGTGGACTACAACGCCGCCCGCTTGTGGACCAACAACTACTATTTCTTCAAGCAGGCCAAGGAAGAGGGTGCAGAACTCATCTCCTTCGCCAAATCGTGGAACCGTCGTCTGGCTTACGTGGCTAACGGTAACTACTCCTACAAAGGACGTTATGTGTTCAACTTCACATGGCGTTACGACGGTTCGAACCGTCTGGGCAAAGCCCGCAGCTCGCGTTGGCTACCCACATGGAACGTATCGGCAGCATGGAACGCCCATGAGGAGCCGTTCTTCCAGAAGTGGATGGAGAAGACACGCGGTGCCGTGTCGCACGCCACATTGCGTCTGAGCTACTCGCTGACGGGTGAGCAGAGCGCCGCCTCGAACGCCCGTGCCATCTTCCGCTCCTCCAACCTGTGGCGTCCCACGGGCGACCAGCAGGAGACAGCCATCGAGCTGACGCAATACGCCAACAAGGAACTGACCTACGAGAAGAAATACGAGTTCAACCTCGGTATCGACCTCGGTTTCCTGGGCAACCGCCTGAACCTCGTTTCCGACTTCTACTGGCGCGACAACTACGACCTGATGGGTTACGTTCACACCCAGCTGCTCGGACAGAAATACGCCAACGTGGCTTCCATGCGCTCACATGGTATCGAGGCCACCCTGTCATCGCAGAACATCGTTACCAACGACTGGCGATGGAACACCGACCTTACGTTCTCCTACTGTAAGACCACCATCACCGACCTGCTCTCACAGGCCCGTGTGATTGACCTGGTGCAGCCCAGCGGCTACACCCGCGTAGGCTATCCGCACCGTGCGCTGTTCTCCATCCCATTCATGGGACTGAACGACGAAGGTATCCCGACCATCATGAATGAGTTCGGAGAGGTTACCACTACCGACATCAATTTCCAGGAGTATGAGAAACTCGATTTCATGAAATACGAAGGTAGCGTGGAACCGACCATCACCGGTGGTCTGAACAACATGCTGCAGTGGAAGAACTGGCGTCTGAACGTGTTCATCACCTATTCCTTTGGCAACAAACTGCGTCTTGACCCGGTGTTCTCCGCCGGCTATTCCGACCAAAGCGCCATGCCTAAGGAATTCAAGAACCGTTGGGTGACCCCGGGTGACGAGAAAGTGACCAGCATCCCCGCTATCGCTTCCGTACGCCAGTACTACAACGACATGTATCTCGGTTGGGCATACAATGCCTACAACTATTCAACAGCACGTGTGGCCGACGGTGGTTTCATCCGCATGAAAGACATCTCGCTGACCTACGACTTCAAGCCCACACTGCTGCAGCACATCGGTCTGAGCAGCGCCTCGCTGAAACTCGATGCCACAAACCTCTTCTTGATTTATTCCGACAAGAAACTCAACGGCCAAGACCCCGAATTCGTCAACTCGGGTGGTGTGGCCTCGCCGTTGTCAAAACAGTTCACGCTTACTGTCAGACTAGGTATTTAATGGTTTAGTGTTGAAGGTTTAGAGTTTAGTGTTCAAATTTATTTTTCACTCTTCACTCTTCACTTTTACAATAAAAAACTCAAAGATATGAAGACAACAAGATATATCATAATGTTGATGGCCTTGGCGGCACTCACGCTCACTTCGTGCAGCGACAGTTTCCTCGACAAGTTGCCCGACGAGCGTATCGAAATCGACAATGAAGAAAAAGTGGCACAGTTGCTTATCTCTTGCTATCCCAGTGGCAGCTATGCCTGGGTTTGCGAGATTTCCAGCGATAACATCATGGACAACAATGCGCCGCACCTACCTGCCAGTCCCAACGCCGAACAGGTGTTAACCCACTACAACCTGTCGTCTTACGACCGTGTTGACGATGAGATGTTCCGTTTCGACCCCGCCAAGTCGTCCACCTCGCAGGACACCCCGGGCTTCCTTTGGGAAACGTTCTATGGTGCCATCGCCAGCGTGAACCACGCGCTGCAAGCCATTGACGAGATTTCCGATCACGGGCAGAATATGACGCCATCGCTCACCGCATCACGCGCCGAAGCACTCCTTATCCGCGCCTATTGCCACTTCATCTTGGTGAACGTGTTCTCGCAGGCCTATAAGACCGACGAACTGAGTCGTGCCGACAAGGGCATACCCTACATGACCGAACCTGAGGAGAAGGTAATTGTAGAATACAGCCGTGGCACGGTGACCGACACTTACGCCAAGATTCAGGCCGACTTGGAAGAGGGACTCGCCAATCTGAGCGAACGTAACTACAAGTTGCCGAAGTGGCGTTTCAACCTCAACGCCGCACACGCCTTCGCCGCACGTTTCTACCTATACAAACGCGATTGGAACAAGGTAATCGAACATGCCAACTACGTGCTGGGTACCGATAACGAGAACATTATCTCCAAACTGATGGACTTCTCTAAGTTCGATGAATGTACTTATGGCAGCGACTACGCCAAAGTGTGGCAGGATCCCGCATCGCCCAATAACCTGATGCTCATCGACACCCACTCACTCATGTTCCGTCGCGGACTGGGTAACCGCTACGCACAGAACGGCGAGGTGGTGAAAGATTTGTTCTACCACAACAGCCCCATGTGGAGCCGTTGGGTGGTCAACCCCACCGCATACGTGTCGGGAATGACATTCTGGACAGGCGAAGACTATGGTTATTGCTCTGGCAAGGTGTACGAAGAGTTTGAATACACCGACAAGATTGCGGGCATCGGCTATGTTCACACCATCAAGCGTGAGTTTACCTGTAACGAACTGCTGCTCGAACGCGCCGAGGCATACATCATGCTGGGCAACTATGCCAGCGCACTCGAAGACCTGATTAACTATGAGAAGTCGAACCAGTCGTTCTCGCCTACCAACCTCATCTCATGGGGTGCCAATGGCGGTATGGCCGACTTGTCACAGGACATCATCAACAGTTACTACGCCAACAGCAGCAACCCCAACTGCTTGGACAACTGGGATTTCCTAACCAACATGAGTCCCGCTGCCGTGCTTCCCGCAGAAGGAGTTCCTTACATGAACTGCCTGAACGATTTCCGACGCTTTGAAACCAACTGGGACGGTCTCCGCTTCTTCGACCTGAAACGCTGGGGTATGGAATACTCACATTTCGTGGGTGCCAACAATGTTGAGTACAGACTCACTTGGAACGACGAGCGCCGCGCCGTGGAAGTACCACAGGACGCCATCGCCGCCGGTATGGAACCCTCGCGCACCTATTCGCCCAGTTCCGACGACTCGCAGCGCGCATCCATCGAGCCGCAGTCGAAATTCATCTACATCAAATAACAAAGGAGGAACCACGATATGAAATGCAAACTGAACAATTGGCTATTGGGTGCGGCCATCGCACTCACGGGGACCTTCGCAGCATGCAGCGATGACGATTTCGGTCCCACCATATTCGACACCAACGACTATCCGTTGGACCGTTCGGCATATACTTTCCCACTTGACACCTTCATCAAGAAAAATTTCCTTGAGCCCTACAACTTGAAGTTTATCTACAAGATGGAGGATATCGGCTCCGACAAACAGAAGAACCTGATACCCGCCAGCTATGAGAATAGTGTCAAGCTGGCCGTGCTCTCCAAATACTTGTGGTACGATGTATACAAACAGTTTGGCGGCGTGGAGTTCCTCAAACAGAACAGCCCACGTATCATCCACGTCATCGGCTCGGCATCCTATAACCCCACATCGGGAACAGAAACACTGGGTACCGCTGAGGGCGGTCTGAAAATCACCCTCTATAAGGTGAACAACCTGGATGAGAACAACATCGACCTGATGAACGAGTATTTCTTCCACGTGATGCACCACGAGTTCGGACATATCCTCGACCAGACAAGCCAACGCCCACTGTCGTTCGACCTGCTCTCAAACGGTCACTACGACCCGCTGGACTGGAGCAACAAGCACGACTCGCTGACGGCATCGTGGGGTTTCGTCACTCCGTATGCCTCGGAACAGGCACGTGAGGACTGGGTGGAAATCCTTTCCACTTACCTCACCGCCAACCAAAAATCGTGGGACAACCTGCTCGCAACAGCCTATTATGACTGGGAAGACCTTGAGATGAAGGATGTGGCATTCTATTTCACCCCAGCCGACGTGACATGGTTCCTCGGACGCCAAGGCAAATTCCTCGACAACGACGGAAAGGTCATCAGCGACAACGAGACACTGAGCAACATCAAGAAAAACGGCGGTTCCTTCTTCGGTTCCCAACTCTATCATGAGATGGGCGACAATGTGTTCTACTACCATTTCGCCAACAAGTCGGGGGTAAGCCTCGACAGTATCGGCTACCTCAATCCTCAACGCAACGGTGAATATCACATCGTACGCAAGGTGATTAGTCGAAATGGTGACGGTTCGGCTATGACCGACTCAGATGGCAAAGTGGTTTACGACAACCTGACCGATGGCGGTATCGACAAAATCAACGGCCGTCAGCTGATTCTCGACAAGCTGCAGATGGTACGCGATTGGATGATGAGTGCTTTCAACATCGACATCGATGCCATGCGCGAAGAGATTCAACGTCGTCAATACGCCACCAATGAAGACGGCAGTTTCAAGTTCGACGACTGGGGACGTTACGTCAATGCGTTGACATCACCCAGCGCTTCCGACCCGTCACGTAGCGTGATGGAAGTGCTGCTCGATGAAGTGAATCAATACAAAGCATTACAGATCAAATAAAAAGGAAACACTATGATGAACAAGATATTGACCATGTCGCTGCTGTTGGCGGGTGGATTGCTGGCCACCTCCTGTGTAAGCGAAGAGGATGACCTCTTCGACAAGACCGCCGCAGAACGACTCAACGAAATCAAAGACGTTTACTCTGCACGCTTGGAAGCACAACCCGCCGGATGGGCCATGCAATACTACCCCACCAACGACAATGAAGTGCCCTACGGCAACGGTTACTTGATACTATGCGACTTCAACCCCGACCACTCGGTCAGGGTGGCTATGCGCAATGCCTTCACCGACAACAAATACGACGAAGCCACATCGGTGTGGGACGTAATCACCGACAACGGACCTGTGCTGTCGTTCAACTCCTACAACCGTCTGTTCCACATCTTCTCCAGTCCTGAAGACGTGCCATCAACGGATGACAATGAGACGGGTACGGGTATCGGCGGCGACTATGAGTTCGTCATTGTCGACGCACCCGAAGACGCTTCCTACATGATGCTGAAGGGCAAAAAGCGTGGAACCTACTCCCTGCTCACACCATTGGAAGAGGGTACGGACTATGAAACTTACTTCAACGACGTGAACAGTTTCACATCCACCATGTTTGCCTCTACGGTACCCAACCGCATCTATATGATGGTAAAGGATTCGAAATATGGTTTCGATGAAGCCAGCACCACCATACCTTTGGTGTATCTCGATGGTAACGACCCTGTGACAACTGGTTATCACTACCACTTCCTCATCACCAAGCGTTACGATGACTATTACCTGCGCTTCCGCGAAACCATCTTTGTTGACGAAGATGAGCCCGAAGCACAGGATTTCCGTTACGACCCAGAACTTGACCGTTTCGTAAGCACCGAGAACAGCGAGGTATATATTGTGGGTGAGGACCCCGTCAAATTCTTCTACGAAGAGATTGCCAGTGAGCACCACCGTTGGCAATGGCAGACCAGTTCTGAGATGTCAGACAAATTCAAGGCATTATGGAACGAGGCCAACCAGCAGTTTAAAGCTTTCGGCGGCAGCCTTACCAATATGGTACTCCGCCAGGATGCCGGGCAACCTCGCATCCGTGTAACCTACAACATGGGAGGAACATCAAGACCCGACTTCTTCTACAACATGCAGAAAGACGACACGGGTGTGACACTGCAATACACTGGTCCAGCGGAAAGCGCGGGTCAGAATACTCTCGACAAGATACCCGCACTGAAGCAGCTCATTGAGATGATGGGACAGCACCTGACCATCACGGCCGCCACCACGGCGTTTAACCTGCGCTATGTGAAAGTGGCCTTGACCAGCGATCCCGACATGTGGTTCGTGGCAAGGTGGAACTAATTGATTGAAACTTGATTACATTGACATAATTCCTGGCCGGCAGGAATGTCGGCCGGGAATTCAAAAAAGATAATGAACAATTACCAACATTTTAAAAACAAAGCAAATATGAAAAAAGTTTTACTTTTAGCCGTTGCCGCCATGATGGCAACATCGGGCTTTGCCCAGGAAAAGAAAGGAGAGCGCACGCTCAGCCAACGTGATTTCCTCCCCCGTCTTGAACAAAAGATGACCATGCGAACAGAGGCAACGCCCACACGTGCCGCTGGCCCCGCTCGCTCGGCAGCCGATGGTCTGTACTACAACCGTCCCATTGGCAGCTTCTGGCTTGGCTTCACTGCCGACGGTTATGGCTATTATAACAACATGGTATTGGTTGCTCCTTGGGATGAGACACCATTCATCAACAGAGCCACCGATCCGAAAAGAACAGAATGGGGCATCGAGACTTCCAGTGGCAAAGTATCACTCCAAGATGAGGCCGATGAAGAATACAACCTGCCCTTTGCCCTGCCGCCAATGGCTATGTACTATTGTCCGACACTCTATACCGGCGATGGCAGTAACTCATGGGATTTGAGCCAGAACAGCGTGTATTACCAACGCGTTAGTTCCAACTACACCACCCGTATCCTCACCGACTCCGTAACCGCATTCAAGGCCACTGACGACCATGCCGCTTATCTCTATAACGGCACCTATTATGGTCCTTATGCCACATGGGGATTGTTGAGCGACAATATGTATGGTTCTGGTATCATGGAGGAAGACGAATACACCTTCACCAGCTATCGTGCCGAGCAGTATTTTGGCAAGCCGCAGGCTCCTATCTACATTGAAAACATATATGCTGTAGGTAGCTCGTTCTCAAGGGATCCTTTCAAAGAAGGCGGAAAACTGTACTGCCATATTTGCGGTGTTAAGGATTATGAGGCCCGCTGGGGTACCATCAAGGTGGCCGATATGGACAACATCATCGCCACCCTCGTCTGTGAACCGGGTGACACTCTCGACTTCGTAACTGAAGATGAACGTAACCAACAGACCATCTACGAAGGAACATTGCTATTCACCAACAAACAAGTGAATGCCTTCGGCAACATCGTGGAAAAACCCGTTGTGGTTAACGAGGAGTTTGTATTGGCCTTTACTGGTTTCGAAAGCGATCTCGTCGATTTCGGTATCTACGGCCTGCGCGTTCCCATCGAAGATGAGACTGTAGAAAACGGTACAATCTGGGGTGTCTGGAATGACGGCGAAGAGCAATACGTCCAGTACAGCGCCGACATCGCCATGAACGTAGGTATCAATGGCATGTACGTAAAATACAACACCGACATTTTCATCAACCCGACAACGGGCGAGGTGTTACCGCTCACCGAGGTCCGTCTCGACGCTGAAACGGGCGAAGCTATGGACGATGGTGGTGTAGGCTTCAACTACGTTCCTTTCACCACACCAACCCGCTGGTTTGACGACCAAGGTGCTCCCAACTACGAAGTGGAGATGGACGATGACGCTAAGGAATGGCTGGGTGTCGAGGTTCAGGAATTGGTTGACGCTGAAATGGAGATTACCGTTGACGACCTCATCGCCGCCATTATCTTCTATGCTGATCCGCTGCCTGCCGACGCCACCGTGGAAGTGAATACCGGAAGTGCCTCTGAAACACGCAACGCCCGCTACGCCATCACTCACGTAAAGGGTTATGAAGTGGAGTCCGACCCCATCATCGTGGTACAGGGCGATATCACCATCGAAGAGGCGAAAGAACTTGCTGCCTCTGCCACTGGCATCGAGAACGTGACCGTGGTGAAAGCCGACCAGCAGAGCAAGAGCAAGATTTACAACCTCAATGGCCAGCAGGTGAACGGCTCTTACAAGGGCATCGTCATCCGCGATGGCAAGAAGGTGATCAACAAATAAGAATAACCTCTCACTCTCCTATATCAAAATAGGCTTCTCTCACCGCAGCCGGACATGTCCGGCTGCGGTTTTCTTTTTTGTGCCGTGATTTTTGGCAAAGCGGAAAAAAATGCTTACTTTTGCAAGATTAAACAGGGAAAGAACAATTACAACATCAATAACCAAAACCTATTCACAATGAAAGAAAACCAAACAGGCAGCAAAGCCTATCTCTTTAGCATCGTTTTGGTGGCCGTTCTGGGCGGACTGCTCTTCGGCTACGACACAGCCGTCATCTCTGGTGCAGAGAAAGGTCTGCAAGCCTTCTTCATGGGAGCAAAAGACTTCACCTACACCGATGGCTTGCACGGATTTACCTCGGCATCGGCGCTCATTGGCTGCATCATCGGATCGGCACTCTCTGGACTGTTGGCCACACGACTGGGACGCAAACGCTCACTCATCATCGCTGGCATCCTGTTCTTCATCTCCGCATTAGGTTCGATGAATCCCGAGTTCCTGTTCTTCAAGCATGGTGAACCAACATTCTCGCTACTTATTACGTTCAACATCTACCGTGTCATCGGTGGTATTGGAGTAGGTTTGGCTTCTGCCATCTGCCCCATGTACATCGGTGAAGTGGCACCTTCAAACATCCGTGGTATGTTGGTATCATGGAACCAGTTCGCCATTATTTTCGGCCAGTTGGTGGTTTACTTTGTCAACTTCCTCATCTTGGGTGAGCATACCAACCCCATCATCGAGTCGATAGGGCAAGGCGTGAACGCCATCGCCCCGGGCAGCGACCCCTGGACCATCGCCACTGGCTGGCGTTATATGTTCGGATCTGAAGCTGTACCCGCTGGTCTCTTCGCTCTGCTCATCTGCTTCGTCCCCGAAACGCCGCGTTACCTTGTTTCAGTAGGCAAGGATGAGAAAGCCCTGGGCATCCTCGCACGCATCAACGGCAGCGAGAAGGCAGCCACCATCCTTCACAATATCAAGGAGACCATCACCGTAAAGACCGAGAAACTGTTCACCTATGGTTTCCTTGTCATCTTCGTGGGCATCATGCTCAGTGTGTTCCAACAGGCTGTGGGTATCAACGCCGTGCTTTATTACGCACCGCGTATCTTTGGCGACATGGGCATGGAGAACCCGATGGTGGTGACTGTGGTCATGGGTATTATCAATATCCTCTTCACCCTCGTGGCCATCTTCACCGTGGAGAAATGGGGCCGCAAACCGTTGCTTATAACTGGTAGCATCGGCATGGCCATTGGTGCCTTCGGCGTTGCCGTAACCTTCGGACACGCCGGCATGGAGATGGTGACTGCCATCAGCATCATGGTCTATTCGGCTTCGTTTATGATGTCGTGGGGACCCATCACCTGGGTGCTCATCGCCGAAATCTTCCCCAACACCATCCGTGGCGCCGCTGTAGCCATTGCCGTGGCCTTCCAGTGGATTTTCAACTTCATTGTCAGCTCCACCTTCGTGCCGATGTTCAACATGCACCTGAGCGAGGGCGACGACTTCGGTCACTGGTTCACCTACGGACTCTACGGTATCATCTGCGTGCTGGCGGCCCTGTTCGTCTGGCGCTTGGTACCCGAAACGAAGGGTAAGACGCTCGAAGACATGAGCCGTCTGTGGAAGAAAGAGAAATAAGAAATCTTTAGAGGCGGGCTTTTAACGGCCCGCCCACTTTTAAACGTTGAATTTGCGATGCTACTATTCGATCTTTTCAACAAGGGTCTTCAAGGGCGACACTTCTCTTTCGAAGTGCTGCCCCCTCTGAAAGGCACAGGCACGGAAAACCTTTTCCGAACCATCGCCATCCTAAAAGAACTTGACCCCTTATACATCAACATCACCACCCACCACAGCGAATACGTGTATCGCGAGGTGGAAGGGGGATTGCTCGAACGACAGCGCATACGCCGCCGCCCAGGAACCATAGCCATCGCCGCCGCCATACAGCAGCGTTTCGGCATTCCTGTCATCCCACACGTCATCTGCAGCGGCACGACTATTGAAAACATCGAATACGAATTGCTCGACCTGCAGTTTCTGGGCATTCGCCACCTGCTGCTGCTGCGAGGCGACAAAGCCCAGGACGACAAGATGTTCACTCCCACCCCAGGCGGACACAGCCACACCACCGACCTCATACAACAGGTAACGCGATTCAACGAGGGATTCTTCGCCGACGGTAGCCAGATGAAACATCCTGGACAGCCGTTCAGTTTCGGCGTGGCCTGCTATCCCGAAAAGCACGAAGAAGCGCCCAATCTCGAGCAGGATATGCTCTACCTGAAGATGAAACAGGATCTGGGCGCGCAATATGCCGTGACGCAGTTGTTCTACGACAATGAGAAATATTTCTCGTTTGTGGAACAGGCACGCGCCATGGGCATCACCATCCCCATCATCCCGGGCATCAAGCCCTTCGCCAAGCTGAGCCAAATCACCACTGTGCCCAAGACATTCCACTGCGACATTCCTCAGGCACTGGCAGCGGAAGCATTGAAATGCCACGACGACACTTCGGCCCGAGAACTGGGCATCGAGTGGTGTACAGCCCAATGCCGCGAACTCTACGCCCATGGCGTGACCAACATTCATTTCTACACGGTGTCGGCCATCGAAAGTGTGAAAGAGGTGGTACAAAGATTGATGTGACGATAGGAGCAAGGGGCAAGGAGTAAGGAGCAAGAGATTACCACACACAGGCCATTGTCTATACTCCTATACTCCTAAACTCCTCCTGATAAATTTCAACTACATGCGTTTCTCAGAAGTAATAGGACAGGAAGATACCAAGCGACACCTGCTGGCCATGGCCGCCAGCGGCAAGGTACCTCATGCCATGTTGTTCCAAGGCCCTCCAGGCGATGGAAAAATGGCGCTTGCCCTGGCCTTCGCCTCCGCCCTACTCTGCAAGAACCACGCACCCGGCGAGGAAGCTTGTGGTCATTGCCCGCAATGTGCCATGCTGGCAAAATGGGAACATCCCGACCTGCATTTCACCTTCCCCACCATCAAGCCCAAGGGTAGCCCGTCCGATTATAAACCCATCAGCGACGACTTCATACGAGAATGGCACAGGCTGTTGCAGAAAGGCCCTTACTTCACTCTCAACCAGTGGCTGGAGGAGATTGGCGTAGAGAACCAGCAGAGCATCATCACCGTGCGCGAGAGCGATGAGTTGCAGCGCAAACTGTCGTTGATGTCGTCGCAAGGCGGCTACAAAATCAACATCATGTGGCTTCCGGAACGCATGAATGCCGCAGCGGCCAACAAAATCCTCAAATTGCTGGAGGAACCGCCCCAGCAGACACTCTTCATCCTGGTGAGCGAACAACCCGAACTGCTGCTCGAGACCATACGAAGCCGCACACAACCCATCACGTTGCACCGACTCAGCGACAAAGAAGTGGAAGAGGCGTTGGTGAACCTACGGGGCATCGACGAAGCTTCAGCCAAACGCATCGCCCATGTGGTGACAGGCAACTGGCTGCAAGCACTCGACGAGCTGGACGCCAACCACGAGAACCGCACGTTCCTCGACCTGTTCATACAGTTCATGCGCATCGCCTACCAACGCGACGTTCGAGCCATGAAAAAATGGGCGGAAACGGCTGCCGCCATGGGGCGCGAACAGCAGAAACGAATGCTTCATTATTTCCTTCGCCTCATACGCGAAAACTTCATGTACAATTTCCAACATCCGGAACTCAACTACATGACCATCGACGAAGAAAACTTCGCCAAGAACTTCGCACGTTTCGTTAACGAACGCAACGTGCTGACCATCAGCGACATCATACAACGAGCCATTCGTGACATATCACAGAATGCCAATGCCAGAATCGTGTTCTACAACATGGCTCTGAGCATCACGGTGGTCATCAAGGCGTGATTTGAAAGAAACAAACATCCTATGGACTACAAAAATATGACCTTCAAAATGGTGAGCGGCTGCGACCGAGGACTTTGCCGACGCGGATGCGGTCGACAAGACAAGCAGTTGAACACCTACGACTATCTGGCCGACATCCCCGGCAACGACACCAGCACCGACCTGGTGGAGGTGCAGTTCAAGAACACCCGAAAAGGCTATTACCACAACGTGAACCACCTTGACCTGAAAAAAGGCGACATTGTGGCAGTGGAGGCAAATCCGGGACACGACATCGGAGTGGTGACGCTTACCGGACAACTGGTGCGATTGCAGGTGAAAAAAGCCAACCTGAAGTCGGAAGAGGATATTCGACGCATCTACCGCATAGCCAAACCCGTCGACATGGACAAATACCATGAGGCGAAAAGCCGCGAACACGGCACGATGATACAGAGCCGCCAAATCGCCAAGGACCTGGGTCTGCAGATGAAAATCGGCGACGTGGAATACCAAGGCGACGGCAACAAAGCCATCTTCTACTATATCGCCGACGAACGTGTCGACTTCCGACAACTCATCAAAGTGTTGGCGGAAACTTTCCATGTACGCATCGAGATGAAACAGATTGGAGCACGACAGGAAGCAGGGCGCATCGGTGGCACCGGCCCCTGCGGACGTGAACTGTGTTGCGCCACATGGATGAAGAACTTCGTGTCGGTAAGCACCGCCGCGGCACGCTTCCAGGACATATCACTCAACCCGCAGAAACTGGCGGGCATGTGCGCCAAACTGAAATGCTGCCTCAACTACGAGGTGGACAACTATATGGAAGCGGGAAAACTAATGCCCGCGCGCGAGGTGGTACTCCAAACGGCCGACAACGATTACTACTTGTTCAAAAGCGACATATTGGCCGGACTGGTCACCTATTCCACCGACAAACGCATGGCTGCCAACCTGTGCACCATCAGCTCTGCAAGGGCTAACGACATCATCGAGATGAACAAAAGGGGAGAGAAACCGCTGTCGCTGCTCGACGACGACCAAGTGCAACAGGAAGAGCGACCTCTCGACCTCTTGGAGAATGAGAGCATCACGCGTTTCGACAAAAACAAGCGCAAGAAAAAAGGGGGGAAGGACAAAGGACAAGGAGCGAAAGGCAAGGACCAAGGACCAAGAAACAGAGGACAAGGGACGAAAGGCAAGGACCAAGGACCAAGAGGTAGGCAGGACGACAGACCCGCGCAGCAACGGGAATCGCGACACCACAAGGCCTAGTAGAAAGAAGGAGCACCCAAAAGGCCAAGGAGAAAGAATGACGGGAAAAATGCTCGCAAGCATCCAGACAACACGACGACGAGTACTGGCGGCATTAGCCACCGGAGTGTTGGCGATGGGTTTGTTGACATCCTGCTTTCCCAACACCCGATATGTGGACTATCGACACACCGACGTGAGAGGATGGGAGAAAGACAGCGTGCTCACATTCTACGTGTCACCTCTCGACGAGGGCGGTCCCTATGTGGAAGAACTCGGTTTGCGCACCGAAGGCAGCTATCCCTTCTTGCGCCTCTCCTTGGTGATCGAACAGCAGTTATTCCCTTCGGGCAAACTCCTCACCGACACGCTAAACCTACCCATCTACGACCAACAAGGCAAGCCAATAGGTCGGGGCTTGTCAATTTATCAGCAAGAACTGCCCTTCCGTTTTCTGCACATCAACGAAGGCGACTCACTCGCCATACGCATCCATCACAACATGCTACGCCGCTCACTACCTGGCGTGACGGAAGTGGGGATACATCTTCTTAAAAGAGAATAGTTAATGGCTATTACCATAGGTTTTTAATAGGTTGTCCTAGGCTGTCCTAGGTTTTCCTAAGTTCCCCTAAGTTCTTATTATATTCCTCCCGGCATCGATGCGGAGGAAGATAAACAACAAGATGGTGAAACCCCACAATGACGAGCCACCATAACTGAAGAAAGGCAACGGGATGCCAATGACGGGCGTCAGTCCGAGCACCATTCCCACATTGATAAACACATGGAAAAGGAAGATGCTCACCACACTATAGCCATATACCCGCCCAAATTTAAACGGCTGACGCTCAGCCAAATGGATGAGTCGCAAGATGAGGGCTAGAAACAGCAACAACACACCGGCACTGCCCAAAAAACCTTCCTCCTCACCCACGGTGCAGAAGATGAAGTCGGTGTCTTGCTCGGGCACAAACTTCAACTTCGTCTGCGTGCCATTGAGAAAACCTTTTCCCTCCAAACCGCCCGAACCAATGGCAATCTCACTCTGATGGACATTGTAACCGGCACCGCTCAGGTCGTCGTCCAACCCCAGCAACACGTTGATACGCGTACGCTGGTGGGGCTCCATCACCGAGTTGAGTACGTAGCTGGCACTATAGAAAAACACTATCGACCCTACGGCGAACAAGGCCACAAGCAGGAAATTGGTCTTTCGCGTGCTCATCCACTGGTACAGCAGATAGCCAATGAGGGCGGCACACACCACCAGCTGCACCCACACGATGTCGAAAGGTATGACATAAAGCGAGAACAACAGGAATCCTACAGTGACGAACAGCATATACCCCAACATGCTCAGGCTCTTGCGCTTGTCGTCGCAATACACATACACCATGCCGGCAGAGAAGAGTTGCACCAACAGCAACACCACGAATTTTCCCACCGAGGTGGGCGTACCCAGCAGCATCACCTGCTCGTAGCGAATGCCCATCACGAAATACACCACCATAGCCACTCCGGTGAAGAGGATGCTGCCAGGCATTCCCTCACGGTAGAACATGAGGAAGAACGACATGTAAACCAATGCCGAGCCTGTTTCTTTCTGGCCCACTATGAGCAGCATGGGCAGGAAGACGAGTCCACAGGCAGCGAAGAATTGTTTCATGCGCTGCATGCTGAAACCATAGGAGCTCATATATTTGCTCACGGCCAATGCCGTGGCGAATTTGGCGAACTCAGCGGGTTGCAATCGCACGGGACCCATGACCAGCCACGACCTTGAGCCTTTGATCTCATGGGGATTGAAGATGGTGGCGAAGAGCAGGAACATCATCAGTCCGTAGATGACATAGGCGAAAGTGTCGTAATAACGGTCGTCAAGCAAGAGTATGACCAGACCAAGCAGTATCGACGTGCCTATCCACACAATCTGCATGCCCGAACGTGTGCTCAGGCTGAAGATGTCGGTGTCGCCATAGGTGTAGCTGGCTCCGCAGACACTCACCCACCCGAAGGAGAGGAGCGCCACGTAGATGGCGATGGTCCACCAGTCGAGTGAACCTAACACGCTGGGTTGCTTATCTGTCCGTTTTGCCATAGGAGATATGTCTCTTCTGTATCGCCGACGCCTGTGCCTCGCTGCTGGCCGACAACTTTCCTTTGATAAACTGTTCCATCATCAACGCGCCGATGGGCACACCATAGACGGCACCAAAACCACCGTTCTCCACATACACGGCCACGGCTATCTGGGGGTCTTCCATGGGTGCAAAGCCCATGAAGGCGCTATGGTCACGACCGCGGTTCTGCGCGGTTCCTGTCTTGCCGCATACCGCATAGTCACTACGGTTGGCGCGCCGGCAAGTTCCTCCAGTGACGGCCCTGCGCATACCCTCGACCACCAATTTATAAGCCTCGGGCGGCACTTTGGTATAGCGCGGTGTGGTGAATGTGGCGTCGAGCGGTTCTCCACCCACCGACTTCACCACATGGGGGGTATAGAAAAAGCCACGGTTGGCGATGGTGGCTCCGAGGTTCGCTATCTGCAGCGGGGTGAGGGTCACCTCTCCCTGTCCGATGGCGATACTGATGACACCCAACGCGCTCCACCCGTTCTTGAACGCATTGTCGTAGAAATCGCCGTTGGGTATCATGCCACGTTTTTCGCCGGGCAGGTCAATGCCGAGTTTGTAACCGAAACCCATGCTCACCATATAGTCGCGCCAGGTGTTCACGGCATTATGAAGCGAACCGTATTTCTTGTTGGTGAGCATGTGGTACAGTCCCCAGCAGAAATAGCCGTTGCACGATGTGCCGATGGCGGGCACAAGGTTTAGCGGCGAACCGTGACCGTGGCACCCCACCCTCATGCCAGAGAAGACGAAACCGCGGTGACAGGGGTATTTTGTGTCCTGGTCGATGATGCCCTCGGAAAGAAAAGTGAGGGCCTGCGAGGTCTTGAAGGTGGATCCTGGCGGATACATACCCATGATGGCACGGTTAAGCAGGGGCTTCAGGGGGTCGCGCGCCAACTCGGCATGATGCTTGCCACGTTGGCGGCCAATCATCAGACGCGGGTCGTAAGAAGGCGAACTAACGAGACAAAGCACCTCGCCGGTTTTCGGTTCTATGGCAACGATGCTGCCCAGTTTGCCCTCCATGAGGCGCTCGCCCAGACGCTGAAGTTCAATGTCGATGCTCAGCGTGAGATCCTTGCCGGGAATGGGCTGGGTGTCGAACTCGCCATTCTGGTAATTGCCCTGAATGCGGCCGTGGGCATCGCGTAAGAGCACCTGCACCCCCTTCGTGCCGCGCAACTCTTCTTCGTAACTCCGCTCTATGCCTTGCTTGCCGATATAATCGCCGGGCTGGTAATAGCCGTCGCGCTTGATGTCCTCAGGCGATGCCTCGGCCACGTCGCCCAATAACAGCGCGGCATTGGGGTATTCATATTGTCGGATGGAGCGTTTCTGGATATAGAAACCGGGGAAACGGTAAGCTTTTTCCTGAAACACGCTGAACTCCTGGTCGCTGAGCTGGGTCATGAATAGCTGCTGCGTGAAACGCGAGTATCCAGGGTTTTTCGAACGGTCCTGAATGTCGCGCATACGCCTGATGAAATAATCCTTGGTGATATTCAGAGTGTTGCACAACTCCGTGGTGTCGATGCGGCTACGGGCCTCGTTCACCACCACCATGATGTCGTACGACGGCTGGTTGTAAACGAGCAACTTACCGTTGCGGTCAGAGATATTGCCCCTTGAGGGGAACTCCACCTTTTTCAGGAAAGCGTTGCTGTCGGCGTTGCGTTTGTAGTCATCGCTCATAATCTGCAACGTGAACAGACGAATGATGAACACCACGACGATGATGATGGCCACCCCGCCAATCACATAGCGCCGTTTCTCCAGTTCATAGTCTTTCATCACTCCTTCCTTTCTTTTTTCTTCCTCAACGTGTCGATGGCCATGATGAGCACCTCGGTCAAGGCGATGCTGCCCAGCGAACGTTCCAACCACGACACCCAGTTGAAGAACGAGAACGACTCGAGCAGGAAGAAGACGATGCAGAACAGCGAGGTGCACAGGGTGGTGAAATAGAAGAAAGGCAAGCGCCCCAGGCTGGCTTTCGAGGGACTCATGTCGTCGGCCTGTTCACGTGTGAGGAACAGGTCGAGCAACTCGGGCTGTACGAAAGCAAGGAGGGTGAGCGATGCCGCGGCGGCACCCGGAGTGTTCTGGAAAGTGTCCATGAGCAACCCGAGGGCGAATCCCCAGCACACTAAGGCGTGCCTCGAATAATTGCGCCGGAAAATCTCAATGAAATAGACATACAACAAGGGCGTGGCCACACCGGCTATATGGATGTGGTTGAGCACCAGCACCTGAACGAGTGCCAGCAAGCAAAACAGTGCGATATGTCTGAATATCTCGAATCTCATTGCTTGCGTTGCGGTTTGATGGAGTCTTCCGCCTCCCTGAGGATGTCAAGGCGTTCCTTGAGCGAGGCATTGTCGATGACACTCACGTCACGCAGCCGCGCATAATCGGTCGACAGTTTCACCTGCAGACGGTACGACAGGGCATCCTTCGAGTCATGGCTCTTCATGATATGTCCCACAAGGATTCCCGGTGGGAACACGTCGCTATAACCACTGGTCTCTATGGTGTCGCCCTCCTCGAACTTGGCATGGCGGGGCACATCGTCAACGAAGGCCTGGTCGCTTAGCCCACCATTCCAGTGCAGGTAACCAAAATAGCCGCGGCCACGGATGCGACAGCTGATGTTCGAACGGGCGTTGAGCACTGGCAGCACCACGGCATAATGGGCCGACGCCATATACACGATACCCACGACACCGGTGCCACAGGCAACGCCCATGTCTGGCCGCACGCCATCGGCCGTTCCTTTGTTGATGGTGATGAGGTTGTCGGGACGGCTCACCGAATTGCCCACCACCTTGGCGGGAATGGTCTTGAAGGCGCTGAGCAACTGGTCCTGCGCCGATGGTTTCCACGTGCTGTCACGTCGCTGCAACGTTTCCACCTGCTCTCGCAGCGCGGCCACCTCCTGCTCCAACTGGATGTTGCGGGCCGTGAGGTCTTGGTTGGCGTCGCCCATGCTGAAGAAAGTCCCTATCCACGCGTCAATCTCCATAATCTTCCCCGTCACGGCGTTGGCCGACGAGAACCATACGCTGCCGTGATAGCTGTTGTATTGGAACAACAGCACCACACTCACCACCTCGAGCAGCAGAAACACCATCCAGTGGCTATATTGCTTGAAAAAGGCAATCAGGTTGCGCATGGTTTAATAATGTTGAGTGTTGAATGTTGAGTGTTGAGTGTGAAGTGTTGAGTGTGAAGTGTTGAGTGTGAAGTGTTGAGTGTGGAATGTGAAATGGTCGCTTCGCGATGAAGAATGTGGAATGAAGAATTCGTCATTCGTAATTCGTAATCGCGAAGCGACCATTCGTCACTCGTCATTCGTCACCCGTCACTCGAACTACCTCATGAGGAATGAGAAGCGGTCAACGTTCTTTAGGGCGATGCCCGCACCCTTGGCCACACTATGGAGCGGGTCCTCGGCGATGTGGAAGGGGATGTTGATTTTCTCGTAGAGACGTTTGTCAAGCCCACGTAGCAGGGCACCGCCACCCGTCAGGTAGATGCCGTTGTGCACGATGTCGGCATAGAGCTCAGGCGGCGTCTTCTCAAGAGCCGAGAGCACGGCGTTCTCAATCTTTGCCACCGTCTTGTCCAGGCAATGCGCTACCTCCTGGTAACACACCGCCACCTCCATGGGCAGTGCGGTGATGCGGTTCGGGCCGTGTACGATATAGTCTTCCGGCCCCTCGTCGCCCAGGTCGGTGAGTGCCGACCCCACATGTATCTTGATACGCTCGGCCATGCGCTCACTCACCTTCACATTGTGCTGGCGGCTCATATATTCCTGGATGTCCGACGTCAATTCGTCGCCGGCCACGCGGATGGAGTTGTTCGATACGATACCACCGAGCGATATGACGGCAATCTCCGTCGAACCGCCACCGATGTCCACAATCATGTTGCCTTCGGGGGCTTCCACATCGATGCCAATGCCGATGGCTGCCGCCATGGGCTCGAAGATGAGGTACACGTCGCGCCCATCGGCATGCTCCGCCGAGTCGCGCACCGCCCTCAGCTCCACCTCAGTAGAGCCACTGGGCACACCGATCACCATGCGCAGCGAAGGAGAGAAGAGTTTACTGCCCGTATGCACCATCTTGATGAGTCCGCGCATCATCTGCTCACAGGCTGTAAAGTCGGCTATCACGCCGTCGCGCAACGGACGGATGGTACGTATGTTCTCATGCGTCTTCTCGTGCATAAGCTTGGCTTTCTCGCCCACGGCAATCATCTTGTCGGTCCTACGGTCAAGAGCCACCACCGATGGTTCGTCAACTACAATCTTGTCGTCACTGATAATGATGGTGTTGGCGGTGCCAAGGTCCATCGCTATCTCTTGTATGAATGAAAAGAATCCCATCTTTTTATTATGTTTGTAAGTCTTCACCTAATCCCTCAAGAAGGAGATTAGGTGGGGCTTAGGGTTTCATATTGAGGGTGAAGTGTATTTCTATTGACTAACTGTCCCCTTCCTTCGGAGGGGGTTGGGGGGAGGTATTTAATCAATTTTCCGCGAACCACTCATGAATGGCGGTGTCGTAGTGTGAACTGACGGCAAAAGCCCTTTCGGCAAACATCTTGCGGTCGTCGATGTCGGTCTGCGCACCCTTTTTGTTCAGGATGTCGAGCAACACGCCATATTCGGCCTTGCTCGGCACAATCACCACGTCGCGGAAATTCTTCGCTCCGGCACGGATAAGCGAGATGCCACCGATGTCAATCTTCTCAATGATGTCGGCGTCGGAGGCACCGCTCTTCACAGTGTCTTCGAAAGGATATAGGTCCACTATCACCAGGTCTATCTCGGGAATGTCGTACTGCGCCATCTGCTCGCGGTCGCCTTCTTCTTCGCGACGGCCAAGGATACCGCCGAATACTTTCGGATGCAGCGTCTTCACCCTGCCGCCAAGTATTGAAGGATAGGTGGTAACGCTCTCCACCGTCTGGCACTCGTAGCCCAGCGACTCAATGAATTTCTGCGTTCCTCCCGTGGAGAGAAATTTAACACCTTCTTCGTTGAGTTTGCAGAGCAAGTCGTCCAGTCCGTCCTTGTGAAACACCGAAACGAGCGCCCTCTTGATAGATTTTATGTCAGCCATTTGAATATCAATCAGTTATATGGTTATTACTTTTTTAATGACAATATAGGACTGCAAAGTTAATCATTTTTCAGCGAATTATTAAATAAGAGTCGATGATTTTTTCACGCAAAATAAAAACTTGATGTGTATCAGTTAAAAGGACATAAGAACAAATAGTATGGACACAAGAACAAATCGGTTTAGACAAAAGAACAAATCGGTTTAGACAAAAGAACAAATTGAATTAGACATAAGAACAAATTGAATTAGACATAAGAACAAAAGGACATAATTATCCAGTCAACGTTTATGTGTCAACATTTATGTCCCTATGTTCATATGTCGAAAAAACATGTCCCTATGTTCATGTGTCAAAAATATATGTTCATTTGTTCCTATGTCAAAAATCCTTATGTTCATCTGTCATTTTCCAAGTCTATGTGTCGATTTTGTTGTTATACATCAAAAAAACACACTTTTACCCCCCTGATAATAAAAAATATGCCCTTTTGCCCCCTATGTCTTTAAAAAAAATAGTATCTTTGCAGCGCGATTCAGCGATTTGCGCTAAACTGCGAGCGCACATTCCCTGTAATGCCAAAAACAGGAACGAAATGCGCTCCCATGCGGCCACTCGCCATTTCACTGAGGGCATCTTTTCTTCCTAATGTTATTCCCGTTGCTACAAAACGACAGGAAGAGGTGAGAATATGCCCTTAGCTGAAAAGCGAAACGCTCACCCATACGCCCCCATTAGTCAAATCACGTATTATCCGTGTCCCCCAAGCACCTACACGAAATTTCCAGAGCACTTTCTTATTCTTTTACCCCTTCCTTTGGAGGGGGGCAGGGGGAGGTATCCATCATCAGTCATTCCTAAATGCAAGCCATCATCCTCGCAGCCGGCATGGGCAAACGCCTCGGCGAATACACCCGCGACAACACCAAATGCATGTTGCCGGTGAATGGTGTGCGCCTCATCGACCGCACCCTGTCACTGCTCGCTGAGTTGGGCATCCAACGTGTGGTCATCGTGGTGGGCTACCAGGCGCAGAACCTCATCGAATACATCGGCCAGCGTTACGACGACCGGTTGCAGATAGAATACGTCAACAACCCCATCTACGACCGCACGAACAACATCTACTCCTTGTGGCTGGCACGCGAACAGATGGCACAGGACGACACGCTGCTGCTCGAGTCGGACCTCATTGTTGAGAAGTCCATCCTTCAGTCCCTTATCGACGACTCTAGGCCGAATCTGGCATTAGTGGCTAAATACGAGAGTTGGATGGACGGAACCATGGTGCGCATCGACAGCGACCACAATATCGTCAACTTCATCCCGAAGGCCGACTTCCGTTACGACGACGCACCCCGCTACTACAAGACGCTCAACATCTACAAGTTCTCACGCGATTTCTCACGCAACAAATACCTGCCCTTCCTCGATGCCTACACCAAGGCCGTGGGCAGCAACGAATACTACGAGAACGTGCTGCGCATCATCTCGTTCCTCAACAGCCACGACCTGAAGGCACTGCCCGTTGGCGAGGCGAAATGGTATGAAATCGACGACAAACAAGACCTCGACATCGCCGAGGCGCTCTTCGCCGACGAGAAGGACGTGCTGCCAAAGTATTACGGTCGTTATGGCGGTTTCTGGCGGTTCCCCAAGATGCTCGACTACTGCTATCTGGTGAACCCCTACTTCAACGAGTCGCGCATCATCGACGAGCTGGAGGCCTATTTCCGCACACTCATTGCCGAATACCCGTCGGGCATGAAGGTGAACACACTCCTGGCCAGCAAATGCTGGGGAGTGAAAGAGGAATACATCATTCCGGGTAATGGCGCCGCCGAACTCATCAAGGCGCTCATGGAGATGCTCCCGGGAACACTGGGCGTGGTGCGACCCACTTTCGAGGAATATCCCAACCGACGAGAGAAAGGCAACCTGGTGACGTTCATACCGCAGAACGACGACTACCGCTATAGCGCACAGGACCTAATGGATTATTTCAGCGAGCACCACGCAGACAATCTGGTGCTCATCAACCCCGACAACCCATCGGGCAACTTCATCCCCACCTCCGATGTAATGACATTGGCTAAATGGTGCCACGAACAAGGCATACGCTTGGTGGTGGACGAGAGTTTCGTCGACTTCACCGTAGGCTACGAGAACAACTCGCTCATCCGCGACGATATCCTCGAGACCTACCCCACTATGGTGGTCATGAAAAGCATCTCGAAGAGCTACGGTGTGCCGGGCATACGCCTGGGCATTCTCTGCAGCGCCGACACCGACCTCATCAGCCGCATGAAGAAGAAAGTGAGCATCTGGAACATCAACTCCTTCGCTGAATATTTCATGCAGATTTTCAGCAAATACGAGAAGGAATACCATCGCGCTTGCCAACGGTTCATTGACGAACGCGACGACTTCGAACGCCAACTGCGCCAGATTCCGTTCCTCCGCGTCATGCCCTCACAAGCCAACTATTTCCTCTGCGAGGTATTGCCGCCGAAGAACGCCGCCCAACTGGTCATCACCATGCTCAAGCGCCACAACATCCTCATGCGCGACTGCTCTGGCAAAGTTGGTCTTGATGGCCGCCAATACATGCGCATCGCCGTGCGCAACCACGCCGACAACGCACGCCTCATTGCAGCACTCCACACTCAACACTAAACACTCAACATTCATCACTCGTCACTCATCACTCGTCACTCATCACTCAACATTCAACACTCAACATCCATAATTCATAATTCACCATTCTTCATCGCGCAGCGACCACTCAACATTCAACACTCAACACTCAACATTCTTGAAACTTCTCTCCGAACATATCATCCGCAGCCTGGGCATACCGCCCACCACCTGCATCCAATGGATAAGGGAAAGCTTCGCCATGAAACAGCTGGCACAGTTGCCAGCCAAGATCAGCGTACATCCTGAGGACGGAGAGTTCTTCACCTCCATGCCCTGTCTGCTGCCCCACCCCACAGCAATACCCGACAGCGGTTTCCATCGCCGTTATTTCGGCATCAAGGTGGTGCACCGTCTGCTCCAATCCGTGCCCAGCCTCGGCAGCGACATGCTACTCTACGATGCCGTAACAGGTGAGCTCCTCGCCCTCGTCGACACCGACTGGATTACCACCATGCGCACCGGTGCCGTCGCCGCCGTATCGTCGATGACGCTCCGCAAGAGCGACGCCACAACCTACGGTATGGTGGGACTGGGCAACACCGCCCGCGCCACCCTGCTCTGTATCCTCGAACAGGAGCCTGAGCGCCATTTCCCCGTACTCCTCGTACGCTACAAAGACCAGGCCGAACTCTTCGCCGAGCGGTTCAAGGAATATAAAAATGTGTCTTTCGAGATTGTCGACGACATCAACGAGGTGGCTCGTCGCTCCGACGTGTTCATCAGCTGCATCACCAATGCCCAAGGGTTACTCGTTGAAGACGAACAGACGTTCCGGCCCGGTACCACCGTCATTCCAGTCCACATGCGCGGGTTGCAGAACTGCGACACCACTTTCGACCGTGTCTTCGGCGATGACACCGACCATGTGCGCGGATTCAAGTATTTCCCCCAGTACCGCGACTACAATGAGATTGGCGAGGTTCTCGCCGGCCGCGACCCCGGCCGACGCAACGACCAACAGCGTATCATTGACTACAACTACGGTCTCGGTCTCCACGACGTGGTCTTCGCCGCCAAACTCTACGAACTCGCCACTCATCAACTAGGAGCTATTCCCGAGCGTACACTCAACGCTCAACACTCAACACTCAACTTCTTACCCGACATTCCCATCGAGAAAGAAACCTCTAAGTTCTGGGTGTAGCCCTCAACACTCGTCACTCGTTGCGCCCAACAACTCAATTCTACTTGACTCAACTTCTCTTGATTTTTTAATATGGACAGACCATTCGTTTACGGCTATCTGGCTGAGAAAGAGAATTTCATCGACCGCCAAGAAGAACGGCAAGAGCTGAAAAACTATCTCTCCCACGGCATTAACGTCATGCTCATATCTCCTCGTAGGTGGGGCAAGTCATCTCTGGTTAAAACCACCATGGAAGAGATGACGGAGGAAGACAAGAAGGTGCGTGTATGCTTCATCGATGCTTTCCGCATTCACAGCGAAACCGACTTCTACAATGCTTATGCCTCTGCAGTCATTAACGGTTTATCTTCAAACATCAAGAAGAGCATGGAATGGGTGAAGAAATACATACATGCCCTGACCCCAAGCATCACCCTGAAAAGCGACCCGCTCAATGCCATAGAACTCGACCTTAGTTACCAGCCTCTTCAGAAAAGTGCCGACGAGATATTGCAAATGCCGGAAAAAATTGCCGAGGATCGTGGTCTGCACGTCATCATCTGCATCGACGAGTTCCAGCAACTGGCTAAGCTGCCCACATGGAAAAAGATGGAAGGGATGCTCCGTTCCGTATGGCAACAGCATCAGTATGTAAATTATTGTCTTTACGGCAGCAAACGGCACATGATGCTTGACATCTTTGAGAACTCCCACCATCCTTTCTATAGGTTCGGCCAGACAATGTATATCTCAAAAATATCAATGGAGCACTGGATACCATATATTATGAGAGGCTTTGCCGATTATGGCAAGACCATCAGCACGACGCTGGCGGAGAAGATATGCAGATTGGTGGATGATCATTCCTGGTATGTTCAACAGCTGAGTTTCTTCGTGTGGAGTGCCACAAGAAAAGAAGCCACCGAACAGATTGTCGAACAGCAGCTTGAAACACTCATCGACACCAACGCCCCGGTATATGAGAACGACACAGACAGTCTGGCACCCTCGCAACGAGCCATGCTGAAAGCTCTCATTATGGGCGAGAAACATCTCAATGCCCACGATACCATCAACAGGTATGGTCTGGGCGGGGCGCAAACCATCTCACGCAACAAGAAAGTGCTTATAGAAAGAGATTTCATCGAGAAACAAGGCGCCGGTTATCGTTTCGTAGATCCCGTCTTTGAACTCTGGCTAAGACGTGAGAATGGTCTTCCCCTCTACCCTAAACACTAAACCTTTCACAACATCCTATTCCACCACACGAAAAAATGATACAACCAACCCTCCCCAAACTCCCCATTCCCCCCTCTACTGGAGGGGGCCAGGGGGCAACTTCCCCCTCTACTGGAGGGGGCCAGGGGGAGGCTCCCACAACATTACCCGACATTCCCATCGAGAAAGAAACCTCCAAATACTGGGTGTAACATACATCAAGAATTGTGTATATAAATATGCGCTAAGTTTATGTGCAAATACTATATTGGTTATACCTCAAACTTTGATTTAAGAAATGCTTCTTCTTCTGGAGGTGTCGGTTCCGCTATAATAAAATATCTTTTGACTCATCATAGATTTGGAACCGCTATTACTTTTGAGTTTAATAAAGTAAAATGCCAATATGAGCCACATATTATTCATAACTATGACGACTATAATAATTGTGGTAGCATCTATCAAGATATCTCTTTATATAGTTTTATAAAAAACAACATCAATGAAATAAAAGATGGTATCGTATTAACATGTATGCCATGTCAAGTTAAGCCAATTAAAAGTTTATTGGATAAAAATAATATTGAAAATTTCATTATTTCGCTTTGTTGTTCAGGACAAACAACTGTAGAAGGTACATGGTATTATTATAAATTACTCAAAATAAAGAAGGAGAGTGTCAGCCATATTCAATATCGAGGTGATGGATGGCCTAGTGGAATAAAGATTGTATTGGATGATGGGAGTACAATAAAAAAGAAGAATTATACGTACCCTTGGACACTAATGCATAAATCTTTATTATTTAGACCTAAGCGTTGCTTATATTGTACGAAGAAAACCTCTCAAGATTGTGACGTGTCTTTGGCTGATCCTTGGTTGAAGGAATATATTGAAAATGACAAAATTGGCAATTCGGTTGTAATAATAAGTAGCACGTTTGGCATAGAAACTATTAATAATATGCTAGACGATAAAGAATTGGAACTAAAAGAGATTAACGAAGAAACCTACATCAAATCACAATTAGGAACCATAGAACAGAAGGCTAAAGCTTGTGAGCATCGCACTTTTAACAAATTATTAAGTTATATGGGGAAAGACGGTTCATATTATAAAAAGATTGCTACTTCTTCCGAATCATTTCTAAAATTGCATAATCGTTTTGTGAGAATCCTATATAAGGTATTTTAATGCATTTTTTCAACAGAATAATCAGGTCTTTTCGTTGGCTCTATTGGAGGAACAAATTTGGTTCTACATCAAGTAAAGTGTTAATAGGAAGCCATGTTACTTTTCAACATCCCAATCTTTTACATTTTGGAAAAGGTGTAGGGATTGGGAAACATACATATTTTCTACCTTGCACAAGGTTTGCAGGCATTTCCTATACTCCCCAAATCATCATTGGAGACTATTGCTCGATAGGCATTAGAAACAGTTTCGCAGCAATAGATAAAGTTCAGATAGGCAACAATGTTCTTTTTGCAGGCTATGTCCACATTACAGATCATTCACATGGTTATGAGGATATAAACTTGCCGGTGAAAAAGCAGAAACTAATTTCCAAAGGCCCTGTCATTATTGAAGATGACTGTTGGTTGGGATTTGGATGTGAAATACTTTCAGGCGTACATATTGGAAAGCACTCGATTGTTGCCGCAAGGGCAGTTGTAACCAAGGATGTGCCTGATTATTCTATTGTTGCAGGAAATCCGGCAAAAATTATAAAGAAATATAATTTCGAAACCCGACAATGGGAAAGAGTATGAAAAAGTATCTAATGTTATCTGATTTTAATATCAGATCTAATAACCGAGGAACAGCAGCTCTTGGATATGGAGCTATCGCTTTCTTGCTAAAATATGGTTATATTGATGAGGATTATGAACTCATCAGATACCGATTCTATCGTAATCCCCTACGTAATCATCCTATATGTGACACAATAGAATTGGACATCAATGGGCGAAAATGGAAATACCATACAATAACAACGTGGTTTTTTGAGAAATGGTTGTATAAGTATAAGCTACTTTTCATTAATACTCTGTTCAGAAAGACGATAACGGATTTGAAACTTGTTGCAGCGTTAAATGGTGGTGATGGCCTCACTGACATCTATGGTGAGAGACTACTGAATTCGCGGCTTCCAGAAATGAATTTTGCAACAGAACTCAATATTCCATTTATTATTATGCCTCAAACAATCGGTCCCTTCCATGAGGATAACAATAAACAGCGAATTCTAAACATTCTGAGGAAAGCAATAAAAATATACGTTCGAGATACTAATTTTGTTGATGAATTAGTTAAGAACAACCTGCCATATGAAGAAAAAAATGATTTATCATTTTATATGCAGCCCCTACCGTTTCCTATAGAAATACAGAAACCATGTGTTGGCATAAACGTAAGTGGCTTGGCATTTTCTAATAAATTCGGGAATTTAGTCGGACAATTTGATGCGTATCCAAAGTTAATGACCGAACTTGTGAAATTATTCCAATCAAAAGGTTGTCATGTCTATATTATTCCTCATTCGTACAATGTGAATAAGCCTGAGAAGAACAATGACGACATGGAGGCTTCCAAGATTTTTTATGATGGATTGGATAATAAGACAAACGTTCATTTTATAGACAAAGATTTGATTTCCCCCAAAGTTAAGTATTTGATTTCTCAAATGGACTTTTTTGTTGGGACACGGATGCATGCCAATTATGCAGCCATATTTACCAACACGCCTGTCTTCGGACTGGCATATAGTTATAAGTTTAAAGGTGCATTTGAGAAGAATGGAATCTACAATAGGGTTTGCGAAATAAACAATCTGCCAGAGCCAGATGTTGAAAAAGTCGTTTTCGAAATAGAAAAGGCTTATGACGAAGAAAGAACAAAGAACAAATAGACCTCCAATAAAAATACAAGCCCTATCAGATTAAGCTTAGCCTAGCTTCCCCACTACAAAGATTTGTAATTCATAGTATTTATTCCATACATAAATATAACAATTCTTGAACGTTTTCCAATATAGTTAATTTACTATACAAAAATCGTTGATGGCTTGTTGGATAAAAAAACATCTATAATTTCAAAAAATGAATAATCGAAAAGTTCGTGCAATAGCCTTTTATTTGCCTCAGTTCTTCCCAACTCCTGAGAATGATGAGTGGTGGGAGCCAGGTTTTACAGAATGGACTAATGTGACTAGGGCCAAGCCCCTATTCAAAGGACATTACCAACCGAGACTTCCGAGGGACCTTGGCTTTTACGATTTAAGAGTACCAGAAATTAGGGAACGACAGGCACAGATGGCACGTGAAGCAGGTATTGAAGGCTTCTGCTATTGGCATTATTGGTTTGCAGGTAGGCGTCTTCTCGACCGTGTATTTAGAGAGGTGGTTGAAAGTGGAAAACCTGATTATCCATTCTGCCTATGCTGGGCAAACCATTCATGGAAGGCAAAAACATGGAAGCCTAATGAACCAGGCCGTATGCTAATAGAACAGACTTACCCTGGAGTGCAAGATTATAAAGAACATTTTTATGCAATGCTTCCTGCATTTAAGGATAAACGTTACATCAAGGTTGACGGAAAATGTCTGTTTGGCATATTTGAACCAAAGGACTTTCCTGATGCCAAAACGTTTATAGATGTCTGGAACCAGCTGGCTAAAGAAAACGGACTGGAAGGTTTCTGTTTTTTTGCTCTTTCTCAGGGTATGAGTAAATTTAACAGTTTTGATCATTCCCCATATGACATAATGGTATTTGACAGTCTTATTGATACATATTGGAATTTTAGAACGTCTTATGTTAAAAGGGCTATTAGGAAATTTCGATTAAAAATCCATAAGCCATTTCTGGTTAATTATGATGATTACATAAAAGAATCATTGGAACTCCTTAAGGGCAACAACACATTAATGCCATGTATCGACCCCGATTTTGATCATACTCCCAGAAGTGCCTATAAGTGGATAATTATGAAAGGGAGCACGCCTGAAAGATGGGAGTATCTATGTAAACAGTGTGTTGAAATACTAAGCTCAAGAAAAGAAAAAGAACAGATTCTTTTCATAAAATCATGGAACGAGTGGGGTGAAGGTAATTATCTTGAACCAGACCAGAAATACGGAACAGCATATTTGGATGCGACACATTCTGCCTTTTCAAATAAATGATTAATCATAATGAGTAAACCTATCGTATCAGTTATCGTGACATGCTATAATAAGGCACAATATCTGCCTGATGCACTTGAATCCCTTCTTGCTCAAACATTCAACAATTGGGAATGTATTATTGTTAACGATGGTTCAATTGATAATACGGAAGATGTGGCTCTAGATTATGTTGCTCGTGACAAACGCTTCATATATCTATCTCAGGAGAACCAAGGAGTTGTTGTTGCACGTAATAATGGAGTATTAAAGAGTCAAGGGGAATTTATTTTACCATTAGATGGTGATGATAAAATAGAGAAGACTTTTTTGGAAAAGTCTGTAGAAGCGATAAGAAAAGACAGCAAGATTAAAATAGTCTGTTGTAGAGTGGATTATTTTGGAGAGGTTCAAGGCGAAAAGGTTTTGAGACCTTTTTCTCTATCTAATATGTTAATTGGTAATTGTATGGTGAATACAAGCCTATTTAGAAGAGAAGATTTTGATAGAGTTGGTGGATATAATCCAAATATGAATATTGGTTGGGAGGATTGGGATTTTTGGCTCTCTATATTGGAAGATGGTGGTGAAGTATATAAGATAAATGAAGTGTTATTCTATTATAGAAAGTTAACCAAATCTAGAAATAACAGTTTTGAAGAAAAAAAGAAAGAAGTGCGTATATTATTATTAAGTAATCATATAGAATTGTTGGATAGAGAATACCATGATTTATTTTATAAGTATAACGGAATAGTTGAAAGTCGATTATACAAATATTTTACTCGTATTCGAAAAATCATTCATTTTTTTCATTGAAAAGAACATGATAAAGGGACGAACTTTATCAGCCAAGTTATTTCAGCATGGGGGTAATTAATTAATATTTAACGAGCCCTAAATTAATTTTTTATAGGATATGAAAGAGCGTTCTACTGTAAGCATCCTCATCCCCATCTATAAAGTTGAGAGATGGATTGAAAAAAGTGCCAGAAGCGCTTTTGAACAGACTTTTGAGAATATTGATTTTATATTTGTAGACGACTGTTCACCAGACAACAGTATAGAGATTCTCAAACAAGTTATAAATGATTATCCTCATCGAACTCCAAAAGTACGTATCATTCATCATGAACGGAATCGAGGAATAGCAGTTGTTCGTAACGCTCTTGTCGAAGCTTGTAATACGGAGTTCCTTTTCTTCCTTGATTCTGATGATTGGATGGAGCCAAATGCCATAGAACTTCTTGTAAATAAGCAATTGGAAACAGGAGCAGACATTGTTACAGGAAGAATCATTGAACATACCAGTCAAGGTGAGGTCCCTTACAAAACATTAGGCTACGACAAAGATAGAGAATCCACATTGCTTGGTTTGTTGACAGACCAAGCGGTAAGCCCTGTTCTTCATTGTAGATTAATAAAAACTGCTCTTTTCAAAAACAATCATATAACATTTGAAGAAAGCGTCAATCTTAGTGAAGATTTTTGTGTAACGCCACGCCTATTCTATTTCTCGAAAATCGCAGCTGGCATTCCCAATTTCATTGTTCATTATAATCGGCAAAATACCAACTCATACACTTATAATTATGAAACCGATTGGAACTTACAGTCACAAGTACTAAAATCATATGAAATAACCAAAGCGTTTTTTGCTGATAAGGATATGAAATATAAAGAAGCTATAGAGATGTCCATATTCGACAAATATCGATATATGCTTTTTTTATCCACTCAAAATAGCAATAAAGAAGGCTTTAATTATTGTAAACGCTATTTGAAAGATAATAAACATTGCTACAAGAAATTACGCGGCGGCAAAATGGTACGTTTTTTCGAGAGTAGTTATTTTCTAATGCGGGCAACATATCGGTTAAGATTGATTCGGGCACATTTACTTTCCAAGTTCAAATGAAGTAATATAATATATCATACGAAGCTGAAGTATTACCTTAGGACATAGAAAAATATGCCAACAAAAAAAATATTATTGTTATATCCTTCTACAAATCGACATCTTGGATTATGGAGAGATTTGGAAACAGACGAACGTTGTCATCTAAGATGCACTGAATGGAAAAAATATAGCAATAAATTCATGGTATATCTTCAATACTTTTATTTTCAGATTTATAACAATTTGAAATGGTTGCCCTTTCATCATCATTGGTTGGACTATTATGATATATACAAGATTGTGAAGGATATCGACCACCTTTTGTTAATTGATGGTGCGCTGAATGCTGTTGAGTTGTCTGAATTGAGAAAATGTAGAAAAATAAATCCTTCCCTCAAAATTTCTCTTTATCTTATTAATTCAATGGAAGCGCAGAGTCCAATTATGAGGAAAGTTCGACCCAAAATCAATAAATTTAAATGGGATAATATTTTCACATTTGATTTCAATGATGCCAAGAAGTACAATTATACTACTCTAGGTTTCAATTACTATTCATCTCTAAAAGTTGATTCCTCCAAATTGTCCAGCAAAGATGTATTCTTTGTCGGAGGTTTGAAGGGAGGACGTACTGAATTAATATACAACATGTACAATCGGTTAACGTCCCTTGGCGTAAAATGCGACTTCTTTTTAATGCCCATTGACAATATGGACATCAACCACCTGCCTGGAGCTTGTTACTCCCAAAGATGGCGTCCTTATGAAGAGGTTTTACAACATATCCAGCAGTCAAAATGTATTATTGAAATAATGCAGGAAGGGCAAAGTGGAGCTACGTTGCGCTACTTTGAGGCCGTTAGTATGAACAAGAAATTGCTCACTAACAACCCATATATCGTCAATTTCCCTTTTTATAATCCCCGGTGGATGAAAATATTCAATACAATTGAGGACATTGATATTGATTGGCTTGTCAACGAAGAACCCGTTGATTACAAATATAACAATGAATTCTCGCCAAAACATTTGGTTGATTATATTTTATCAATATAACAATAATGAAGAAATACAAAATCGGATATACTCAAGGAGTATACGACATGTTCCACATTGGTCACCTCAACATAATTAATAGGGCCAAAGAGCAATGTGACTATCTTATAGTTGGTGTCAATTCTGATGAGTTGGTCAAAGATTATAAACATAAAGAGACCGTCATAAAAGAAAAAGAACGAGCGACAATCATCGAAAATCTAAAAGCTGTTGATCAATGTATAATTGTTAACACTTTGGATAAGGAATTAATATTGGAAAAAGTTCATTTCAACGCTATTTTTATTGGGGATGATTGGTATGGAAACCCAAGATGGATGGAGACCAAAGAAAAATTAGCCCAACATAATGTTGACGTTGTTTTCTTACCTCATACAGAAGGCGTTTCTTCTACTATATTGAGAGAAAAGAACGACCAAAATGTTAAAGATGAGTAACTGAAATCATTCTATCATCTCAAGAATTATGGAGAAGTTTATAAACTTTATTCGGACTAATCTGCGTAGGTTCCACATCGTTCTGGAAATTATTGTTATTTGGTGTTGTAAGAAATTCCTTCCTATAAAAAAGAAAAATATAATTTTTAGAAGTACACCTGACTTTTCAGATAATGCCAGAGCATTAGCAGAATACATGGTTGAAAAAAATTATACGGAATACTATAACATTTTTTTTGATGTAAAAAATCCCCAAAAATACAAAGATGTCTATAAAGATTCTCCAATAGTGTTTTTCTCCTCAATGAACCCAAATGGTACTTATAAACTAAAACATTTAAAGCTAATACACACTGCCAACTATTTAATGAGCACTCATGAAATGATCGTAGATCGAAATTATGGTCGAAAGGACCAACATTATATTCGATTATGGCATGGGTGTAGTTATAAAGATCGTTCAAGCCGTGACGGGCATAACATAAGAAATTTTGATATTGCCCTTGTTCCCGGTCCTTTATTTATTAAAACGAAGGCCTATTTTTGGAATGTTGATGAAAAATATATTCTTGCAAAAGGTTATCCTCGGTATGATTGGATGTTGAAAAAGGATGACCGAGCAGTTAGAATGGCTCAAAAATATAAGAAAAACGATAATACCAGAATTATTCTATGGATGCCTACTTATCGCGTTGACAAGAATGGGAAATTCAATGATACTAAAGAAATGATAAATTTCCCCATTGTTCAACAAAAAAAAGATTGGACTCAATTGGATAGCGTTTGTAAAGATAATAACATAATAATTCTAATAAAATTACACCCTTTTCAAAAAGAATACAACATTCCATTTGACACATTTGAATCAATTAAAGAAATAGACAATTCTGATTTTGAAAAGGAAGATGTTCAATTGTATTGTTTCTTATCTCAAACTGATGCCCTTATCACGGATTACTCTTCAGTAGCATTTGATTATTTATTGGTAGATAAACCTATTGGATTTACATTGGATGACTATAAAGATTATAAAGATTCCCGGGGGTTCATATTTGACAATCCACTTGAGTTTATGCCTGGTCATCATTTATATAACTTTAATGACATGATTACATTTTTAAAAGACATCGGTATGCAAAAAGACCCCCATAAAGAGAAGAGAAATGAAGTGCGTAGTTGCGCAATAACTCCTTCCACCCATTATTGTTTAGATTTATTAGACTATTTAAATATAAAAAAAGACACTAACGCCTCCTAACCACACATCACAGACGTTCCTTTTTCTATATTCTTCTTTGCCACTTTGACTTCACACCGTTATTGAATGAAGCAATATTTGAAGTCCATATCTTTATTGAGTCTATTAGTTTTATTGTCGTGTTCCAATAGGGAACAGGATGACATGATTATTGATGAAAACACCAAGCGAGATACCGTTATCGTTGATAATAATGACAAAAAAGATACCATTATCATTGCCAACGACTTTATCGTTTTGGACAAAGATGAAAGCATCCATTTTAACATTGAAAAAGTAGATTATTGGATGAGGCAGCCAAGGGGGAATCGTGGCAAACAAGGAGGAGATGCTTATAATGGCTATTTATGTCAGTTTGAAGGTGGACACTCTCTACTTGATATTATAGATATCAAAAACAAACAGCTAATCACTACTATCCAGCCCGAGTATAACGAGAATTACCCCTGCAACAACGCTGATTTCAGCAATACATTATATGACTCTCAAGATGAATTTCCACTTCTTTATTCTAGTCAATATGGCAAATACGCAAGATGTATCGTGGTAGACCGTATTTTCAAACAAGGCGAGAACTACAAAATAGAAACGGTGCAAAGAATTGATTTACCATGTGAAAAGGAAAAACCTTTGCAATACTCACCTGACGCCATTTTAGATAAGAAGAATGGTTTTATTTACGTATATGCGGGAAAAACCAGTCCAATTACGGACTTTTACATCTATCAATTCAGACTTCCAAAAATTGAAGACGGAAAAGTCATAAAATTAAAAGAAAATGACATTGTCTCAAGATGGGTAATACTGAACGATCCCGCTTATTATAAGCAAGGGGGCATATTTATTAACGGTTTGCTCATCACCATGGAAGGAAAAAGCGATAATAAGATGAGAATAATTGATTTGGAAAACCATCGTTATAAACTGATTGACCTTAAGTCTGACTTTGGTGCCAAATGGGAGCCAGAGGACATTTTCGAGGTTGACGGAGAAATATTCATTGCCAGTGGGGGAACGGGTATCTATAAGATAGTTTTCTCAAACGAATAAAAAGGTTTACAAGGAACTGCTGCTGACAAAATATGGGTGAACAATTGACAGGTAACAAACTGATAGCCAAGAACGCTACGGTGTTGTATATCCGTATGTTCGTCACCATGGCTATTAGTTTCTATACTTCTCGTATAGTGTTGCAAGCCTTGGGCGTATCTGACTATGGTATCTACAATGTTGTCGGTGGAACCATAGTGCTCATTGATGTGTTAGTAGCTGCTTTGGGAGGAGCCACATCCCGATTCCTTACTTTCGCTTTGGGCAAGAAAGACCTAGACAACCTGAAAAAGACCTTTTCCACGGCAGCATGGGTACATATAGGGTTGGCTGGGATTTTTGTGTTGGTGGCAGAAACCATAGGTTTATGGTTCATCAACACCCAATTGGTCATTCCTGAAGGGAGAATGGTGGCGGCCAACTGGGTATATCAGGCTACAGTTGTTAATTTTGCCATGAGTATAACTCAAACACCCTATGACGCTTCAATAACTTCACATGAGCACATGACGGTCTTTGCTTACATAGCTGTTGTTATTGCAATATGTAAATTAGGGATAGCTGCATTCTTGTTGGTTTTCTCGGGTGACGACCTTATCATGTATAGCATCTTAATTATGGTGTTGGCTATCACCTTTAGAATTTATTATCGTTATTATTGTGTTAAGCATTTCGAGGAATGCCATATTACACTTCGTTTCGACAAGCCTTTGTTTAAGGAGATGATAACATTCTCCAGTTGGAGCATGTTAGGAAGTATATCACTTACTCTCAAAAATCAAGGTGTCAACATTCTGATTAACCGTTTCTTTGGAACATTGCTGAATGCTGCGGCAGGTGTGGCTTTGCAAGTGCAAGGACTTCTATATACTTTTACTAAAAATATCAAGGCAGCTTTTAATCCGCAAATTATCAAGTCTTATTCAGTTTCTAATTTTCAAAGGGTTAACGAGCTGATAGGGTTGGGTACAAAGTTTACAGCTTTGGTAACAATCTTGACTACAATCCCTTTCATTTTCAATATGGATTTTTTGATGTCTGTTTGGCTGAAGGAAGTGCCTTCAGGCGCAGTTGTTATTTGTCAGATTCTTTTATTCGCCAATTTCTTTAATAGTTTTAATACTTTTATTAATTCGGCAATCATTGCTTCTGGAAAGATTAAGTACTTAAACATATCATTATGTATATTTTATGTAGCAGTTTTATTGGGCACATACATCATCTTAAAACTTACACATTCGTATGAATGGGCATATATCTTAACATTAGTAAGTTGTCCAATCTCTACAATCGTCTATATTATATTATTGAAACGTATTATGCACACATTCTCGGCGAGGGTATTCTTGAAAAAGACATATCTACCTTTATTTGCTATAGCATTAGTTAGTTTAGGGTTAGCGGCCATCATCGCTAAATTAATTTCAAGTCCTTTTATTTCATTCTTCACCATCGCCTTATTATGCACATCCTTTGTCATAGTGACAGCCTATTATTTCGTATTTGACCAGAATGTAAGAGACCAGGTGAAAGTATTTGTGAAATCTAAAATAAGGAAAAAGAAACAATAATACAATTGCATAATTTAATGAAAGTATTAGTAACCGGCGGTGCCGGATTTATCGGCTCCAATCTGTGTGAGCATCTATTGGCAGAAGGCCATTCTGTCAGGGTTTTGGACAATTTTGCCACAGGGCATATTGAGAATCTCCTGCCGTTTTTTGATACCTATAATGGGCGTTTTGAATTGCAGGTAGGCGACATCAGGAACCTTGATGACTGCAAGAAAGCAGTTGAAGGCATGGAATATGTACTTCATGAAGCGGCATTAGGTTCCGTGCCCCGTTCCATCAAAGACCCCATCACAACAAATGCTGTCAACATCAGCGGATTTCTGAATATGTTGGTAGCCGCAAGAGATGCAGGCGTAAAACGATTTGTTTTCGCAGCCAGCAGTTCCACCTACGGTGACAGTAAGACGCTTCCCAAGGTGGAGGATGTGATAGGAAGACCTCTTTCGCCGTATGCCATCACGAAATATGTGGATGAACTGTATGCCGACGTCTTCGCCCGCACTTATGGAATAGAGTTCATTGGACTAAGGTATTTCAACGTGTTCGGACGTAGGCAAGATCCCCATGGGGCATATGCCGCGGTGATTCCTCTTTTCTTCAAACAACTGAAATCGCTTACCGCTCCTGTTATCAATGGAGATGGGGAATTTAGCCGAGATTTTACCTACGTAGACAATGTTATCCAAATGAACATGCTGGCACTCGAGACAACCAATCCCGATGCGGTGAACCAGATATACAATGTGGCATTCGGAGAGCGAACCACCCTGAACCAACTGGTGGGATACATGAAAGAATTTATGGGCGAATACGACAGCCGTATCCTTGACGTGGAACCCGTTCACGGACCAAACCGACTGGGCGACATCCCCCACTCTCTCGCTTGCATCGACAAGGCAAAATCCCTCTTGGGATATGCCCCGAAATATAGTTTACGAGATGGCTTGAAAGAAGCCACAAAATGGTATTGGGAAAATTTATAATCAATTCAAAATATGGAAAATATTAAAATATGCGTTATCGGCCTCGGGTATGTGGGTCTGCCATTGGCTCGTCTTTTCTCGACAAAATACCCTACAGTTGGATTTGACATGAACCAAAGTCGTGTCGATGCTTTGATGGGTGGACATGATGCCACATTGGAGGTAGCCGATGAACTGTTACAGGAAGCCATTTCCAAACATGGATTCGTGTGTACTACCGAACTAGATAAAATACGCGATTGCAATTTCTATGTAGTGGCGGTTCCCACGCCTGTTGACGAGAACAACAATCCCGACCTCACACCTTTGTATAAGGCAAGTGAAACGGTAGGCAAGGTGATAGGGAAAAATGACATTGTGGTATTTGAATCCACTGTCTATCCCGGTGTGACAGAAGACGAGTGCATTCCAGTGGTAGAAAAGGTATCGGGAATGAAGTTCAACACCGACTTCTTTGCTGGTTACTCTCCTGAGCGCATCAACCCAGGTGACAAGCAGCATACGGTGGAACATATCAAGAAAGTGACCTCTGGCTCCACTCCGGAAATCGCCGACATCGTCAACAATGTCTATGCCAGCGTCATCACCGCAGGCACGCACAAAGCTCCTTCGATAAAAGTGGCCGAAGCCGCCAAGGTAATCGAGAATTCACAACGTGACATCAACATCGCTTTCGTCAATGAGCTGTCGAAAATATTCAACAAGATGGGTATTGACACACAGGATGTGCTGGAGGCGGCTTCCACAAAATGGAACTTCCTGCCTTTCAAGCCCGGTCTAGTGGGCGGCCATTGCATAGGTGTTGACCCGTATTATCTGGCACAGTGTGCCCAGCGACATGGGTATAACCCGGAGATTATTCTCGCAGGACGACGGATGAACGATGGCATGGGCGAATATGTAGCCAACGAGACCATCAAGCTGATGCTCAAAAAGGGCATTCAGGTGCTTAACTCCAATATTTTGATGCTGGGATTCACGTTTAAGGAGAACTGTCCCGATGTGCGCAATACCAAGGTCGTGAACATCTACCAAGCCCTCAAGGAGTATCATGTGAATGCGCAGGTGTTTGATCCCTGGGCCATGCCGGCTATCGTGAAAAAAGAATACGGCATCAACCTGTTCGAAGGTGACATGTCGCAACTGAAAGGAAAATTCGATGCCGTTATCCTTTGTGTAGCGCACAACGAATTCAAGGATGTTGACGTTCGTGAATTTTTGAAAGACAGCAAATGTGGCGTGGTATTCGATGTGAAGGGCATTCTGGAAAAAACACAAATCGATGGCAGACTGTAAGTCGCAATTGACATGGTTGATTTAAAAATTGACATTCCAAAACAGTTTTTCGAGGAAGAAGAACGATGGGGTCACAAGATTGACCGCCAGATGAAAGAGGTGTGGGCCATTGAATTGGACTTGTATGCAGAATTAAAAAGGGTATGCGACAAACATGGACTGCGACTTGCGGCCAACGCGGGAACGATTCTGGGAGCTGTCCGCCACAAAGGATTCATCCCTTGGGATGACGATCTGGACTTCATGATGCCTCGTGAGGACTATGAGGTACTCTGCAAAGTGGCGGCCGATGAATTCAAGCATCCGTATTTCTTTGAAAACTTCCACGTTGACCCACATTTCGTATATGGTGACGCCAAGTTACTCAACCTTGACACGACAGGTTACGAAAACCCATATCTCACCAAGCATGGCATCTTTATCGACATCTTCCCATTGGATGCGTATATTGACGATGAACAGTTGTTTGAACAGCAATGGAGCGAAGCCGTGAAACTATTCTCGCAATACCAGAGGGTGATGACATGCAATAGGATGGATTATTGCATGGAGAAGGGTGCATCTTTGCCCAGGAAGATGGTACGGTTACTCTATTATCTGAAATTCAAGTTAACGGGAACAAAGGTGGGAGGCGCATACCAAAAGAAGCTCTTTGCCAAGTTTGAGGAGGTTTGCCAACGATATAACGACAGGAATGACATCCCCTATATCGGTGAACTGAGTTTCCTTCAGAAGAACGACAGGTCGCTGAAAACGGATTATGACCATTTGGTGATGATGGACTTTGAGTTTACGAAAATGCCCATTCCTCCACACTATGATGAATATCTGAAGATGAAATACGGCAATTATATGGAACCCGTAAAAACAGGTTTTGCCATGCATACCTTCAAAGTGCTTGATACAGGAAGGCCATTTGCAGAAGTGCTGAAAGAAAAAGGAATACAATATGATTGAGAAAAAGCTGTCCATCGTCATCCCGATGTACGACTCGGAGAATTATATGGAGCGAATCGTTGCCTCCATTTACGGGTCGAATCTGCCCATTGAGTTGTTTGATGTAGTCGTAGTAAACGATGGCTCCAAAGACAAAGGGCCGGAAATCGTTGAAAGACTAATGAAAGACCATGACAACCTTCGAATGGTCAATAGGGAAAATGGCGGATTGAGTATGGCTCGGAATACGGGTATCGACAATGCTGAGACAAAATATATTTGGTTTGTTGATTCAGATGACTTGGTATCATCTGATCTTACACCCATCATAAACGTTCTTGAAAATGACAAAAACATCGATGTATTTGACTTTGTTTTTGAATGGTGCTTTAAGATGGGAGATAAGACAACTAAGCGGAAGGGCTTTGGAGCAACACACTCAAAAGTTCCACATGATGTTATTATTTCTGGGCGCGAAGCCATTATCAAAGGTTTTATGCCTAGTTCTGTATGCGCATTACTGTTGAGGCGTGATTTTTTATTAAAGAACAATTTGCGTTTCAAAAAGGGCCTTACTCAACAAGACGTGGAATTTACATATCGGATGATGGCTGTAGCCGAAAAGGTGATATTCAAGAATGACATCATCTATAATTACATCATTCGAAATGGTTCCATCAGCCATACAAAGACAGGGGCTAAATGGATTAAATACCAATCCGACAAAGTGGAAATAGTGGATTCTTTTTATAAGTTGGCACAATCATTTAAAGATAAGGACAAAGAACTATCGAGAAAAATCCAAGACCATGCCGATGGTGCCTTGTTCGGATGTGTGTACAACCTATATAAGAACAGGGAAGAATGGAGGGGAAATGGGGTGAACGAGGCTGTGCTGGCAAAATTAAAAGAACACAAATTCTATCCTTTGCATTTACCCATTCGGAATTTCAAACGATGGGCAATGAGTTTTATACTCAACCGTGAGTTCTTACTAAAATAGAAACGGTGGTTTTGATTATAATGCAATAATTAGAATAAAAGCGTTTCAATCATGCTATTATATCTGACTATTTTTTTGATTCCAGTATTTGTTTATTTGCTTACAGCAGAAAAACCTTCAAAATATAGGAATTACACGTTCTTATTGACCTATGTTGGTGGTTTGGCCATTTTTGTGGGAATTGCTGATATGTTAGGAGGGTATGACCGATATATTTATGGTGAACTTTTCGATTATGTTGCAGATCAGTTAAAAGCGGGAGTCCCTTTTTATAAAACATTGATTTTCGAACAATATCCTAGCGAATTAGGGTTTGACATGTTAAATGTACTTATTGGTTTTATAACCAGAAATAGATACATTTTTATACTAATTGTCACTTTTCTCATATATTCATCATTATTTGTAGCATTAAAAAAATATGTTGAAAATTATCCATTTGCCATTGTACTTTTCCTGGCTTTGATGTTTTTTTTCACATTCACCTATCTACGACAGATTCTTGCAGTGAGCATTATTTGGCATTCCATACCCTATATAGAGAAACGAAAAAAATGGAAATTTCTTCTAATAGCTGTTATTTCTGCCACTTTCCATAACTCCACGCTGTTATTTGTTCCTTTTTATTTCATGCCTATTAAGAAGTTTTCAAAGGACAGTGTTGTTTGGATCATGCTAGCATGCTTTCTCATAGGACTATGGGGACCTATCAACTCCCTTTATGACGCCTATGCTGATGTGTCTGGTGACACATCACGAATGGCAGGTTACGAAGTGGGTTCTGGATTTCGTATTGCATATTTTATAGAGGCTGTATTTTTCTTATTCTTTATTCTCAACAACTACGAAAAAGTTGGCCATAACAAGTTACAGATAATATTGCTAAATATGGCCATAATTTTTTGCGGAGTGTTGTTGGTATTTATTCAGTCAGAGAATGGTGGGCGTCTTTCTTGGTGTTTCTTCATTGGTTTGATAGCCACGCTTACTTCTTTGGCAACAAGAATAAAATATGCGAACTCCATATCTATGGTCTTGATTGTTGTGAGTTTATTTCTATATATGCGTATCTTCATTGCATGGCAAGCCTATTTAAATCTTTATCCATACAAGACATTTTTCACTGATGGATATAGAGATGGAGACTATACCTGGGAATTGTATGAGTACGACCATAATTATGATGAAGACAAATTCTATAGATAGACTTTAAGATGGCTTCTATCAGACAATCGAACATGGAATTATTGCGTATTTTCGCAATGTTTCTCATCCTAATCATTCATGCTACAAGTATGTCTTTAGGGGGACTTCCTACAATCGAGCAATCCCACAACAATTTTGGTTATACTTATTCATTTTTCTTCTTTTATGGCTTATCAAGTGTAGGAGTAAATCTATTTGTATTAATTTCAGGGTGGTTTGGAATAAGACCTACTTTAAAGTCTTTTTTCAAATTGTTATTTCAAGTTCTTTTCTTTACAATTCTAGCCTTTTGCGTTCTTATTATTATTGATAAAGATAAATACTTGAATCTAAATATATTTTCCTATGTTTTCCTAATTCCTTCCAATCAGTTATGGTTTGTTAAAGCATATTTGGTCTTAATGATACTTGCACCTGTTCTCAATACATTTGCCGAGAGTTGTTCTTCTAGGCAACTATTGAAGACAATCATTGCCTTTTATGTATTTCAAACTATTTATGGTTGGTGTTTTGCGGATAGTACGCCATGGATTGGTGGCGGGTATTCTCCTATTTCTTTTTTAGGACTTTATTTAACTGCCAGATATTTACGCCTATATCCCCAACCATGGTATAGATGGGGGTTTGCGAAGTTGACAGGATTGTTCATATTGATAATATTTGCACTAGCATTATTGTCGTCGTTTATTACATACAAAGGTTACCCCATCGCTGGTAGGTTATATGCTTATTCTAGCCCTTTCATGATTTGTGCCGCGATTATTCTTTTAATTGCTTTTTCAAGATTAAAATTTCAGAATAACTTTATTAATTGGGTAGCCATTTCCGCCTTTGCTGTATATCTTACTCATGGAAATGAGATAATTCTTCGAGGCTATTATGCACTGTTTATTGGAAAAATATTCAATAATAATTCTGGTATTGTATTTATCCTATTGGTGTTCGTTTTTATGCTAAGTGTGTTTTCTATCTCAATCTTATTAGATAAAATCCGATTATATTTCTGGAATATTATAACAAAAAAATGATTATACGAAGTAAAGCGCCCTTGCGGTTGGGACTGGCCGGTGGTGGCTCTGACGTAAGCCCTTACAGCGACATATATGGTGGTTTGATTCTCAATGCCACCATAAACTTGTATACCTACTGTACCATTGAGGAGACGACGGATGGAAAAATAACCATCGACTCGTTTGATGCCAACTGCCATCAAACACTTCCTGTCACGGAGCGGTTGGAGATAGACGGCAAAGCGATACTCATCAAGGGTGTATACAACCGAGTGGTGAAGGATTTCCAAACAGGTCCGCTCAGTTTCCGGATTACCACGCACAATGATGCTCCGATAGGATCGGGTCTAGGAACATCATCATCGATGGTGGTATGCATACTCAAGGCATTTGTGGAATGGCTGTCCCTTCCTCTTGGCGACTATGAGATATCGCGGTTGGCATACGAGATAGAACGAAAGGATTTGGCACTCAGCGGAGGGAAACAAGACCAATACGCGGCGGCCTTCGGAGGTTTTAACTTCATGGAGTTTTTGAAAGATGACCTGGTTATCGTGAATCCGTTGAAGATTAAGCGATGGATTCTCGATGAGTTGGAGGCTTCCATCCTGCTGTATTTCACAGGGGCTTCGCGGGCGAGTGCCAAAATCATCGATGAACAGCGGTCGAACACGTCAAAAGGCAACAACGATGCCATCGAAGCGATGCATCTCATCAAACAGAGTGCTATTGACATGAAACTGGCAGTGCTGAAGGGTGACATCGATGCTTTTGCGGAAATACTTCACCAGGGTTGGGAAAACAAAAAACGCATGGCTAAGGGTATCACCAACCCCGTTATACAAGAGGCTATGGAGGTGGCTATTGCCGCCGGGGCAAAGGCTGGCAAGGTATCAGGTGCCGGGGGCGGCGGTTTCATCATGTTTGTGGTGGAACCGACAAAGAAAGTGGCGGTGAAAGAAGCCCTCTCCACACTCGGTGGTTTCATCATGCCTTTCCAATTCACCGAGGGCGGCGCTCACGGATGGAAAATATATCCTACCGACTCCGTGGCACATTTGAAAGGTTAATCTATGACTATTAAAAATGGACGAAAAAATAAAAAAACATATTGAGACGCTGATTTTGCGCCATCCCATGCTTAGTGTATGCGAAGAGCGGATCAGCCAAGCTTATGACATACTCGAAACCGCCTTTGCACAAGGACGGAAATTGTTGGTGTCGGGCAACGGAGGATCAGCATCGGACTCAGAGCATATCGTGGGTGAGCTGATGAAGGAGTTTAAACTCAAGCGAAAAGTATTTGCCGACCAGGCGGAAACGATGAAAAAGGTTCATCCCGAACTGGGGGCGATACTCGCTGAGAACCTGCAAGGAGCGCTGCCCGCCATCTCGTTGACAGGTCATTCATCACTGACCACGGCCTTCATGAACGACAGTGAGCCGGAACTCATCTTCGCACAACAGGTGAATGGTTATGGCAAGGCGGGGGATGTGTATCTGGGCATCTCCACGTCGGGCAACAGCCGCAATGTGCTCTTTGCGGCTGTGACGGCAAAGGCCAAAGGGCTGAAAGTGATTGGACTGACAGGACAGCGCGAAAGCAAGCTATCCGCTATTGCCGATGTTTGCATCCAAGTGCCTGAAACGGAAACGTACAAAATACAGGAACTGCACCTTCCCGTATATCATTGCCTGTGCTTGATGTTGGAAGACCATTTCTTCGGATAATTTCCGGATATAAATGACGGAGAATGAGATCTCATACCAGATAAGGGGTGCTATCTATGATGTATATACAAAGATGGGGCCCGGCCTACTTGAATGTGTATATGAAGAGGCATTGGTATTAGAGTTGGTGAAGAGGGGTTTAAAGGTAGAAAGGCAAAAAGAGATTCCAATCTTTTATGATGGGCATTTGCTTAATACGCATCTTCGTTTGGATTTATTGGTAGAAAGCAAGGTGATTGTTGAATTGAAGTCTGTCAGTGAATTGCAAAATGTCTTTTTCAAACAACTGCTTACATATCTTAAACTTTCAGACAAAAGATTAGGTATTCTCGTAAATTTCAATGTGGATGATATTCTCCACGATGCCATTTTCCGAGTCGTCAATTAGTCTCACAGATAACACAGAAAGCCACAGAAAAACATCCACTATATTTCTGTGTATTTCAGAGATTTCAGTGTGACATAAAATCAAACAAGCTCACAGATAGCACGGAAAACCACAGAAAAAACAACCACCAAATTTCTGTGTATTTCTGAGATTTCTGTGTGAGAAAAAAAACTCACAGATAGCACGGAAAGCCACAGAAAAACATCCTACAATATTTCTGTGTATTTCTGAGATTTCAGTGTGACATATTTTGTGAACAAACAATGAAAATAGTTATCATGGCCGGTGGCAAGGGGACGCGCATCGCTTCCATCAAAAACGATGTGCCCAAGCCGATGATTGAGATCTGTGGGAAACCCATCCTGGAATACCAAATTGACAACCTGCGTCAATGCGGCCTGACGGACATCACATTGGTAATAGGTCATCTGGGACATGTTATCAAAGATAATTTCGCTGATGGGCAGCGTTTCGGGGTCAACATCTCTTATTTCGTAGAAGACCATCCGCTAGGAACAGCTGGAGCTCTCTTTCAGATGCCACAGCTGACGGACGATTTCCTGTTGCTCTGTGGTGACGTGATGCTGGACGTGGACTTTGAAAAGTTCATCCGTTTCCACCATGAACACGAAGCGTGGGCATCCCTAGTGGCACATCCCAACGGCCACCCCTTCGACAGTTCGTTGTTGGTGACGGAGATCCTACCGCCACAAACACCAGGCGGGATGCCCGTGGAAACACACCGTGTGTTGCGATGGATGAACAAGGAGGATGAGCGGACATACTACCGCAACTGCGTGAATGCTGGCATTGAAATCATCTCTCCAAAATTGTTGGATGAGGTGCGCCAGCATCATGTGCCCCGCCATCCGGAAACACCAGACAAGATTGACCTAGACCGTGATGTGCTAAAACCATATATTCCCACTGGAAAGATTTTCGCCTACCCCACACCGGAATATATTAAGGACATGGGTACGCCTGAACGATTCCATGAGACGGAAAAAGATATCATCAACGGTAAACCCGCGGCACGAAACTTAAGGAACAAGCAGAAAGCGATATTTCTCGACCGGGATGGTACCATCAATGTCAGCAAGGGTTTCTTGCTGAAAGCCGAAGATTTAGAATTGATAGAGGGTGCCGCAGAGGCCATCCATCAAATCAACCAATCGGAATACTTGGCCATCGTGGTGACCAACCAACCACAGATAGCTCGTGGCGAATGCACGTTTGATGAGCTGCAAAGAATCCATAAGAAGATGGAAACTGAACTGGGACTGCATGGCGCATTTGTGGATGCCATCTATTTCTGTCCTCACCATACCGACAAGGGGTTTGAGGGCGAACGTCCCGAATATAAATGCAACTGTACTTGTCGTAAGCCGAAACCGGGAATGCTACTGCAGGCAGCAGAAGATTTCAACATCGACCTGTCACAATCCTACTTGATTGGCGACGGATGGCGGGATGTGGAGGCTGGTCAGGCTGCGGGCTGCAAAGAAAGCATTTTAGTGACGGAGAATGAACCTAACAAATTGCTCAACACAATACAACGACTTCTGAACAGAAAGCAATAACATGGTAATGGCTTAACTCCATTAACCACATAACTCCTTTACTTCTTAGATAATAATGAAAGTTGTCTTCATCACTCCCGTGACGCCCTACAAGGAGAACATGCGCGGGCCGTCAGGTCATCCGTACCATCTGATGGTGGAACGGCCCAAAGACATGGACATCACCATATACAGTTACAACCAAAACACGCTGTCGGCAGAGACCATCAACGAGGTGGAGAAGGAATTGAACGTGAAAATCCACTTGTTGGAAAAACCAAAATGGATGGCGTGGCTGTTCCGGTTACACCTGTCGTTCCTCCGACTATTCATGAGATACCCCATCAATTACTATCACAAGCTGTCGACTAAGACGATAGAGGAGATAAAGGACCTCCATCCCGACCTTGTCTGGGTATACAGCCAGGAATTTTCGGGTATATTAAAACAACTAAAAGAATACCGACGGCTACACACCGTTCCCGACTGTTATAGCCTGCATTTTTACCGTCGTTTGGCTTTGCACTCGACCATGGACAGAAAGACGGAATACTGGAAAATCCTTGCCAATTACCGTAAGCACTATCGCATGGAAGAGGAATATGACGCTTCTGACAATATTGCCTATCACCTAGTGGGTGAAGCGGACAGGGACTTCCTTTTGAACATCAACCCCAGTCTCAACGCGAATTTCATACGACATCCCCGCTATGAAATCGCGGAACCACAGAAAGTCATCTCTTTCGGACAACCTAAGATAAAACTGCTCATTGCCGGGCGATACGACTTCTATATGAAGGAACGGGCTGACGAGATGGTGGAGACATTGGCGAAGGCCCAACAGTTTACGTTACGCGAAAACTTCGTTATCACATTCCTCGGCAAGGGATGGGAACAGCATGCGAAGACGCTGAAAGAAGCGGGGTATGATGTGGAGCATATCTCCTTCGCCCCCGATTATGTTGAAGAAGTGCGCAAGCATGACATCCAACTCACTCCCATTGCCATTGGAACAGGGACGAAAGGGAAGGTTTTGGATGCCTTCGTCAATGGTCTGCTGGTCATCGGCACGAACTATGCGCTGGAGAACATAGCCGTGGAGGATGGTGTGACATGCCTGGAATACAACACAAAAGAGGAATTGCTGGCCTTGCTAACGGATATCCCGCGAAACCGTGAACATTACGAACAGATGGCGGAAAAGGGACGACAAGCGGTGTTGCGAGAGCACAACCGCGAGAAAGTGGCAGCGGAAGTGTTCGGATTGTTGAAATGAAAAATGACCTTACCCCATGTCTATGCGCCCACTAACCCTAAATGACATACACCTTCGGTTGCTAGAGATTGCTTCGGCTTTCCACCATCTATGTGAGGAGCATGGGATTCCGTATTATATGCTTGGTGGGTCGATGTTGGGGGCGATTCGTCACAAGGGATTCATTCCTTGGGACGACGATATGGACTTCGGCATTCCACGGGAACACTATGTTAGGTTCGTGGAGGTGGCGACAAAAGAATTGCCTGAACCATACAAACTCATTACCTATGCGACATCGGAATATGCCATGATGGGGTTCGCCAAGGTAATGGACGTGACGACACGGGTGGAGGAGGAGTTCCAGCCGCGCGGCAACGAGACACTGGGAGTGAACATCGACATTTTTCCACTGGACCACTGTGACGAGAAACAGGGAGTATGGTCGGGGAACTTCCGTACAAGGGCATTGTTCAAGTTTCAGAAATTGTTGTTTGTGGAGGCGAAGAACAGACCTCTGCCGAAGAAGTTGTTGGCGAAAACGGCTCAGTTGCTCATCCCCATCAGCCGCACGAGGATTCCGCGACACCAAGACAAGCAACTCTCAGCCCGGGCCATGGGTGATGTAGAGAAATACACTTGTTATGCTAACTATTTCGGGGCATGGGGACTGAAGGAAGTGGTGCCCAAAGAGGTGTTCGGCAAACCTACATTGTACAAGTTCGAGAACATCGAACTGTATGGTGCCGAAAAATACGATGCCTATCTTCGATATTTGTACAACGACTATATGCAACTGCCGCCGGAGGACCAACGCCATGTGCACCAGGCGCAGGCCTTCGCACTTAACTAATAAATGTCCGAAACTATTGACTCTTGTCACTCATCACGCCCTCCCTTGGGGAGGGATGGGGTGGGTTCTGCCAATCATTTCATCCTCACCCGCTTCAACATCCGTTTGTGGTGGCATGAGGACAAGGCGCATCAGGCGATACAGACGGCAGAATGGCTTGACGAACGTTTCAGACTGTTCGAACGATATACATGGCCATCTCTCAAGGCACAGACATGTCGCAACTTCCAATGGATCTGTCTGTTCGACGAGGGTACCGACAAAGAGCACAAGGCTGTCATTGGGCGTTATGCCGAGGAGGACGAGCGGTTTCACCCTGTGTTTGTGAAGAAGGGAGAGGCTTCGCATTTTCAGGATATCTTCCGTAGGGAGATTCTTCGGTGGGCGGACAAGTCTGTGGGACATCTGTTGACGACCTACCTTGACAATGATGATGCGCTGCACTGCCGTTTCGTGGAGGATATACAGCAGAGGGTGGAGGGATTGCACTTCGATACCATCATCTCATATTCCTACGGCATACAGTACTACGAGGAGATGAATCTGGCGGTACGCATACCCTACAAAAACAACCATTTCCTTTCATACTACGAGCGACTGAAGGAGAAAAACCGCACGGTGTGGGGGTTCTGGCATTTCTCCATCTTCAAATACAAGAACCTGCGCATTGAGCTGGTGGATGATCGTAAATGCCCAATGTGGGTGGAGGTGATTCATGCGGGCAACGTGGACAACGACGTGAAGATGACACTACACCACAAATTGCTTACGAGACCGGCCCTGCTGCGTGACTATGGACTAAACATTGAACTGCCGTCAAAGTCGACATGTCGCCGACGTTTCATGACATCTTTCATAAGCCGATTCTCCGCTCAAATCCTCCGCCGAGGCAAGAACAAACTGAAAAAGAAGAAATAGTTGTGATGACAACAACAACTCGTAAAAAGATTCTTTTCGTGCTCCATACGCCGCCACCCGTTCACGGCGCCGCCATGGTGGGCAAGACGATACAGGACAGCACTGCCATCAATGAGGCCTTCGAATGCCGGTTCATCAATCTCTCCACGTCAACCACCGTGGAAAGTGTAGGACGATTCTCGCTGAAGAAGATCGGCTCGGTGTTCAGTTTGCGCCGACGTATCAAAATAGCCATCCGAGAATTCAAGCCCGATTTGGTGTATTACACACCGTCGGCCACAGGTTTCGCCTTCTGGAAAGACTGTCTCATCACAAGGGCAATCAAACGTACATGGTGAAATTTGTAGTATTATAAAAATCGAGTAGATTATATTTTCATGTATCGTCATTTCTTCAAACGCGTCATCGACTTTATTGTGGCATTATTGGCTCTCATCTGCCTCTCCCCGTTGTTGTTGGTGGTGACTGTTTGGTTGCATTTCGCCAACAAGGGCGCGGGAGCGTTCTTCTTCCAGGAGCGTCCCGGGAAGAACGCGAGAATCTTCCGTGTGGTGAAATTCAAGACGATGACTGACGAGCGCGACGTGAACGGGGAACTGTTGCCGGATGAGCAACGCCTGACAAAAGTAGGACGTTTCGTGCGCTCCACATCAATTGACGAGTTGCCGCAGTTCTGGAACGTGTTGAAAGGAGACATGTCACTCATTGGACCCAGGCCTTTGTTGGTGCAATACCTCCCACTCTATTCAGAGCGTCAGGCGCGACGGCATGAGGTGCGACCGGGCATTTCCGGGTGGGCACAGTGTCACGGGCGCAACGCCATATCATGGACGGAGAAATTCGAGTACGACGTGTGGTACGTGGACCATCTGTCGTTCATGACTGACCTGAAGGTTGTCTGGCTCACCATCAAGGCGGTGCTCAAGCGCAGCGGTATCGCACACGAAGGTTCCGCCACCATGGAACCGTTTAATGGAAAGAATTAAAAACCCACCCCTAATAATTGGAAACAACTAGAACAACAGGAAACAACATATTAAGCAAAAATGTTGGATGTTTATAGTTTACGTCTAATTAATGATATAAGAATAGTTCAATGCTTGATATACAGAAAATGAGAAGCCATATGTTTGATGTGGTAGGGGCTATTCATTCTGTACATAAAGAACTAGGGCCAGGACTGAACGAATACTGTTATCAAGAAGGGTTTCAGATGGAATTGGAAGAACAAGGTATCCATACAAACGAGAATTATCATTCCACCCATCTTATCGTGGTAAACTCATGTCAGCAGAATACCGTCTAGATTTCTTGTGCAAAGACAATATTATTGTTGAATGTAAATCTGTTTCTGAGCTGATTGCTAATCATCGTGCGCAACTATTCAACTACATGCGGCTGTTGAAAAAAAACATGCGGAATCTTGGTAAACTTTTTCCCTAAATACGCCATTATTGAACGATATCTGTTTGACATAGATGAAAACAATATCATTGGTATGGATGGCCGCATCTTACAAACTATGTAGTAAAAACAACCAATACAACAAGACACAACAATAACAATTAAAATACAACAACTATTAGTGTTGTTATAAGTTGTTCATTGTTGTCTGAAAATAAAATACACAATGTATCTATACGGAGCAAGTGGCCATGCAAAAGTGATTGTCGACATTCTCAAAGCCAACGGATTGGATGTGGAATGTCTGTTCGATGACAATATAGCTATTAACTCATTGTCGGGAAAAGCCGTCAGACATGATTATCAGGGCGAGGGACCCGTCATCTTCAGCATTGGCAGCAACAGGGTGCGAAAGATGCTCGACGAGAAATGGCAAGCTGACTATGCCACAGCCATCCATCCATCGGCCATCATCTCTCCCACGGCAACCGTGGATAAGGGATCGGTGGTGATGCAGGGGGCCGTCATACAAACTGAGGCAACCATCGGAAAGCACTGCATCATCAACACGGGGGCAACCATCGACCATGAGTGCCGGATAGGCGACTATGTACATGTGTCTCCCAACGCCACCATTTGTGGTGACTCTGAGGTGGGCGAAGGAACGTGGATTGGTGCGGGAAGCACGGTTATCCAATGTGTGAAAATAGGAAAATGGTGCGTGGTAGGTGCCGGATCAGTGGTAATCCACGACCTACCCGATGGTGTTCTTGCCGTAGGCAATCCGGCTCGAATCATTAGAAAGTTATAAGAGACCCACCTCTACCCTCCCAAAGGTTACCTTTTTACTCTTTTACCTTTTTACCTTTTAACCATGTTGATTACAGTCTTCACACCGACATATAACCGGGGACATCTGCTGCCCACACTCTTTGAGAGTATCTGCCGTCAGACATTCAAAGATTTTGAATGGATTGTGGTGGACGATGGCAGCACGGACGACACCGAAGAGGTGATGAAGGGCATCATGGCCGGAAAACATGATTATCCCATCCGCTATATTAAGACGCCCAACGGGGGGAAACATCGTGCTGTAAATCGAGGTGTAAAAGAAGCGTGCGGAGAATTGTTTTTCATCGCAGACAGCGACGACCAACTGACAGATGATGCTTTGCAAGTAGTAGCTGAAGCTTATGAGGGAGTACGCGACAATCCACTCATCGGTGGTGTCTGCGGTCTGGACTGTGAAAAAGACGGAAAAATCATCGGGTCGGGACTGCCCAAAGATACCATTGACTGCAGTTCTTTGGACATAAGATTCAAGCATCATGTCACGGGCGACTTGAAAGAGGTGTTCCTCACTCGAGTACTTAAAGAAATACCTATGCCAGAGATTGATGGAGAACGGTTTTCGCCTGAAGCATTGACATGGAACCGTATCGCAGCAAAATACCAACTCCATTTTATCAATCGTCCCATATACATTGCCGAATACCAACCCGATGGTCTCACCTCGCGCATCGTGCGCATACGCATGGAGAGTCCGGTGGCTTCAATGCTATGTTACCAGGAACTGACCACCTACCCTATTCCAGTGAAGGAAAAGATAAAGGCGGCCATCAACTACTGGCGTTTCCGACTATGTGCGAAGAAAGGAACTGAAAAGCCAAAATTGAGCTGGTATTGGAATGTGGTCAAGCCAATAGGGTGGTTGATGCATATGAAGGAGAAATAAACCTCCCCAAAACAGATTATTTACTACTGAAATGAAGATACTACACATAGCGAATACCGACCATTTCTCGGGCGGCGAGAATGTTATCTGCCAAATAATAGCCATGTTCCGTGAAGACAAAAACGTGGAGATGGCTTATGTGAGTCCTGACGGACAGATAAGGGAAGCATTGAAAGAAAGAAACATCCGGTTCATTCCCATCAAACACATGAGCAAAAACGAGTTGAAAACAGTTTTTGACCGCGAAAAACCAGATGTGATCCATGCCCATGACATGAAAGCCAGCATGACCACGGCCCTGGCATGTGGCAAGACTCGGCTGGTACTACACCTGCACAACAATGAATATGCCAACAGGAAAATCAGCAAAAAATCGGTAGGTTTTTTGTTGCCTGCATACAAAGCTAGCCATATCTTCTATGTATCGAAAAGCGCATATGAAGGATACCGTTTCCATAAATGGTTTAGGAAAAAGAGTTCTGTCCTAAGTAACATTCTGGATATAGGACTATTGGCAGAAAAGGCAAATAAGGATCTTTCCGACTATGAATATGATGTTATTTTTCTGGGACGTTTTTCCGAACCCAAAAACCCATTGCGTTTACTCGCTGTCATCAAAAAGGCAGTGCAGCAAAATCCATCTCTGAAAGTGGCTGTTGTAGGAACAGGAGAATTGGAGAAGGAAGTCATGGACAAATGGAGAGAGTTGCATCTAGAAGACAATGTCGACATGTTAGGATTCCAATCCAACCCGTTGAAAATCCTGAAAGATGCCAAACTGATGCTTATGACTTCGCGCTGGGAAGGAACACCCATGTGCGCCCTTGAAGCCATGGCATTGGGAACGCCCATCGTAACCACACCGACTGATGGGTTGGTTGACCTGATCGACGATGGCGTGACAGGTTTCCTGAGCAATGACGACGATGAGTTGGCCAAGAAAATCAATCTGGTGGCAAATGACACTGCCCTCAGAACCAAGCTTTCGGACAACTGCATAACCAAGTCGCAGAAAATTAACGACATAAAAGCATATAAAAAAGCTTTGAGAAAAGCATATTTTGGTGAAACAGAGTAATGAAACGAGTTCTCGAAATCATCACACTCGCAGGGTCGGCTGAAGCTTTCATCGGCGACCAGTTTTCCTTTTTCCAAGAAAAAGGTGACTATGAGATGCATCTCATATGCTCCGAAGGTGACAATCTGGAGGCTTTCGCAAAAAAACAGGGAATCAAATACCAACCTGTTGAAATCAGTCGCCAACTGGCACCCATCAAAGATATAAAAGCGGTGTTCAAGATTGCCCGATATATCAGGAAAAACAAAATCGACATCATCGTAGCCCATTATTTCCCGAAGGCATCGTTAATCACGACCTGCGCCAGCCTTATCAGTGGAAGGAAGACAAAGGTGATGGTGGCTCACGGGGTACTCCATGATACGATGAGCGGTCTTGTCAGGAAACTGGTCATCTGGGAACAGAAATTTGACGTGGCCTTCGCCAAAAAGGTGGTGTGCGTGAGTCCGTCCGTTGCCAAGCGCAGGTTGGAAGACAAAATTGACAAGACGGAGAAACAGGTGGTACTTGGCAAAGGGTCGTGCAACGGCGTGGATGCTTTGGAGAAATTCAATCCGGAAAAAGTATCGGTAGAAGAAATTGCCACCCTGAAAGAAAAATATGGTATTAGCAAAGACAATTTCATCATCGGCTTTAGCGGACGGTTGGTACGCGATAAGGGTGTGGTGGAATTGAGCCAGGCTTTCCGCATTCTGAAAGAGAAACATCCCGATAAATCCATCAAACTGTTCATCATCGGTGAGCCGGAGAAACGTGATGCCGTTCCACAGGAGGTATTGGACACACTGCTCGACAACCCCGAGGTGGTATTCACCGGAAGGATACCTTATTCCGATATCCAAAAGTATTACTTACTGATGGATGTGCTTGTACTGCCATCCTATCGTGAGGGTTTCCCCACGGTGGTGCTTGAAGCCTGTGCCATGGGCATCCCCGTCATCGTTTCCAAATCGACAGGATGTATCGACTCCATCAAGGAAAACGAGACTGGTGTCTATACCGACATTAAGCCACAAGCCATTGCCCAGAATATAGAGAAATTCTTCGACAAAGACTTCACACGAAATATGGGTCGTGAAGCGCGAAAATATATCGTTGAAAACTATGACCAACGTATTGTCCGCCAATACATGCTACAAGTGCTTGACTCAATAGAAATAAAATGATGGAGTACAAGAAACTGGATTTTAAGAACGACGATGAACTTGATTTGTTGGTCGAACTACAGAAGGCGGTGTATCCAGAGCGAGCTGATGCTTTTGATAAGAGTCTGTTTCGTTTTTGGTATGTGGACAACCCTTGTGGTGGAGTTATCTCATTCAATGCCATCGACAACGGCAAGATTGTGGCCCACCAGTCGTTCGTACCCGAATTGATGGAGGTGGACGGGCGTGTAGTAAGATGTGCCCGTTCGATGGCTGTCGTCACTCACCCCGACCACCAAGGAAAAGGTCTTTTCTCCACATTGACCAATATGGCGGTGGAAGAAGCCCGACAACAGGGTTATGAGTTTCTGTACGCCATCACCAACGGCAACAGTTTTCCCAGGTTTGTCAAACATTGTGGCTTTTCTTCCATCACCCGCCTGAACGTAAAAATCGGCGTGGGGACAAAAGTAGAAGAAGACGGGAACAAAACCTACAAACGTCATTGGACATCAGAAATACTAAAGTGGCGTCTGTCGAAGGGTGATTATTTCCGACAGGGCAACCATATCCTCGGGAATTATGGTCATGGCGTGAAGACCTTGATGGGCACATTGAACGAAAGCCTCCTAAATGATATGCAACTCAAGGAGAAAAAATACTCTATTGGGCTAAAGCTATACGTAGGCTTAGGGGCAAAATTGCCATGGTCGCTTATGAATGTGCCCAGATTCGTTAAACACTCGCCTTTCCACCTGATATTCCAAGACTTGACGGGAGGAAAACTCCCTGCCATGACTGAAGATAATGTGTTCTATCAGTTGATAGATTATGATGTGGCCTAGTTAATTCTAAAAGATGAAAATCATATCTTTTGACATCGAAGAGTGGTATATCTCAAAAGTGACTCATGGTGAGTCGAAGGAGATATTCCAGAAATATGACGAAATGTTGGAGAACATTTTAATCGCTTTGGATGAGAATGGATGCAAAGCCACATTCTTCTGCGTGGGAAAGATGGCTGAAGAATTCCCAGAGGTCATCAAAAAAATAGCCGCCAAAGGACATGAAATAGGATGCCACTCCAACACTCACACCTGGCTAAACAAGATGACCGAAAAAGAATGTAGGGAAGATACACGAACGGCCATCGACAGTTTGGAACAATGCATCGGACAAAAGGTTAAGAGTTACAGGGCACCAGCCTTTTCCATAGGAGAAAACAACACATGGGCTTTCGAAGTGTTGGCTGAGTGTGGAATAGAACGAGACTCATCGGTGTATCCCGCAACAAGAGATTTCGGTGGGTTCCCCGACTTTGGAGCAAAAGGACCTGCTTTCGTCAAACGTAATGGCGTGGAGATTAAGGAGTTTCCCATTGCGATGACATCAGTGCTTGGAAAGGACATGGCATATTCTGGAGGAGGTTATTTCCGTTTCTTCCCTCTTTGGTTCATGCGTCAACAGATGAGAAAAACGGATTATTCGATATGCTATCTGCATATCGAGGATTTATTGGTTGAACAGAACAAACCGATGAGCCGTGAAGAATACGAGGAATACTTTAAAGAACCAGGAACTTTCCTTGCACGACATAAACGGCACATCAAGGCCAACCTGGGTAAAAAGGGTGCCTGGCCCAAATTACGGAAATTGTTGACTTCGAAGGACTATGTCAACCTTGAACAAGCCAATAGTATCGTTGATTGGGAAAAGGTACCCATCATCGATTTCTGACACCAACGAGATTGCCTAACATACACAGAATCGCCCGGACATGTCCGGGCGATTCGCTTTCAATATCAAGGTGGAGCTGGCGGGAGTCGAACCCGCGTCCAAACGAGGAAACCATACGCTTTCTACACGCTTATTCCAGACTGGGTTTTCGTGCCGTGGCAAGACCTGGACCACCAACCGCGACCTTAGCCCCTAAATCTTCATCGACGCATCGGAGCATACGCCGACTATTCCCGATTTTACTGCGCCGCTGAACCCGGGAGATTCGGGACTACATCCCCGGAGCGACGTCTCGTCCAGCTACCTAGTAACCGGATTGAGCCTGTAATCTACTGTACTTCGATTAGGCAGCGAGAGCATACGAATTGTTGCCAATTAATTTTTCGACCGAATGGATTAAGGAGTACACAGCCGTCACTCCGCGTGCTTACGTACCATTTCTACCCGCTGTCAAATCCAGTCAACCCCTTTTTTTGAGTTTTTCTGCACATGAAGTGGCAGAGGTATGATAGCAAAAACTTCCACCGCAAATACCATGCCAACCACTGTCGGCGGAATGCGATTTCAGCATTTTGGACCGCAAAGGTAATGCGATTTCAACAATCATGCAAATATTTGAAAACTTTTTTGCATTTTTTTCTTTGCTATAACAAGAAAAACGTACTTTTGCAGAAAGAGAAGAAAAAAGGAATAACTAAACTTGCTCAACAATGAAAAAACTGCTTTTCACGTTCTTACTGGCTATTGTCACCATCGTCAACACCCACGCACAAGACGTAAAGGAACCGACATCTCCCGACTACACGAAAGCCAAGGAGGCCCTAGAAGAGGGAGACTTCTTCACCGCCGACTCGCTGCTGAGTGAGGAGGTACGCAAACACCCCAAAAACGGTTACGCATGGCTGTATAGGGGAGGACTATACGCCAGTCTGGAAGCCGACACGGCCATCACGTATCTCGACCAAGCCGTGCGCCTATTGCCCAAGAAAGACAAGGAAAACTTAGGATATGCCTATTTCTGGCGTGCTTCCGCCAAGTGGCGCATACGGGAAGACTTCGACGGTTTAGTGGCCGACATACGTGCGGCACAGCGCACGAACCCCTCCATCGCGGCTCCCTCGATGATGCTCGCACAGGTGCTCACCTCTCGCGGTGACTATGAGGGTGCGGAAAAAGAGCTACGACTGGCGCTGACGAAGAATGACGTGAAAAAGGTGGATGCCTATCAGTTCTTGGGACGCAACAAGATGGCGCAGGGCGACCCGGCGGCGGCCATCAGGTTTTACGACCAAGCCCTGGAGTTCGACCGCAACGACGAGACGGTATACATCGACCGCTCACAGGCTTACCTGGCACAGAATAACGACGACAAGGGCATCGATGATGCCGTGAAGGCTTTCGGCATGGAATACAGCCGCAACTCTTTCAGCTACCTCTGTTCGTTGGGCGACAGCACCGAGCTGCAAGAAAAAGTGGTTTCACGCATCGAGGCTGAAACACACAAGGTGAGTGACCCAACGGTGTATAATTTCGCCATCAGCTATATCTACGGCAATGCCGAAAAAGAGCCGGAGAGCCTGCGTTACCTGCTGCGCGCCTCGAAGACGAGCGACGAACCGCTCTATGAACAAATAGCTGAAAAATTTGCGGGATATGCGCTCTACGAACAGGCAGCCGATTACTTCCGAAAGGCATTGGGTGCCACCCCCTTAGACAGTCTTGACGACTCGCAGAAAAGTCTGTACAACAAATACGTGGGCTATACATTTGAAAGTGGAAAGACACAAGAAGCCATTGCCTTGCATGAAAAAATTATGCCCGAAAAGGATTCCGAGGATTACAACGCATGGTTAGGCGACATGTTATGGTACAAATACTATGCCGGTGACTATGCCGGTGCCCTGCGCACCATGGAAATGATGCCTGAGGAGTTGAGGTCCGATGCCAACAATGCCGTATTCCAAGGGAAGATTTACCGCGAGAACGGTATGATGGACAAGGCACGAGAATGTTTTACGCGGTGCACCACCGACGAGGCGATAGAAGAAGACTCGTCGAACGCGGAGTATGCCTTCGCCTTGCTGGGAAATACCGCCAAGGCGCGTGAACTGTTTGAGAAACGACAGGCCGACGACCCAGAGAATGTAAGTGAGTTCGGCGCTGCATGTCTGATGGCTCTCATCGGCGACAAGCCCATGGCAGTGAACTATCTCAGACAGCAGTTCGAGAACGGCTTCCGCAACTTCTTCAAGGTGGAACGCGATGAGGACCTGCAGGCACTGAAAGGCTACGGCGACTATGAGGCACTGCTGACCGAATACAAGGCGACGTTCGATGTGGAGAAGAAAGCCCTGCTCGACGTGCTGAAAGAGGAGACCTACGAAGCACCTATACAATTGGTGGGAGAGTGAGGAGTGAGGAATGTTGAATGTTGAGTGTTGAGTGTTGAATGTTGAGTGTTGCAACATTCTATATTCAAAAGCATACATTTCACACTTAAACTTATGGGGTTGATACGATAAGGAGACAAATATTTGGAAAACGACAATTCTTGCTTTAATTTTGCAAACAGAAAAAACAATAACAACAATTACAAACCCATTAAAACCTAAAAACAATGAAAAAGTTATTTATGATCGCAGCCATGGGGCTGATGGCTTTGGGTGCCTCCGCACAGAACGCCATGGACGACAACGGTAAAAGTTCCAACCAACCCAGCGACGGTATCGCACAGGTGCAACTGGCCAACCAACTCGCTCAGTATGGATAT
>JAFYJN010000040.1 GCA_017538105.1 Prevotella sp. | reverse complement strand
CTTTTGGTTCGCAACCGGAATGACAAACCGTGAGGCCCACGGCGTACGCCTTGGGCCTCACGGTTTCAATACGTTGAATGTGTATAGGCAACACACCCTCGACGCATCAGTCAGACCAAATGGAATGCTCCACGTTAGTCTGTTCTTCTTCTTCCCACATATTTGTCTCGTTGCCGGCCTGGTCATCGCCGTCGCCGGCACTGCCCATTTCGATGCCCGAATCCTCACCGTCGATGATGATGTCGAGCATGGCATCGCGTGTTCCCACAACGACACACTTGGTCAAGGGGTGTTCATACATCTTTCTCTTCATGTTGATTTGTTATAGTATTTAAGTATTTGCTTTTCACTCCTCTCTCTCCTTCCTCTCTTTCCTCTTTTTCTCCCTCCCTTCGGGAGGGTCGGGGTGGGTGTCCCTTTGGGTGGGTATCATCCCTCATAGTCGTCGGCCATCTCGGCAGCTTCCAGACTGCTCAAGTCTTCGGGGTCAGTCTCATACGTGGTGCGATAGCTTTCTTCAGTCAGCTTGTCCTCATCGTAATCATCCTCCTCCTCGTCTTCGTACTCGTTCTGCTCCGGCAGATCCTCTAAATCCTCATTCGTGTCGTCTTCTGAAGAGAGGTCATCCAAATCGTCAAATGTCATCTTCGGCTTCTCCTTTTCCGGCTTGGCCTTGGCGAAGATGGCTTCCACCCATAACCCCTTCGGTATCTCCAACACTTCGAAACCGTCCGTCACTTTCTTTTCGTACATGCCCCCGGGCTTACGCAGACGGTCTTTGGGCAGCGTCGTGGTGCTGATGTCGAAACCACTCTCGATAATGTCTTGGATGCTCTGCGACAGACTGTCCCAGCCACCGCCGAAATTGCGGTCCAACACCTCGATGAGTTTCTGGGCACTGATATGGCGGATATTTTCGTAACTGAGGTCGGTGACGCGAAGGATGGGGCGTTTCTTGATACCCCACTTGCTCTTGTTATCTTCGATGCGCAACTGACCAACCTTGAAACCGCGAGCCTCATATTTCTTGATCACCTCCGGACGGTCTACCTTCACCTCTTCCATGTCGAAGGCGCTGCGAATGATGTCGATGTAGTGGCGAAGATTGTCCTTCATGTCGGAATCCTTCTCGGCGGCTTCCCACATGCGGAAGATATCATTCTCCTGCAAGTCCCAAATGTTGCTCTTGTTCAAAGTCTTTAAGGTCAATGCTTTCTTTTCTGATTTCATGATGCTAATGGTTAAATCTAATCACGGTCTTCCAACACTTTGAATTTCTCGCGGAAATGAAGAAGACTGTTCATGTCTATCTCTTCACTGACGAGACCCTCCATGTCTTCTGACAACTTCGACAGCACCTCGCCCTTGGGGCTGATGACGGCACTACCGCCGCCGTAGGTGTTGTAGGGGTCGCGTCCCACGCGATTCACTCCTGCCACGAAGCACTGATTTTCGATGGCACGGGCACGGAGAAGGGTCTCCCAGGCACTGATGCGTGGCAATGGCCAGTTGGCCACATAGATGATGGCGTCGTAGTCGCCCGCATAACGACTCCATACCGGAAAGCGGAGGTCGTAGCAGGTGGCTAATAAAAAGCGCACGCCACGCCAACTCACCACCGTGCGTGTTTTTCCTGGGGTATAATACTTGTCTTCATGACCGGGCACAAACAAATGGTGCTTGTCGTACCAAGTGTAGGTGCCGTCGGGAAAAACGAAATAATGACGGTTGTAGTAACGGTCGGATTCGTAAATCGACAGACTGCCACACAATGCAGCGTCAAGACGATGTGAGGTGGTGCGCATCCACTGAAGGGTGATGCCGTCACTCTCGGCAATGCCACGGGGATCGATGGCAAATCCTGTGCTCCACGTCTCGGGCAGAATATACAGGTCGCTCTTTGCACTCGACTGCAGTAGGCTCTCGGCCGACTCGATGTTGGCGCGTGGTGATGACCACTCTATGTCCATCTGCAAACCTGTGATTCTCATGTGTCCTAAATCGTGCTTTATGTCGTTGCAAAAATAAATACTTTATCTAATATGTGCAAACAATTCATGATTTTTTTTGTAATGTCTATCTACACCCCACTTTTTCCAAAGTTTACTAACAAACTCCCCTCCTTTTCCATATTTCTGCACCTTCCCTTTGGGAGGGCTGGGGGTGGGTTCCCTTTCCCCTCCTTTTTCAAAGCAAGCCATCTTTTCCCCTCCTTTTCCAAAGGAGGGGGTAGGGGTGGTTTGTAAAAACAATGTCTCAACCTCTTATTCATTTTTTAATCTTATAATCTTTTAATAATTTAATTTTCCAATTCTTTCAATTTTTCCTTACCTTTGTAAACCAAATCACCTCCTCACTCTTAACTCCCAATCAGGTTCCCCCCTCCTTGGGAGAGGGAAAGGGGGAGGCATTTAATAACAATTTCCCATGCTCCAGCCATTAGCCGAAAGAATGCGTCCCAAGTCGCTCGATGATTACATCGGGCAGAAACATCTCGTGGGAGAGGGGGCCGTGCTCAGGAAGATGATCGATGCGGGACGAATACCGTCGTTCATCCTCTGGGGACCGCCGGGCGTGGGCAAGACGACACTTGCCCATATCATCGCCAACAAATTGAAGGTACCCTTCTATACGCTTAGCGCCGTGACAAGCGGCGTGAAGGATGTGCGCGACGTCATCGAGAGGGCGGAGAAAGGAAGGTTCTTCAACGCTCAGTCGCCGATACTCTTCATCGACGAGATACACCGATTCTCAAAAAACCAGCAGGACTCTCTCCTCGGGGCGGTGGAGAGGGGCGTCGTCACGCTCATCGGCGCCACCACCGAAAACCCGTCGTTCGAGGTTATCAGACCGCTGCTCTCACGATGCCAGCTGTATGTGCTGAAGTCGCTTGAGAAAGACGACCTGCTCACTTTGCTTGACAAGGCCATACACGATGATGCGTTGCTCAAAGAGAAACGCATACAGCTGGAACAGACTGACGCGATGCTCCGATATAGTGGCGGCGACGCGCGCAAATTGCTCAATATCCTCGAACTGGTGGTGGAGGCGGATAATACCGACACGGTGGTGGTCAACGATGAGGTGGTGGTCAACAGACTGCAGCAGAATCCGCTGGCTTACGATAAGGATGGTGAGATGCACTACGACATCATTTCTGCGTTCATCAAGAGTATCAGGGGGAGCGATCCCGATGCGGCACTCTATTGGATGGCACGGATGATAGAAGGGGGTGAGGATCCGGAGTTCATCGCCAGAAGGGTGGTCATCAGCGCCGCCGAAGATGTGGGACTGGCTAATCCTAATGCGTTGCTGTTGGCAAATGCGGCCTTCGACGCGGTGATGAAACTGGGATGGCCCGAGGGGCGCATACCCTTGGCCGAGGCGGTGGTGTACCTCGCCACAAGTCCTAAAAGCAACTCGGCTTACTTGGGCATCGACAAGGCTCTCAGTATCGTTCGACAGACGGGCAACCTGCCCGTGCCGTTGCACCTGCGCAATGCACCTACCAAACTCATGGCCGACCTAGGCTATTCCGACGGATATAAGTACGCCCACGACTTCCCAGGTCATTTTGTCGAGCAGCAGTTCCTGCCCGACGAACTGCTGCAACAGCGTATCTGGCATGCACAGCACTATCCCAACGAGGAAAAACTCTACCAACAGATGCTCCGCTGCTGGGGAAAACGATATGAGGAGTAAATTTTTCAATCTTTTAATCTTTTAATTTTATAATCTTTCATGGACGCAATCAAATACGAAGAAGCGGTGCAAGAGCTTGAAAGCATTGTCAAGAAAATGGAAAACGAGCAACTCGACATCGACTCACTCAGTACATATCTCAAACGGGCACAACAACTCATCAAGTTTTGCACCGAACGTCTCAATACCACCGATGCGGAAATCAAGAAAATAATGGAAGAGCAGTAGGAATGGAGGAAAAACCACGGAAATTCCCATCCATAACAAAAAAAACTCCATTTTTATTTGGTCGGTTCAAAAAAACAATGTACTTTTGCAACCGCAATTAAGCAAATGGCTCCCTAGCTCAACTGAATAGAGCATCTGACTACGGATCAGAAGGTTGTGGGTTTGAATCCCGCGGGAGTCACGAAAGAAGAGGAACAGACGGTGAAAGCTTGCTTTCAAAAGTTTGTTCCTCTTCTTTCGTGTTGCCCTGCCCGTGGCAGGGCAGGGATGGACGAATGTCAATCCGCGGGAGTCACTTAAAACGGTCGCTAATTATTTGGTAATCAAATAGTTGGCGATTTTTCTTTTCCTATTTTTGGCGAGTTTTTGGCGAGATAATTTTTGCGAACCATTTATTTTGCGGTTTTTGGGGCTAATTATAATTCTCTCGGTTCATGAAAAGTATAGGTGAGTATTTATGACTTTACCCTAAACTAAAGTAGCAAGGCTGTTCGTTTTCGTTTTGTCCCAAAGTTTATATACGCATAGAGTATGAACTTATGTTGAATGTAAAACGAAAGTTAGGATGGTGGGCACTTTTTCATTTTCCTATCAAAAATGATAGACGTTTTGTATTGAAAATGTATGTTATTAGTGGTAGCATACCTAACCACATTAAGCATAAATACATGAAAAGTTCCCAATTATTAGGATTGGGTGCGAAATGATTATAAGCACTACACAACAAGAAACCAAGTGGATAATGAATAACGTAGTAAATCATAGAATTACTACCCATATCATCGAAGTGGTAATGATTTAAGAATTTTCCTGTGAATTTGATTAAGTTGTTAAATACTATTATGCCAGCCAAACAAAATGGATACCATAGTAAGTATATACCATCATCGAAAAGAAGGAAATTGCCAAACATAGTAACAATAGTTGGCTTGATAACACCTACTGCAATGACTATGATTAAGGATATCACAAAGACAATTTTGTTGTATTGTAAATCTTTTAGTTTCATTCCCAAAATATAGAAAATCATACCACGTGAAAAGTTACCACCCCACCATAGTCCTTTATCTGCCAAATAGAGATAATGAAAGAAGGCAAACGCCATCAACATTCCAATAATAACATAGTGATTTATAAAATTACGGATATAGTTAAAGACAACTCTTACAAGGCATAAACTGATAAGGAACCACAGTGGACTATTCCAACCTGTAGAACCATGTCTTACAAAAGTTGTGAGTTCACCCTTGATTGTTGATAATATAGTAGTATTCGAGTAATCAGAAACAAATGCAGGAATAATTGCTAATATAGTCCCTATTACAGAAAACACAAGAAATGGCAACATGAATTTCTTTATGTTAGTCCCTAAGAACTTTTTGGGTTCCTTCCTTTCTGCAGAGCAAAACATGCCTGATTTGAAAAAGAACCACGGCATATAGAAAAACAGTATGTTTAGTGACTCAAATAATAGTGTATCTTGAAGTTTACACATTACCATGTAATGTCCCAATATCATTCTAATAATAAGAATGCCTGCCACTATATCAAGAGTATTGTCTCTTAAAGATACAGCAATATTATGTGCTTGTTCAGCACATGAATTAGTTTTGAATACTTTCATTTTGGCGATTTTCGAGTGATTCAACAATATGATAAATAAAGGACAAAAGAAAAGTGGACTGCCTCCCATGCATCCACTCGTGGCTATCGCCAAACACCCTTATATACACACACGGTTAGACAGCCCACGTATGGGGCCGCTCCGTGCCTCTTGTATATAACTACTTTGAGATTGGCGATTTCAACGAGTATGTTGAGGCACTATTCAGTTTTCAATATGTCGCGCAATTTGCCCGAAAGCATTTTACAGTGCAAAATTACGATTTTTCTGCGACATGACAAAATCTGACTTAAAGATTGAAGCCATTGTACTGCATACAGAAGAAAAGAATGCTATTCGAGAGCGTGACGTTGAGAACATCATCCTTGATAGTAAAAAGGAACAATTACCCTCAACAAGTGATGAAGTAAAGAATCTTATCCCAATTCTGGAAGGTTTCAAATTGTTCGATTAGGAACAAAAAAGGAAACAGATGCATTATCACGGTGCTAAGGGGAATATGTCCCGGGCTAAACCGTCTACACCTATTTCCGTCTACAAAGTTAAGGTTTTAATTCATTTCACGCAAGTATTTGACCAAATAATATAGTGTTTTTCTCGTTGTTCAAATGTTCAAGTTTAAGAATGTGTGTACACGCTGAACGGATTGAACAATATTGAACGTGTTGAACACCTTGAACATATTGAACACCTTGAACGTTCCCCCTATAATAGTGGAAAAATAGTGGTTTTCATCAAAAAAGACGTTGCCAGGCATCACGCCTAACAACGCCGTATCACATTAGAAATATTGCCGTTGACAATAATTCGTTGCAAAGATAGCTATTCATCCGCACCCGTCAAAAGAAATGTGCGTCAAATTTCACGGTTGTCCATACCTATTAAAATCAATATTCCACACCCGAAATGTTTTGGTGCTTAATACTTTTTTTGTATTTTTACAGCCAAAATGATAGAAAGAGGATTTCTATCCATTCTTTCAAGCGTTTTTGATAATAATAACAAGCGTACTTTACTAATTCTTATGATATTTAGAGTACTTACTTTCTTGGTGTTCCTTTTATATGCCAGCGAAGGTTATGCCGGGGAGAGGCGCGTAGTATTCGTTGACAAGAACGGCACCGGCACATACACCACGATAGCCGCTGCCGTAGCAGGGACGAACAACGGTGACACCATCATCGTGAACGCAGGGACATACGAAGAAGAGGTGCATATGTGGGGAAAGACGAGGCACATTGTCGGTGTTGATAGAGATTCTTGTATCTTGACCAATGGAACGGGCAACTACCTAACACCACCTCTTGAGGCAAACATCGGGAGTATATCCAACATGACCATCATTGCCGACAACTACGATCCTACAATTCAAGACCCGTCCGTCTATCAAGAAAGGGCGAGTTATGGCATACACATCGAATATGCCAATTCAACGGCATACACATTGAGCATCCGCAACTGCAAGATTGTAAGCAAGTGGAGTGCGGCATTGGGCATTGGTCTTCGTTACAACCAAACCGTGGAAATAATCGACTGCGAATTGATATCAAATAGTGAGAGGGTATATAGTAGCTACGCAGGGCATTGGGTAGAGATGGGCGGTTTGTTTTTCCACAACGATGGAGTGTCAAACAATGCAGGGACGGGTAAGTTATTTGTCCGCAACTCACGTTTGCAGGGCAAGAAGGCTGCACTCGTCATGGAGGCGGTCAACAAACCCGGTCTTGTTGATGCGGAGTTTTCTTGCAATACGCTCGTCTCCGAGGATTACGGGGTAGGTAGCGGTATTATCTACCGATTTGATAATATGGTGACACAACCGGGGTATCTTTGCGGTAACAAGATAACGCTTGCTATCGGGTCACATTCAAACAATATTGATGAACTAAACTTCAGTGATGAATCCGCAGGAATCAGCATCACTCCCCCTGCAACGAGCGAGGGGAGTTGGTACGACCTCAACGGACAAAAACTTGACGGTACATCCATCAAGAAAGGGATATATATCAACAATGGCAGGAAAATTGTCGTAAAGTAATTCTTTCAATAAACAATTATCTCATAAACACTATACAAAAATAGTTGTAAAGGGGTATTTTCAACCAACGAAACAACGCGCCAATCCGAGCCAAAATTAGCACCATCGACAAGATGCGAGCCCATCTTCGGATGTCCCAACGATGTTGTGCGATGGTGCTTTTTCTTTATACATACCTATATGGTAAAGAGAAAGGTCTTCCAATACCGCTTAGCTGTGAACAAGTTCCTTTACTAGCATTCTCGCTGAGTATTGTTTGCCGAATTAAGATAATTAGGATTGTTATCTTTCTGCGTGTCCGAAGTTCTTGCTTTCACCATCGACACCAGTTTGTTGTATATCTGTGTTGGATTCGGTTTGTTGTCCCATAGATAAAGAAGCATCTCCTCCTGCTCTGGAACTGAATCCTTCAGAACCAACATTGTCCCAACTAATTCGTCCTCCTCTACTCCTAATAGAATCAACATATCGGCTAATACGTTCTGTAGTTCCGATAGGCACGAACCCTTGCCGTTTGTGCTTTCCTCTAATTTCGTTGATAAGGTCTTCATTTCCATTTATTGGTAGAGTTGCTAAAACCGTGAAATTACCTTCTTTTTCTATGTCAGTGCAAAGATAATAATTATTGTCGGTAAACACATGTCCCTATCTGCTTTTTAGAATAAGTTGTAGTAAGTGAAAGTTAACAAATAAAAATGTCGTTTGATGAAATACGGCTACTTTTGCCTATAGTTTATAAAATATTAGTCTATGCCGTTTCAAAAAGGTCACAAGAAAATATCCGGACGCAAGCCGGGGTCGAAGAACAGAGTCACATCTTTCGGCCATGAAATGATAGCACATCTCTTGGACCACTACCAGTCCACGGGACAGATGGCTGAGGATTTCCTGTCCCTCAGCCCGAAAGACCGACTGCTCATTGCAGAACGGTTGGCTCAGTACATCATTCCAAAACAACAGGCCGTCAGTGCCGACTACTATGTTTCAGACAATCGGTCTACAATTACTGACACCCTAATACGCCTATCAGAACTGAACGATGTTTGAACATATCGCGTCATACTATTTTATACTATATTAGTATCCGTTTCTTCAGGATTGTTATCTGTCTATAGGATAGGTATACTTTTGTTTGTTGCGTTTGATTCATAAAAACTATTTGGGCAGCATTTTTGCCATCCCAGAATATGCCTTATGTAGATATTTATTTAAGAACGAAGTTTGCAGTTCTGAAAAAAAACAATTATTTTTGCATGACTTATATCACCTAATTGTCTTTGATTATGCAATAAGCTTCTGCGTATCTATTACCTAGGCTTTCTTTGGGAACTTGAGGAGAGCCGCCTTAAAAACCAAACAACTAACGAACCAAAAACTATTGAGAATGAAAAAGGCATTACTTCTAGCTTTTATGCTATGTGGTTTATTGCAGGCATGGGCATATCAATGGACGGATAGCGAAGGGGTAACATGGTCTTTTACCCTAAGGGGATCAGATGCGACTATTACAGGCTCTAGTTTTTCAGAAGGTGATATGGTTATTCCTTCAATCGTTTACAGTAATGGAACCGCTTATACTGTAACATCCATAGGGGATTATGCATTTGTGACTTACGATGACTTTGGGCAAATAACTCCAGAATACACAAGCGTTACGATTCCTCCATGTATAAGGAAAATTGGTGTTTTGGCATTTGGCGAAAGTGCCGTGCCAAAAGTGATAGTGCAAGATATCGCCGCTTGGTGTGACATGGATTTCTCCGATGATTGGTTCACCAATCCTTTGAATGGAGCCCGTCTATTTAGCGACATGAATACGGAAATCACAGATTTGATAATTCCTGAAGGGGTTACAAGAATTGGTGATTTTGCATTTTTAGGTTGCATTAGTCTTAAAAGTGTTAGCTTTCCTTCAACTTTAAAGAGTATTGGTGGTGATGCATTTGAGAATTGCTCCAATATTACCAATATTAATATTCCTGAAGGAGTAACTACGATTGGTGATTGCGCTTTTAGTTATATGCTGGCTTTGGAAAGTGTAACGATTCCTTCTTCAGTGGTAAGCATAGGAGAGTGGGCATTCTCGGACAATATAAAATTGAAGGAGGTAATTTCATATATAACCGAGCCCTTCTCGATAGACAGCAATACCTTCATCTCACAAGAAACGCAATGTATAGAAGTGGATGCTCTTTATGTTCCTCTTGGTTGTGTAAATGCCTATCGTAACACTGCAGGTTGGAATCAGTTCCCGTATATTTACGAGATTGGAACTAATGGTCAGGATGGCATTTGGAAATTCATAACCAACGGTTCTAATGCCACAATCACAGGTTGCACCCAACCAGAGGGTAATTTGGTTGTCCCTTCGACTGTGACTAAGGACGGAATAGAATTCAATGTGACAGGAATAGGCGCTCATGCCTTTGAAGAGAGCACAGGCTTGTCGGGCGTGGCCATTTCAGAGGGAGTCGCGACCATTGGCGAATGGGCATTTTCAAGTTGTACGAACCTAGCGAGTGTCACCATTCCCTCGACTATCACCAGCATCGGTGCAAGTGCATTCTGGCAATGTTCAGGTCTTACCAAGGTCATTGTTCCGGATATTGCGGCATGGTGTAATATTGTCTTTGATTTTGATACAGATATGAATTTGTATCATAGAGATTTTGTTGAAAGTCATGAACCAAATGATCATGCTTTTTTCGCAAGTCCATTGTATTACTCCCATCGCCTTTATAGCGATGAGAATACAGAAATAACGAATTTGGTGATTCCTGATGGAGTGACGGTAATAGACTGGGGGACGTTTTTTGGTTGCTTAAGCATTACAAACGTGACCATTCCAGAGAGCGTTTCCTCAATAGCATGGTTCTCCTTTGCGTGTTGTTCAAATTTGGCCATGGTCTCTCTCCCTTCGGGTTTGACGTTTATGGATGACGAAGCATTTGAATATTGCTCAAGTTTAAATGCCATCTATAGTTACATGGTGTCTCCCATAGAAATATGGGAAAACACATTCACCAACTATGACACCGCTACGCTTTATGTTCCTGTGGGATGTGTGGATGCATATCGAAACACTGATGTTTGGAACCAATTTATAAATATTGTAGAGATGGGCTCAACTGAGCCTGTGGGCATTGATAATTCACAAGTGTCAGTTGACAATCATGACAATTCATACTACACGCTGGATGGACGCAAACTTGGCAACATACCAACACAGAAAGGTGTGTATATCGTTAATGGGAAGAAAATCGTGATTATTTGAGTACAATGCAAATTCCCACTTCCTTGTTGGAGCAATGATATAAACAATGGCAATTATATAGGATTTGACCCTGATATACATTAAATGCAGTCAGAAATGGCCGCCATTTCATATCCTTACAACCAATACAATAAAAACAAAAACTATGCGTTATACCATAACAAGCACATAACAGGTAATGAAGAATTTTCTAGCACTGCTGTGCTCCGCCATTCTCGCGCTGGCTTTTGTGGCGTGCTCCGACGACGACTCCTTTACATCGTCGCCGAGTCATTTGCTTACCTTTTCACAAGACACCGTCCGACTGGATACGGTGTTCTCAAAAGTGCCCACACCCACGAAGTCGTTCTGGGTATACAACCGGTCGGGCGACGGAATACGTTGCAGCAACATCCGACTGGCCAATGGCAACCAGACGGGATTCCGCGTGAATGTGGACGGGTCGTACCTCGGCGCTTCTTCGGGCTACCAAATCAACGATCTTGAGATACGCAAGAATGACAGCATTAGGGTGTTTGTGGAGCTGACATCTCCAGCCAACAACCAAGAGAAACCGACGCTCCTGCAAGACGACTTGCTGTTCTCGCTGGAAAGTGGTGCTCAGCAGAAGGTGAACCTCAGGGCATTTACGTGGGACGCGGAGATGCACACCGACTGGGTCATCACGGAAAACACCACCATCAACACTTCCATACCTATTATAGTATATGGGGGACTGACAGTGGCGGAAGGGGTCACACTCACCCTATCCGAGGGAACAACAATTTATTTTCATGCTGACGCGGAATTCAACGTCTACGGACAGCTGGTGGCACAAGGCTCACCCGAAAAAAATGTGGTGCTCCGTGGCGACCGTATCGACAATATGTTCGATTACCTGCCCTATGATAATGTGAGCGGACAGTGGCCGGGCATTCATTTCCATGAGAAATCATACGACAACGAGCTCAATTACGTGGACATCCATAGCGCCCGTGATGCCATAGTGTGCGACTCGTCGGATGTGAGCCGGCTCAAACTGGCACTTTACAACTCGGTGGTGCACAACAACGAGGGATATGGCCTGAAAACCATTCATTCTGTGGTTGACGTGCGCAACTGTCAGATAACAAACGCCCTTGGCGACTGCGTCAGTGTGTGTGGAGGGGTGTGCCTTTTGCAGCATTGCACGATAGGGCAATTCTATCCTTTCTCGGCCAACAGAGGCGTGGCATTGCGCTTCAGCAACTTTAATGACAAAGGAGTCTATCCGCTTTACGATTTCCAGTGTGTCAATACGCTCGTCACGGGATATGCCGACGATGTGATTATGGGCGAGGCCGACGAGACGGCCCCATACACATATAAATTCGACCATTGTGTGCTCCGGACACCGGCCATCGAAGATGCCGAGCGAATCATCGGCGTGACATGGGAAGATCCAGAAAAGACGGATAGCGTGGGGACGAAACATTTCGCGCTTATCGACACGGATAACCTGAGATACGATTTCCGGCTCGATTCACTGTCGCTGGCCATAGGGGCGGCGAATAAAGAGGAGGCGCTGGAATATGATCGACTGGGCGTCAAACGCGATGACGAGCCTGACGTGGGGTGTTATGAATATGTGAAACAAGAATAAAGAAATAGAGCCTATGAAAACAATAGTACTAAAAACCAACGTGCGGCTGTGCCATTACGATGAACTGGGTGATACTGACCGGATGGTCATCAACGAGGCCATAAAAGCTACCGAAGGGTCGTACGCCAAATACTCGAATTTCAACGTAGGGGCGGCGGTGCTGCTCAATGACGGTACGGTGGTAAGAGGGGCCAACCAGGAGAATGCGGCATTCCCCAGCGGACTTTGTGCGGAAAGGGTGGCACTCTTCGCTGCACAGGCCAATCATCCTGAAATGTCAGTGAAAATATTGGCCATAGCGGCAAAAAATGAACACGGACTGACACCCAAGCCTGTTTCGCCCTGTGGGGCATGTCGACAGGTGATGATTGAAGTGGAACAACGCTATAATGTTCCCATGCGCATCCTGCTTTATGGCACGGAGGGCATATATGTGGTAGATTCTGCCGAAAGCCTACTCCCTCTCAGCTTCGCAGATGAAGACATGCACCAATAATCATCCTTTCTCCTTGGGGGATGGATAGGGTGAGACTTACTCATTCCCCAACTTCTATCTTCTGTTCATACAGCTTCTGCAGGTCGATGGTATATACACTGTCGGCCTGTATGGTGTCACGCACATGAACATCGCGTACCTGCCCAATGCCTGTTTGTTCCTCACTCCTCATTCGTAATTCATCATTCGCTACTCGCAACTCATGTTCACAACCCTTGAGTATGTTTTTTATCTGGGCAATCCGAGCGCGCGCCTCTTCCAACTGGGGATAGAGCTCATACCATGACAGTGACTCACGGTAGGATGAGACGGCACCTTCCCAATCTTTCAGAAACATATGGCAGAACCCCAGCCGATAATGGATGTGGGCTTTCTCATTATCGTAACACACGGTCAGTGTGCGCTCATACCATGGGATGGCCTCGGCAAAATGTTCCAATTGAAAATGGCTCTCGCCAGTGGTGTAGTAATAGACGCTGCGCTCATGCGGCGCGAATACTTCGAGCGATGGCATGGCGCGTTCCAAAAAAGTGATGGCCTTGGCATAGTCCCACTCATGGAAATAGCAGATGCCCATATAAGCGTGGAAACGCTCGTTCAGCGTGTATTGCTTGTCAAGGCGCTCCAAGATGAGTAGTGACTCGTGATACTTGCCGCTAGCGAAATACTCCAAGGCCATGCCCAGACGCTCGCTGTCGCGGGTCTGGGAGGAAACCGTCATGCAGCTCGATAACAGCACCAAGGCCACCATGGCATGGAGGAACATGGTTTTCATTCGCCAGTGTAGAATTGGATGAGACGGGTGAGGGCGCGTGTGCATACCGGACAAAAAATGGGGTTGTCGTTGGTGCGCATGCGGCAGTCCTGACAGGGACGGTACACGCCGTTTAGACTATAGCCGGCACCCTCGAACAGACCCACCCGCCTCTCAATCACTTTTGGTTTCGTTGACTCGGGTGTAGGAACTGGAGTGCCTTTCTCTATCATGTCCTCCCACTTGCCATGGAAGTCGGCCAGGGTGGTGAGGTTGGGTTCCCATGGCTCCACGTCGTGGGGATACATGGGGATGGGCTCGTTTTCATAGGCGTACTCGTCACCCAAGCCTCCGAAACTATGGCCAAACTCATGGACAACCACTTGATGATACAAAGGGTGGTGGGTCATGCTCAGGTTGTAGGAGTTGAGTATGCCTCCACCGCCGTAGTTGTCGGTGTTCACCAGCACGATGATATGCTCGTAGGGAGTGCCGGCAAGCCAGTCGTGAAGAGTCTTCAGGTGAAGGGTGGTCAGGTAACGGTCGCTATAGAACGTGTCGAAATGGGAACTAACGGCGGTGCGACGCCAGTCACCCACACGTGGCATGCTTGTGCCACTCTCTTCGGAGGGCGACTTCACGGCGATGATGTGGAAACGGTCGCGCATACTCTTGAATGGCTCATGCTCGAACAGGGCGCCGATGGCTTCACGGGCATCGGCAAGGAAGATGCCCATCTCATTCTCGGTATAGCCCTCGGCCAAAAAGGCGATGTGGATGCAACGGGTGGTGTCTCGGGCCTGCTGCAACGTCTCGTAAGGGGTCACGCCGCGTTCGCCGATACGACGGATAAGGATATCGCGTGGGTTTACGGTATGGGTCATGCTCGCCATAGTCTCACGACGGTTATTGCGCAGGTCGACGGTGATGTCGACGCTGTCCTTGGGCATGGGAACAAGGAAGACATTCTCGAAAGAACGGTTGGCGGTGCTGGCTTCATCATAGCTCAGCCATTCTTGGAAAAGGGTGGAAAAGGAATGGCGGTAGATGACGGTGCCGCTACGGTGGTCGCGGACGATAACCTGCCCATTGCCTTCAACAGGCACTTCCGACAGACGGTCGTGCTTACCCCACCAGCGGGGGATATGGCTCATGCCGTCAAGCGATATCTCTTGGTGGCTGGAATTGCCACTGAAAATATAGTCCAGACGAAGGGTACCTTCCTCGAAATAGTCGGAAAACTGCTGGGCTTGGATGGACAGGCCGATGCCCAGACAAAGGATGATAAATAGTGGTTTAATTCTCATGATATGTGAATGATAGATAGTGCTTTTCAATTGCCAATCTCTTCAAGTAAGGTGGCGATATATGGGCGAGACCAATCTTTCTCATGGTGACGCTGGCTGCCGTACAGCAATAGGTCGACATCCATCTCCACCTGGCCAGACAGACGCTTCTCGGAGGTGTTGCCGCACTCTTGTTCCACCTCTTTCAGCATGGAGGAGAGAGAGGACCGCGGATGGCTGGTGAACCCCCATCCTAAACAGTTCAGGTAGGGTAATCCGCCAACGGTTCCGATGGGTTGCGTCTTTATGTTGCGTGTGAACTGCAAGTCGGGGATGAACTCCGACAGCAAGGCGCGGGCGGCACGCATGTTGCGCTGACGGTGCACATTGCAGCCCAGGGCGATGATGATGCGTTCTTCTCTCACATTGCAAAAGTAATAAAAAAACGACAAAATATGTCGTGGCATGGTTGAAATCATTTTTTTTTTGTAGCTTTGTACGCAAATTCATACGGATAATGAGAAAAACGTTTTTGCTGTTCGTCGGCTTGTGCCTCTTCTGCTGCCATGCTATGGCGCAGAAGCCTCGGTGGAACTCGGTATACCAGGCATACATCGACCAATACCATGACATGGCTATCGAACAGATGCTTAAATATAAGATTCCTGCCAGTATAACGCTCGCACAGGGGTTGCTCGAGAGTGGGGCGGGCAGAAGCGAACTGGCCAGCATCGGAAACAACCACTTCGGCATTAAATGTCACGACTGGACAGGACGCACCATGCGAAAAGATGATGACTTGAAAAACGAGTGTTTCCGAGTCTACGACAATGCCAGGCAAAGCTACGAAGACCACTCCAAATTCCTCACACAACATCGGCGATATGCAAGACTGTTCCAACTTAGAATTACCGACTACCAAGGGTGGGCTAGGGGACTGAAAGAATGTGGTTATGCCACTAGTCCAACTTATGCGCAGGCGCTAATCAATATCATCGAACTATACCAGCTCGACCGATACGATCGCGCCACAAATTATGACCGCTATGTGGCTGAACATTCGGGGACGGAGAAACCGGCAACACCTTCGCAACGACAGTATCCCATCTATAAAAACAACAAGAATTATTATGTGAAGGCACGCAAAGGCGACACCTTCGCTTCCATCGGACGAGAGGTGGGCGTCTCGGGACATGACTTGGCGAAATTCAATGAGCGGCCGTACAATGACAAACTGTATGATGGTGACATTATCTACTTGAAGAAGAAACGCAAGCATGCCGACAAGGAGTTCCGCGACCATATCCATGTCGTGCGACCGGGAGAAAGCATGTATCTCATCTCGCAAATATACGGCATACGCCTCAAGTTCCTTTACAAAATCAACAATCTCTCACCCGATTACCAACTCAAAGTGGGCGACCGCTTGAGAGTGTATTAACGATCCTCAAACCTTAAGCACATCTTAAATACTCATAGCCTATATGAAACTACTCAACGAAAAAATACTCGACGAGGGTAGATGCTATCCCGGAGGAATACTGAAAGTTGACAGGTTCCTCAACCACCAAATGGATCCTAACCTCATGAAAGCCATAGGAGTGGAGTTTATCAAACGATTTGCCAACTCCGAGGCAAACAAGATTATTACCATCGAGGCTAGTGGCATAGCACCGGCCATCATGCTCGGATTCTTGCTCGACCTGCCGGTGGTGTTCGCGAAAAAGAAAAAACCCTCTACCATGGGGAATATGCTCAGCACCACCGTATATTCATTTACCAAACAACGTTCATACGACGTGGTCATCAGTCATGATTATCTCGGCGCGGGCGACAAGGTGATTTTCATCGACGATTTCCTTGCCTATGGAAATGCTGCCATGGGAATTCTCGACCTTGTCAGACAGTCTGGGGCGCAACTCGTGGGTATGGGATTCATCATTGAAAAGGCTTTCCAAAAAGGGCGCGAACAACTGGAAAAAGAAGGCGTCAGGGTGGAGTCTCTTGCTATCGTCGACAATCTCGACGACTGTGTCATCAAACTGAGAAAATAATTGAACTGATATACATAAAAACGATATAAGGGCGTGTAAGCGCCCTTATATCGTTTTTGTATAGCCTCACCTCCAACACCCTTGAATCTCACTTTCAACGCCCTCCCTTGGGAGGGGCGGGATGGGTTATCACAACGCCTCGTCTTCGGGACGTTCCAAACGTTTGGAGGATGCAGGCAGTCCGCGTTTCTTGCGAAGCCACGCCTCCTTACGCTCTTCGTAACTTTCTCTGCGACGCTCTAAATAGTTGTCAGCCATATAAATTAAAGTTCATCCCTCTTCGCTCATTTAAACTTACTGTATATCACCTGCAACTCCAGAGCCGAATCACCGCCGATCAATCGGGTGCTGCCCAGGGACAGGTCGTGCGTCAGGTGGATGAGTGTGGTCGTGGTAGTGCCTCCATAACTGGTTTGGTTCTTGAATTCAGCGGAGACAGGGATAAGCATCACACGATTCCAATTGGGATGTCTCGACTCCCATTCGCTGTCGCTCTTCAGACCTGACTCGCGAAGGGCTGCGATACGACTCACAAGCGTACAGATGTTGCTGAACGTATAACTGTTTGTCTTGTTCGAAAAAGAGCTTAAAAAAGAATATTTGTTGTCGGAGAGCTGCTCATTGTCAAAGAAAGTCGATACACTGTCTGCATGGACCATCAATACATAACTCGGTGCCGATAACAACCACTCATTTTGCATCGCAGAATTGATGCGCGGTATGGAAATCTTCACCTGGTTGATGGTGTCATTCTCATGACCTGACATCATCTCATTGATGGGAAGTGTCAACTCGGTGAAAATGCCGGAGGGGGTCTTCAGATAGGTGCAGGTGGGGTCGTTGACCAATGATTCGATGGTGTTGTCATCATTGGTGATTTTCGTCGTCTGAAGCACCTCTTGGGTACCTGAGAAAAGCAGTATCTGGTTGCTCTCCTTGCTGTCTTTGGTCGTACGGAAATAGATATTCAGCTGGGGAGTGATGATATATGCCATGGAGCCGACACCACCGGAATATTCAAAATAGAAACCGGGGAGCACATGCTCCATCATACTGATGGAATTCTTGAAATATTCCGGATGGGCATAGTAGGTGCGAAGAATGTAAGTGCCGAAATTGTTGTAGGTGACACCTTCTTTCGAGGTGTAAGGCTCATTCAACGGCACACAGATATTCTTCACATAGTTATCGTCAAAACGTTGGGTGCCGTCGGGATAATTCACCAACGTGTAGGAGCGGCTCTTCTTGATGCCTCCCTCACGGGTGTAACCTTCTGCCACGGGGTCAAAAGAACTGGTGTAATGCTGGTTCTCTTTCATCGGATGGTCCAACTCATGGGCGGTGAGCTTCATCGTGGCGAGGGAGTCGCCAAAGAAACTGGTGAAGAACAGACGCACCTCACAAGAGTCGGCAATGATAAGGCCGTCTTCACGACTGGTGATAATCGACTCCTCCACCATCTCGAAGTCTTCCAACGCGTGAAACTGACTCATGAAACTACCGGTGACATATCCGCCGGTCTCGGGATCTTTCACTTTGCCCAGGTAACCCGTGGAGCTGCGCGCCCAGATGGCGTCGGCTTTCACTGAACGGGAACTGGCCTTGAAAGTGGCATTGGTGATGGTGACATTATCGCTGCGGTCCAACAAACTGACACCGAAAGTGTCGGTCGACTGGTCGTCGCAACCTGTGAGAACATTCATCGCAAGGATGGCAAATGCGAACAAACAAATGTTCTTGATGATGTGGCTCATTCTGTAGGAAGTAATTGCTGGTAAAAGTCTTTGTATTTTAATCCGAAATCTTCTTGGCCTGGATAGCGGAGGATGGGAAGTGAACGCTGCTCGGCATACGACAGCAACTCGCCGTTGGCTGTCTCGCTGGCTTCAACAATACCGTCACTGTAGTCGATGGCAAGCTTGCCCAACTCCATGAAATCGAAATCGTTGGCGTAATCCTTCAACATATCCTCCTTCACTTCGCGGAACTCCAGGCAACGCTTGAAATTGGTGCCGAGGTCGTTCTTCAACTGGTCGTGGAACAGGGATGTGACAACCTTGGAATTGGCGAAGCAGGGCTCTTCCTTGTAGGCGGTCTTCACATACAGGGGAACGACACTGCTCATCCAACCTTGGCAATGGATGATGTCGGGAGCCCAACGAAGTTTCTTCACCGTCTCCAGCACGCCACGGGCGAAAAAGATGGCGCGCTCACCATTGTCAGGATATTCCTCGCCACTCTCGTCTTCTGTCATCTTACGCTTTTGGAAATAGTCGTCGTTGTCAATGAAATATACTTGCAGACGGGACACGGGTATTGAGGCAACCTTGATAATCAAAGGATGGTCGGTATCGTCAATAATCAGGTTGATGCCAGAAAGTCGTATCACTTCATGTAGCTGGCCGCGACGTTCATTGATGGTTCCCCATTTGGGCATGAATGTGCGTATCTCAAAACCTTGCTCCTGCATGCTTTGTGGCAAATTCTTACCCATTATCGACATTTCGCTTTCCGCTACGTAAGGCGTAATCTCTTGGTTGATGAATAATACTTTCATTGACAATCCTAATTTTTGGGTTCTTTTACGGCTGAAAAGATGACAATACAGCCTATCAATGTGCAAAAGTACAAAAAAAAGTCGATTTTTAAGTATTCTTTTTGTTTAATTTAAGGAAAACCAAGGTCCTTTGAGGATATTTTTCACATATTTCTTTCCTAATTTGAGAAAAATGTAGTTATTTTGCACCCAAATAAATGATTTGTTACCTAAGTATGAAGGTATTTCAGAAAAACGCAGAACTGCAGAACGAACTTTTCGAACTGAGGAAAAAGGGGGTGTCCGTGGGGCTGGTCCCTACCATGGGGGCACTGCACGAGGGACATGCTTCTCTGGTGAAAAGATGCGTGGAGGAGAATGATGTCACCGTAGTGTCGGTTTTCGTCAACCCTACACAGTTCAACGACAAGAACGACCTCAAGAACTATCCGCGTGACCTGAAGAAGGATTGTGAATTGCTCGAAAAGGTGGGGGCCGACTTTGTGTTCGCTCCTTCCGTGGAAGAGATGTATCCCACGCCCGACAAACGGCAATTCGAATATCCGCCTGTTTCCACTGTTATGGAGGGCGCACACAGACCAGGACACTTCAACGGGGTGTGTCAGGTGGTGAGCAGACTGTTCTATATCGTCAGACCAGGGAAAGCTTATTTCGGAGAGAAAGACTGGCAGCAGATAGCAGTCGTGAAATGTATGGTCAAGGCGCTTTCCCTGCCTGTGGAAATCGTGGAATGTCCCATCGTAAGAGATGACGACGGACTGGCTAAAAGCAGCAGGAATACGTTGCTGGCACCAGACGAGAGGGCCATCGCTCCCAACATCTATAAAACATTGGTGATGGGCGTGAAATATGCCAAAAAACATTCCGTGGAAGAAACTCACGACAAGGTGGTCGAAACCATCAACGCCATAGATGGACTTGATGTGGAATATTTCGCCATCGTCGATGGCAATACGCTGCAAGAAGTGAAAAATTGGGACGATTCAGAACGTGTGGTGGGATGTATCACCGTGTATTGCGGAAAGACTCCCATACGACTGATTGATCACATCAAATTCTCTTGAAAACAAATAACCAGAATATTTTCTACAAATAATAGACAATAGCATTATGATGATCGAAGTCTTGAAGTCAAAACTTCACTGTGTGGAGGTGACAGAAGCTAACCTGAAATATATGGGAAGCATTACCATTGACGAGGACCTTATGGATGCTGCAAATATGATTGCGGGAGAAAAAGTGGAAATCGTCAATAACAATAATGGCGAACGACTCGAAACATATATCATCAAAGGTGAAAGAGGGTCGGGAAGTATATGCCTTAACGGGGCTGCTGCCAGAAAATGTGAGGTGGGCGACACCATCATCATCATTTCCTATGCCACCATGGATATCGAGGAGGCGAGAAATTATAAACCTACGATCGTGTTCCCAAAGAACAACAGGGTGGAGAAGTGATGGTTGGCGTGCGTTTATCTCAAACGTAATAAAACGCTAAACACACGACAAGGGCTGCGATACTTCGCAGCCCTTGTCGCATATAGGTGATTCATGCCCCTCTCTCTAGAGGAGAGGGGGGGACATCATTCGATCACCACAAGGGGAGTGTCTTCCATCACACTCGCTCCTTGCTGAACGCAAACGGCGGTGACGGTGCCGTCTTTCTCGGCTTCCAGGTTGTTGGCCATCTTCATGGCTTCCAATACCACCACCACGTCGCCTTTCTTTACGGCGTCGCCCACGGCTACCCTGATCTCTACTACAACACCTGGCAGAGGAGCCTTCAAGGCATTGTTCGTGTTCACGGGACCGCTGGGGGCAGCGGCTTCGGTGGAAGCGGGCTGCTCTGCCACAGGCTTCACCACCACTTTCTTCTTCTCGGGCTCGGCTTCGGGCTCCATCTCAACCTTATACTCCTCGCCGTTCACACATACGGTGGCGATGTTCTCAACAATGTCGCCGATGGCAACCTCATATTTGTTGCCGTTGATCGTATATTTGTATTCTTTCATGATAAACGTTTGTTTGGGTGTCATTAAGGATGCTGGGTCATCATCAGCGTATGGCCGTTCCACTCGGTGTGGTGCGGACGGATGGTGATGATGCCTGCCTCCTTGTCGTGTACATTGTTGCCTTTGAACTCATGCAATGCCATAGCGATGGCTGCATACACTTCGTTACTCGTTGTTGCCATGGCTCTCTCGCTTTACATGGGGATATTGCCGTGTTTCTTCGCGGGAAGGGCATCACGCTTGGTGGCCAACTGGGCCAAGGCGCGGCAGATACGGAAACGGGTGTTGCGTGGCTCTATCACGTCGTCGATATAGCCGTACTTCGCAGCCTGGTAGGGATTGGCAAACAGGTCGGAGTATTCCTGCTCCTTCTCGGCAATGAATGCTTTGGCGTCCTCGCCGGCTTCTTTCTTGGCTTTCGCTTCCTTGGCATACAACACGGCAACAGCGCCAGAGGCTCCCATGACGGCAATCTCGGCATTGGGCCATGCGTAGTTAAGGTCAGTGTGCAACTGTTTGCAGCCCATCACGATATGGCTGCCACCATAGCTCTTGCGCAACGTTACGGTCACCTTGGGAACAGTGGCCTCGCCATAGGCATACAGCAATTGGGCTCCATGCAAAATGACGGCGTTGTATTCCTGGCCGGTTCCGGGGAGGAATCCGGGAACATCAACCAAACTGACGATGGGGATGTTGAAGGCGTCGCAGAAACGGACGAAACGCGCTCCCTTGCGGCTGGCGTTCACGTCAAGAACACCGGCATAGCATGAAGGCTGGTTGGCCACGATACCAACGCTTTGGCCGTTGAAACGGGCAAAGCCTACAATGATGTTCTTGGCGAACTTGGGCTGTACTTCGAAGAACTCACCATTGTCGGTGATGGCGCTGATCACCTTGTACATGTCGTAAGCCTTGTTGGGGTCGTCAGGCAACAGTTCGTTCAGACTGTCTTCCATACGGTCGATGGGGTCGGTGCACTCCTTGCGGGGGGCTTCCTCCATATTGTTCGAAGGGATGTAGCTCAACAGGGTCTTGATCATCTCAATGGCTTCCTCTTCTGTCGCGGCGGTGAAATGGGTGACACCGCTCTTCGTGGAGTGGACGCTTGCACCGCCAAGGTGCTCTTGGTCGATATCTTCACCAGTGACGGTCTTCACCACCTTCGGACCGGTCAAGAACATGTATGACGTGTTCTCCATCATCAGCGTGAAGTCGGTCAAAGCGGGTGAATAAACGGCACCGCCGGCGCAAGGACCAAAAATACCGGAAATCTGGGGGATGACACCAGAAGCCAAGATGTTACGCTCGAAAATCTCGGCGTAGCCGGCCAACGCGTTGATACCTTCCTGGATACGGGCACCACCAGAGTCGTTGATGCCAATTACGGGGGCTCCCATCTTCATACCCATGTCCATCACCTTGCAAATCTTCTCAGCCATCGTCTCCGACAATGAACCGCCGTTGACCGTGAAGTCCTGGGCAAAGATATATACCAAACGACCGTCAACAGTTCCGGAACCGGCGACGACACCGTCGCCAAGATACTGTTTCTTCTCCATGCCGAAGTTGGTGCAACGGTGGAGTTTGAACATGTCGAACTCTTCAAAACTTCCTTCGTCAAGCAACATGTCGATGCGCTCACGTGCGGTATACTTGCCACGGGCATGCTGCTTCTCGATGGCTTTCTCACCACCGCCCAAACGAGCCTTCTCGCGCTTGGCGATTAACTCCTTGATCTTTTCTAATTGTTTGCTCATTTATTGTTGATATTGAAAATGTTTCTAAATATAAAGGCAAAGTACAGCTCTTATATAATTAAGCATACCTCTTGCTCCTTGCCCCTTGCTCCCTTAATGCTCACAAAGCTCGGTCAAAATGCCGCAAGTGGATTTTGGGTGAAGGAAAGCGATGTTCAGGTTCTCTGCACCTTTGCGGGGGGCCTTGTCAATCAGGCGGATTCCTTTGCCATCACATTCGGCCAATGCATTGGCTACACCATCCTCGATGCAGAAAGCTACATGGTGAACACCTTTGTTCCCTTTGTCCAACCACTTCTGGATGGTACTCTCGGGCGATGTGGGTTCAAGAAGTTCCAACTTCACTTCACCGCATTTCAAAAAAGCGGTCTTCACTTTCTGGTCGGCTACTTCTTCTACGGCGTAGCATTCCAAACCCAATACTTCCTTGAAATAAGGCAACGCTTCTTCAATACTCTGAACAGCAATACCTAAATGCTCAATGTGTGAGATTTTCATAATAATTGATATTTAGTTAAAAAATGACATGCAAAGATAGGGATTTCCTATGACATAACAGACCTTAAATTATCAAAAAAATGTTATTAAAACAAAAAACGCCCCTTCTTGCCATTTCCATATGTCATTCTACCATTTTTTCTACCTTCCATCCCCCTAAAATCATAGAATTTCCTAGAACTACTTAAAGCATCCTAGAATAACCCAAAGTTTCCTAGAATAGCCTAAGAAATCCTAGAATAACCTAAGATAACCTAGAACAATCTAATAACAACCAGGATTTCCTGATGAACCTCTTTTCTTAAAACTCAAACAGCACCCGGCCGTTAATCTGCCTTCCCGTCAGGTAGTTCGGAACGGCATACTGCTGGTTGCTTACGTCGGTAATCCAATAGTAGCTATTCACGTTGTTCACGCCGAAAAGGTTTAGGCAGTCAACCCCCAGCCAGATATTCTTGAAGATGGTCTTCTTCTGGCGTTTGTCATTGTCCAACAGACGGTAACTCATACCAATGTCTGCCCGTTTGTAGGAGGGGGCGCGGAAGGTGTTGTTCTCTATCCCTTTGTGGGGAGTGGAGAAGGGCAGTCCGTCGGCGAACGACAGCTTCAATGACATCTTCCAGCGGGTGGTGCCAGGGAAGTAGTCGGTGAAGAACAGGTTCACGGCATAGCGTTGGTCGGTGGGCATGGGAACGCTCTTGCCGTTGAGCTTCATCTTCGTGTCCATCAGCGACAGACAGAGCCATGAATCGGTGCTGGGAACGAACTCTCCGTATAGTTTGAGGTCCAGACCCATGGCGTGACCGCTGGCTTCGTTGGTGCCGTAATAAACTACCTTCACATTGTTCACGCTATAGGGAATGAGGTTGCTCAGTGCCTTGTAGTAGGCCTCGGCGGAGAAACGGAACGGACGGTCGTTCATCTTGAAACGGTAGTCCATGGCACCGATGAAATGGATGGAGCGCTGACTCTTGATCTTGTCGTTCAGCGTGGCATAGGTGATGCCGTTTACGGTGCTGGTGTCTCGCAGCTCCTTGAAGAAGGGGGCTTGGTAATACAAACCTGCGGCCACACGGAAGGTGACATCGTGATTGAACGAGGGGACGATGGCCAGCGAGACGCGGGGAGAGACGATGCTCTCGCCATTAAAACTCCAATGCGAGAACCTGATACCGTAGCCTAGGGTGAAGAAGGTGTTCTCGTCGGCGCTCGAAAAACGATAGGTGTCCTGGATATAGGTCTCTATGCGGTGGGCGTCGAGTTTGTTGCGGGCCGTCAGCGTGTATATCATATTCAGGTCCTTGCCGGTGTGGGGTACGGTATAGCCGGCAGAGTCGCGCATCTCATACTCGCGGCTGTTCTCGGTGATGTGTTCCAGACGGTAGGTGGCGCCAGCTTGGATATCATGATGGCGGTTCTTGTGGGTGAATAACAGACGGAAACTCTCTACGTTGGCTTCCAAATAGTTGCGGGTATGTTCCATATAACTACCCACACCCAACTGCTCACTCGTTTCGGTCTGGTTCAGCCAATACTGTCCCTGTATGTCGTAACGCTCTTGCTCCTTAGTGTAAAAAGCAGAGGCTATAAGTGACAAATGGGTGTTGTCGGTGATATGTCGGGTGATGTTCAAAGTGCCGAACAACGTGCGGAACACGTCTTTCTCCTGACCATCGAAATACACGCGGAACGATTTGACGTTCTCCATCGTGCCGAATTTCGTCTCACGGTCGTGGGGGATGAAATTGTAATGGTTTTCGCTGATGTTGCCTATCACGTCGATGGTCCAACGCTTGTTCGGTGAATAACTCAGGTAGGTTTGGTAGTCTAAGAAGTTGGGGGTGTACTCTCCCTTGGTCTCCAATGAACCTAACATGTAACGGTTGGTCTTATAACGGACACTGTTTAACCACGACAGTTTCTTTGTTCCAAAACCAACATAGGCACTGCCTCCTAAAAGACTGGCACTCAGACTGCCTTCGAATATATTTTTCTTGCCGCCGGTGGGCTGTAAACGCTTGTAGGTGATGTCTAATGCCGACGACATCTTGTCACCGTACTTGGCTTCATAACCACCCGTGGAGAAAGCAATTTTCTCCACCATGTCGGCATTGATGACGGAAAGACCTTCTTGTTGGCCACTGCGAACCAGGAAAGGACGGTACACTTCCACATTGTTGATATAAACGCTGTTCTCGTCAAAAGTGCCGCCACGCACATTGTATTGCGACGACAACTCGTCGTGCGTAGACACACCGGCTTGCTGCTGGATCAGCTCTTCTACGGCATTGCCAGAAGTGGAAGGGGTGGTCTTCAGGTCCTTGGGGTCGAGAGTCTGGGTCTGCGTGGTTTGGCGGCGGGTCTCGGTAACGACCACTTCGCCCAATGTGTTGTCACTGAACAATTGTATCTGAAGGATCTGCTTGCCCTTGGGATTGCGCAAAACGCGGGTCTTGGTCTTGTAACCAACCATGGAATAGCGGACAACAACACTGTCGTCAGACAGCAGCTGCATTGAATATTCTCCTTTAAGGTTGGTAAAGGTCACCTTGCCCTGACTCAACACGGCTACCGTGGCCAACTCCACGGGATTCATGTCTTCGTCGGTCACCTTGCCTTGTAGAGTGAACGACTGAGCCATGGCATTGCCACTCCACGACAACGCCATCACCAACACAAAAATAAGTCTCAATGCTGTTTTCATCTATCTAATAACGACAAATCATCGCCATTATTGTATCAATCCCAATATTGAAAAGACTGCGCCCATTGGCACTCCCTTCCTTGGGGGGGGAGGGTAGAAGCCCCCTCATTCTCTATAAAACCATTTCAGCAATCTGTTCACCCAACCAATGGAACATCGAAACCAGTGGTTCGTGCTGGCTGGCTTCCCTCCAAAATGAAGGATGGTCTCGCGGATGGGGTTCTTGCTATAAGGCAAACCCACATTCATGAAATGCAAATGATCGAATCCGCGTTCGTAGGAGTCCTGCAAAGCATGCCAGATGGTCATCGTCGTGGGACGACATTTGGCAAACGACTTTCTCTTCGTGGCTATATACCACAGGTAGGCATTGCCTCGGGAATAAACCACGGCGCAACCGCCGATGATCCACTTCTTGAAACTCACTGTATAGATGCGGCTGTTGGGACTCTTCTGAAGCTGCTCAAACAGTTTTCTCTTGGGAATAAAACGCTGAAACTTGAAACGGTAGAAATTGCGGAGGATTTTGTAAAACTCATCGGTCTCTTCCTGTGTCGTGGCTTCGCAACATGTGACACCAATCTCTTGAACATGGGCGATGCGACTCTTCATCTTCTCGTCTAAACGCTCTACGGGTGGTTTGGAATGTAACGAGTTGTGTACTTGTAACCAACGGATGGGGAAATAGTCGTTTTCACGGAAGGTGCGGTAACCAAACATTTTCTTGCTGATGTGGCTCACCTCAATATATAGACACAGACGGCGTTTCAGACGGGTAGTGATGGCGCGCAACATCTGACGGAATAGTTGGGGCCTCTCGGCATCGTCCGCATATTCGCCCTCACCATAGATTCGTCCCACGGAATAGAGATAAGGGGGGATCATCGAGCCACGGCGGTTCACAACGGCAAGCAGGTGGGCATGGACCACGCCATTGGCATCCTGGGCAATAACCATGTAAGGGGTGCTGCCCGGTGTCTGTTCCCAGATGTGGAACATCTCCGTGCTGTGGAAAAAGTCCTTGCATTCCATTGCGGGCAACTCTTTCGAACGGGTTACAATGACAATCTGGCAGCTTTCCATGGCCTTCATGGTGCGAATCAATTTGCAAATTTACACTTTTTTTTTCAATTATACAACCTCTTCGGTGCTAAATCGCATTTTTATTTCACGCAATGGGTGGATATCGTTTTTTTTTCTTAATTTTGCATGGCTAACAATATTAGATGACGATTCAACACGATCATTTCATGAAGATAACGCTTATAGGGGCGGGAAACTTGGCTACCAATTTAGGCATGGCTCTGTGCAAGGCGGGTCATACGGTGAGCCAGGTGTTTAGCCGTACCATGGACTCGGCTGAGACGCTGGCTAATCAAATTGGCGCACAAGCCACGAACAATATTGAAAGTGTCGACCACGATTCCGACATCTATATCGTGGCGCTGAAAGACAGTGTGGTGGCTTCATTGCTGCCATCTCTTGCCAAGGGCAGGGAAGACAGGCTTTTCGTACATACGGCGGGTAGTCTGCCGGCAGATATATTCAAACCATATTTTTGGCATTATGGGGTGGTCTATCCCATGCAGACGTTCTCGAAATCGCGTATCGTCGACTTCCGGAACATTCCTTGTTTCATTGAGGCAGAATCGCGGAAGTCGCTCTCTTACATCCGCCAACTGACGGCATCGCTATCCGAGAGGGTCATAGAACTGAATTCCGAAAAACGGCGCTATGTACACTTGGCGGCGGTGTTCGCTTGCAATTTCTCCAATCTGTGTTATCAACTTGCCCACAAGGTGCTCGAAACGGAAGACATACCCTTCGATGTGATGTTGCCTCTTATCGACGAGACGGCAAGAAAGGTGCATGACATGTCACCTGAAGAAGCACAGACAGGACCGGCCATACGCTACGACAGAAATGTCATTGACAAGCACATGGACATGCTTGCCGAAATTACCTTGGCCACCTCCCAACCCTCATCGCTCGCAGGATTCTACCAAACGGCCAGCAATCTCATTCACCAACTTGCAACGACGCCACCCCCAGAATAACTTGGATTCTCTCTCACTCCTCTCACTCTTTTCACTCCTCCCACTCTTTTAACTAAAAAACAATGATACCTTACGATCTTACAAAAATACGCGCCCTCATCTTTGATGTCGATGGGGTACTCAGTCAGGAAACCATTGCTATGGATGAGAATGGCGAACCGTTACGTACCATTAATATCAAGGATGGCTATGCCATACAATTGGCAAAGAAAATGGGTTTGCGCATTGCCATCATGACAGGTGGGCACAACGAAAACATCCATCGGCGCTATGCATACTTGGGCGTGGAGGACATATACCTCAGATGTGCGGTGAAAATCACCACCTATCGTGAATTCCTCACCAAATACGGCCTTCACGACGAAGAGGTGCTCTTCATGGGCGACGACATCCCCGACTTAGAGATATTGCACCAAGTGGGATGCCCAACTTGTCCGGCCGATGCATGTCCCGAAGTGAAAGAGGCGTCCTGCTATGTTAGCCAACAACTTGGCGGGCAGGGTTGTGCACGCGATGTCATCGAACAGGTGCTCCGCGCACAGGGTAAATGGCTATCTGGGGCTGAAGCTTTCGGGTGGTAAGTTCAATATTTCGATTCTTGTCAGTAATACCCTATGCATATCATCTTATCCAGCAACTCTCCGCGGCGACGCCAACTCTTGGCGGGACTTGGACTTCCCTTCGAAGTGCGGGTGCTGCCCGACATCGACGAGTCGTATCCCAAGGACCTCGCCGTAGACGATATCCCTGTCTTCATTGCGCGTGAAAAGGCGCAGGCTTACCTGCCGCTCATACAACCCGATGAACTGGTCATCACTGCCGATACGGTGGTGGTACTTGACAACCGCATCCTCGGCAAGCCCGCCGACGCACATGAGGCTGCCGACATGCTGCGCGACCTCTCGGGACGAACGCATAGGGTCATCACGGGGGTGTGCATCACGGGGAAAAACGTACAACGGTCTTTCGCTGTCGTTTCCTATGTCACATTTAAACAACTAGAAGAAAAGGAAATAGATTATTATGTCGAACACTATAAGCCGTTCGACAAAGCTGGCGCTTATGGAATTCAGGAGTGGATTGGATACATCGGCGTAACAGGATTGCAAGGTAGTTATTTCAATGTCATGGGACTGCCCGTACAACGTATCTATGAGGAACTGAAAACGCTCGGCGTGACACCTCTTTAAAGCATAAGGTGTATTTTATAAATTGTGTGGGACTTACTGTTCGCCCGACGCTCCCTTCTATTTGGATGCGCTGGGAAGGTTGGCGTTTTTAATGTTTCTTATTTTTCCCATCATAGCCAGCGCGACCATGGCGGATATCAAGTCGGAGGAGGGAAGGGCGGCCCATACTCCGTTCAACCCCCACACCCAAGGAAGCATTAACAACAGCGGGAGCAGGAAGAGCAACTGGCGCGAAAGCGAGAGAAATATGCTGATTTTCACCTTGCCGATGCATTGGAAAAAATTGGTCACCACCATCTGGAAACCAATGATGGGAAACATCAACATGTTGATGCGGATACCAGTGATGGCCATCGCGATGAGTGTGTCGTCAGTGGTAAACAGTCGGGCGCAATAGTAGGGAAGGAACATGGCTATCAACCAACCGAGGGTCATGATGGCTGTGGCGGCCCAGATGGCCAACTTCAACACGCGCATCAGACGGCCGGTCAGCCCAGCGCCATAGTTGTAACCTGCTATCGGCTGCATACCTTGGTTCACACCCATCACAAACATCACGAACATCATGCCGATGGAGTTGGCGATGCTGTATGCGCCGACGGCCATGTCACCTCCATAACGCACAAACTGGTTGTTCATGAAGATAACAATCACACAGGCGCAGGCGTTCATCAAGAAGGGGGAAATGCCGATGCTGATGATATTCTTCACCAGCACACTTTTCAAACGGTAGATGCCGCGTTGTAAATGCAACAACTCTTTCTTGTTTGAGAAAAGCCACATCTGCCATGTCATGGCTAATGTTTGGGAGATAAGGGTGGCAAAAGCGGCGCCACGGATTCCCCAGCCCCACCACCAGATGAACACCACATCCAACAGAATGTTCATCGCTACCGTAAAGATGGTGGCGTACATGGCGTGACGGGGCTTTGAGGCTGCCCTTAACACGGCATTCATGCCAAAATACATGTGGGTGATCACGTTGCCGCATAAAATCACTTCCATGAATTGACGGGCGTAAGGCAACGTTTGGTCACTGGCCCCGAAAAAACGGAGAATGGGGTTGATGAATATGAGGCAGACAACGGCGAAGAGGATACCGATGATCATGTTCAATGTCACTGTGTTTCCCAGAAGCAACTGGGCGGTGCGGTAGTCTTTCTGCCCCAGTTTTACGCTGATTGAGGTGGACGCGCCTACTCCCACGGCGGCTCCGAAGGCGGCACTTAGGTTCATGAAGGGAAATGTGACACCCAATCCGGCAATGGCCTCTGGACCAACCACTTGGCCGATGAATGCACGGTCGATGATGTTGTACAGGCTTGATGCGGTCATCGCTATCATGGCGGGTACGGCATACTGCACCAACAGACGGCCCACAGGCTTTGTGCCCAACTCCAATGTCGCTTTCTTGTTGTCCATGTTCTAATTATTTGCAAAATTACAGAAAAAATGCTACTTGTTTGGTCTTTTATGCGTTTTTTTTCTTTACTTTTGCAAATCACATCTCAAAAACGATATGAATTACAAGAAAAGACTATTCGTCATGTTCATTGCGGGGATGTCGGTGGTTGCGACATTTGCACAGAAAACAACGGGCATCGCCTCGACAAATGGATATCCTTGGGGAAATTGTTTCATGTACAGGCTTTACCTCACGGATAAAAAGCCTACGGAGTATAAACTCAACAAACCGGAACGGTTCCTGTCGTCAAAAGCCATTGAACGGAGAAAAAAACAACATCTGGAGGTCGATTCAACCGACTTGCCCATACCTCTTACTTACATTCGCCAGATAGAGGCGCAGGGGGTGAAGATAATGAGCCGGAGCCGGTGGAACAATACTGTGGTGGTGCGTGTGGCCGACAAGACAAAGGTCGACAATCTGCTGCTTCAGCCCTTCATCCGCAGTGCCCAAAAAGTGTGGTCAGCCCCCGATTCACTCAAGTCGGTACACCGTGTGAAGTGTGCAGATACCTTCTCGGAAACCGACCGTAACGAGGGCCATTACTATGGAGCGGGCGGGGCACAGATTGGACTGCTCAACGGAAAACCGCTTCACGATGCTGGCTTCAAAGGAAAAGGGATGACCATCGCCATCTTGGACGGGGGATTCATGAACGCCGATCAAATGGCGATGATGAGAAATATCAAGATACTCGGACATCGTGATTTCGTGGCTACGCCTACACCGTCTATCTTCGCAGAGACTGAACATGGAACAATGGTGTTGTCGTGCATGGGTATGAACCAACCGGAGTATTTCGTGGGAACGGCTCCGGAAGCGGAATTTTGGCTTTTGCGCTCTGAGGACAATGCCACCGAGACTCTTGTAGAGGAAGACTATTGGGCGGCGGCGGTGGAGTTTGCTGATAGCGTGGGTGTCGATGTCATCAACAGCTCGTTGGGATACCAAGACTTCGACGAGGAAGAAATGGACCATGCCTACTCGGATCTAAACGGACATACGGCACTCATCTCGCGCACTGCTTCGATGTTGGCCCACAAGGGTATCATCCATGTCAACAGTGCGGGAAATGACGGCATGAATGTATGGAAAAAAATAAATTTCCCTGCTGATGCCACCGACATATTGGCGGTGGGGGCGGTGAACATGCTCAAGAACAACGCGGCATTCAGTAGCGTGGGACCATCTGACGATGGGAGGGTGAAACCGGATGTGATGGCGCTGGGTAGTCCGGCGGCGGTCATTGACGGCAGAGGGACGATAAGTTACAGCATGGGCACGTCGTTCTCCGCGCCTATCGTGGCGGGAATGGTGGCATGCTTGTGGCAGGCTCTGCCGCAAAAAACGGCCCTGGAAATCATGGACCTCGTAAGGAGGAGCGGCAGCAATTATGATACGCCCAACAACGTGATGGGATATGGTATTCCTGATTTCATGAAAGCATGGGAGAACGGCAGGAACAAATGACTCCTGATGGGGCATTGTCGTTACTCGAACTGAACGGCATAGTGGCGGAGATGGTCGATAACCATCTCAACCATGACTATTGGGTGGTGGCTGAACTGGCTGAGGTGCACGAACGTGGTGGACATTGTTACATCGACCTCGTCGAAAAGGACCAACGGTCGAACACTCCTGTGGCACGTGCCCAGGCGCGATGCTGGCGTAACAGATGGATGCTGGTAAGGACTCATTTTGAAAGGTCCACCGGCCAACCTTTTGCGGCGGGTATCAAGGTGATGCTCAAAGTGAGGGCGCAGTTCCATGAGAACTATGGATTCGCATGGATAGTCACCGACGTGAACCCGTCATTCACCATGGGCGATTTGGCGCTGCGACGTCAGGAGATCCTGAGAACGTTGGAGGCTGAAGGGGTCATCAACGACAATAAACGACTGCCATTTCCGCTCTTTGCACAGCGTGTGGCGGTGGTGTCCAGCGAGGGGGCGGCGGGATATGGCGACTTCAGACACCAACTGTTGCTTAACGACTACGGAATGCGTTTCTGGGTAACGCTGTTCCCTTCGGTGATGCAGGGCGAGGGGGTGTCGCAAGGGGTGATACAAGCTCTTGATGCCATCAACGAGCGGATAGACGATTTTGATGTGGTGGTCATCATTCGTGGTGGCGGGGCTGTGAGCGACATGAGTGGGTTCGACACGCTGGATCTGGCTCGACATGTGGCGAATTTCCCGCTACCAGTCATCACGGGCATCGGGCACGACCGCGATGAGTGCGTGCTCGACATGGTGGCTCATATGAGGGTGAAGACACCGACAGCGGCAGCCTCTTTTCTTGTCGAACATTTGAAAAGGGTGGCGGAGCATATCACCGAGATGCAACAAATTATCACTGGCAGGGTGGGGTCAACGCTGGAAAAGGAGAGAATGCGACTCCTTCGCCTGTCGTCTGTCATACCTCAACAGGTGGGTATGGCTCTGATGAAGGAACGTAATAGATTGGGACAGATGAATGTACGTATGGAGAATGCTCTCAACAACAATATCCTCCTTCACCGTCATGCCCTGGAATTGTTGTCGCAAAAGGTACTGCCAGCGGCCAAGAGACATCTAACGGAACAGCGGCATCATCTTGATATGTTTTCACAGCGCGTCGCTGCTCTCGATCCGGAGAATACCCTAAAGAGGGGTTACAGTATCACCTTGCACAACGGCCATGCCTTGACCGATGCTTCTCTCCTCCGTCCGGGAGACATCGTCACCACACGTCTCGCCAAAGGCTCCATCATATCGGAAGTGAAATCTTAATCGTACTCTTCATAATCTTTCTTTTTTTTTAATCTTTCGTTTTTTTTAATCTTATAATCTTTTATTCTTTCAATTTTTCTTCGTATTTTTGCATGATTATTAGGCGTGAAATGTATAACCTAACCAAAAATAAATGCTTATGAAAAATCTTGATTGGGCCAACTTGTCGTTTGGCTACATGAAAACGGACTACAATGTGAGATGTTACTACCGTGATGGCAAATGGGGCGAGATAGAGGTCAGCTCTGAAGAAAACATCAACATCCACATGGCGGCGACATGTCTGCACTACGGACAGGAGGCTTTCGAAGGACTGAAAGCTTTCCGATGCCCCGACGGAAAGGTGCGCGTCTTCCGTATGGACGAGAACGCGGCGCGACTGCAAAGCACCTGTCGTGGCATCATGATGCCTGAAGTGCCTACGGAACTGTTCGAGGAGATGGTGGCAAAAGTGGTACGTCTCAACCAGGAGTATATTCCTACTTATGAAAGCGGCGCATCGTTATATATAAGACCGTTGCTCATCGGCACCAGCGCACAGGTGGGCGTGCATCCCGCAAAAGAGTATCTGTTTATGATATTCGTCACTCCGGTGGGACCGTATTTCAAGGGGGGATTCTCCACTAACCCATACGTCATAGTTCGTGAATACGACCGCTCGGCACCGCTCGGCACCGGTATTTATAAGGTGGGCGGCAACTATGCAGCATCATTACGAGCCAACGACTTGGCACATCAAAAAGGATACGCTTGCGAATTCTACCTCGACGCCAAGGAAAAGAAATTTATGGATGAGTGCGGAGCGGCCAACTTCTTCGGCATAAAGGACAATACCTACGTCACGCCTAAGAGCACGTCCATATTGCCGAGTATCACCAACAAGAGTCTCATGCAATTGGCGGAGGATTTGGGCATGAAGGTGGAACGCCGGCCGATACCTGAAGAAGAACTGGATACGTTCGAAGAGGCTGGAGCTTGCGGTACGGCGGCGGTCATATCTCCCATTTCCTACATCGACGACCTCGACACAGGCAAAAGGTTCGTATTCTCCAAGGATGGCAAACCCGGCCCCATCTCTTTCAAACTATACACCAAATTGCGTAACATACAGTATGGCATAGAGCCCGACATCCACAACTGGACCAAAGTGGTGTTGGAATAATTTTTCCGTTCGGGCGGAGGACTGTCCGCCCGAACTTCACCATTCGTCACTCCCATTTCAATGGCAAAAGGAAAACTGGCTAAATTCGCCGATATGGCTACCTACAAAAACGTGTTTCAATACCCGTTCTCGGTGGCTGAACAGGTGCCCTTCGAGATGAAGGGGCATTGGCGTGAGCAGTATTTTCATAATGACCATCCCATCGTACTTGAACTGGGATGCGGAAAAGGTGAATATACCGTGGGATTGGCAAAACTGTTTCCCCATGTCAATTTTATCGGTGTCGATATCAAAGGGGCTCGAATGTGGACAGGAGCTACGCAGGCGCTAAAGGAGAACTTGCCCAATGTGGCGTTCCTGCGCACCAACATCGAGATTATCGACCGGTTTTTCGATGCCGGGGAAGTACAGGAGATTTGGCTTACTTTTTCTGATCCGCAGATGAAGAACCCAAGGAAACGCCTCACCAGCACGTTCTTTATGGAGCGTTATCGCAGGTTCCTCGTCGACGGGGGCATCGTCCATCTGAAAACCGACTCGAATTTTCTCTTTACCTACACTATGCGGATGGTGGAAAAAAACAATCTGCCCGTGCTGTTCACAACGGACGACTTGTACCATACCGGAGGCATCGATTCCGAAACTCAGCGCATACTCATCATACAGACTTATTATGAAAGTCAATGGATAGAACGTGGGCTCAATATACGCTATCTTAAGTTTCGTCTGCCTCACGGAAATCCTCTTGAAGAGTCCGAGGAAGAGATTCCGCTCGACCCCTACAGAAGTTACAAACGTACCACGAGAAGCCCGCTGACAACCCGTAAATAAGACCTTTTTCCAGACAAAACGAAAATTTGTTATGGGAAATGAAGGACTAAAGGGAAAAATGCATTACTTTTGCATGAATTATTGTAACAAACAAGTCTCAACCCTTCATATATGAAGCACCTGGCCTCGTTGTTCGTTGCTCTGGCAACGTTCATGCTGTGGATGTCATACGGCTGTTCTGACAGAAAAAACAATGTCGGTCAAGACGACAGTCTCGACATGCACATCGATTTCATGCCCGCCGACACGGATACAGTTCCCCTAGACACCATGGAGACAATCATCGCGGAAACACCCATGCCAAAGGCGGCCGACGAACTGTTCGACGACTTCCTCTTCAACTTTACGGCTAACAGAAAACTGCAACTTGAAAGGGTGAAATTCCCTCTGCCGGTGATCAAGGGAAAACAAACGACCCTAGTTGAACAACAGCAATGGAAAATGGAGAAGTTGTTCATGAAACAGGGCTTCTACACGCTCATCCTCGACAATGAGAAACAGATGGAACTGTCGAAAGATACGACGGTGAATCATGTGGTCGTGGAAAAAGTCCAACTCGACACAAAAACGGTGGAACAGTTTATATTCAACCGTGAAAACGGACTATGGATGCTTACGGAGATTAACCATGATGCCATGGCGCAAAACAACAATGCGTCGTTCCTTGATTTCTACGCTAAATTTGCAGCCGATTCTCTCTTTCAGGTGCAAAGCCTCTGCGAGCCTGTGAAGACGACGGTGCCCGACCCTGACGACGACTTCCATATGATTGACGGGGAATTTTATCCCGAGCAATGGCAGGACTTCCAGCCACCGGTATTGCCCAAGGGGTCCATCTACACAATCATCTACGGACAGGAATATAAACAGAGCAAACAGAAGATATTCATCATCAGGGGCATCTCCAACGGACTGGAGACGGAGATGACATTCCAGATAAAAGATGGGAAGTGGAAACTGGTGAAATTGTTGCAATAACCCGCCCATCATAACTCCCCTTTCTTATTATAATGAACGATATTCTTAATTACGACCTCACTTCACATAATACTTTTGGCATTCATGCCCAATGCCGTCGGTTCATTGAATATGCCACTGCCGACGAAGCTCGTCAGGTGGCGGCGGCTCTTTCCGATGGCGACATGCCACTGCTTATCATAGGAGCGGGAAGTAATCTGCTTCTCTCTGGCAACTTCCAGGGAACTGTGATACATGCCACGGTCCTTGGACGGGAGGTGAAGGAATATGACGAATATGTTTTGCTGCGATGCGGGGCGGGGGAGACCTTCGACGAAATCGTGGATTATGCGGTGAAAAATGGATGGCATGGGGCGGAAAACCTCTCGCTCATACCAGGTGAAGTGGGGGCTTGTGCTGTGCAGAACATCGGGGCATACGGCACCGAGGCCTGTGAGATCATTTCCTCTGTGGAGGCGGTGGAACTCGCTACGGGCGAAATAGTCACTATCCCTGCATCCGCCTGTGAATACGCATACCGCGACAGCCGATTCAAGCACGATTGGAAAAACCGTTTTCTCATCACATACGTCACTTTCCGACTGGAAAAGACGTTCCATCCTCGGTTGGAGTATGGCAACATCAAAGCGTTCCTGGCGGAAAAGGGCATCGCTCAACCTGATGCCCAACAGTTGCGTGATGCCATCATCGACATAAGAAACAGCAAATTGCCAGATGTGAAAGTGCTGGGCAACGCGGGGAGTTTCTTTGTCAACCCAATGGTGCCCCGCGAACAGTTCCTATCCATGCGCAGCCAATATCCCGATATGCCTTTTTATGAGGTAGACGAGAAAAGGGTGAAGATACCGGCAGCATGGCTCATTCAGCAATGCGGATGGAAAGGACGTGACCTGGGTAGGGCCGGGGTGTATGAGAAACAGGCTCTTATCCTTGTCAATAGGGGCGGGGCAACGGGCAAAGACATAATCAAACTTTGTGAAGCCATACAAAACGATGTGTGGCAACAATTCTCCATCGCCATATACCCCGAAGTCAACATAGTTTAACCCCTCATTTCTTATCGCTCATCCCTCATTATGGTTTTCACGTTTCTTGGCACTGGCACTTCGGGTGGCGTCCCTTCCATTGGATGTAATTGCAAGGTGTGTACCAGCAGCGATCCTCGTGACAATAGGTTGCGTACGGCGGCTATGGTGGAGACGGATAGCACGCGCGTCATCATTGACTGTGGTCCAGATTTCCGGCAGCAAATGCTGCGGGTGCCGTTCAGGAAAATCGATGGGGTGTTGATAACGCATATCCATTATGACCACGTTGCGGGTATCGACGACTTGAGACCGTTCTGTTCCATTGACTATCCCAAACTCTACGATATAGATGTCTATGCCAATAAAGATACGGCAAAGGCTCTCAGGCAAACCATGCCATATTGCTTCCATGAAAACCATTATCCGGGAATACCTAGACTGCTCCTCCATGAGATGCCGCCTCATCATGTTTTCCGCATTGGCGACATTGAGGTGACACCTTTCGTGGTTATGCATGGTCAAATGCCCATCTTTGCTTATCGCATCGGCTCATTGGCATATATCACTGACATGAAGACCATCCAACTCGAGGAGATGAGGTATCTCGAAGGGGTGGAAACATTAGTGGTCAATGCTTTGCGCTTTGAAAAAGAACACCACTCGCATCAACTCGTTGACGATGCCATTTCGTTTGCGCAAAAGGTGGGGGCGCGACGTACGTTCCTCGTACATGGTTCTCATGGAATCGGCCTTCATGCCGAATCTTCCAAACGTTTACCCCAGGGCGTCCAACTGGCGTACGATGGGCAGACCATCCATTTCTAAACACTTCTTTCCTCTTTTTCTTTCGTAGTGTTATTTCTTATTTTCCTTAGCCATTACTTACTATCATCATGGCGAGGAACTATTTCTGGCGATTTAGTCCTCATGCGATTGTCATTTTCAAGAGGGACGGTTGATTATGTCTTCCTTTGCATCAAAATACGTCAATCCGTAACTTAAAATGCCTTCAAAAACGCAATCTAATGTTAAAAACAGTTAAATTCCATTGATTTTTAAGCAAATAATTTGCAGATAGAAAAAACTTCCGTATCTTTGCAATGTGTTTTTCATAGTATTAGATTTAAGGTTAACAAAGGTTGGAGTACAGCGGTACTCCTTTTTTTGTGCCTTTTTGTGGCGAAACCTTCTGTTAACAAGATACATAAAACGGATGGTAACCCCATCCGCTTTGCGTCAAATTATTCCAACTCGCCCTCGACAGGCGTTTCTTATTTGGAATATATTCTTGATTAAAACTATATTCTTTTGAACTTATAATCTTTTAATTCTATAATTTTTTAATCTTTTAATCCTTTAATCTGCTCTTACTTCCTTCTCTTCTTTTTCTTTTTGCCACCGCCAAATAAACCCAGCAAACCGTTACTGCGGCGTTTCGCTGGTACGTTGCCACCATGGAAACGACGGTAAAGTTTCCAAACCAGCAACATACCGTCAACAAAACCTGCTCCTTTGGTCACAAAACCCACCAAGCGCTGGCTCGGGGTGCCCGACACTTCTTCTTTCTGAAATAAGGTGTGAGTCATGTCGCGCATGTGGGTGGTGTCCTTTTGCAACTCCATACGCAACTGGGCCTTGCGAAGACGTATTTCTTCCAAGGAGCGGTAGATGGGCGGCAACTGCACATCATGCGAAGGGTTGGGGGAAGGTATGTCGGCCATGTCAGTTCTTTAATAAGATGCCCGCCAGAAAACGAACCAAAGGCTTCTCTACCCAACGGCGGCGGTTAATCAGGAACAATACTAATAAAAGAAGGTAAATGCCAGCCACTATGCAATAGGAACCCACGACACCCACGCATGGCGTGAGGGCATGGGCTGCCGCAATGGTCAGGCAAATCAATATGAACAGCACCAAGAACAACGCCACGATAGCGATGGCGAAAGCGGTCAGCAAACGAACCACCTTCTCAACAACGTCCAGTTTGACATACTCCGACTGTAAACCAATGTAATGTTTCAGCGATTCAGCCAACTGGGCTATCGTCTCTATGTTCTTGTCGCTCGATAACATGAATCTTTAATGGTGTAATCTCGTAACCTTAAAATAGTAAAACATTCTTGATTGGGGGCTCGCCCCCAATCAAGTCTTAGTCTTCCACTGCGGCATCCTTGATGTCGTCAACCAAGTCCTCTACGTCCTGGCGGCTCAACTTCAAGTTATGCTTCTTGCAAAAATCACTTACCGTGTCGGAAATCTTCGTGCGGGTGTCTGAACCCTTCTCGGGAGCCAAAAGCAGGCCTAAGGCCGCTCCGGCAATGGCGCCTCCGAAAAATGCGCCAAGGTAACCTAATGCTTTCATGTGATAATTATTAAATGTTAGACAAATCGGGGCGATGTCTGCGATGACGGGAAAAGTCAACCACAGATTTTCGAAAGCAAATTTAATAAATCTTTTCCAAATATCAACGATTATTCATACATTTTTTGTTAAAAAAGTTGTATTTGCGACATTTAACAAACTTTATAGACGTAAAAACTTCATATTTGAGCATTTTTGTGTAATTTCGCACAAAATTAGTAACAATGTCTAATTAAATATTTCTACAACGATTATGAAAAAATCTATCGTTATCTGCGCAGCCATGTGCGCCGCAGTGGCTTTCACCAGTTGCAAATCAAGCGAGAGCGCTTACAGAAAAGCTTATGATGCAGCATTGGCACAAGGCGGAACAACTACAACAACCACAAGTGGCAACAACGGCTATGGCGACAACAACGACATCCCCGTGGTTACACCCTTGACCGAAAACCCCGTCACCGACACCCGTGTCACCGACAATAACGACAATGTCCCCGTGAGGACGGAAAACCTCAGCGTGGTTGACGGTTCAGGACTGCGTAACTTCAGCGTGGTTGTTGGTTCTTTCTCTGTGAAAGCCAATGCGGAAAGCCTCGTGCAGAGACTGCGCTCACAAGGACTCGATGCGCAACTCGCTTACAATTCCGATAGAGGAATGTACCGTGTGGTGGCTTCTACCTATGACGACAAATCAAGCGCCGTGGCCAGCAGAAACTCGCTGCGCAATACTTATGCCGACGCTTGGCTCCTCTATAAAGGAAGATAATCACCGTGGCCCGAATATTGGCTATCGACTACGGGAAAAAAAGAACAGGAGTGGCAGTCACCGATCCGCTGCAGATTATTGCAGGCGGATTGGCGACTGTTTCTACATCATCACTCTTGAAATGGCTTGCTGACTATTTCCAAAAGGAGCAGGTTGAAAGGGTTGTCGTGGGGGAGCCACGGCAGAATGATGGCTCGCCAAGTGAGAACCATCAAAGGGTGATGACATTCGTCAACAATTTCAAAAATGCATTCCCGGATATTCCCGTCACGCTCTACGACGAACGGTTCACGTCGGTCATCGCCCACCAGACAATGATCGATGCGGGATTGAAAAAGAAAACACGACAGAACAAGGCTCTGGTCGATGAAATCAGTGCCACCATTATATTACAGAGTTATTTGCAATCCACACATAGATGATTTTACCCATTTATACTTACGGACAACCCGTGCTGCGAAAAGTGGCCCAGGACATAACACCTGAATACGCCAACCTCGACGGGTTCATCAACGATATGTACGAAACGCTCGACAACTCGGAAGGCATCGGACTGGCTGCACCACAGGTGGGACGAGCCGACCGCATCGTGGTAATCGACCTCAACGTCCTCGCAGAAGACTATCCTGAATATAAGGGATTCAGAAAGGTGTTCATCAACCCCCATATCGTGGAAAAAGACGACAAGGAGACTGCGACATCGGAAGAGGGATGCCTTAGCCTCCCTGGGATTCACGAGAAAGTGACTCGTCCCACTCGTATTCATGTCACCTACCAAGACGTAAATTTCAACACCTATGATGAGTGGGTGGAGGGCTATTTGGCTCGCGTCATGCAACATGAGTTCGACCACCTCGAAGGGAAAATGTTCATCGACCATGTGTCTCCTCTGCGCAAACAGATGATAAAGGGCAAACTGAAAGCATTGCTACAGGGCCGAGTCAGCTGCCACTACAAAGTAAAGGTTCCTCTCGGCAAGCGCTAACCTTCATCGCCCATCGCTCATCCTTCATCCCTCAAAATGTTCCGACGGTTAACACTGATCCTTCTAATGCTCGCGCCGCTGAATTTAGCGGCGCAGTTCAATGTCGACAGGCTTATCATCAATGGCCGAAGCGCATTGTACTACGAGGATTATGTGCTGGCCATTCAGCATTTCAATAGGGCCATCAGTGCGAAACCATATCTCTATGAGCCGTGGTTTTACCGTGGGGTGGCGAAATATTACCTCGATGATTTTTATGGGGCAGAACAAGACTGCTCCGAGGCCATAAACCTCAATCCCTATATCAATAACATGTATGAGTTGAGGGGGCTGTGCCGGATACGACAGCGTAAATACGAAGAGGCCATCAGCGACTACGACATCGCCATTCACAACGACTCGTCGGCACAAAACTTCTGGTTCAACCGCATGCTATGCCGATTCGAACTAAAACAGTATGATCAAGCACAGCTTGACCTCGACACGATTATCCAGCACTGGAGCCAGAATGCCAGGGCTTACTCGATAAAGGCGCAAATATTCATGCTGCAGAAAGATACCACACAGGCGGCAACATGGCTTAACAAAGGGTTGGAGATAGACCCCTATGATGCCGAAGGGTGGATGACGGCGGCAAATATATCACTGGCAAGGGCACAGTGGGGCGATGCGGAAAGGCAACTGTCAGAAGCTATACGACTACGTCCGAAGATGGTGTCCAATTATGTCAACCGGGCTCTCGCCAGACTGAATACCAATAACCTTAGGGGGGCAATGGCCGACTACGACAGGGCAATAGAAATTGATCCGAACAATTTCCTCGCTCACTATAATCGTGGACTGCTTCGCGTCCAGGTAGGCGACGACAACAGGGCCATTGACGACTTCGACTTCATCCTGCAGATGGAACCGGGTAATCTCATGGCCACCTATAACAGGGCGGTGCTACACCACAAAACGGGTAACCTCAGGGCGGCCATTACCGATTACACGGCGGTTATCAACCAATACCCCAACTTCTGGATTGGACTGAAAAACCGTGCGGAGTGTTACCGACGGTTGGGTATGGTGAATCAGGCGGAGATGGATGAGTTCCGTATCTTCAAGGCGCAGATGGACAAGCATATCGGTATCCAGCCTAGATGGACGGCAGCCCAACGGAGGGCTACGCGTAAGAAAAGCGAGATCGACATGAACAAATACAACCAGATCGTGGTGGCCGACGAGGAGACGGTGGAGCATGAGTTCAAATACGATAGTCCATACCGAGGTAGGGTGCAGGACCGCGATGTGGGTACGGAATATCAACCGATGTATCTGCTGGCTTATACAAAATATAATAATGTGGTGAAATCGTACTTGGCGTTCGACAGTGCCGTCGATGAGTTCAACCAAAAAAACAAACCACTTCATACATTGTTCCTAACGTGTAACCCATCTCAGCTCGATGAGAACACTTCGAAAGGCTATTTTACGCTCGTCGATACGTTGTCGGCAAAGATCGATGCGTCACATGACATGACAGACACAAGAAACTTGTTGTTGCAAAGGGCGGTGGCACATACTGCTCTGCAGAACCTTGATGATGCGGTGGCCGACCTCAACACCCTGCTTTCTATCGACTCCACATGTACAGTGGCTTATTGGCAGCGGGGGGTGTGTCTCTCGATGATGATTCCCGTTGTGGCGCAAGGTATGGATATACACATGATGCAGCAACGCGTCATCGACAATTTCTCACAGGCTCTCACCCTGTCACCCCAAAATGCGTATTTGTACTACAACAGGGCTAATGTTCATGCGGCACGAGGTGATTACCAGAAGGCCATCGATGATTATGACAAAGCGGTGGAGTTGAATGCCAGCTTGCCAGAGGCATACCTCAACCGCGGACTTTCTTATGCCAATATGGGTGACAAACAACAGGCGGTGAAAGACTTCAGTACAGCCGGACAATTAGGCGTCTATGGGGCATACAACCTCATCAAACAATATTCAAAATAATCGCTCATCGCGTATCCTTAACCTCATCCCATGGCACTGAATTACATCTGGGCAGCTCTCTTCATCCTCGGTGTGCTCGTCGCTTTGTTGCGATGGATTTTCGGGGGTGATGCTGTCATGGCCGACATCGTGCAGTCCACCTTCGACATGTCGAAGATGGGATTCGAAATGTGTCTGGGACTGACAGGAACACTCACGCTGTGGATGGGTATACTCAAGATAGGCGAAGATAGTGGACTCATAGCGCGGCTGGCACGTTGGCTCAGTCCTGTGCTAACTCGTCTGTTTCCTGATATACCGAAGGGACATCCAGCGCTCGGTTCCATCTTCATGAATGTGTCGGCGAATATGTTGGGGCTAGACAATGCGGCGACGCCCGTGGGACTGAAGGCGATGCAGGAATTGCAGACCATCAACCCCGACAAGCAGACGGCGAGTAATCCGATGATCATGTTCCTCACACTCAACACGTCGGGACTGACGATCATCCCGGTGTCTATCATGGCATACCGCGCAAAGGCGGGGGCCTTAGACCCTACCGACGTGTTCCTGCCACTATTGCTCACAACACTGTGCTCCACAGTAGTGGGGTTGTTGGTGTGTTCTGCTTACCAACGCATCAACTTGTTTAACCGTTATATCTTGGCATTGCTAGGAGGCATCGCGTTGTTCGTGGCAGCGTTGTTCTCGTTCATCATCGGAATGACAAACGGACAGGTGCAGGACTTCTGCCGTGTGCTCACAGGCATCCTCATCCTCGGTACCATCATGGTCTTTATATGCTCGGGAGCGCTGCGACGGCGAAATGTTTACGACTCGTTCATCGAGGGGGCGAAAGGGGGATTCCATGTGGCGGTGACGCTCATTCCTTATTGCGTGGCCATCCTCGTGGCGGTGGGGGTGTTCCGCGCTTCCGGTGGATTGCAGCTGCTGCAGGACGGCTTGGTTTCCTTGGTCAACGGGTTGAATGTGAACAGCGATTTCGTGGGAGCACTTCCCGTGGCACTGATGAAACCGCTCAGTGGACCGGCGGCACGTGGCATGATGCTAGATTGTTTCGCCCATTACGGTCCCGACTCTTTCGTGGGACATTTGGCCAGCGTCTTGCAAGGTTGCACCGACACCACTTTTTATATCCTCGCTGTTTACTTCGGTAGCGTGGGCATTCGACGTTACCGCTATGCCGTCACATGTGGCCTTTGCGCTGACGTGGCGGGCATGATAGCGGCCGTTTTCATCAGTTATTTCTTCTTTTCGTAATTTTTCTCACTCTTTTTTTGGAGGGAATTATTTTTTTTCATATTTTTGCATTGTAAAAGATTCTTTTACATAAACGTAGCATATTATCATACTATTATTGTCAAATTAAAACGTAAGAATTATGAAAAAACTAATGTTTCTTGCTGTGATGGCCATGGCTTCCATGGGTGCTTACGCACAACATGCCGTGGGTAGCGTTACACTTCAACCTAAAGTGGCTCTAAACATTGCCAATCTGACTGACAACGGTAAAAGCGATCCCCGTATTGGCTTGGCTGCTGGCGCAGAAGTTGAATACACATTGACCGACATGTTCAGCCTCGCTGGTGGAATCATGTACTCCATGCAGGGTGCAAATCGTGACGATGGTCCAGTGGAATATACATGGAAATTCGACTATCTCAATTTGCCCATGGTGGCTAATGTCTATGTAGCTAAGAACTTAGCACTCAAAACAGGTGTCCAGTTCGGATTCAATATGTCGCATAAACTGAAGTCAGAAACGTCTGCAGGTACCAATGAGGTAGATATGTCTGGTTTCAAGTCGTTCGACTTCTCCATTCCTCTTGGCATCTCCTATGAGTATCAGAATGTGGTGCTCGACGCTCGCTACAACCTTGGCCTGACCAAGGTCTTCGACCACGGCGACCAGAAGAACAGCCTCTTCCAGATTACTCTCGGTTACCGCTTCGATCTCTAAACAGTTAATCGAAAACATACTGATAATTTAACAAAAAGCTCCATCCCTCTCGGATGGGGCTTTTTTGTGTAGTTATCTGGTCGCCGCCACCTCACCCTCTAATTCATTGTTGAATCATTGTTGAAGAAGATGTCATTCCTAAGTATTTTAGATGGATACATTCATTCTCACTCTTTTTTTTATCTTTTAATCTTATAATCTTTTATTTTTCCTTACCTTTGCACTGAATTTCAAAAAACTATATTTGTATGTTAGTAAAAATCACTTTTCCGGACGGCTCCGTGCGCGAATATGAGCAGGGAGTGACCGGCTATCAAATCGCAGAGAGCATCTCGCCGGCTCTCGCCCGCGACGTTGTATCTTGCGGGGTTAATGGCGAGACAGTGGAACTCAACCGTCCTATCCTCAACGATGCCACCATCGCTCTCTACAAGTTCGATGACGACGAGGGAAAACACACGTTTTGGCACACGTCGGCACACCTCTTGGCCGAGGCGCTGAAAGAACTCTATCCGGGCATACAGTTCGGTTTCGGACCAGCGGTGGAAAATGGTTTCTTCTATGATGTCATGCCTAAAGAGGGCGATGTCATCAGCGAATCCGACTTCCCGAAAATCGAGGAGAAGATGCGCGAGTTGGCAAAGAAAAACGAACCGGTTGTGCGCCGAGACATCAGCAAGGCGGATGCCATGAAGGAGTTCGAGGCCGACGGACAGACGTATAAATGTGAACATATCGACCAAGATTTGGAGGATGGTACGATATCTACATATACACAGGGGGCATTCACTGACCTCTGCCGTGGACCGCACCTCGTGTCCACAGGAGCCATCAAGGCTCTCAAGATAACAAGTGTGGCGGGCGCTTTTTGGCGTGGCGATGCCAACCGTGAGCAGATGACGCGTATCTATGGCATATCTTTCCCGAAGAAGAAGATGCTCGACGAATATCTCGTCATGCTCGAGGAGGCGAAGAAACGCGACCACCGAAAGATAGGCAAGGAGATGGAACTGTTCATGTTCTCCGACCGCGTGGGCAAGGGATTGCCTATCTGGCTACCGAAAGGTACAGACCTGCGTTTACGCCTACAGGAATTGTTGCGGAAAATACAGAAAAACTTTGGCTACCAAGAGGTCATCACTCCGCATATTGGAGGAAAGAACCTCTATGTCACTAGTGGCCATTATGCCCATTATAGCAAGGATGCTTTCCGACCTATCACTACACCTGAAGAGGGTGAGGAATATATGCTCAAACCGATGAACTGCCCGCATCACTGCGAGGTGTTTGCGTGGAAACCGCGTTCATACAAAGACCTGCCTCTCCGTATTGCGGAGTTCGGTACGGTTTATCGCTATGAGAAGAGCGGTGAGCTGCACGGACTCACACGTGTGCGCTCGTTTACACAGGACGATGCACATATTTTCTGCCGGCCCGACCAGGTGAAAAACGAGTTTATGCGTGTCATGGACATCATCAAGGCGGTGTTCTCCATCTTCCACTTCGACAATGTCGAGGCGCAGATATCTCTCCGCGACCCGAAGGACAAGGAGAAATATATCGGCTCCGATGAGGTGTGGGCGGAAAGTGAACAAGCCATCATCGACGCTTGCAAAGAGAAAGGTCTTGAGGCGAAGGTGGAATTGGGTGAGGCGGCATTCTACGGACCGAAGCTTGACTTCATGGTCAAGGATGCCATCGGACGTCGTTGGCAACTGGGTACCATTCAGGTGGACTACAACCTGCCACAACGTTTCAAACTGGAATATACGGCGGAGGACAACTCTAAGCAGACTCCTGTGATGGTGCACCGAGCTCCCTTTGGTTCGATGGAGCGTTTCACGGCGGTACTCATTGAGCATACAGCGGGACACTTCCCCCTCTGGCTGGCTCCCGACCAGGTGGCCATACTGCCTATCTCGGAGAAATACAACGACTATGCCATCGAGGTGGCAAAATACCTTGACAGCGTAGGTGTACGGGCGACCATCGACGACCGTAACGAGAAAATTGGTCGAAAGATCCGCGACAACGAAATCAAGCGCGTGCCTTACATGGTCGTCGTGGGCGAGAAAGAGGCGGCCGATGGTACCGTAGCTATGCGTAAGCAAGGCGGAGGTGAGCAGGCTGTGCTATCTAAAGAAGAATTTGCTCAGCGCATTCTCTCAGAAGTGGCAGAGCAATTGGCCGCCGCTGACCTACGTCCTGAATAAGATTTGTCGAGCCCCCGAATAAGCATTCAATAGATAATCCACAACAAAAGAAGGCACCACCGTGGTGCCTTCTATAGCTTCTATCCCTACTATTGTCGCTATCTCTACTATCCCTGCTATCCCAGCTATAGTTACTATTCCAGCTATAGCTTCTATCCCTACTATCCCTTCTATCTCTGCTATAGCCTCTATAGCATCTATATCCCCTTATCTTATCTTTCTATCTTTTTCACCGTCTTTCCATTCGACAGTTTCACAATGTTCAATCCTCGACGGGATCTGCTAAGTTGCGAACCGTCGACTCCATAGCGGGCTTCCTCTGTGACTCGTTCCGAATCAGAGATACCCGTCATTCCAGCATTATCGGAATACACAAAGCGAATGGTGATACTGGTGGAAGCGGCAAGCCCCACGCGCACAGACATCTCCGTGGTCATCTCTCCGAACTGTTCGGGCTCAACATCATACTGAACCTGAATGCTTCCTCCGGCAGGGATGGTGAACTCCTTATCATAGCTTGCGGCACTGGTCGACACGCACTCGCCGCCCATACACCATTGTCTGGCATCGGTGCCTAAGGTGTTCGATGTCATGTTGATGGTTGCCTTGCCACTCACGTCATTATCGGTAAGGTTATACAAACGTAGGTCGTTGCTCTTGTCAATGGGGTTGGTGGTAATGGACACAATGCCCCAGTCGTCTTCCTCAGCGTAGAACGTGATGGTCTCCCCAGCACCTACGGGGGTGCCATTGTTCCTGAACTCCAGAGTCTGGGCATCCATAATTTGGCTCATGCCAATCAACCCAATGATAAGTGTAAAGATTCTCTTCATATATTATTAGTTTTGTTTACTGGATTTTGATACTTGAATCACACCATTGTCATTATAAACAAAAACGACAAAGCTCAAATTCTCGACCTCCCACTCATCATGAAGCGTGATGCTGTGGCGGAAGGTGCTCTTTTCGCCTTCTTTCAAGGAGATGTCTTCGCCCCAAATACCATTAACCGCGGCACGTAACACGTGGTTGTGTACGTACTCTTGATTCATCGAGCCGTCGGGCATCTGCTGCGGGGCAACGATACCGTCCTCAGTCAACCATACTTGTAACTTGCAGTTATTGGTCTCACTGCTGAATACGTCGGTATCGACGAATAACGAGTTGGTCGCTTCATCATACCATGATCTCGCCGACAATGTAACAGGCGAGGTCTTCTCAATCTCAGAACGGACAAGCGACGACCATCGGTCGTGGGTGACAGGCTGCCCCTGACGGTCTACCATTCCTGTGGGCCACGTCTCAACGTTCCAATAGGTGTTGTATTCATCTCCTAAAGCAGTGCGCAATCCTTTTACCTTGGCATTACTGTACACGGCCAAAGCACCACCGTGAATACCCACGGCAATCACCTTGTCCTCACCGTATTCTTCTTGTAAACGAGTTATCTCATCGGCGGCATTGGGACAGTTGATACAACGTTGACCGGTAAAATCTTCAATGAGAACGGCACGGCTCACTTCGGCAGGCTTCACGTAGATAAGACGGTCGCCTTCTTTTACCTCGTCGCAGCTTGTCAGTAGGTAGCACAGAGCAAAAAGAAACACAAATATCTTGTTCATTTCTCGAATCTTCTATTGTCTTTTCTTGATTTTTCCTAACGTCTTATTTCTCCCTCTATTTCTTGGTATGTCTATGAATTACCAAGGTTTACCTAGAATATCCTAAGTATTCCCGCACTTTGCTAAAAACTATAGTTGTATGAGAGCGTAAAGCCTTTGGTGGCGGGAACATATCGGCATACGCCGCCAGAACAGTTGAAACCCTCGCTAGTGCGGCCATAGCCGGCTTGGATGCGGTGGGAACCGGTGCTGAACGTAATCATTCCCATATAGTAATGGACATCGGTGGCACCGCAGTTCCATTCGTCGCTTACAGTGAACATCCAATGGGGGGCGATAGACAGTTCCAACAAACCATACAACCAATCGCCCAAGTCGCCGTGGGTGGTCAGATACTGCAACTCACCACGTAACGACAGTCGCTTGTTGAACTTGTATTGTCCCTCCGCTACAAATATGTTGGAATGAACCATGCCGCCCTCGCCTTCGATGACAGTCATGTTGTAAATCTGGTTCATATAAAGCAGGTTCATCTTGAAATCGCGGGTCAGTCGCTTCTCCAACTGGATGTTGAAATCCTGGTAATAGGTTTGGTTGCCCCACTTCCAGAACGATGACCCATAACCGTCGGTCCCCATGAGACCATTGGCACTTTCATTCTCATGGTCGTTGCGGTCGATGGCATGCACATGCGAGAAATTCACCTTCACACTGGTGCCGTAGCGACCACCAAGGCTGGTGTTGCGTTTGAAGGTGTAGCCGGCTTCCAATTGGTAGGCCCATTCTCCGTCGGGCTGGGTGGCGTAGGGGTATAAAGCGGGGAGGTCGTACGTGTGCTCCATCGTAAACGGGGGAAGGTAACTGATGGTCGACGAGGTGCCGGTCATAGAACGCTTGCTGCGGAACGACATGTTTACAGAACGTTTGGCCTGGGCCAGCAGACTGAGCCCACTCTTGGCATAAGTCATCGATAACATGGCAACGTGACCGTGACGATAGATATAGCCGTTGTCGAAGGAAGGGTCTTGAGATTTCCCGGCATATTCAGCGAGTACGCTCACAGGTCCTTTTGTCAGGTTAATGCGAACATCCCAGGCATTGACGTTCTCAGGCAAATTGAGCTTGTGGGTGGCATCGACGAAAATTTCATCGTCGGAGGCCTTCTCGTGCTTGTTCACGAACGAGGCCCCGAGGGTGAGGTAAAAACCTTGGGACTCCAAAGGGCGCAACCATTGGTCAAGACTCAACTCAACATCGGCACCACTCACCCAAGCATCATTGGTATGCCAGTAACGACGCTGTTTGCCGGTGAGTACCTTCACCTGAACCCCTTTCAAGGGCTTACTCACCAAACGGGCGCCCAACAATGAATTGTCGATGCCCAAAGAGCGTTCCTCATAGGTGCGGAGCACAAAGCCGCTGCCAAACTGCTCGTAGAAATGGCCTAGTGTGAGCTCGGTTTCCTTCAACTTGCCCTTGACAAAAAAATAAGGAACTCCCCAACCCTTGATGTCGTTCTCAAAACCGGGAAGGGGATGCTCCAAGTATTCTAGACGCATGCCGGCATCCACGTATTTGCTCATCACGTTCACCTCTGCATAGGTGTTGGTGAGTAGGTCTTCGGAGATATGCTCGGTGTTGATCTTCTCGTCGTCTTGGGGGATAAGGATGTCGCTCTGGATGCTACCCGACACACTGACAGGTTTGTCGTCGGTCTGGCCTTGTACACTCATGCCACAGACCAATGCGCTGATAACGAGTAAAGTTCGTGACTTCATCATCGGTGATTATTTGCTGATCAATTCTCGAACCTTCTCGATTAACTCTTCCTCATCGCCGTCGGTATAACCATTGTGCTTGTAGACGATATTGCCCTCGCCGTCGATAACCAGCACATAGGGAATCATTTGGATGCCCAAAGCACGCTTGAAGTCACTGTTGGGATCCAACAACACCTCATACGGCCAATTGTGCTGCTCCACCAACGGACGAACCTTGTTGATGTTCTGCGCCACATCAATGCTCACGGCGATAAGCTTAACGCCAGTTTCGGCCTGCCAATCGTCATACACCTCGCTGATGGCGGTCAACTCGCGGTTGCAGGGCTTGCACCATGTGGCGAAGAAGTCAATGATAATCGGACGGCCATCGTTGCTCAATGTGTCGGTCTTGATGGTCTTGCCATTGATGTCTTTCAAAGTCACGGAGGGTAGTTGGGCATTCATGTCCAACAACGAAAAAAATAGGGCAATGACAATAAATAATATAGACTTTTTCATGATTGCTCACGTCTTTTTATTTGTTCTCGTGTGCAAAATTACGATATTTATGACATATACACAATTTTTCACTGCAAAAAAAACATTACTTTATTTTGTCAATTCGTTGAAAAATACTACCTTTGCAGCCGCTAAACGTAAAATAGCTGGATGAAGAACGACAAAAAACAAAATCAGTACCGCGTGAATGAGCAAATTCGAGTGCGCGAGGTACGTATTGTAGGCGATGGGGGGTCCACAGTGGTACCTACCCGACAAGCATTGGATATGGCTCGACAACAAGGTGTCGACTTGGTGGAGATCTCTCCGAATGCACAACCGCCTGTATGCCGTCTCATCGACTATTCCAAATTCCTCTATCAACAAAAGAAAAAGGCCAAGGAGATGAAGGCCAGACAAGTGAAGATAGAGGTGAAGGAAATCCGTTTCGGACCCCAGACGGGCGACAACGATTATGCCTTCAAACTAAAACACGCCAAGGAATTCCTTGAAGAAGGAAACAAAGTGCGTGCATACGTGTTCTTCAAAGGCCGGTCCATTCTATTCAAGGAACAAGGTGAGGTGCTACTCCTGCGTTTTGCCAACGACCTTGAGGAATATGGAAAAGTGGAACAACTTCCACAACTTGAAGGTAAGAAAATGGCGATATTCATCGCTCCCAAAAAGGCTGGCGTGGCGAAAAAAAGCCAACAGAAAATGGACCGCGAACGACGGGAGGCGGAAGCAAGGGAACTGGCAAAACAAGCGAAGGAAAACCTACAACAGGAGACCGACCCCGAAATGCCCGCTAATGGTGGATTGCTCGCCAACGCAAAAATAAGTGCTGACGCCCTCAAAAAGCTCACGGAAAACAAAGAAGAGCAATAAGGAGTTAATTACTCTAATATTCAGCGCTCAATTCTTGATGAAAACAATGGTGCGTAACGCCCGGTATATGCGTTGCCGCCGATTATTAACAATAAATTCATAAAAACAATGCCAAAAGTAAAGACAAATTCCGGTGCGAAGAAGAGATTCCGTTTCACCGGTACTGGTAAGATCAAAAGACATCATGCTTACCACAGCCACATCCTGACGAAGAAGACCAAGAAGCAGAAACGTAATCTGGTTCACCAGGCTATCGTCGACAAGTCAAATCAAAAGCAGGTGCGCGATTTGCTCTGCCTTCGTTAACATTCTAAGTCAAACATTTAAAGGAAAAAATTATGCCAAGATCAGTAAATCATGTTGCTTCTAAAGCAAGAAGAACACGTATCCTTAAACTCACGAAAGGTTACTTCGGAGCTCGCAAGAATGTTTGGACTGTAGCGAAGAATACTTGGGAAAAAGGTCTTACCTATGCCTATCGCGACCGTCGTAACAAGAAGCGCACATTCCGCGCTCTCTGGATTCAGCGTATCAACGCTGCTGCACGTCTCGAAGGACTCAGCTATTCACAGCTCATGGGTAAACTGCACAAGGCTGGTATCGAAATCAACCGCAAAGTGTTGGCCGACCTTGCCGTGAACAATCCCGATGCCTTCAAGGCTATCGTTGAGAAAGTGAAGTAAATCCACTTTATCCATCATAAAATCGCCATTCCATCGGGATGGCGATTTTTGTATCCACGACTCCCAACCCTTACCCTTTAAATATTCTGATTTTTTAATTTTATAATCTTTTAATCTTTTATTTTTCTTTTAATTTTTCTAATCTTTTAATTTTTCCTTATCTTTGCGCCATAATAACGAAAACCTACTGCAATAATGAAAAAGATAATCTTGATATTGATGCTCATGATGCCTGTGATGGCCATGGCTCAAACTGTCAGCAGCCAAGCAAGAACCGACTCCGTGGTGCTGGGTTCAGCATCGGATTATTACAAACATAAGGATAAAAAAGACAAACAAACTATTACTACAAGGGAAAACTGTTCCAAAGGTATGTCAAGGCGGGTGATCAGCTTATTAAAAGCTACCACTTCCGTCAGGCACGCACGGCATACATGGAGGCTATGGAACTCATTGTCCGCACACTTCAAAATCCTGACATTTCGGCTCTCCAACAGCAGATAGCCATCTGCGACAGGTGCATCGCGCAAGGGCTCGATGCCGACGACGGCAAACAATAAGCCCTCTATCCCCCTAAGAATACCTAGGATTCCTTAGCCCTTCCTATACTCCCTTCATACTCAGTGCGATACGTCCTCGACGTTTGTCCACTTCCGTCACTTTCACCTTCACATGTTGGTGAAGGTGAACGATATCATTGGGGTCTTTCACATAATGGTTGGCCATCTGGCTGATGTGTACCAGTCCGTCGTGGTGAACACCGATGTCAACGAAGGCTCCAAATTTCGTGATGTTGGTGACGATGCCGGGTAGCACCATGCCTTCCACCAGGTCATCCAACTCTTTCACACTGGGGTCGAACTCAAATTCTTCTATCTGTTCCCGTGGGTCGCGACCTGGCTTTTCCAATTCAGCCATGATGTCTTTCAGTGTCGGCATACCCACCCGGTCGTTCACATATCGTCCCAAGTCAATCCGCTGGCGAATGGATGCGTCGCTCATGAGGTTCGATACGGTGCAACCGCAGTCTGTCGCCATCTGTTCCACAATGCCGTAGCTTTCGGGGTGGACGGCACTGTTGTCCAAGGGGTTCTTGCCGCCGCGGATACGGAGGAAACCGGCGCATTGCTCGAAGGCGGAAGGTCCCAGACGTGCTACTTTCTTCAAATCAGAACGGGTGTTAAAGGCTCCATGTTCTTTGCGATAGTCCACTATATTCTGGGCGAGTGTCGGACCCAAACCGCTTACGTAGGTAAGCAAGTGGCGTGACGCAGTGTTCAGGTCTACACCAACCAGGTTCACACAGTGTTCGACGGTCTGATCCAAACTCTTTTTCAACTTGCTTTGGTCTACATCGTGCTGGTATTGTCCCACGCCGATGCTCTTGGGGTCGATCTTCACCAACTCAGCCAGGGGATCCATCAGACGGCGGGCAATGCTCACGGCGCCGCGGACCGTAACATCTTCATTGGGAAACTCTTCGCGGGCGGTCTTTGAGGCGGAATATACGGAGGCCCCGTCTTCACTCACCACGAAGGTCTGCACATGATGGTCGAAATGAAGGTCGCGGATGAAGTCGGAAGTTTCGCGGCTGGCGGTGCCGTTGCCGATGGCGATGGCTTCCACTTGGTAGTCTTTCACCATCTGTTCCACATGGACGGTGGCTTGCATACGATGATTCACAGGGGGGTGGGGGAAAATGGCTTCATGGTGAAGGAGATTTCCCTGGGCATCGAGACATACTACTTTACATCCGGTACGGAAACCGGGATCGATGCCCATCACGCGTTTCTGCCCAAGTGGGGCGGATAACAGTAACTGCTGTACGTTGCCCACAAACACATTGATGGCTTCGTCATCGGCCTTCTGCTTGCTCTCAGATGCAAACTCGGTCTCTATTGATGGACGCAACAACCGTTTGTAGCCATCTTCCACGGCTTCGCCCACCAGACGGCTGCATGGACCGTATCCTTTCATATATAGCCGATCCAGACGGTCCACGCAACGCTCGTCATCGATAGTGATGCTCACACGAAGGATACCTTCGCTCTCGCCCCTGCGCATGGCTAGCAGCCGATGTGAGGTGCATCGCTTCAATGGCTCATCCCAGTCGAAATAGTCGCTGTATTTGGCGGCTTCGTCACTCTCCGACTTGCTCTTTACCACTTTTGAACGGATGATGGCTCCTTGACGGTAGGCGTGGCGGACGGCTTGGCGTGAACGCTCGTCTTCACTCACCTTTTCGGCGATGATGTCCTGGGCTCCCCTGATGGCGGATTCCGCATCTACAATATCGCCTTTCACAAAACGTTGGGCAGCTTGCCATGGGTCGCGCTCACGCTGTAGGAGCAGAAGGGTTGCCAATGGCTCCAGACCTTGTTCGCGGGCCACCTGTGCTCGGGTGCGCCGCTTGGGCTTGTAGGGCAAGTAAAGGTCTTCCAATTCCGTGGCATCCCAACTGTTCTCAATGCGTTGCTGCAACTCGGGAGTGAGTTTACCTTGCTCACCAATGGTCTTCAGTATGGTGTCTTTTCGCTTCTGTATCTCTTGTAGACGTTCATACAAGTTTTTTATTTGGATTATCTGAACCTCGTCCATTCCACCGGTGCGCTCCTTGCGGTAACGGGCAATGAATGGTATGGTGCATCCCAAGTCCAACAAGGCTATGGTGTTATCAACATATTCGGCCTTCAAATTCACAGCCTTGGCTATCTGTTCACTGAATGTATTCATATCTTTTTTGATTCAATGTTCAATTTTCAATGTGCTGTATGCGGTTTGTGCGACCGTATACTTTCACCCTTCGCTGTCTTCCCCATCGGGGGATAAGAGGGGGGCTTCCTCCCTCATCGCCAGGAATTGTTTCCTATATACCGAAGGGGTGATACCTACCGCCTGCTGAAATTGCTTGTAAAAAGTGACAGGAGAGTTAAAGCCCAAATCGCTCCAAATCTGTTTCAGCGGTGACTGGCCGAGTGTGGGGTCGGAGAGTTGGCGAATGGCTTCATCGATGCGGTAGGTATTCACGAACTGCACGTAGGTCATGCCGCTCTTCTCTTTCAGGATCTTGCTCAGATAAGTGCGGTTGGTGCCCAATAACTCGGCAAAACGTTCGCGGTTCAGTTGGGGGTCGGTAAAGAGGCGTTCTTTCTCCATCAGTTGACAGGCGCGTTGGTATAGGTCTTGAGCTCGGCGCTCATCGTCAACCATCGAACCGGAGCGGATGGGGGTGTCGTCGAGAGTAGTGCTGTCTGTCGGCATTTCTGATGATTGTGTCGAATCGTCCTCAATGGTCAATGGCTCCTTTGGGTTCGGTGATTGCGTATGGTGTATAGTCAATTGTGCATTGACCTCTTCCAATTTGTTGATGCGCTGTTGCATCTCATCGTGTTGAAGAACAGCGTGGGCGTTCTGGCGGACAATGTTCTTGTACAAGCGGTTCCGCCGGCGGTAGTTGGCCCAGATGACAGCAAGAAGACTGGCAAGAATCAAGGATGTGACAATCAGGAGAAGGTTCAACTTGCGCTGGTCGGCCATTTGCTGCTTCCTCACCAATGCTTCTTGTTCCTTTTGGTTGATGTCGTTCAAAATGGTTTGTTCGTGACGTAGACGTTCCATGTTGATGGAGGATAGGGTGTCCATGGCACGGTTGGCGCGCTCCATATACTCCATGGCCAGGTCTTTTTGCCCTAACCGTTGGCAGTTCTTGGCGATTAACTCATAACAGGCGACGCTCTTCGTTCGGCTCGACGACTGCTCCGCGGCGGCCAAGGCTTGATGGGCCACATCGTTGGAACGTACATAATCGCCCATCTCATGCAGCACCATGGCATATTGAAGGAAAGCGTCGGGCAACAACATGGCTTGGTGGTATCGTTGGGCCAATTCGATGGCTTTTTGGGCATGGACCGAAGCTGTGGTAAGGTCGCCCATGTCGGCTTTTACCTTCGAATAGAGGGTATACACCGAGGCCACATCGTCGTAATGGTAACGGTCGTAAAGGGATAACGACTCTTCAAGGTATTGTTCGGAACGGGTGTTCTCGCCTTTAAGGTTGTAATACATGGCTAAGTAATAGGCTCCCATGAAGGTCTGCTCAAAGTCACCGTTCTTTTTGCCATATTCATATATCTTCACGGCATTGTCCAGTCCTGTGGTGTCGTTATCGGCATGGGTGAGGATGAGCAGATTGCCATAGATGCGTCCTTTTACCTGTTCGTAATGCGCTTTCTCGGCATATTCCAGACTCTTGAAAAAATAACGCTGGGCTACGTAGTTGTTGTTCTCGGTCATGGCGTGGAAAATGCCCATTGTGTTCATCACCAAGGCGAGGATAGAGTCGTTCTCAATTTCCTCGGCTCTTTCCCCGGCTTCGTTTAGAGAATGGAGGGCCTCCGTCTTCTTACCTGTGAACAACTGGGCCAGACCTTGGTAGAATAGGGCGTAAGCCTCGTCGCGGCCGTTATTATCTTTGCGTGCCGTTTCTAAAAGCCGCGAAGATAATGCTTGCAACGTGTCGTAGTGGCAAAGACTCCTCGCTCGTTCACATTGCTCCCAAAGCGAACCCGTTAACTGGTCATTATTAGCTCCTTGGGCATACACATACCCCGTTCCCTTATATATAAATAAGGTAGCAAATAATAAGAGAATGATATGCCTTGTCGTTCGTCCCATTTTTCTTTATCGCTCCCCCTAAATCCCTCTCCTAAATTCTCCAAAATCCCCTAGAATTTCCTAGGCTCTCCTATAATTCCCTAGGTTCTCCTAGAATTTCTTAGGTTTTCCTATCCTCTTCTTCCCTCTGCAAATTTATTCAAAAACCGCAAATACGCCAAAAAAACAAATGAAAAGTTGTTTTTTCTTTTCAAAAACGACAATTTGCCAAATATGAAAAGAATAATAGCAAATAATTATGCCTTTTTATAAAAGAAAATCGTAATTTTGCGAAAAATCATGCAAACTACCCTCAACCAACTAAATAGAAAAATACCATTATCATGAAGAAAAAACTCTACTTCTTAACTGCAATGGCTTTAATGGTGGCACTTCCTTCCATGGCGCAAATCAAAATCAAGGGGATTGGTCATTGGAACCGTTATGACAATGGCGACCAGATGGAATCGGAGTACGTGGGATGGAACAGTGCCCTCGGAAAGGCTATCTTCATCGTCGAACAAGGCATCTATGCCATGACATGGGACGGGACGACGCTCTCCACGCCGGTGAAGGAACCGCCTGTGAACAAGGCTGATTTCTATAGCAACGGCCAATTCACCGACAACGACAAGGCTTTGTGGGCTAACAATTTCAATCTCATGGTTGGTAATTCGGGTGCGGCGTATGTCCACGGGCAACTGGTGACGGTCTATTCTCGTGACGAACAGTCGACGGTCGACGATGTGCTCTTCGCCGTAAGGAAATGGGACGCCAACACCGGCGACCTGCTCTCTGGACCAGAAGACTATATGGCGATGTCAAGCAATATTGAGTCGGCGGGAATGTGCTACAACCCGAAAGACGGCTTGGTGTATGGATTGTTCTACCTTACCAATCAGGACCTGGGTGAGGAGATAACGTCTGACCCTGACTTCTTCGTCGACCAGGATGGCGACGCAACAAGTACCGATGCAGGTTACTGTCTCTGCACGGTAGATATCAATACCATGCAGATTACTCCCATTACCCCGGGACTCTATTACCGTAACTTCGTGGCTTTTGCCATCAACTCCGAAGGAAGGGCTTTCGCCATCACCAGTGGTGGAACTGGTGGCTATGAAGGAGCCGACGGCAAAATGTATAATATCAACAATGAACTGACGGGTGCTGAACTCTGTGAGTTCGACCTCACCACGGGCATCATGAAGACTGTTCCCACACCTGCTGTAGATTCTGAGACGGGCGAGTCCTATGTCGAACAGGTGAATCCTTATCCTGCTCTCGGCTATTGTTCACAATACAGCCGGCAGAGTGCATGCTTTGCCAAGAGCAATCCCAATATTCTCTATTGGAACGGCTTCTACAATAGCGGCAAGGGCGTCAATGAATATGGCTCGTGGACTTCGCTGCCTGACAAGGATTGGCGCACAAACGGCAAATACGACACCTGTCTCTATACCATTGACATCACCACGGGTGAGTGTACACGCGTGGCGATGATTCCCAACCGCTGGCGCTTCTCGTGCATGTGGATTGACGGCGACGACTGCAGCGATGAGATGCCTACATTGTCTAAACCGACCATTAGTTATTCGGAAGGTAAACTGACCTTCGACTGCGGTACGGAAGGTGCTACATACTATTCTACAATCACCGATACCGACATCGCTTCCTACAATAGTAGCGAGGTGCAGTTGGGCGTCACCTACAACATCAGTGTTTATGCCACCTGTCCGGGTTACGAGAAGTCGGAAACCGCCACGGCTACACTTTGCTGGATTGATGTGGATCCGCAGACGGAAGGTATCACCGATGCAGTGGCGAATATCAAGTCCACGCCTGTTCTCATCCAGTCAGAGAATGGCCACATCCACATCAAAGGCGCTGACGATGGCACCCAGGTCTATGTCTATAACGTGACAGGCCAACAAGTGGGTTCTGCTGTTATCCAGCACAACGAGGCCAATGTCTTCACCAACCTCCATGCCGGCAATGTCGCCGTCATCAGGATTGGCAATAGAGCTGTCAAGGTCATCATGAAATAATTACACAATCTTTTCTAAATCACTTTTACCAATAAAAACTAACTCACCAACAGCAGCTGTATCCTTCATCTGAAGCCTATAGCTGCAGTTCTTTTTTATTCCTTCCTTTTCCAAATCAATCTACCTTTCCCTCTTCTCAATCAGTCCCCCCTCCTTTTCCCCTTTTCCCCTCCTTTTCTACTCAATCTGCCTTTCCCCTTCTTTCCCAAAGGCGATATAGTCCTTAAGCGGACAAAATCTTCAAGTCAGGGGTGGTATGTCAAATAATGTCCCAACCTCTTTTTTAATCTTTTAATCTTTTAATTTTATAATCTTCCATTTCCCAACCTCTTTTTTAATCTTTTAATCTTTTAATTATATAATCTTCCATTTCCCAACCTCTTTTTTATTTATCTTTTAATCTTCTAATTTTTTCATTTTATAATCTTCCATGTTCCAACCTCTTTTTAAGTCTTTTAATCTTTTAATTTTTTAATCTTCCCTGGGGTGGCTTTCCCCTCCTTTTCCAAAAAAAACTCCCCCTTTTTTGGATTATTCCGAAAAATGCATTATATTTGCAAAGCATTGCCCAACATGGTGTTCCTATCGTGGAACATATACCTTCTGAGCAAGCACTACATAATGGAAAAGCGTCACACGATGCTTTGTCGATTGGCTATACCGAAACTACCACATTCGATAGCTTACCAAAGACAATGCTGAGTTGATGCCACGGGTATGCTGTAATCATGTCCCGTTGTGTGCTAGAGGGCTAACCATGCCTTCATAGCACACTAACGGGGTATATCAGCAATGCAGATGCGTGGGTGTCACTTTGTTCGTCAGTAAGCTGGGCTGTGGTAGGCCTCGGATAGCGGACGGGCAGATGTGGATACCCACGTTTTTCGTTATGTGGTTAACCGAAACAAAATCAAATTCTGAACTGGGGTGTCATGGGAATTGTAGTATGCTGCGAAATGAAAAGACTTTTATTTATAGCTTCGTTGTTTATATGTGTATCATCATACGCACAAATCGTTATTCAAATGGAAGAATATAATGGAGTCTTCAGGATTCCATGTACTGTTAATGGAGCGAAGATGAAATTTATCTTTGATACAGGCGCTAGTAGTGTTTGCCTGTCCATGGCTATGGCAGAATATCTTTATGACAATGGTTATCTCGATGAAAATGACATTATAGGTTCTGGTTCTTCTTCTGTTGCAGATGGAAGAATCGTAAATCATGTAGAAATAAACATCAAAGATATAGAAATAAATGGTACACATCTATACAATGTACGCGCCGTAGTTGTAGAAGGCCAAAATGCTCCATTGCTAATGGGACAATCTGCCATTCAACAATTAGGAGCTATAGAAATAAATGGAAATATGTTAACGATTAAGAATGGTGGACAAATGGATGAAAATAAGATAGACAAATTGTTTCAAGAGGCCTTCCAAGCATCTGATGACCAATTATATGGAGTAGCAATTGAGAAGTACTCTCAATTATATGCGTTAGGAAGATTGTCGGATTATGGAAAATATTTGTTCGCGGAAGCTTATTACCTTAATGAAGAACCATTAAAAGCTGAGCAAATTTTAAAAACAATAGAAGACTATAGCTATTTTCGTAAAAATCAAGTAGATATATACCGACTTTATGCACATGTATGTATTAGTTTAGAAAAATATAATGACGCTATTAGTTATTTTGAATTGTCATGTCAGAGAATACAGAAAGAAAAAGAAAAATGGCTTTGGAATTTGAGGAAAATTGCGGACTGCTATTTTATTATGGATAATTATTCAGAAGCGGCAAATTATTACCGAATAACAGCTAATATCTTTGCTGAAATTCATAATGTGGATATAGCATATTTACAAAGAGACAGTAAGAATAGATTAAAAAAGAAAGAAAAGTCTTATAGATGTGATGAAATTGATTATGTCTTATATAGATTATTCTTAAGTAACGAACGCTCTGGGGCATGGTCTACGGATGGTTTTTTATTAGAAGTAGCTGCTATGGCAAGAGCTGGCAACAAATATGCAACAAAATTGTTTAATGATGCAGGATTAGACCCGAATTCAGAAGCATTTCGATAAATACCAAATGTTAGCACTCATGAGGGTGTAAAATAAACTGGGCCCAGTTCAATTTACAACCTAATTACACTCCAAGAACCCCCAATATCGTTTCTTTATGGTTAACAACCGCATCCTTGAATCCACCTATATACATCATCAACTTCCCATTCCTTGAAACCACAGGCGTATAATAGTCTTCAAAAATAATAGGATATTCCTTCTGCCCAACTTCAACAAACAGCCCATCCTTAGCAAGCCTTGAAACAAAAGTGTATTCTTGTGGATTACATCTATGAGCAATGTGATGGAATAACGAATTATACGAGTTAACATAGGAGGGGAACTTATCAATTATAACCACCCTGAAATCATCCCCATGTGCGTCCATACCAAGTCCAAGAATCTCATTCAGATATAAGTCACCAAATGAATACCCGATAACCATTAGACGATTGTTCTCAACCACCTTTCTCGCTATGTCTGACAGATAGACGTTATTGGGAGCAAACGTCATCTTCTCTGTTTTCCTCGAACCAGACACAATGACCGGTTGTAAATATTCTTCTTTCGCCTGATTAGAAGGCGGGAACTGCCCTCCAATCCTATTCTTACAAGCGGTCTGATAATCTTTGTTCTTTACCAAGTCCCGAATGCTATAATCTAACGGGTATTCCCTTGCTTCGCTGAACAATATCTGGCCATGAAGATGTGCTATTGTTGAGACTCCTCTTTGGTTATTATAATAACGTTTTGCAGAAAAGCGACTATATTCCTCTCCTTCTTTGATTGGAGGGAAACCATCCTCATACTCACCTAGACTGTTCTCTATCGTATTGTCATAATTCAGATTGAAGATATTAGATTTCCCTGACAAGGATTTCCAAAAATCTCGATACCATTGTTCCGCTAACTTATCCTCACAAAAAGAAGTATCGTATTGATTAACAATACTCATTACAGTCTTTTGTAATTCGTATGCACCCCTGATGTAATCATACGTCTGAATATCTTTCAGGAAATCGTCTGGTTGAATTAAGGTTCCGAATTCTGGAAGCGCAAGCCATGATATATATTCCTTATTCCAGCAGCTACTATATGAAATGCACATCTCTATGACATGCAATAAGCTCTCAAAATTTAATTGTGGTGGAATATAGCGATTAACCTCTAGTCGTCCTACTAGGTTCAATTTCCTAACAATATGGTCATATAACTCACGCAAGAGTGGTCTTTCACCTCCAGCAACTTTCTGGATACTCAGTTTAAGCACCTCATCTGTAATATTCTTCACAGATGGAAATATGCCCTTGTGATCAAAATCCAGAACGGCACCGGCACCGACTATAATCGTTATTCCATTGCCCATCACCTTATCCTTGCCTACGCATACTGATACACTCTCTCACATTTTTCGCACAATGTCAGCAGTTTCTCAAAGGCATCCTGGTCAGCCACTTCCATACTGGCACAACGGGTATCCCCTCTTCCGTACCCTCCTCATCGTATGTAATCAGTAGGCACTTCCAGTCCTCGTGCGCCTTGGCATACTTCACCAATGGCGGCACCTCCCTGTTGTAAGTGGCCTCCTCCTTGATGCTATACGACACCTGAATAGCCAGTTCTTCGTCAGGCACTATGAAGTCTATTTCCTTTTCTGCGTTCAGGAAAAACACATTTTTCTTGCCAAACCGCCTGCACAGTTCCACCGCCACCATATTCTCCAGCAGCGATGTCTCTGAGTTCATCAAAAACAGGTTCAGCAGACCGTTGTCAACGAAGTAGTACTTCTTCTGCATCTCCTTTTCCGTCAGTTTCCCCACCTCGTTCTCCATGGGCAATATCAGCCAACTGTCAGAAGCGTAATCTGCATAGTCTATCGTAGTAGGTACGCTGATGGGCGAACCAGTTGCCACTATCACGTTTTTCAGCCTGTTATACGACAGCGGCTGCTTCACACTTTCTGCCATCTTCTTAATCAGGATGTTCAGCACCCTGTCGTTCTTAATGTTGTTTCGAGCGCAGATGTCACCTAAATAGATTTTCTGATACAAGCTCGACAGCATGGCTCGCTTATTCTTAAACGACAGGATCTCCGGCAGACCACCGTAATAGAAGTATTCGTTCAAATGTCGCTTCACCTCGCTCCTCTGTATCGTGTCATATTCCCAATGCTCTTTCAGTTCCACCTGCTGCGCTGCCAGATATTCTTTGAATGAATATGGGTACGCATCATAGATAAAGAACCGTCCGCCCAGCGTAGTGGCTACCTCCTTGCTCAGCATCTTAGCATTACTGCCCGTCACATAAACCCTGTATTTCGCATCAGTCAATCTCCGCACAAACTTATCCCAGTGCGGAATGTTCTGCACCTCGTCCAAGAACACTACAGGCTTCTTGCCATACAGTTCCAGATGAGCCTCCAGCAGACTGTTGAAATCTTCGGTCTGAAACTCCGCCAGACGTTCATCCTCAAAGTCCACAAACAGAATCTCGTCCCAACCCTTTCCTTCAGCCTGCAGCTGACGAACACGTTGATACAATAGGTACGATTTACCCGCATGTCTCACGCCAACAATCACATAGTTGCCGTTCTCTTCAAAGTCAATGGGCCGGGGTATTATCACTGCCTCATCCACTTCACGCTGCTTACTGATTAGACACTGTTTTATGACATCTTTACTAATACTCATATAAATTATATTAAATATGAATTACGTGATTTTATTAAGTTTGGTTTACAAATATAGGTGTTTTCTATAAAACAAAATTAATAAACTATGAATTTTTGCAATATTTTCACACTTTTTATCACAAACCAATATTTTTTCCCAAAGTGAAATCTCCGTTAATCTCCGTTTATTGTCTGCATGGTTCTAATAGCCGCCTTCATTTGAAGTGGCATCAAGACAATCAAACCAAAATCCTTCGCAAATTGTTCTAACTTGAATGATGTATATTGCTTGGCTTACAGGTATCCGACAACAAATGTTAACGCTTTCTCTGGTTCGTATCCTAAATTATGTTACTTTGCATGTTCTCAATGATGCCGTGGAGCACATCTAAGGTTGTTGTTGGATTGGCTGGCAGCTCAGGCGCAACTCCTTGCGCCAAGCCAACTATAAGCTATAAGAACGAACAGATAACGACCGACTGTGACTATTATTAATCAACTCGACAGCAGCTATATCCTTCTTCCGAAGCTTATAGCTGCTACTTTTTTGCCCACTATACATACTATTTTTCACATTCAACGCATTTTTCCTTTAATACTTCATAAGTTTGGAAATAAATAGTATTTTTGCACCAAAAAACTACCGACTATGAAATTAAAACATTTATTGGTGGTGATGACTGTCTGGATGATGGTAGCACCTGCGAATGCACAGAAGTGGGAAGGTTTGGCGGATACGCCACAGATGGGATGGAGCACTTGGAATAAGTTCCAGGGAAATATCTCTCAAGATATCATCAAAGGTATTGCCGATGCCATGGTGGAGAGTGGACTGCGCGATGCTGGCTATGTCTATATCAATATCGACGACTGCTGGCATGGACAGCGCGATGAAAATGGTTTTATACAAGTCGATCCTGTCAAGTTCCCCAACGGCATGAAGGCCGTAGCCGATTATGTACATGCCAAGGGACTCAAATTGGGTATCTATAGTGATGCAGGAACGGAAACGTGTGGGGGCATGCCCGGCTCGTTAGGGCACGAGTACCAGGATGCCATTCAATATGCTCGATGGGGAGTGGACTATCTGAAATACGACTGGTGCAACACCACGAACATCAATCCTCAAGGGGCATACCAGCTTATCAGTGACGCACTCCGCGCGGCAGGACGTCCCATCTTCCTCAGCATGTGCGAGTGGGGTAGTAGCCGACCTTGGACATGGGCTCGAAGTGTGGGCCATTCCTGGCGTACCACCCCTGACATTTGGTGCGATTTCGACTCCCTGCGTGTATTCCCTGGATATACCCAGTTCGGCGTGATGCAGTGCATACAGTATAACGACACACTGCGCCAATATGCCGGTAAAGGTTATTGGAACGACCCTGATATGTTGGAGGTCGGCAATGGCATGACGGAAAACGAGGACCGCGCCCATTTCACGATGTGGTGCATGATGGCCAGTCCGCTGATTCTCGGCAATGACTTGCGCTCGATGAGTGAGGCCACGCGCATCATCATCATGAATAAGGATATGATAGCCATCGATCAGGATCCGCTCGGCATTCAGGGCCTCCATTATGCCGACCGCGACGGACTGCAGTTTTGGTTCAAACCGTTGGCCGATGGCGACTGGGCTTTCACCATCCTGAATCCCACACGTCATGATATTATATGTAACCTGAATTGGCAGGACTTCAATCTCATCGACAAGGACGTGAGCGGATTGTCCACGTCTTTCGATACTATAGTATATAAAGTGTATAACCTATGGAGCCATAAACTGGAAGGAAAGACCTCGGTGAAAAATAAGGTAGAAAGAAAACTCATTGTCAAAAGCCGTGACGTGATTGCTTACCGACTGATAAAATAGGTGAGAATGAGGTTGGAGTTCTTCTTTAAACCTCATTTTATTCCTGCTTTTTCTTTGTCATTTCCATTTTTCACCATATCTTTGCATAAAGATTGCGAAATAACCTAACAATAAATCCTATTACTATCCTATGAAAAAATACTTTGCGTTGACATGCTTGACCATGTTATTCTACTCCATGGCAATGGCGCAGACAAATGTGACGGTTGATGTAACGAGCGTCTATAGTTACAGCAACCCCTTTACCGTGGGACAGACGTGCAACATCACATTCACTAACCGAATCTTCTATCCAGGTGTGTGGGAATTTATTTGCTTGCCTTTCGATGCCTCTGAAGCAACACTCGATGCCACCTTCGGAGCCGACAATTACGAGCTACAGCAGTTCAGTGAACTCGTCGATGACAACAATTTCCATTTCCTGAAAATGGAAACGCCCCAGCTGACAGCAGGGGTCGCTTACCTCATACGGACAAAATCGAGGGTCACCAACCCTACATTCAACAATGTGACGGTCACACTCAACAGTGATCCAACATCTTTCCACGGCACCGAAAACATGGCTCTTAAAGGGGTTATCTTCTCTCACAACTGGGATCTCGCCAATGATGGGTATTATCAGATGACAGAAGGGATGTTGAAGAATATTGGATGGCGCTACGGTGGCAGTGTCAAGGCCACAGCGGCTTATGTCGTTTCTTCTAACACTACGGTGGTTCCGAAAGTTACGCCGGAAAAAACCACCTTCGAGGGACTGGTGTTCCAAGACGACGACCCGATGTTCGTGAAAATGGCCAATAGAATCCAACTCACCAACGTTCCCGCTATGTATATTGATATACCTGATGTGACCGACTTGGATACAGAACTCACCAAAGACCGTGACACTGGGATAGCACTCTACCATCAAGCTACAATCAAGGTCGTTGCTACCGATGATACCTCGAGTCCGTATTACTTGGAATCGTTCGAAGAGACCAACCCGCAAGACATGGAGATAAAGGTGAGAGGTAACGCCACGGCAGTCCCGTCGAAAAGGGCTTACCGCCTGAAGTTCGCCAGCAAGAAAACATCGTCAACGGGTAAGGCAAAAAAACACGACCTCACCGGCAAAGGATATGCCGAACGCAACTGGGTGCTGCTGGCCAACACCTTCGACCACTCGATGCTACAGAATGCCTTGTCGTGTGAAATGTCGGAACTGGTAGGATTGTCCTTCACTCCGGGAAATATGTACGTCGATTTGGTCATCAATGGCGACTACCGAGGAACCTATCAGGTGACCGACCATTGTGATGTGGGCTCACACCGCATCGATGTCGATGAGGATACAGGATGGTATGTAGAATTCCAAGGCAACACGGGCATGCTCGACCAACCTATGTGCTTCGTGGATGACTTGCTGATGAATATCAAAAACCCGGAACCCGCCGACGAGAACGACGAGGCGCAGTGCAATGCCATCATCAACCCCATAAAAGAGTGGTTCACCACGGTGTGGATACCTTCTTTTAATGCTAATTTCACTGATCCCATAACGGGTTGGAGAGCCTACAACGACGAAGAGACGTGGGTGAAGTTCCTGGTGCTCACCGAACTGACGGGCGACTGGGATGGTCTGATGACCGTCAAGGCGTACCGCGAGGCCGACGGAAAACTATTCCTCGGACCTATCTGGGATAAGGACCTGGCATATAGTAATTTCCAATCGGATACCTCCGACATACTCGTCAGCGAAAATCCTAATGGATCCACTCTTCAGGGTATCGTGAGAAAACTATATACCGACCCGATGTTCATCAAGAAGATGAAGGAACTGCTCGACCGATTGATCGACGAGGGCTTGGAAAACAAGGTGCATGCTTTCATCGACAATACGACGGCGATGATAGCGCAAACATGGGCGCTCAACTACACACGATGGGATGTGACACATCAAGAGGGAATGGAGGCATATTACCAATGGCAAAACCAGGAAGACTATGCCAACAACCTGAAATCATGGATGTCAGCTCGAATAGCCACCCTGCAACAACTTATCAACGAAAAATATGAAGCGGCATGTACACCGACCGACTTCACATACGACGTGACGGTGTCGTCGACAGATGCCATGAGTGCGAAAGGAGATAAACTGGTCAATGTCACCATGACAAACCGCTCATTCACCAAAGACGCATGGAACGCACTCACTCTGCCGTTTGCGCCGTCGCTTGAACAAATGAAGACGGCATTCGGCGACAACTACGAACTACGTGAGTTTACGGGCGTATCTGAGGATGGCAACAAGATGCTCTTCCTTCCAGTGGAAGATAGACTGGTGGCGGCGGGAAAACCGTATCTCATCAAGCCGTCTGCCGATGTGCCGGCAACGTTGACCTTCGACGAGGTGGTGCTGCGTAACCCTGTCATAAATTACAGTTTGGTGAACGGGGTGACGGTAACCTACGGAGACTACTCTTTCTCGGGAATGACTCTGGCGGAGAACAAGGCGGTGGATGGGTCGGTATTGCTCATTGACACGGATGGAACGACTCTCAAAAAGCCTGAGAAAGTGAATTCTTACGACACGTCGGCAAAGGTCAACGGTTCTATGGCCTTCATTACCAAAGCAGAGGGTGCACCCAATCCTATCATTTCTTTCGTTGCTGAAGAGCCCGTCCCAGAAGGGGTGACGTTGCTGGACTTGTTATCCGAAAAAACGCCATATACAATCGATGAAGATATGATGGTGACATCGGTAACATACAAGAGAGAATTCTCCTCGAAGACGGCAGGACATCGCCAGTGCTGGTTTGTGCCTTTCGACTATATCATAACAGATGAAGACCTCGATAGATGTACCTTCTATCGTATGCATATGTTCTCCGCTGCTGCTGATCAAGAGGGTGTTGTGCAAGACGAGAATAAGGTCGTCATGAAAATCGTAGAGGTATCAGCGGGATATACCCTCAAGGCCAACAAACCGTACATCATTAAGCCGAAAACGGCTGGTGTGTATGAGTTCGTTGCCGAGAATGCTACGCTCAAAGCCATGGATATGGGTAGTTTAAAACAAGTGTCAACAACAATCAATGACTACGATTTCTATGGTGTCTACGATTTTTATTCAACTTCGGAAGCGCAACAATGGTTCAGTTTGAATACCAATGGCAATTTGAAATGGAACGAACCAAATCAGCGACTGGGTGCGTATCGTTGGTATATCAAGTCCACATTCATTGGTGATGACTACGCGAACATAGCGTTTGTAATTGACGAAGAAAATGAGGGCGATGAGACAACGGCCATAAGCAACATTGCAGCATCCGATACAATGGACGGGGATGGTTCATTCTATACCATTGATGGACGGAGACTCATGGGCATACCTACCCAAAAAGGCATATATATCCAAAAAGGTAAAAAAGTGGTAGTGAAATAACTCGTAACACGATAGTAAATAAAGCAACGGGGGCATCTGAAAAGGTGCTCTCGTTGTGTTGAATGGAACTTTTTGGTGCTCATGAAGGCTATCTCAAAAAAAATACATACCTTTGCAGAATGATTTCCGTTGACGACCTGACTGTGGAATTTGGTGTAAAACCACTCTTTCACAATGCTTCATTCGTGGTGAACCGACGAGACCGCATAGCTCTTGTCGGCAAAAACGGTGCAGGTAAGTCAACATTGCTGAAGATAATAGCGGGAATGCAAAAACCTACTGGTGGTAGGGTAAGCGTACCCGTTGACACCACGATAGGTTATCTGCCGCAAGTGATGAAAATCACGGATCAGACAACGGTGCGCGAAGAGGCTCGAAAGGCGTTCTCCAACACCACGACACTCGGCGAGAAAGTGAAGACGCTTCAAGTGGCGCTGGAGAAAAGAACAGACTATGAGAGCGACGAGTATATGGAACTCGTGGAACGCTTCACGGCTGCACAGGACAGATACCAGATGATGGGGGCGGAAACCTATGAGGCAGAGATAGAACGGACGCTTGTTGGACTGGGATTTGAACGGACAGATTTCGAAAGGCCGACACTGGAGTTCAGCGGAGGATGGCGTATGCGTATAGAGCTGGCCAAGATATTGCTACAACGGCCGGATATACTGCTGCTCGACGAACCGACAAACCACCTCGACATCGAAAGTATACAGTGGCTGGAACAGTTCCTCGCTCAATCTTCCTCAGCGGTAATCTTGGTAAGTCACGACCGCGCATTCATCAATAATGTAACCAACCGGACCATAGAAATAACGTGTGGACAAATTGTCGACTACCGTGTACGCTACGATGAGTTCGTAACGCTGCGGGCGGAACGACGGGAACAGCAGCTCCGGGCATACGAGAATCAGCAACGGGAAATAGCGGAGATGAAGGACTTCATCGAAAGGTTCCGCTACAAACCGACAAAGGCGGTGCAGGTGCAGAGTCGTATCAAACAACTGGCGAAAATTGTGCCCATAGAAATCGACGAAGTGGACCGGTCAACCATGCACCTGAAATTCCCGCCATGCCTCCGAAGCGGCGACTATCCGGTCATCTGCGATGGCGTGGAAAAAGCTTACGGCGACCATGTCGTCTTCTCCGGTGTCGACATGACGATAAAAAGGGGGGAGAAGGTGGCGTTTGTGGGTAAAAACGGCGAGGGAAAGACGACACTTGTCAAATGTATCATGCAGCAGATTCCTTACGAGGGACAGCTGAAGATAGGGCATAATGTGCAGATAGGGTATTTCGCTCAGAACCAAGCGCAACTGCTCGATGAGCAGCTCTCAGTACGCGACACTATCGACCGCGTAGCGCGGGGGGAGATAAGAATGCGCATCAACGATATACTCGGGGCATTCATGTTTGGCGGGGAAGAGGCTGACAAAAAGGTGAAAGTGCTCAGCGGGGGAGAGAGAAGCCGACTGGCGATGATACAACTGCTGCTGGAACCTGTAAACCTGCTCATTCTCGACGAGCCGACAAACCATCTCGACATGCTGTCGAAGGATGTGCTCAAAGAGGCAATAAAGGCATTCGACGGTACGGCAATCATCGTAAGCCACGACAGGGAATTCCTTGACGGACTGGTGACAAAGGTGTTCGAATTCGGAGGAGGCAAGGTGCGTGAACATATCGGTGGCATATATGATTTTCTGCAGCATCATCACATCGAATCGCTTAACCAATTGGGACAACAGACAACCAATACTCCCCAAAAGGCTAATTCTCCCAATAAGACTTGTAATCCCTCGCCAAACAGTGCTAATAAGTCCAATACCTCCTACGAGGAACGTAAACAACAACAGCGACTAGTAAAAAAAGCAGAGAAAAAGGTGGCTGAATGTGAGAAGAACATCGAGCGTATGGAAAACAGACTCGCTGAACTCGATAGCATTCTTTGTACTCCGGAGGGGGCGGCCGACGTAACGCTCATCACAGAATATACTACCACCAAAAAACTTCTCGACCAGGAGGTGGAACGGTGGGAAGAAATATCCACAGAACTGGAAAATCTAAAAAATCAAATAACATGAAACGTATGATTACTATCTTGGCTATCGCTTCACTGGCGATGGGTGCCAAAGCCCAGACGCTTAGCTCGGGCATCGACCTCAACAATCTTGACCAAACAGTAAACCCGACGGAGGACTTCTTTCAGTTCGCCTGTGGGGGGTGGATGAAGAACAACCCGCTACCTGCGGCATACTCGCGATTTGGCTCTTTCGAACGACTGGCACAAGACAACGACAAACGCATTAATACGATTCTCAGCGATTTAGTCAGAAAAAAATACCCACAAGGTTCTGTTGAGCAGAAACTGGGCGATTTCTATCGATTGGCCATGGACTCGGTAAAACGGAATAAAGAAGGGGTGGAGCCAGTGATGCCATTGATAAAAGAGATGGAGAAGGCCAAAACAAAATATGCACTCCAACAATTGCAACTCAAATACGCTTCGTTCGGATATGGTGTCCCCCTGGGCATTGGATTCGGCGCCGACGAGAAAAATGCTTCGATGAATATCCTCAATGTGTATCAGGGTGGACTGACGCTCAGGCAGAAAGAATATTACCTGGACCAGGACGAGGCGACAACGGCTATACGCGAGGCCTATAAAAAGCATATCGTGCGCATGTTCAAACTCTTTGGGTTCAAAGAAAAAGTAGCTCAGGAAAAAATGGCGGCAGTCATGAATGTAGAAACACAACTGGCTCAAGTGTCGAAGTCAAGAACGGAACTGCGCGATGTGGAGGCGAACTACAACAAAATGACAATCCATGAGTTTGAAAACCGCTATCCACATGTGCGACTTACGGCTCTTATGAACGCAGACGGAGTAAGCGAGCGGACTTTCCAAGAATTGGTGGTGGGACAACCGACTTTCCTCGAAAGGGCTGACCGCATATTGGCAAACCTAAAACCGGAAGAACTGAGGGCTTATATGGAATGGGATCTCATTTGTTCTTCAACGAGTTATCTCAGCGATGAGGTGGCGGAAGCTAGCTTCGACTTCTTCGGACGTACGCTATCGGGAAGGAAAGAAGACTACCCGCGTTGGAAAAGGGCTACCGGACAGGTGGAAGGACAAATGGGAGAGGCTCTCGGACGTATTTATGTGGAACGTTATTTCCCCGCAGCGGCTAAAGAACGTATGCGCACGCTGGTGGAAAACCTTAGAGTGGCGCTTGGCGAGCGTATTCAAGCACAGGACTGGATGAGCGAGGCGACAAAGAAAAATGCGCTCGACAAACTGGCTACTTTCTTCGTGAAAATAGGATACCCTGATGAATGGAAAGATATCTCCCAACTCATTATCGATCCAACAAAATCATATTTTGAAAACGTGCAGAATTGCCGAATATTCTGGGATAAGTTCAACAATGATAAGAAAGCAGGAAAACCTGTCGATAACAAGGAGTGGTTCATGACACCACAGACAGTGAACGCTTACTATAACCCAACGACAAACGAAATATGTTTCCCTGCAGGTATCTTGCAAAAACCATTCTTCGACATGGAAGCGGACGATGCCTTCAACTATGGAGCTATCGGTGTGGTCATCGGACATGAGATGACACATGGATTCGACGACCAGGGGCGCCACTACGACAAGACGGGAAACATGGTGGACTGGTGGACGGATGAAGATGCGACAAACTTCAACGAAAGGGCGGAGCGATATGCGCAGTTCTTCGATAACATCAAGGTGCTCCCTGACCTCAATGCCAACGGACACCTCACACTGGGTGAAAATCTGGCTGACCACGGAGGACTGCAGGTGGCATACTATGCGTTTAAAAACGCCACAAAGGATAATCCGCTCGGCGTGATTGACGGTTTCACACCCGAACAACGATTCTTCATAGCTTATGCAGGGGTGTGGGCGGCGAATATCACCGATGAGGAGATTCGTCAGCGAACAAAGAGTGACCCACATTCACTTGGAAGATGGCGCGTCAATGGTGCGGTGCCCCATGTCGATATGTGGTACGAGGCCTTCAACGTGAAACAAGGCGACAAGATGTTCCTGCCCAAAGAACAACGACTCAGTCTCTGGTAAACCTCTATAATTCGTAACTCGTCATTCATAACTCGTAACTCGTAATTCGTAACTAAAAAGTGCCTCTAAGACTTCCCAACCAACTGCCAGCCATAGATATCCTCAAACGTGAGAATATCTTTGTGATGGATGAACTGCGCGCCCACGCGCAGGACATCCGACCGTTGCGTATCGTCATCCTCAACCTCATGCCGCTGAAGATTACCACGGAGACCGACCTTATCAGGCTCCTCTCGAATACGCCGCTGCAACTGGATATCTCATTCATGAAACTCAAAAGCCATACACCGAAGAATACACCCATTGAACATATGATGATGTTCTACCGTGATTTTGAAACAATGAGAAATCAACGGTTCGACGGGATGATTATCACCGGGGCTCCGGTGGAACAGCTCGACTTCGAACAAGTAAAGTATTGGCCGGAGGTGAAGGAGATAATCATGTGGGCACGCACTCATGTCACATCGACACTTTATATATGCTGGGCGGCACAGGCAGGATTGTTCTTGCATTATGGTATAGGGAAGTACAACCTGCCCCATAAAAAGTTCGGTATCTTCCCGCAAAAATGTGTCAATCAACAATTGCCTATATTCCGGGGATTCGATGATGTGTTCTTCATGCCTCATAGCCGCCATGCCGAGGTGCGAAGGGAGGACATCCTCAACGTTCCGGAACTGTCAATCATCTCAGAGTCCGACGAGAGTGGTGTGGGTATGGTGATGGCACGTGGTGGCAGGGAGTTCTATATTATGGGGCACCCTGAATATGCTCCTGATACTCTCGACAAGGAGTATAGGCGTGACCGTGATACTCGCGATGATGTGGAGGTGCCAGTGAATTATTATCCCGACAATGACCCGGAGAAAAAACCACATGTGCTATGGAGGGCTCATGCCAATCTGCTTTACAGCAATTGGGTGAACTATTATGTCTATCAGGAGACACCGTACAATATCGACGATATTAAGTAATACCTATTATGCCTGAACTCCAGATGATAGAACTGCTGGCTCCCGCGAAAAACCTTGAATGTGGCATCGCTGCAATTGACAACGGGGCAGATGCGGTATATATCGGGGCGGAACGGTTCGGAGCAAGGGCGGCGGCGACAAATTCGGTCGAGGATATCGCTGCTTTATGCCGCTATGCGCACATGTTCAGGGCTAAGGTATACGTCACTGTCAATACTATCATCTATGATGAAGAAATGGCGGAGACGAGACGGTTGCTACAACGATTGGCGGAGGCGGGGGTCGATGCATTGCTCGTGCAAGACATGGCGGTAGTGGCATTGGCTCGACAGTGGATGGAAGAGGGCGTGCGGATGCCGAAATTGCATGCGTCTACCCAAACCGACAACCGTAATGCCCAGCAGGTGGTGTGGCTTGCCTCGCAGGGATTCACGAGGGTGGTGTTGGCAAGGGAACTGTCGGTTGTGGAAATAGAAGATATTCACCGACAGGTACCCAACGTTGAGCTGGAGGCATTTGTTCATGGGGCATTGTGTGTGTCGTATTCGGGTGCATGCTATGCATCACAGTATTGTTTCGGACGAAGTGCCAATAGGGGGGAGTGTGCACAGTTTTGTCGACTGAAATTCTCATTGGAAGATGCCGACGGGAAGGTGTTGGCTCGCGACAAACACCTGCTTTCCCTCAAAGACATGTGTAGGATTGATTCTCTGGAGGAATTGTTGTTGGCGGGGGTTACTTCTTTGAAAATCGAGGGCCGGTTGAAAGATTCCGACTACGTGAAAAATGTGGTGGCGGCATATAGCCAAAAACTGAATCAAATCATCCGTAGTACCCCGGGGTTGTATCGGAGGGCTTCATTGGGAAAATGTGATTATTCGTTTGCCCCTGCTCTGCAAAAATCCTTCAACAGAGGCTTTACTGACTATTTTCTGCATGGCAGGAAAACGGACATCGCTGCCATGGATTCGCCAAAGGCGACAGGCGAGAAGGTGGGACAAGTGAAAGCAATAGAAGGCAGGAGTATAGTTGTGGCGGGAACAACATCTTTTGCGAATGGTGATGGCCTGTGTTTTTTCGATGCCAAACGACAACTGGTGGGATTCCGTGTCAACAGGGCGGAGGGCAATCGGCTCTTTCCGGCGCAAATGCCGGAAGGCTTGAAAAAGGGAGCCACGTTGTACAGAAACTACGACAAGTCTTTCGTTCAAATGTTGTCAATGCGAGATTCCTCGATACGGAAAATGGATGTGGAGTGGGATGCGGATTATGACGGACAAACCCTGACCCTATCCATGATATTGGTTGAAACAGGTGAGAAGGTGTCAGTAGAACGATTGATGTCTTTGGATGTGGCCGACAAACCACAGCAAGAGATGATGGTCAAACAACTGGCCAAACTGGGTAATACGCCATTCGTGGCGATAAACACTAATGTCGACAGGGTGAAACGGTTCTTTGTGCCTTCGTCGGTAATGGCCGACATGCGCCGCATGGCTTGCGATGATATGTTAAAGTGCTTGGCGACCAATATGGGACCGTCCTGTCTCTCAATTAACGGGCATATTTGTCCACCTACAGAAGAAATTAGGTGTCTGAAAGAGGCCAAGAACGTGGCTAACACGATGGCACGTGATTATTACCTTCAACAAGGGGTAAACAGTATTGTGATGGCGATGGAACGGCAACGCAAAAACAAAAGGCTGTCAAAAATACGGATCATGGAATGCAAACATTGTCTAAGATACGCCATGGGACATTGTGTGCGACACGGACAGTCGATGCCGGTTTGGAAGGAACCTCTGAATCTGGTGATGGATGACAAACGTCGTTTTACTTTGGAGTTCGATTGTAGGAATTGTCAAATGAATGTTTATGCGCAACTTTAAATATTTCTTTATCCTCGCTTTGACGGCTTGTTGCCTGTCGGCTTGTTATAGCAACAAACGACAAGCGCCAGGACAATCGTTGGCGACTTATACCGACACCCAAATAGATTCTTTACGGTTCCTCTTTACCCATCATTATACTGAGAATTACAACTTCGTGGTGAGTGCTGACTCGGTACGACTCACGAGGCAGATGCCGGAAGAGGTGCTCAACGGATTGTCTGTGGATTCCTTCACCGTGTACCATGACCAAAGGTTGGTGGTGGCTGATATTCGCTTCATTCCCACCGACCTGATCGACTCGGTGTGGATTCAAGTGGCGGCTGACCAAGCAAACTTCGGATGGATACATGAAAGTGAACTGCTGTCTAACGTCGACCCCGATGACCCCATATCGCAGTTCATATCGTTCTTCTCCAATGAACATCTGCTCATTTTCCTCATCGTGGTGATCATGATATTCGTTGGATATACGTTGCGTCTGCTTCTCAAGTACAATGCGCATATTGTCCATTTCCGAGACATCGATACGTTCTATCCAACGCTGCTGGCACTTATCGTTGCCTTCTCGGCTACACTCTACTCAACCATACAGCTTTTTGCTCCCGACATGTGGAGACATTTCTATTTCCACCCGTCACTCAACCCGTTCACACAGCCGTTCTTGTTGGCGGTTTTCCTCTCATCTGTGTGGTTGATGGTAATAGTGGCCATAGCTGCGGTAGACGATACCTTCAGACATCTCAAGGTGGGCGAAGGGTTGCTCTATCTGTTGGGATTGTTTGGCATGTGCGCCCTCAACTATGTGGTATTCTCTGTCAGCACGTTATATTACATAGGTTATCCGCTGCTTGTCATATACGTCACTTTCGCTTTTTGGCGTTATTTCCGTCATACTCGTTCGAAATATGTTTGTGGGAAATGTGGCATGCAGATACACAAAAAAGGACAATGTCCTCATTGTGGTGCAAATAATATTTGAATGGTCGACAAACAAGAAACGTGAGTCTCATATAAAAGACCCACGTTTCTTGTTTGATGTGTGAAATGGGTTATCGAACCACCTCTTTGAAGATGGTGCCGTCGCTCATCCTTACGATATTGATGCCACGTTGGGGAGCGCTGATGGCTTTGCCATCGATGGTGTAGCGGGCGACTTCCACACTTGTGGCGGTGGAGCTGGTACGTTGGATGTTTGTCGTTCCATCTGGCTCACCTCCAAGGTTGTCCATGCAGAAGTAACCTGGAGTGGTCATGCCCCAGTCGTTGTTGCGTGAACTACTGATGGTAAATGTTATTTGGGTCACCTCGCCCAGTGGGGTTAAGTCCACCCACTGCCAGTCATTAAGATAATAATGGTCTGCCTCGTTGGTAGAGCGGTAATCGGCAAGATATGTATCAACAGTGGCGGTGGTGCCGTCGGCGTGTGTGCCAGTAATGGTGAGTTTGCACCAGTCACCAGTGGTGAAAGAGCCAGGGGTCATGCCGTCACTTACGGTGTAGGCATAGACGTTCCAGGCGGAGTTGGTGACATACATACCACTCACCACTTTAGGTCCGCTGATAGGCTCGACCGTCTCTCCAAGGGTAGAAGGATAAACCACGGCGAAATTCCCCGTGCCGCCATAACCGTGACCGATGCAATTGTTGTACTGGTCTGTGGACCAATCCGAATAGGTGGAGGAGGTAGTGTTGGAAACACTGAAACCTGACCACGAGCCATAGGAGGGGTTGTAGATAGTGGTGAAACGGTAGTCACCACTGGTGAAATAAGATTTGGTCACCTGTGAGCCCCACCCATCGATAATGGACTCGCCTTCCACGCCGGCACCATTATAATAACTGTCTGCCTCGAGTGCTATCTCCTCGAATGTGGCCACACTGTTCTCGGCTGAAGGAGCGATGCCATTGAAGTCGTCGATGCAGAAGTAACCGGGGGTGGTCATACCCCAGTCGTTGTTGCGCGAACTCTCCATTCTGAAAGTGAGCGACTCAACCTTTCCCAATGCGCTGAGGTCCACCCACTGCCAATCATTGACATAGTAATGGTCGGCTTCGTTTTCCGAGCGGTAGTCTGCAAGATAGAACTCAATGATGTCGGAAGTGTCATCGGCGTGATTGCCGATGATTTTCAGGATGAGGTAGTCACCAGTTGTAAAGGCTCCAGGGGTCATGCCGTCTCCGTTGAGGATGGCGTCCACCACCCATGCCTCATTGGTGACATACATACCGGATATTTCTTGACCACCAACAGCGTCGACTTCAATCAACTCGCCTTGGGGATAGGCCACACAGTATTTCTCGGAGCCGTTGGCGCCATGGCCCACGCAACAGTTGAACTGGTCGGGAGTCAATGACGCAAAGGAGGTCTCGGTGCGGTTCGATACGGCAAACCCAGACCAATAAGACCATTCGGGGAAGTAGTTGCAGTAGAAGGTGAAACCGCCAGATTCGAAGTAGCCATCTTCGCCGAAGTCATTTTGATATCCATCGGTGTTGACTTCAAACTCTTCGAACGTCACCACGTTGTCTGCCATACAAGTACAGGCAAAGAAAAGTGCGGTGATACACGTGATGTAAATTTTTCTCATAGTCAGTAATATTTTAGAATGAATAGTATGTCGGCACAGTATATGCGCACGAAATCTAATGTTGTCGAGAAATAAGGGCTGACAACGGATTGCTTCGTGCCCATGCCAACAATGGCAAAAAGCACAGAAGGAACACAGTCTGCCTTCTCTTCATTTAAATGGCTTAACCCCAAGCCATGCATCGTGGCGGAAGGGGTGCGCGATGGCAGGTCTTCTGACTTCGTTGCCTAGCTCGCCAACGCCTTCCCGGACAATGCCAGTGGCCTGTTGTTGGCGGCATACTAAAGACAACTCACAGCAGCGGGACTGTCCGGGATTCTCACCCGGTTCCCTTTTAATCACCAAAGTGGTGAACCAATCGCGTTGAGTTATTTCAGTTGCAAAATTATAAAAAAATATGAATTGCCAGTCCATTTGGGTTAAGTTTTTTTATTCTTCAAATGAATGAGGCAAAAAGTTCCCATGTAAATCCTAACAAATAAGGATTGTGGGAACGCCACATTCTTCGTATTTTTGCAAAAATTTTTTCCTTGAAAATACAATGTTTGCAAAAACGTTCTTCTTGATGGCGTCACTTGCCATAGTCACGACTTCGATGGCTGCCAATGAAAACAATCCTGGCGACGATATCGTATATGTCGACAGTTCCAGGGTTCACGATCTCGATGAGGTGTTTATCATATCACAACCCAAAGAGGCTTACCAACTCAGGAAACAGCCTGTCAGCTCGTCGATGTTCTCAAAAACGGATATGCAGAGACTGAAAGTGACCGACTTACGTGAATTGTCTTCTTATGTCCCTTCTTTCATTATGCCACAATATGGGGCGCGATTAACGTCGTCAATGTACATTCGTGGCATCGGGTCACGGGTGGATAACCCTGCTGTGGGTATTTATGTCGATGGTATGCCACTGCTCTCGAAAGGGGCGTTCAACACTCACTTGTATGAGGTGGAAAGGGTGGATGTCATGCGAGGTCCACAAGGCACTCTTTACGGACAAAACACGGAGGGGGGATTGGTGCGTGTCTATTCAAAGAATCCATATAAATACCAAGGCACAGATGTAAACCTAAGTTGGGCTACACATTTCTACAGAAATGTTGAAGTGGCGCATTATGAGCGGCTATCAGACAAAATGGCTTTCTCCGTCGGAGGCTTTTATCAAGGACAGAATGGGTTCTTCCGCAACCAGTTTAACGGAGAGAGGGCTGACAAGACAAACGAAGCTGGAGCAAAATTGAGGCTTATCCTGAATCCTTCGAGCCGATTGAACCTCGATTTTATCGCCGATTATCAATTTGTTCGACAAAACGGATTCCCTTATGGCATCCTCAATCAGGATGACGGACATGTTGCAAGTCCTTCCACAAACTACCAAGGAAATTATCGCAGGAATATCTTCAACACGGCATTGAACATGAAGTGGCAAGGGAAAGGGTTTGATGTCTATTCTATATCATCGTACCAGTACCTCAAAGATTATATGCTCATGGATCAAGATTATCTGCCTGAGGATTATATGCATCTTGAACAACGACAGTTCCAAAATGCACTTTCTGAGGAACTCGTGTTCAAAGGAAACGGGAATGGGATGTACCATTGGACGGTGGGGCTATTCGTATCACAACAATGGTTAAAGACGTGGGCACCCGTGTATTTCGGAGAGGCCATGACCGCGCCAATCGCCAAGGGCATCCAAACGGCGATGTATAATGCTATGGTCAATTCCATGGTACAAAGAATGATACAGCAGGGGATGCCAGAGGCGGCGGCACAGATGGCGGCACAGGCGGCCATTGAAAAGGCAGGTGGTGTGTCGATGAATGTGTCGATGAGGGTGCCTGGCTTATTCCGCACCCCACAGTTCAATTTTGGATTGTTCCACGAGTCAACTTTTGACCTTACGGATAGGTTGACGGCGACGATGGGTCTGCGCTATGACTTTAACCGGGTGAACATCAACTACAACACGAATGCGGAAATGACCATGGCGGCAAACGTGATGGGGACGGAGGCGACATATACGATGCTTTCTGTACTTCAACATAAAGAACACGACTCTTTCAACCAACTGCTGCCAAAATTCGGGCTAACATATCGTGTTGATGACCATCAGAGTAATATTTATGCTACTGTGAGTAAGGGCTACCGTGCTGGTGGATTCAACATCCAAATGTTCTCCGACATTCTGCAAACCGAATTGAACGCTCACCGACAGGATGCCATGAGGGGCGACTATACCGTGGAACATGACGATGATGCATATAACCGTATATGCCAGACGATTGTTTATAAACCAGAGGTGAGCTGGAACTATGAGACTGGGGCTCATCTCAACCTCTTCGACAACAGTCTGCACTTCGACATGAGTGCATATTACATGCAGGTGAAAAATCTACAGTTGTCGGTCATGGCGGGTAACTATGGCTTCGGACGAAGGATGGTCAATGCAGGAGAGAGTTATAGTTGTGGTGTGGAGGCTTCAATGAGAGGAAGCGCGTTTAACGACCGACTGGCGTGGTCTCTCAATTATGGCTATACGCATGCTGTGTTCAAGGAATACAATGATGAACAGACAATTGGTGGCACGACTCAGCTCATCGACTATAAGGGCAACAGAGTGCCTTACGTGCCTGAACATACATTCAACGCGTCTGTGGATTATACCGTTCCTTTCGTTGCCGGCACCTTTAAAGCGCTGACCTTCGGTGCCAATGTCAACGGACAAGGGAAAACATATTGGGATGAGGCCAATACATGCTCACAAAAATTCTATGCTTTACTGGGAGCGCATGCAGACGCTGATTTAGGCAAAATGGCGGTAAGTCTCTGGGTGCGAAATATCACCGACACGCATTATGCCACATTCGCCGTACCTTCTGCGGCTTCAGGTGAAACGTATTTCTTTACCCAAAGGGGAAATCCGTTCCAAATGGGTGTTGACGTACGCCTCCATTTCTAAACCTTTATCATCGCTGCCACTTATCCCACTCCTCTTTATCGTAAGCCATGGCTCTGCCGTGGCTTTTCTTCGCTCATCCCTTACCGCTCATAATTCCACCCTCCTTTTTTGGGCAATTCATTTTTTTTGCGTATATTTGCACCGTTCGAACAATTATTTAACACATGCAACGTAAGTCTTGGGCACTCCTGCTCATGATAGTAGTCGTGGGATTGGCGCTTTATCTCATTGGACATAAGTCTGACAGAAGGGCCACCGATGGACATTTCCTCCCTCCCGACACCGCACAGATGGTGGCGGGAAGTCCTATTGTGCGTATATACATGGAGAACTCGGGTTCTATGGACGGATTCGTAACACTCAATACTCAATTCAAAAATGCACTTGGGCATCTTCTGGCTAAAGCGGATGGATATTACGATGACACGAAACTTTTCTTCGTAAACGACCAAATATATGACGCGCCAATATGCCAGGACCTAAATAATTTCGTGCTTCATTTGAATACCACAAGCATGAAAGTGGGACATACGGGAAACACTGACCTCAACAAAATTTTCAAAGTCATCCTTGACCGTACAAATGGCGATACGGTCAGTGTGCTTGTCAGCGACTGCGTCTATGATGTCGATAATGTGGGCAATTTGTTGTCAGGGGCTTCAAGCGCAACAACGGGCACGTTTATGAAAGCCATAAAAAGGGCGCAAGACAATAAAAAGGAATTTGGCGTGATTATCCTTCAGATGGAGTCGATGTTCCAAGGGACGCACTATGAAGGAAACATAGGTATGCCATACTATGGGAAACGACCCTATTACATCATTTTTATGGGCGACAAAGACAGATTGGCTGACTTGAATGCACACCTCGAACTTGAAAATACTGCAACGGGAATGCCTGGGCTGAAACATAAGTACATGTTGTCATCGGAAAAGACATGGGACCTTGACAACCAAACGGCAAGGGTGTTCACTTCGGGATTTACCAATGCTCTGCGCATACAACCGGAACATGACGGCCTGAACATACATAACTTCACTACTGACCAAGAGGCTACATCCTTGAGGTTCGCCGTGGGATTGGGTGTCGAACAGCTATTCGCCGACAGGGAATATGTGCTCGATTCTGCCAATTATGAGGTGTTGCCGTCTCAATACCGACTTATCGATATCAACGACAAGTCAAAATTCACGGAATGTGATTTCTTCCGTAGGCCAATCTGCGTCCAGATAGGTACGGGAAATGACAGCTACGCCCCGGAGATAACGCTGGTGCTCAAAAACCGCATACCACAGTGGGTGAGTGATTGCAGCTACAATAAACACCTCATGGGGTATCCGCCACCAACAAAATCGTATGCGCTATATGAAATGGTGGAAGGCATCTTCGGAGCGTTCCACAACGTGAAAGGCGGTAACGATAAAGACATTTTCCGGCTTAAAATTCGAGTCGCTCACTACGATTGAAAACTGATTTTTTCCCCAATTCCCTAACAGATGGATTTTACAACAGATATATTCGAACTCTTCGGAGGTGCCTATTTAGGCGATTTTTCAAAGTATATGTACCAAGCCGATGTATACGGCTCGGTTTTTTACGTGACATTGCTGCTGCCTGTGGCCGTGGCATTCGTCTATTACATCATCCTCGACCATATATTGCTCGCTAAAAACAGTAAATGGGTGATGATTGGGGGACTGACAGCTGTCGCATCTACTGTTATTTCACTTCTCATAGCAAGGACAAAACTGCATGGATATATCTTCATGCAGAATATTCACGATGCCGATATCGGTGCCGAGGACTATGTGACCTTCGGAGTCATTGTCTTCGCGTGGGCGGCGGTATTCTTCGCCGTATTCTCCATCATATTCAAATCGTTCAGCAGCCGGTGTCGTAACATTCCGTTCTGATTCTACTATAACAATAGCTACCGATAATGAGTAAATTATATATCTATGGCATTGGAGGGACGGGGGCAAGGGTGCTGCGTTCACTTACCATGCTGCTAGCCTCCGGCGTTTCCCTGGGAAATGACATCGATACCGTGGTGCCGGTAATCATCGACCCGGACAGTTCTAATGGCGACTTAAGCCGCACCATAGGCATCATGCAGCTCTATCGGAAGATAAGACAGCACCTCCGGTTCGACAATAGACCAGAGAAAAAGGGATATTTCCATGTCGATATTGATGATATGGGCACGAACTTCCGACTGCATCTCAATAATGTGGCGAACATGAAGTTCTCCGACTATATCGCCTTCAATCGTTTTACTACGGAAGGACAGCCCGACCCCAATCAGGCACTGCTTTCGCTGCTTTTCTCCGACCAGAATCTCCAGACTCCGCTTGATGTTGGCTTCAAGGGGAACCCGAACATGGGATCCATCGTGCTCAACGACCCGCAAAACACCAAGTCGCTAATCGAACTGATGCAGCACTTCCAAACAGGCGACCGCATCTTCATCATCTCCAGTATTTTCGGAGGGACAGGGGCTGCGGGATTCCCTTTGTTGCAGAAGACAATGCGCGAGGCGGAGTCTCTCGATATGCCCAATTCGGCGGCTATTGCCCACGCTCCCATAGGGGCGGTAACCGTGCTGCCTTATTTTGGACTAAAGGACGACAAGGAAAGCCAAATAAAAATGGAAACGTTCATGTCGAAAACAAAAGCGGCATTGAAATATTATATCGGTAACCTTGATGTCGATGCTCTCTATTATATGTGCGACGTCATCAAAAACAGATATAACAACGTCGAAGGGGCAACGGAACAGAAAAACAATGCACACTTCGTGGAGATGGCGGCGGCATTGGGTATCGTCGATTTCGCAAGGTCTGACATACGACATCAAACGAAAGGGCATACGTCGTTTCGCGAATTTGCCGTGCGGGAAGACCTCAACCCCATCACACTGCCTGACCTTGGACCGGCCACATTCGCTGTCATGGGAAAGGAAATGGTGAGTTTCTTCATCTTTGCCAGATTCTATCTTGAACATTTCCAGGATACCAAGAAATATGCTTGGACGAAGACACAACAGATGAAGGGGGTGTCGTTCTCCGACCCGTTCTTCATCGACATAGGACAATTCCTTGATGAATACAGGGCCCATTGGCTCAAGGAAATGTCGGACAACCAACGCTCTTTCCAACCTTTTGAGCTTTATCCGGCTGAAGCGGACATCTTCGATACGGTCAACCACATCCATCCCAAGAAAACATCGGTGATTGAAAAATGGCTGGGGAAAAACCTGCAAGGGTTCCCTGCTATAGATACGGAAATTTCCGACGTGTCGATGAAAAAAATAAAAGGACTGGATGCCTACAACTTCTTCATCACCGTTCATGAAACGGCCATCAACAATGTCTTAAAACGTAAATACAACTTCTGATAAACACATGGCTTACGTCTTCAGATTCCATAAGGGGGCTGACACCATCGACGGATGGCAGGAAACGGCTCAGGTGGGAGCCAAGGATATCGAGGCTATTGACGACCCTAATGGGGCAAAAGCTTCGCTGCCCATAACGTCTATTCCAACTCCTTTCGCAGGACTGGAACTAACTAAAACAGCTTTTGCCTACTGCGCCCAACGGGGAAATGTGCTTGGTAGCACCATATACCATAAATTGGTTGCAAATGCACTGGATGTGTTGGAGATCTTTTTCGGGTATAAGACGAAGTACGAAAAGTATTTCCAAGTAGTGGCATGGGATAAGATGAACTCGTTGCAGCAGCTGGCTTCCGACGGGACACCTGAACATAAGGCGATAGCGGAAACTTTGCAGCTGTTCTTGTCACAGGATGCAAAGGCGTTCCACTTCGACGAAATGCAGCAGATGTATATGCTCAATTTTGTGGGACGTGGGGCCGTAGGACAACTCAATATCGTTGGGGCAACGTCGCCCACATCGGTAACGCTGGCTTCTCCTAACGATCTGTCTTATGTCAAGGGTGTCTGGTTGGGTAATTACCACGAGGCGTTCCAGCCTGATGAAGATGGGTCGTTCAGGGCATTGTGCAATCGTGATAGGGATTTCAAACTCTTCGTCTATTTATTGGCGAAACAGCCGGGATTCAATGCACTCTACAATGATTTCTATGCATACGTTGACGAGTGCTTTAGAATGGACGACGACACGGAATTTAAAAATCAGGTAAATGCCATGCCGCCAGCGATGTACCAATCGCTTTATCAACCGCTGACAGTGGGAGCGTCACAGATCTTGCTGCCGGGAGGATGGCTCCTCATGACGGCAAAAGGGAACAGGATTGGACAAGAGAGCGATTTCCGTATCCTGGCTGAAGACAATGGGGGCGACGAAAAGATACCGCTTGTACTTCCAGAGGAACCATATTTCGAAAAACAGATGAGGTATACCACGGTGGATTGGATGCCGCGGCTATGCGCGCCAAATGCTGACAGCAGACCGATGGAGGACAGAACGCTGCCGTTTGACTCTTCACCATACCCGTATCTTACGGCCGACGATGTGTTCCAACCGGCCCTGCTCAAACTGCCATTCCCCGTCAACGACAAAGCTTTCGTCAATGCGCTGTATAAGGAAGGGAGGGTGGCAAGCGACGCATGCCATTATGTGCTTCCTCTCAAACCGCTTATCTTCAAATACCTCAAAGTGCAGACCGTGATGGGGTATGCCGGAAACAGCGCTGAACCGGTATGCGAACTGTCAGATATGGCCGATGGCTCCGTGAGGGCTGTCTTGCGCATACCTGTGCAAAAAGGTAGGTATATTACACTGCGGCGTGATTATACACCATTGTCTGCAACATCGTTCAATAACCAGGGGTTATTCCCGGTAATAGAGGCAAGGGTTGACCTGTTCCTCTTCCCATCGTTCCATATTATGGACGAGGGGGTGGCTACGCCTCAGCGTATCTACCTCGTCGATGAAGATACGGAGGGCTTCCGGAAGGAACAATATCAATACACGGTATTGCCGTATAAGCACCTCTCCGACAGCCCACTGACGACGGTAAGGGTAGATAGGGCTGATAAGGCGGAGCATTTCCTCTCGTCGCGTTATTTCTGCCTCGACGAAGAATACGACTATATTGTCATTGGCAATGGCAACGAACAGGGTGTGCTCATCCCGCGCTTCAAGGAGATCAAACAGGGTAATAAGGTGTTTGACTTTGCTGTCGACTTCGGAACTACGAATACACACGTGGAATACCGTACCAGCGATGATGATATGACGCGGCCACTAACGGTGGATCATGAACAAACACAGGTGCTTGCACTCAACTCTCTGTCGGAACAGGCGGTACGACAGATGGATGAACAGGGACTGGAGTCGTTCTATGGAGGACCGACGCAGGCGTTCATGCAGGAGTTTCTGCCGTTGGTCATTGCTCCGGGTGAGGTGGCGCGGTTCCCCATGCGAACAAACCTGTGTTTCTGCGAGGGACATAATGTGGTGGGACGTGATGTGCTCACACTGGCCGACTATAACGTGGGGTTCCATTATGAGAAGGAGGACACGTATGATTATAACAACACTCGCACTGACCTGAAGTGGGCCGATGCGAAAAATGATAACATACTCGTCGAGGCCTATTTCGAGGAGTTGCTGCTCATCATACGCAACAAGGTGCTGATGGGGGGTGGGGCATTGTCGCGTACAGGCATCACTTGGTTCTATCCTGTGTGCATGCAACCTTATCAGATAGCATCGCTCGAGGGGGCGTGGAACAAACTGTCCAAAAAACTGATAGCACCACAAGGGGCACGGCTCATGAAAGTTCCAGAGTCGTTGGCTCCATATTATTACTACACCATGAACGAAGATGTGGATGCGGAGTCGCGACCGGTGATATCGCTCGACATCGGTGGAGGGACAACCGACTTTGTGGTTTACCACCAAGGAAACAAGGCGGTGGCTATCTCATCAGTGAGATTCGCTGGTAACAGCATCTACGGTGATTTCCTCGGAAGGGCTACGGAATACAACGGATTCATGCGTGCATTCGCTCCGCTTTTCGACAATTTGTTGCACGACATAGCGGGGGTGAGCGATGTGTATGCCAAGTCAAAGAGGTCGAGCGCAGAATTTGTGTCGTTCCTTTATTCGCTTGACAGCAATCCGCGCATGACGGGAAAAGGGGTGTCCTTCAGCGAGGAATTGAGGGCCGACCAGTCGATGAGGGTCGTATTGCTGCTCTTCTATGCCGCGGAGATCTTCTATGCGGCTCACCTACTCAAGACAAAGAAACTGGCTTCGCCGGCGTATGTCACAGTCAGTGGAACGGCGTCGAAAGTGCTGACGCTTATCGGGGGTGTCGAGGTGTTGCAGAACATGGCGAGGATCATCTTCAACGATATCATGGGCGATGAGGGTAGGGTGGAACTGAAACTTGTCGACAATCCCAAGGAAATTACTTGCAAGGGAGGACTGAATATGAGACAGCGCTTCGTGGTTGACGACGTGGAGGCTATCACGTTGTTCCAAACGGGTTCGGCGACACTCGACAAAGTGGATAACCCTCGTTATGGCGACATCAATGACCAGGTTCGTAGTGAGGTGCTGGATGGATATGAACACTTTGTTGATTATTTCTTTGGACTGAACAGCAAATACAGCTTCGCCAAATATTTCGGGGTGATAAACGAAAGGGATTTTGGCGAGTTCAAAAAGGTGCTCACCGAAAAGGCGGAACAGGATTTCAACAAGGTGGTGGCGCTCCGAAAGGAAGTCATGGCCAATGAAGAGAACCCGGAAATCAACGACTCGCTCTTCTTCATTCCGCTCACTGGAGGAATCGCCAGATTGGCATACCATATTTCTACGAATCGCATGTCATAAATATCATTTGTATTTTAATCTGCTCATCTTTTAATCTTTTAATCTTGTAATCTTTTAATTTTCCATGTCCATCGTCATCTCTCTGATTCTATTCGTGGCAGCCATCGCATATGTAGAATGGCGACTGAAGTCCGTAAACCGTTCTAACGACGAGGCGGATAAACATGCTGACCACCATTTCGCCACGAAGAAAGACATGAAAGACTATGTTGAGAAAACGGCAAAACAACGACAGATCGACTTGCAAAATATCGACGACAGGATAGCGTCCATAGAACAACGGATATTCTTCACGGACAACCCCGCACCGAAAAGACCTGTCGAACAAATGCAACCGGAAACAAAAAAAGATGTGTTCTATTTCAGGTGGCCGGCAGAGGATGGGTCGTTTAATGATGCGGAGCGTGAAATGGTGGCGTCGGAAAATACGTATTATGAATTCCACCTTCTATCTCCAACGGAGGCGGAATTCACGTTCAAGACAATCAGCGAAACACAACTGTCAAAAGCGAACAACAGCTCTAAAAAATACATTGAAAGGGCATGCACATTCTCAACGGCGAAATCAACACGTTATTCTTGTCAACCCGGAAAAGCAATTCTCAAAAACGGTCGTTGGGCAATCACCCAAAAAGCGGTTATTGAATACCAATAATTTCATTCCCCTTATTTCCTAAATTCTACCTTCTTTCTTTCAATCAGTTTACCCCCTCTTTTGGAGGGGGTAAGGGGGAGGCTTCATCCCCTCATTTTTCCAAAGGCGATTTAGTCCTTAAGCGGACAAAAACTTCAAGTAGGGGTGGTATGTATAAAAACAGCCCCCACCTCTTTTCTTACTTTTTTAATCTTTTAATTTTATAATCTTTTAATCTTTTTGAAATTTTCAATTCCCAATATGGAATCCAGGATTGTCTGCAGGAGCATCAGTCGATGATGACCCCGAAGGCACGTGGATTGTGGTGGGTTTCGGCGGTTGAGGTGGGTTGTAACCGGAATTGTCGGTGCTCGTGCTCTTCGAAGAACCACAAGCGGTAAACACGAACATGGTGCATATCGCTACCGTCATGCTGCAAATAATTCCTTTTTTCATGTCGCTTTATTGGTTTAAGGTTTTATATCTGCAAAAATAAAGGAATATTTACACAATTCAAAATAAATCACACCATTTTTGCTATTTTTCGTCGATATGAGGTTCCTTGGTGGATTCACCTTTACCACTCTCACCCTTTGGATGGGCTTGGGTGGGTGCATCATACAATTCATCCCAATGTTCCAGCAACTCTTTGTTGCCACGACGAGCCTTGCGGTTTAGCGGCTTTTTCTCAAACAGCTTGAAAAAATCAAAAGAAGCTAAAGCAGCTGGAGGTGCGTAGGCTCCCAATCCCTCGGTGACGGAAGCTACCATCGTGAGGATGGTCCTACGATCCTTGCCCCATACCACCACGTCGCCAAGACTGCTCGCAGAGGGTAACATTTCCAAGGTGTCGGTAATCTCGTAGCGCTCTAACACTCTGTTGAGGTATTTGCCGTGAGTCAATGTGGCACTTTTGAAGGTGCTGTCGGGAAGGACAAATCTACCACGGTAGTCACTCTTGCGCATCTCACCGGTATTGGTAAAGAAATGCACGTCGCGGATGGGTAGCCCGGTTTCCAGGTCTACCACTACTACGGTGTCGGTGGCTAAGACCATCGTAGGGCGTATGGTTTGAAGGCTGTCTTGCTGTGCCGTCGCAGTATGGACAACGGTCAGTGTCAGCAATGCTGAAAGAAAAATCCTTATGAGCGTTAACATGTTTGCAAAAATAACGCCGCTTATAGTTATCGTCTGGTATTTTGCACTCATTAACGTCATTTTTTCGCTTTTTTTGCAGCATTATGTTTTCATTAACCTAAAGAATGTAAAGATTGTTTACTCGACTGCCCGTGGAACTTTTGTCTAACGCCAGAAGGCATTTCGTCGAAACACATACACCGTTTCGTCGAAATACACTTGACACCACTATTATAAATGTGTATTTTTGTACCGTTTCCAACAAAAAGAATTCATTTTCTCGTAATGATGAAGGGGACAGGACAGCGGTCCTTGTCCCCTTAATTGTTGAAAGATTTTAGTGTGACATCCTTAAAGCGCGAATGGCATTCAACACGGCCAAGACGGTGACCCCTACGTCGGCAAATACGGCCATCCACAATGTGCCAAGACCGAAGACGGCTAACAATAGAACGGCAACCTTCACGCCAATGGCGAAAATCACATTCTCCCAGGCAATACCGAGTGTTCGACGCGCTATCTTCATGGCTAACGACACTTTCGTGGGATAGTCATCCATAATGACAACGTCTGAGGCTTCTATGGCTGCGTCACTGCCCAGGCCGCCCATGGCGATGCCTACGTCGGAAAGGGCTAAGACGGGAGCGTCGTTGATGCCATCGCCTACAAAGGCTAATGAACGATTGTTGGCATGACATTCGGCAAGGAGCTTCTCCACATGCGAGGCCTTGTCTGTGGGTAACAGCTCGGAGTGATACTCATCGATATGGAGTTGGTGGGCTACATGGGCTGCCACGTGCTCTTGGTCGCCGGTAAGCATCACCACACGTTCAACACCTAACGACTTCAAAGATTCAATGGCGCTCAAGCTATCAGTCTTGATGGCATCGTTGATGACGATATGGCCTGCGTATGATCCGTCAATCGACACGTGGATAATGGTGCCAGAAAGATGACAGTCGTGCCAAACGGCTCCCTCGGATGCCATCAGCTTGGTGTTGCCTACACAGACACGCTGACCACCTACGATGGCTCGTATGCCCTGACCCGACACTTCTTCGATGTCACTGACGGCACAACCGTCAGTGGCGGCTTCGGGAAAGGCATCGCGAAGGACTATGGCGATAGGGTGGGTGGAGTAATGTTCTACATGGGCGGCCAGATGGAGCAGATGACGCTCGTCGCAACGCTCGGGATGGACGGCCTCGACAACAAACTGACCATGGGTCAAGGTGCCGGTCTTGTCGAAAACGACAGTGTTTAATTTCGAGAGCGTGTCCATATAATTGGATCCCTTGATGAGGATGCCTTGACGCGAAGCACCTCCAATACCTCCGAAAAATGTGAGGGGGATACTGATGACCAGGGCACATGGACAGGAAACGATGAGGAACATCAGGGCACGATAGAGCCAGTTGGGGAAAGCGGTACCAAAAGAACCGCTGAAAAGTGGGGGGATAAAGGCTATGAACAGGGCGGCGAAAACGACAATGGGGGTATAATACCTCGCAAAACGGGTGATGAAACTCTCACTCTTCGACTTGTTCTCGGTGGCGTGCTCCACCAACTCGAGAATCTTCGACACGGTGCTCTCGCCAAAGCTTTTCGTGGTGCGTATCTTGAGCACACCTGTGAGATTGATGCAGCCGGAGATGACCTCGTCATCTTCTTCCACATCGCGAGGGGCGCTCTCTCCGGTAAGAGCCACGGTGTTGAGGGAGGAACGACCTTCTACGACAACACCGTCAAGGGGTACTTTCTCGCCGGGTTTCACCACCAATATTTCGCCAATGGTAACGGTGTCAGGAGAGACGCTCTCCACTTTTCCGGAACGTTCAACGTGGGCCTCGTCGGGACGGATGTCCATCAAGTGGGCAATGCTGGCACGACTCTTGCCTTCTGCATAGCCTTCAAATAGTTCGCCTACCTGAAAAAACAACATGACAAAGACGGCTTCAGGGAATTCCGTTTCGGCTCCGGGTAGAAATCCGATGGCTAGGGCGCCTGTCGTGGCTACTGACATCAAAAAATGCTCATTGAATGCATCCCCGGCGATAACGCCCTCTACGGCTTCTTTTAAAGTATCATGGCCAATGAGAAGATATGGCACTAAATATATCAATAAAAGTTGCCAAAGCGGTAGCTCGTAATGTTTCTCAATGAAGATGGCCACAAGGAGCAATAGGGTGGTGGCAACAATGAGGGTCAACTGCTTCTTGACGCCGCCGTGTTCATGTTCGTGATGATGTTGCTCATGATGCTCATGGCAATGACATTCGTGCGATGTCTCCTCGTGATGATGGTGATGATGGTGTGACATAATGCTTCTGTTTGTTTCTGGGTGCAAAGATATGGATAGATGCATGCAACTTGGTTGCAAATGTTCATAATTAGTAGAAATATATTCATTATTTAAAATATTTTGTTATTTTTGCAACATGAAGAAGTTAACTAAGAGAGGGGGCTTGATGTTCCTCGTCCAATTGTTCGTTGTAGGCCTGATCATCGTCATGCCGTTGTTGTTCGTAACCCTGATGAGCAAAGGGAGCTCCAACTCGGCCATCATTCTTCGCATCAGCCTGGGATGGTTCGTGCCACTTGGCGTCATCTACTTCATCAACTTCTACCTGCTCACTCCTTTCCTGTTCTTCAGAAAAAGATATTGGCTGTTTTTCCTGGCAAATGCGCTTCTTATCTTGATTGTCAATTTTTGGATGTTCACGGCGGATATGTCCCGTGTTCCCACTCCTTTCAAACAATTCTCATATGCCAATTGGTCTATCATTATTCTTTTCGACCTGCTTGTGGCTCTCGCTGCCGTGGCGGTCAGATATGTGATTAGGACACATGCTCTCAGGTTAGAGATGGAGGAGAAACAACGACAGAACAAAGAGGCGGAATTGGCATGGCTCAAAAACCAACTCAATCCACACTTCTTGTTTAACACGCTGAACAACATTTCAAGTCTCACACAAATTGATCCCGACAAGGCACAGGATAGCATTGCTCAACTTAGCGACCTGCTCAGGTATGCCATGTACGACACCGACAAAGACCTCGTGCCTCTTGAGGATGAGGTGGGGTTCCTAGAAAACTATGTGTCGCTCATGCAACTGCGCTGTTCTAAGCTCGTCGACATAAAGACCGACTTCAAAATCGAAGGACATCCGATGGTGGCTCCGTTGCTCTTTGTGGCCCTCGTGGAGAATGCGTTTAAACATGGTGTGGCAAGCGGAAAAGAATCGTTCGTTCACTTGACGATGAATGGTGACGAGAAAACGGTAGTCTTCGAATGCGACAACTCGAACTTCCCGAAAGATGAACAAGACAGAAGCGGGTCGGGAATAGGGGTGGAGAATACACGACGTCGGCTCCAACTGCTCTATCCAAAACGGCATGAATGGGAACAATCGACAGATAATGATGTTTACCACGTGAAAATATCACTTGCGCTATGAAAAAACTGTCATGTGTTATCGTCGATGATGAACCGTTGGCGGTGCAATTGTTGGAAACATTCGTTCAACGCACAGAATTCCTCGATTACAAGAAAGCATTCACCGACCCTATCGAGGCTTCTGCTTTTCTGGCACAAAATAAGGTCGACTTGCTCTTCCTCGACATACAGATGCCGGATGTCAATGGCTTGGAATTGGCGCGTTCCTTGAATGGACAAACAAAAATCATTTTTACCACGGCTTTTAAGGAGTTCGCTTTCGATAGCTACGAATTCGCGGCTATCGACTATCTGCTCAAACCCATTCGTTATGCCAAATTCCTACAGGCTGTGCAAAGGGCTAAAGATTGGTTCGATGCTCAGGCAATCAGCCTTGAACAGCAATCTGCGGCGGGAACAGCGGATAATGTCGCTGAAACAAAAAATGCGGACAGTTTGTTCCTGCGTGTTGATGGAGAATGGAGAAAGGTGGAGTTCGAAAAAATACTTTTCGTCGAGGGAATGAAAGATTATGTGATGTTTCACCTCGAGGGAGAACGAAGGCCGGTTGTCACTCACCTTACGATGAAAGCGGTGGAGCAGTCGCTGCCCAACCAGTCTTTCATGAGAGTAAACAGGTCGTTCGTTGTCGCACTCGATAAAATAAGAACCGTCGACCGTAACCTATGCCTTTATATCGGCGATGAAATCATCCGCGTCACCGACCAGTATAAACCAGCTTTTGAAAGCTTCCTCAACAGTAGAATGCCCGGAAAATAAACAACAAAAAATGCCGCAGAAATGCGGCATTTTTTGTAGGAACGATCGGGCTCGAACCGATGACCTCTGCAATGTGACTGCAGCGCTCTAAACCAACTGAGCTACGCTCCTGTCATAAATCGACTGCAAAAGTAATCCTTTTTTTTGAACCGACAAAATTTTTCTCTCCTTTTTTCTTTTCTTTTCCTCAATAGCCCAATAGTTATAGAGTCAACCGACTATCAGGGGTTCAAGTTCAGACATGATATTTTTTACTTTACCTAAAGGCGCAATCCGAAGAAAGCGCGGACACGCCATTTGATATTATGTACAGCAAGACTCTCTTTGTCGCCTATATTGGTGAAATTGAATACCATGGACATGCCGTAGAACTTATTTCCCTTCTGGCGCACCACGGCACCGCGACTGGTGATGATGACTTCTGGGAAATGATAGTCCAAGGGCACACGGGTGTCGTTGAAAGTCATTGAGGTGTGACTATAGACGATAAACGTGGGCATGGCAGAGATATGTAACAGCCAACCCTGGGCAGGGACATAGTTATACCCGTAGCCAGCACCGATGCCGATGTTCGTCATATCGAACTTCAATTCCTGTTCCCCGCTGACGGTGCCTTGCTGTCCCTGGCCCGACAAGGCCATCAAGAGACTGCCAGCAGAACGCCGTTGTATGTAGCTTTGCGTGAAAGCGGCGGGATAGGAGAAACGGCGGTTGTTAAAGACATAATAGACATTCGCGTTCAGCGTCTTCAGTTTCAGCAAATCGCTTGGCAGGTCGGCGCGACCAAGGCCATCCCTTTCTTGCCAACCCGTGAAGTTGTGCGCATCCTGGTATATGATGTCGAAGCCTATGCGTTTGCCATACGAGTTGAAATTCAGTTCGTAATCGTCGTATTTACCCATCAGCTTGGCGGGATTGAGCGTGAAGTTGAGCGCGAAGCCCAGATAGCTCACACCGACACTGATGGTCGATTTGTAGTCGGCTTTCATTTCCGAGTTGTAATGACGACTGGTCTCCGACTCCGTTCCTTCGGTCTCAATCTTTGCGCCCGACACATTGAGCCGTCCCACAATGGTCCACTTCGTTTGTGGACGAGTGATATAGGCAGTGTCGACGTTGCCCTTTCGATAATTCCTCGTCAGCATGCTGTCGATACGCTGCAGGAGTGACTGCGCAGGAACCGCCAAAAAGGCGAAAAGGCAAAAAGGCAAAAGGACAAACAGCCTCTTTACTTTTTGTGTCCGTTGATGACTCAGACTATTCATGTCGTTACTTGATGTTCTATTTCGTGGCACCGCCGAGGGTATGTAGAGCGAGATGACAGCCTGCGCTCCGAATTTTATATAGCAATATCCATTCGTCTCAGTTCAAGAGACGTACATTCGGCTACAAAGGTAATTTATATTTGCCAATTTCCGCCTTTATTATTAAAAAACTAAACAACGGGTTTATTTGTTATTGTTCAGCAAATTGAAAGATGGGTTTGGAAAAGTAGAACTGCCAAACCATTACTTCGATTTTGAGAAATCTTCGAAATAACGTAAAAATCACCTGATTATGCTGGTATTTCAAAAAAAATGCGTATATTTGCGGAAAATACCTAAAATCTATTAGCAACATAACCATTTAATACATGAAAATCGGTCTATTTATTCCTTGTTACGTCGACGCCGTCTATCCAGAGGTGGCCGTCGCAACCTACAAGCTTCTCAAGCATTATGATGTAGACCTCGAATACCCGCTCAAACAAACCTGTTGCGGACAGCCGCAGGCGAACGGAGGATTCCAGTATATGTCCGAACCGCTCATTGAGAAGTATGAAGACATGTTTAAGAAATTCGACTATGTCGTGGCGCCGTCAGCCTCGTGCGCGGCTTTCGTAAGGTGCTTCCACCCGGAAATCATGAAAGGGAAAATGGAATGCACCACGGCAAAGAAAACGATGGACATAGTGGAATTCCTGCACGATGTGCTCAAGGTGAAAGAAGTGCCGGGAAAGTTCCCACACAAAGTGAGCGTGCACAACTCTTGCCATGGGGTTCGAGAGTTGGGTCTCTCGTCTCCTTCTGAGCGTAATGTGCCTCCATTCAACAAAATCATCGACTTGCTGAACCTCGTAGAGGGTATCGAAATCCATGAGCCGGAAAGAAAAGACGAATGTTGCGGATTCGGGGGACTGTTCTCTGTGGAAGAACCCGACGTGTCGGTGAGAATGGGCATAGATAAAGTAAAACGCCACATGGACACGGGGGCGGAATATGTCACAGGACCCGACAGCTCGTGTCTCATGCACATGGCGGGTGTCGCTAAACGGCAGGAAATGCCTATCAAATTTATTCACGTAGTAGAAATCTTAGCAGCAGGACTATGAGTACAGTACATTCAAAAAGAAGCCACGAATTCCTGAAAGACGTGGAAAAGATAACACGACACGACAAGACTTTTTGGGGGGTTCGTGATAAAAGGGATATCATGGCACAGGGCCTGCCGGAATGGGAGGATCTGCGAGAATTGGCAAGCAAGATAAAGATGCATACGGTGACACACCTTGCTGACTACCTCGACATGTTCTCGAAAAACCTCGAAAAAAGGGGAGTGCATGTGCATTGGGCTAAGGATGCAGAAGAATTCAACGAGATAGTTCTCAAAATCCTTAAAGACCATGATGTCAAGAAAATGGTCAAAAGCAAGAGCATGCTCACTGAAGAGTGTGAGATGAACCCGTATCTGGAGAAAAATGGTATCGATGTGGTGGAAACGGATCTCGGCGAGCGCATCATACAGCTCATGGACCAAAAACCATCGCATATCGTGATGCCGGCGCTCCATATCTCTCGTGACGCGATAGGGGAGGAATTTGAAAAACGGGGCATCAGCAAGGAAATTGGCAACCATGATCCTACATATCTCACCAGGTGCGCCAGATACCACCTGCGCGACGAATTCATGTTGGCGGACGCAGGAATGACAGGATGCAACTTCGGAGTGGCGGAAACAGGCGATGTGGTGGTGTGTACCAATGAGGGAAATGCCGACATGAGCACTTCCATGCCGAAGTTGCATATCGTGGCCATGGGATTGGAAAAAATCGTTCCCAACTACGACTGTCTTGCGGTATTCCACCGGCTACTTTGCAGAAGTGGAACGGGACAACCGACAACAACCTTTACGGCGCACTTTGAAAAAGCGCGACCAGGAGCGGAGATGCATGTGGTGCTTGTCGACAACGGACGAAGTGATATTATTGCAAACGAACAACATTGGCTCACCCTGAAATGCATCCGCTGCGGGGCATGTATGAACACGTGTCCGGTTTACCGTAGAAGCACAGGTTACAGCTATACATATTTCATTCCCGGCCCCATCGGCGTAAATTTGGGAATGCTCAAGAATGTTGACAAATATTACGATAACGTGTCGGCTTGTTCGCTGTGCTTGTCGTGTTCTAATGTGTGTCCGGCTAAGGTAGATCTCGGTGAACAGGTGTATCGATGGAGGCAACAACTGAAAGAATTAGGACATGCCTCACCGGAAAAGAAATGGATGTCAAGGGGCATGAGCTTGGTGTTCAATCATAAGTGGATTTATAACTCAGCGCTTTGGTGGTCACCGGTCATGAACCACATGCCGAGATTCCTCATATACAACGGACTCAACGGATGGGGAAAAGGACATGAAATGATGCGGTTCCCAAAGAAACCGTTCCACGTGCTCTGGAAAAACGGAAAAGTTAAGTAATGAGTGAATGGGTAAGCGGAATAAAACTCATCAACTCACAAACTCTCAACTTATAAACTCAAAAACTCATACATGAAAAAGGAAGATTTATTTGACAAACTGCGCAAAAACACACGCGAACAGTTTGATATGCCCGATCTCTCCATCAAGGCCATCAAATATCCCGATACGGTGAAACAGTTCATCGAAATGAGCCAAACGGTGGGAGGGAAGGTGAAATGTATTAAGAAAACGGACGACGTCAATATGGTCATCAAAGAACTCTACCCCGATGCCAAGGTGTTCGCATCCAACGTGCCGGGGATTACCATAGCTCAGAAGAACCCTGATACTGTGGAAGGGGCTAACGATCTTAATGGTACGGATGTGGGTATCTTACAAGGGGAACTGGGCGTGGCCGAAAACGGTTGTATATGGATACCGCAGACCATGAAGGAGAAAGCCATCTGTTTCATCTCCGAGGAACTGGTTATTCTGCTCGACAAGAAGAATATCGTCGACAATATGCATGAGGGATACAAAAGAATAGAAGTTCCGGCATTGGGCTACGGATGCTGGATAAGCGGACCGTCGAAAACGGCCGATATCGAACAGGCGCTCGTTATGGGTGCACAGGCGGCAAGAGGCGTGACGGTGCTGATTATCGAGTAACTGACCATTTCCACCAGTCGTAACACACGGCGCGGGCTCCGAATCCTTCCTTTTGGTAAATGAGCGATTCGTTGAGTACCGTGCCGTCGCTTTCTGTCGACTTGCCAAAGTCGATATAGGGATGCGACGCGAAATCATGACGGATAATGCGGTCGAATAGGGCATCTACAGCATGTTGGCGCTTACCTTCGGGTGTGGCACTGATATATTGTGCGTGTGCTACCTGCGGTGTGACGTACAAGATGGTGCCGGCTAGCACCTCGCCATCTGCACTGTGGGCGAGGTATAATTGTATCGATTCGGGAAAGCGTGATTTTAGAAGTAGCATCTCATCCAACGTGTGGACGGGCTTCACACCGTGGTTGCGCATCAGATTGCTTTCCAGGATGGGCCAGAATAGGTCATAATCGTCACTCCGGCAGACGGTGATACCCTCGGTATGGGCTTTGTTGGCTCCGTAGTGACGGTCGCGGCGCCATTTCATGGCGTCTTGACAGTGGATGGCGGAGGAAACGTCGCGCTGCACAAGGTGGGCGTGACATACTGTCGTTAGGGCGTATAGGTCTTCTTCCGAGGGCAGACGGTGGTAAATATGGGGAATGGATTTGTACACGACACTCTCTATACCTTGCACTGACAGATAATGGTTGAGGGCATTGAACATGTCCATGACTCGAACCGTCGTGCAATGCTCATTCATCACGAGTCCTCCGTATGTCAGACCCTGATGGGAATAGAGCGTGTTTTCTATCCTGTTGCAGGGTAACACGGCCAGCAACTTACCTCCGTCAAAGAACAGCAGGGAGTGGTCCTCAAAACGGTCATGGTGGTAGTCCATGTACCGACGGTCAAATAGAAACGTCCCGTTCTTGGAACATGCCACGAAGGTGTTCCATTTATCAAAATAATCAGCCCCGTATCTTATAATGTCCATGTCCCGCAAAACTCCCTGTTCACTTCGCCGTCACTCTTTTCAAAAATACATCATAGTCCCTTATATAATCTTCTTCTTCGAAGGGCTCTGAGGCCAAAGACAAGCATACGGCACCTGAAGAGAAGTCGTCGAGGGTACGCCAGACGTCGGTCTCTACGATCAAGCCCTGCCACGGGTGGTTCAGCAGGTATGTTTCCCGATGCTTGCCGTCGTCAAGGGTCACGTGGAAACTGCCACTTAGCGCAACCAGCAACGTGCGGCAGCGCTTGTGGGCATGGCCACCGCGACATTCGCCGCCGGGAACGTCATATACCCAATATGCCCTGCGTATTTCGAAAGGCACGTCTTCTAGACCCTGGGCTACGGTCAGGTTGCCGCGAGGGTCGGTTATCTTCTTCAGTTCAATGATATGTCCTATTTTCTCTTTCATAATAAAATAACAATCTCAGAGCTTGTTTTATTGTGTATCAAGTCCTAAACCCTCATTATCCCAACTCCACCACCTCGCAGTCTTTCATATCTTTTCCATCGATGGTCAGTCTGACGAGGGTGCGTTTCTTTTGCCATCCTTGAAGTCCAGCGGCTCCGGGGTTGATGTGAAGCAGGTCGAGTGTCTTGTCGTACTGTACTTTCAGGATGTGCGAATGACCGCTGATGAATAGTTTTGGAGGCGAGGCATAAATGCGGGCGCGGATACTGGCGTCATAATGGCCTGGGTAACCGCCAATGTGCTTCATCAGCACGTCCACGTCTTCACATTTCCAGCGCAACAATTCAGGATACATACGACGGAGGTCGCCACCGTCGATATTGCCGCTCACGGCACGCAACGTACAGATGGACGACAGACGCTCGGCCACTTCCGTCGAACCGATATCGCCGGCATGCCATATCTCGTCGCACGACGCGAAATAGGTCTCGTACCGATCGTCCCAATAAGAATGGGTGTCGCTGATAATGCCAATTCGTTTCATGACTTATGGAGTTCTTGCCATCATCGCGCGGTGGATAAACTCGGCAATGTATGTGGCGGTGTCCTCCACTCCGAGTATCGAAGCGTCCACGCATAGGTCATACGATGCACTGTCACCCCAACGCTTGCCGGTATAATAATTATAATAGGTGGCGCGGGCATGTTCCTTGTCGGCGATAATCTTTTCTGCGGCCTGACGGTCCACCCCCTCGCGTTCCATCACATGCTGGGCCCGGAAATCAAGACTCGCTGTGATGAATAGGTTCAGCGTGTCGGGAAAATCACGAAGCACATAGTCGGCACAACGACCAACGAACACACAGTCTCCTTCGCTGGCGGCCTTGCGGATGGCATCGCTCTGAAACTGAAACAAACTCTCGTCGGAAAACTTGTTGGTGTAAAAGTTGTTGTCACCGATATGACTGGCGTGGAGATGGAAGAGCGAACGGAAAAAACCTTTGTGCTCGTCCGACTGCTCGAAAAAACGCGTGTCGAAACCACTCTCCTTTGCTGCCAGGTTCAATATCTCACGGTCGTAGAATCTACAACCGAATTCTTTGGCCAGCAACTCGCCGATAACACGACCGCCTGAACCCAACTGACGCCCAATATTGATAATCATATGCTTGTGCTTGTTATATTCGTTATCGCCCTGCAATTTTTTTACAGCCACGAAAGAAGACCTTTCAATTCTGCAAAGATACGCTTTTTTCTTATAACTCCCATATTATTTCCACAATTTCCCTTTTACTTCTCCTTTCTTCTTCTTTTCCATACGTTTACTTCTCCTTCTCATCCAATTTCTTTTCCTCTTCTCATTCCCATCCCTCTTCCTTTCTTTTAATCCCAGTAGGGCGTATAGTTGACCTTCTCATTCATATGGCATATTTCACTTCATCTTAACGGCTGAAGCAATCGCTTTTTCCCCAAATGTCTCTTTTGTCAATAATTCCGAAAATTTCATTTTATTCTCGAAAAAAAATCTCAAAATACTTGCAAGAACTATTTTTTTGTCATATCTTTGCATCCGCTTTCGCCCAAAAAATAGGGTGGAAAAATGAAGAAAGAGTTCTTTGAGAAATTTACATGAAGACAGAGAAGTAGTACAGGAAGCCGGCCATGCTTTGCATGGCCAGTGGTGAAGTCAAAAGAACCGTCAGCCGTCCGCAGGGCGGCTAAAGACAGGTGTTTGCTTACGGCCCT